>NZ_JAQYWQ010000006.1:13810-132316 GCF_029379315.1 Nostoc sp. S13
GTGTTGTATCTCGCGGGATAACTTGGGTTGGTGTTGGTTTTGTATCTCGCGGGATAACTTGGGTTGGTGTTGGTTTTGTAGCTGGTGGGGCAGTTGGTTTTGTATCTGGTGGCGTAGTTGGAGTTGTATCTGGTGGCGTAGTTGGAGTTGTATCTGGTGGCGTAGTTGGAGTTGTATCTGGTGGCGTAGTTGGAGTTGTATCTGGTGGCGTAGTTGGAGTTGTATCTGGTGGCGTAGTTGGAGTTGTATCTGGTGGGGCAGTTGGGGTTGTATCTGGTGGCGGAGTTGGGGTTGTATCTGGTGGGGCAGTTGGAGTTGTATCTGGTGGCGGAGTTGGGGTTGTATCTGGTGGTGGTGTTGGGGTTGTATCTGGTGGGGCAGTTGGGGTTGTATCTGGTGGCGGAGTTGGGGTTGTATCTGGTGGTGGAGTTGGAGTTGGGTTTGATGTTGGTGGTGCGTCTGGCTGAGGTTGGGCTAAAGACACCTGTAAATATGGTTCTAAAGCAATAACGAAACTGCTAATAGCAACTAAATAAGCTTTAGAAACTAGCAATATCAGTTTGATAAATGGTTTTTGATTCATTGTCCACTCCTCTAAAATATCAACACTTAGCAAAGATGTAATATGCTCATTATCCAGGGTAAGCGCATCTTGTCAATAAGAACCCCTCAGTATCAATAAAACTAAAAAATATCGCCTTAAGGCTTGCGGCTTGCTTATTGACAAAATATTAGGCGTAGGCGTAGCCCGTCGTAGGTCTTACCCTGAGTCCTACGCCGTTCGCCGAGCGCGATGCCCTGAGCTTGCCGTTCGCGGAGCGTCTCATAGAGAAGGGTCTCGTAGAGAAGGGCATCGCTTTCAACGTTGGAAAATCAATCAAACGATAAATCCTGATTGTTTCGTTTATATATAAACAAAAGCAAGGCATCAGAAAGCGCTAGAACTAAAATGGCAGTAAGCTAATCGTCATTCATTTTTCCAGAATGATTCGCTTGTAGTAAGGACTTCAGCCCTGCTTTTATGCAACTTAAATGCTCATTAGCTTAGTTCTATACGCTCATAATAAGTAAATTTACAATCTTTAATTGATATTATTATAACAACTTATTTATTAATTCAAAAATATAGGAATCCTAAATCATTAAAAACTTTAACTAGGCTGGGCATTGCCCATGCTACTAGACAGAACAAAAAGTTAAAAATAACATCAACTTTCCTCGTATTTTATGATAATTAATTAGCGGGAATTAACTAGAAAACAGACTTCTGAAATAACACACTAGTTGCAGCAAGTCTGATTTTTTCCTTGCAATTTACCCTGATGCCAAATTCCACTTTTATGGATGCCATTCTGAGATATACAGGTTCCTTGACCATCAAATTTACTCTGCTTGAATTCACCTATGTATTCGCAGCCATTTATATAAATAAATTTACCTAAACCTACGTAAGAATTATTATTGAACTGACCTACATAGCGACTTCCATCTTTAAATATGAAGGTTCCCATACCATCATATTTACCTTGGTTGATTTTTCCTTCATATTTATTACCATTTGCCAAAATGTAAGTTCCACAACCGTTGGGCTGTCCATTTTTTAGTTCTCCATAATATTTATTATTATGATTTTTCTGATCTACCCAGTTGGGTCGAGTATTTGGGACTGGAGATATAGGTTCTGGGCATGTTTCTGCATCAGTTATAGGTTGTTTTATACCTGGTATTTCTGGCGTTGTCAACCCTGGCTGGGGTGTAAGTTCTCCTGCATTAGGTAATGGTTGTTTTGGAACGAGTGTCGGTTGTTCCGAATTAGGTATAGGTTGTCCCGAATTTGGAATACGCGTCAGATTAGTTGTGGGTTGTCTTGAAAAATTTATAAATAATAATCCGATCCCAAAAAGTAGACTTACTAAGACTCCGGCGCCAATCAAAAGTCTCTGGTTTGCTATAAAAAAATGTGATGGTGGTGAAATTGATGAAGGCGGTGGTGTTACCTGTATGGATTCAGATGATGCTGCTGTTAGGGCTTGCAACGCCTCACCTGCTGTTTGATAGCGTTCCTTAAAGTTAGAACGTATCATTTTATCTAACACATTTGCTAGAAACGGGCTAACTGAAGCCCGATCTCGCCAAATTATTTCAAAAGTGTCTGGATTTTTCGGTAGTTCTTGGGGTCTAATCCCAGTTAAAGCGTAAATTCCCAACATTCCCACTGCATAAACATCGCTGGATAACTTGGGATACCCATTTAACTGTTCGTTAGGCATATAGCCAGAAGTGCCAATAACAACAGAGACGTTGGTTACTTCTTGAGGATTGACTGTTAATTTGCTAATTTCCTTAACAGATCCAAAGTCTATTAATACTATTTTGCCGTCACTATTACGGCGCATTAAGTTTTGTGCTTTTATGTCTCGATGAATGATATTTTGATTATGAATAATTGTTAATACTTCTAAGATTTCTTTTAAAAGCTGTGTTACATTAGCTTCACTTAACTTATTACCAGAGAAAATTTCCTGACTCAAATCATGTCCATCAATATATTCTTGTACTAGATAAAATTCACCCTCTTCTTCAAAGTGGGCAAAAAGTTGTGGAATTTGACTGTACTCACGACCTAAGCGATATAAAGCTTTCGCTTCCTTGTTAAAAAAATTAATAAAGATTTGTAACTCTTCTGGGCTTTGCCTTTGCCGAAGATTTTTGACAACACACAGAGGATGGTCAGGTAAATCTAAATCTTCAGCTAAATAGGTGATTCCGAAGCTACCGCTTCCCAATAGCTTGATTATTTTATAGCGATTGCGGAGAATATGACTGGCAAGCATTGAATTTAACCATCAGTAAAGAGAAATGATGTTTTCATTTTGCCATACTTAAACTAACTAACAACTGTTCTCTAAACTCGCAGCTTTTTGCTATCTTTAATCAATCCACTGTAAGCAGACCCAAAGCGCAGTGCTTTATTTTTAACGTAGGGGTAGCCCACCGTACGCATCGCCTGTAAAAAAATATGTACTCAATCGTGATGCATTGAGTGGAGAATAATCATAGAGAAAAGAATATCCCTAAACTTCCTTCAATCGATGTCCAATATGAATACACTGTCGGAATCGAGAGTGAAACTTTATTTGTGTCGCACTGTACCAGGACTTACGCAATTGAAGAAGAATACATTCGTCAGAATTCAGGAGTCAGAATGCAATCAGTGGGGGATTCAGACCCGCCACTGATTGAAGACCACCAAATTTTCTTGTTTTGTGGGGGTCTTAAACGCCGTTTATTCATCCACCAGTCGCACAAAATACCCAAGTGAATTCTGGCGACTGGCACCTTTATTCTGTTTGATAACTACATGAATTGCCCTAAAGCGCGTGTAGTTTTGCGTAAGTCCTATATACTAGTGATTCAGGACTTTTGCGACGGTTTGCACATCCTTGTCACCTCTGCCAGAGCAATTGATGACAATGCGGGGGCTGCCTTCTAACTGAGGACAAAGGGTTTCTAGATAAGCGATCGCATGAGCAGTTTCCAAGGCTGGAATAATCCCTTCTAATTGCGAAAGCCTTTGAAATGCATCTAACGCCTGTTTATCGGTAACACTGTAATATTCGGCGCGACCAAGATCCATTAAATAACTATGTTCAGGGCCAACGCCGGGATAGTCTAATCCTGCGCTAATTGAATGAGCTTCGATTACTTGACCATCATCATCTTGGAGTAAATAGCTCATTGCACCGTGCAATACACCTATTCGCCCTTTTGTCAAGGTAGCAGCGTGCTTTTCTGTGTTTACACCTTCACCTGCCGCTTCCACTCCGATTAGGCGCACCGAAGGTTCATGCACAAAATCATTGAATAAGCCGATCGCATTGGAACCTCCACCCACGCAAGCCAGTAGAATATCTGGTAATCCTCCCCATTTTTCTAGAGACTGAGCGCGAGTTTCTACACCGATTATCACGTGGAAATCACGGACAATCATCGGGTAGGGATGGGGCCCGGCAACAGAACCCAGGATGTAATGGGTTGTTTCCACATTCGTCACCCAATCCCGAATTGCTTCAGAAGTTGCATCCTTGAGAGTTCCCGTACCTGCCTCTACTGGACGAACTTCTGCCCCCATCAACTTCATGCGAAACACGTTCAGGGCTTGGCGTTCCATATCGTGGACGCCCATGTAAATCACACATTTCAAACCAAACCGCGCACATACAGTTGCAGTCGCAACCCCGTGTTGACCTGCCCCTGTCTCTGCGATAATCCGTTGCTTGCCCATGCGCTTGGCTAGCAACACTTGAGCCAAAGCATTATTAATTTTGTGAGCGCCTGTATGATTTAAATCTTCGCGCTTTAAATAAATTTGCGCTCCCGTGCCATCTGGTCTAGCGTAGTTTGTTGTCAGCCGTTCAGCAAAATATAATGGGCTGGGCCGTCCCACATAGTCACGTAATAAGTTTTGCAGTTCCGCTTGGAAACTCGGCTCATTGCGATATTGATGAAACGCCGCTTCCAACTCAGTTAATGCAGGCATTAAAGTTTCTGGGACGTATTTACCGCCGAATTTTCCAAACCTACCCAAAGAATCTGGTTGGACAGTTGCAGCCGAAATCGTAGTGTTGATATCTTGTATGCTTACCATTGATTAAAATCCTTTTACGTTCAAGTATTTTTTACTCTCGTTCTAACTTTTTAGAACTTATGCCACATATGAAAAAACTTATGCCACAGATAAAATTCTCTTCCCGCTTTCTTTTCAAAGGTTTCGTAAGTATAGCCCAGTTTTCTGTGATTCAAAACGTCTATAGGCCGCACCAAATCGTCCGAGTCAAAATTTGGTAATAGAGATACTAAATCTCCTAATGCCGTAGCTTTAGGGGTAGACATACCGCCGTCCCAAGGCCACATTCGGTCTTTAAGATTGTGTCCATAAGGCTGACCATCAGCAGGATAAAAATCGCTACCTTGATGACCGTTGTCTTGCCATTCAGCCCAGAGGCGGTCTATATTCGCATGATGCAACCAAAACACTGGGTCATAAGGTGAACTGGGGATATTGCTCATTGTACCTAAAGGCTTAAACTTTATGGGTGTCCTACTCGCGTCTATCTCTACCCCACCAACTAAACCATGAATGTAATTGTGTATGAATCCTCCTGGGGTAATTTTACCTTGCTCATCTACAGAGATAAATCCTTCCAAAGCAGGGCGAAATAGAGAATAGTTATTAAGAGCAAGGGCACGCTCAATATCTTTTTTGGGCAGAGGGTAATCACTGGCAGGAGGTAATCGTAGAAAGCGTACAAGTGATGTACCTAGTGATATGTTGGTATCTGGGTCAATGTTTAAGACTGGATTCATAACCCAGCCATTTGCAGCAGAAAAAGCCCCAGACTGTACAGCGCCGCCTGTAAAATTTCCCTGATTTGGAATTTTGATGGTTACTCCTTGACCGTTAGAACCAAGAAAGTCATCCTTAAAAATCACATCAAGTGCTATGGGGTCAGTCAAATCCCAGTATGGGAGGCTAACAGTTGGGTCTACTGCTTGCAGAGCTTGTTCAAATCTGCGGATATATTCTCGATGCCAAGGGAAAAAGGCGGCATTTTCATGAGCAAGTTCCTGAACCGAACCATCGGAATGCCCTTTATGGTTATGAATCAAGCGTGTTGCCCCTAAATGTATGGCAACAAATTGGTCGTAAATACTGACCTTGCTACCTGCGGGAATTATCGTTTTTAAGGTTTTGATAGCCTTAACAAAGGCTGTTTTTTCTGCTGGTGTCAGGTCAGTTGCGTTCTTTCTGACAGCTTGGTGAGCCTGTTGTGGTGGAAAATTGTAATGCCAATGATATTTGTATTGTCCGTGATCAGTGCGATCGTGGGCAAAGACTGTAAGGGCGCAGGCGCTAACTAAAAGTACGCTATAAATTAATATTTTGACAGATTTCAGCAGGAGTTTCATTGTCTTAGGGATTTGCAAGAAATAAATTATCCAAGAAAACGAACCACAGAGGCGCAGAGAAGCCAGTGCGTTGCGGTGAGGCAGTCGCTCAGAGGGGGTTTCCCCCGTTGTAGCAACTGGCGCGGCACGGAGAAAGGAGCAAGAAAGAGAAATTAAGAAGTCAGAATTTAGAACTCCCTAAGTTGGGCAAGGCTGTTTCGTTCCCTAAAAAACTTTAAAAATCAAGGGTTATAGCAATTAAAAATTAGTTATTTTGTTACCAGCGTGCCGATAAAATGAACTATCTTACTGATATTTAAGTGCTTAAATGTTCATCTCAGGGTCACTTTTACTTACAATTTTCTCGCTAACCATCTTGACAAATCCTGTTTGAAAGGGAATGAAACAGCCCTGCCTATGTTGGGGGGTAAATTTATCTCACCTCTTGAAGAGATGGACTTTCGCGCCGACTTTCTGTAATGGCTGTTTTAAGTTCTTGACAAAGTTTTTCTACTGCTTGCAGTCCTTCAATTGGGCTACCTTCAGCTAACCGTTTAACAAAGGCACTACCAACAATCACCGCATCTGCACCCCATTCCATTACTTGGTGTGCTTGTTCTGGATCTGAGATGCCAAAACCAACGCCAATGGGTTTATCGGTGACACTTCGCAAATCTGTAATTAAATGCTTTACGCGGTTTTGGAGTTGAGAGCGGATACCTGTAACACCTGTAACGCTCACCAGGTAGATAAAACCCTGAGATTGACGAGCGATCGCTTCAATCCTATCTTTGGAACTGGTAGGAGCTACGAGTAAAATTACCTCAATTCCGAAAGATGCGGCGGTTTGTATTAATTCTTCTGCCTCTTCTAAGGGTAAGTCTGGCACTACCAGCCCTCGCACCCCAGCAGCGGCAATTTTTCCCAAAAATGACTTAATACCCCGGTGCAAAATGGGATTGTAGTAAGTAAATAGAATTATCGGCGCTTTCAGGCTAGGACTCACCCTTTGTAACATCTCTAGCACTTGCTCTAATTTAGTGCCTTTTTGCAAAGCGCGGGTTGCTGCTGCTTGAATCACAGGCCCATCTGCAAGAGGATCGGAGTAAGGAACGCCCAACTCGATAAAGTCAGCACCATTGCGATCTAAAATGCGTAAAGCCTCGGCGGTGGTTTCTAAGTTAGGATCGCCTGCTGTGATAAAAGGGATTAAAGCACACTGTTGGCGATCGCGTAAAGTTTGAAAGGAAGTGGAGATAAAAGTCATGCCGAAAAATAGTTAATAGTTGGTTAATAGTTGTGGAAGAATCAATATTTAGCAATCAGGGATGTCCAGCCGACATTTTTTGTCGTCGAGTCTTTGAACTCCATTAACGAGTCTTTGAACTCCATTTAATGAGTATCAGAGCTTTATTTTTTTGGCTCCCTTTAGAACTCAGTATTTAAAAGACTATGCACAGCTTGTTCTACATCGCTTTGTTTAACTAAGGACTCTCCGATTAAAACTGCACGGGCGCCAGCCTCAGCGACAAAAGATAAATCAGCAGGTGTATATAGTCCAGACTCACTGACGACGGTGATATCCAAACTTTGTAATTGTTGTTGACGTTCTGCTAAAAGTTGCTGTGTTGTTCCTAAATCAAGGGTAAAATCTTCTAAATTGCGATTGTTGATTCCTACTAAATGTAAGTCGTCAAGCTTTAGCACTCGATCGAGTTCCGCTAAGGTATGGACTTCTACTAGTGCATTCATCCCTAAATCGTGGATCACTCGCAAAAAATTTTGGAGTTCTTGATCTGATAAAATCGCAGCAATCAACAACACTGCATCTGCACCTGCTGTCCGTGCTAAATAAATTTGATAGCGGTCAATGATGAACTCCTTGCACAGTAGGGGTAATGCCACTTGCTGACGCACATTACGCAGATTATCAAAACCGCCCTGAAAAAACTTTTGGTCAGTCAGGACTGATAGACAAGCCGCACCGCCTCGTTCATAAGCTTGAGCAACAGCTACTGGATCAAAATCTGCGCGGATAATCCCACGGCTAGGTGATGCTTTTTTTACCTCGGCAATTAAGCTAGGTTGGTTGGGATTTTCCTGCAAAGCAGTCAGGAAATTTCGCACAGTCGGGGCTGCATTTAACTGTTTTCGCAAGGAGGCTAAAGGCAATTCTTGCTGCATTTGTGCAAGTTCTTGCTTTTTATGCAACACAATTTCTTCGAGAATATGGCGGGAAGTAACAACTTGGTTAATCATAAACTGCTAGGGAAGTGGCAGGAGATGGGTAAATCACTAATTATCTTGTATTCTTGTTATTCTCGTTTCTCGTCGGTTTCTCGTTCCCAGATTCCATCTGGGAATGCCTTCTATGCAGGCTCTGCCTGGCTGATACGACTAAAAACACTCTTAAACCAATTCGCAATTCGCAATTACGTTTTGTGACGGGGATTTTAATTAGGGATCAAAACCTGCTGCCACAAGAGGCAGGGGAATTAAACTGAACATACTTTGTTAATCTATGAGGCGGAGCCTCAAGGATGGCATTCCCATGCAGAGCATAGGAACGAGGCAACTCTTGACTAATGACTAATGACCAATGACTAATGACTCTTTAGTTTGCGTATATGCATACACCACATTTTTAATGATTTCCAAACCGACTTCTCCGGCTAAAGTCATGATTGATTCTGGATGAAACTGAACGGCAGCGATGGGAAGTGTCTGATGTTCAATGGCCATAATTACGTCGTCGTCAGAAATTGCTGTCACCTTAAGTTCTTTTGGCAAACGTTGCGGTAGGGCAAACAATGAGTGATATCTACCCACTGCAAAGGATTCTGGTAAGTTTTTGAAGGTGACAGAATTGGAATCGGTGACGAAAATACGTGAGGATTTACCATGTTGAGGATAGTTGAGAACTCCCAATTCTCCACCAAAAGCTTCAACGATGCCTTGCAGCCCCAGACAAACTCCGAAAATGGGAATTTGGCGATAAAGAAGAGCGCCGACAGTCTCTGAAACCCCAAAATCACTTGGTCTACCAGGGCCAGGAGATAAAACAACTAAGTCAGGTCGTTCTGTATCAAAAAGTGAATCAGAGAACCCGTGACGTAATGTGGTAACGGTTGCACCAGTTTGGCGAATGTAATTGGCTAGGGTATGAACAAATGAGTCTTCATAGTCTATTAATAAGATGCGTTTGCTAGGTTTTACACCTGGGATAGGTTTACTTAATTTTATAGACCTGGACTCATCAACTTTCTGACTCGTTTGCTTAACACGACGAATCGTGTCAAATAAAGCCGCAGCTTTGGTAATTGTTTCTTGTTCTTCTGCTTGTGGTATGGAGTCATAAAGGACAGTAGCACCAACTCGCACTTCGGCGATGCAGTCTTTTAATCGAATTGTCCGCAGAATTAATCCAGTATTTAAATTCCCATTGAAATTTAAATAACCAACTGCTCCACCATACCAACGTCGAGCGCTCTTTTCATGCTGTTCAATAAAATCTATTGCGGCTTTTTTGGGTGCGCCAGTGACTGTAACTGCCCATGTATGTGAGAGAAAGGCATCTAAGGCATCAAATTGCGATCGCAGTGTACCCTCAACATGATCCACAGTATGAATTAAGTGGCTGTATAATTCAATTTGGCGACGACCAATGACTTGTACTGAACCAGGTTCGCAGATTCTAGATTTGTCATTGCGATCAACATCAGTACACATGGTCAACTCAGCTTCATCTTTGTGAGAGTTGAGTAACTGACGAATTTGCACCGCATCGTCAAGAGCATCTTGTCCCCGGCTAATAGTGCCACTAATTGGACAAGTTTCTACCCGCTTACCTTCAACCCGCACAAACATTTCTGGAGATGCACCAATTAGATATTCTCCACCTAGATTAAAAATAAACCCATAAGGACTAGGATTTATTTCCTTTAAAGTTTCAAATAGCTTGCTGGGTTGGTCTTCATAGCCCTCAAAAAAGTTTTGACTGGGAACTACTTCAAATAAATCGCCTCGGCGGAAATAATTGAGTGCAATCTCAACTTTTTTCGCATATTCGCCTATTTTATGGTCAGCAGTTTGATTCGGTAAAAGATGTTTTCCGCGATAATCTACAGACTCACCTGTTCGAGCTAGATTCTTAGTGCTACCATGCACTGTTTCAAATTCATATTTTAGACAAAATGCACGTTGCTGATAGTAGTCAACAACTATCAATTCATCAGGTAGATAAAGCACTAAATCTCGCTGATCTGTAGAACGTTCCAAACGTTGATTAATTGGTTCAAATTGGAAAACTAAGTCGTAACCAAAAGCACCATATAATCCTAAATGTTCGTCTTCTTGACTAGAAAAAGTATGTAGGATTTCGCGGATAACTGTAAACGCTGAAGGTTGTTTACTCCGTTCTTCTTCAGTAAATAATTTTTTCGTAGGTTTAACAAAGCCTACAAGATAGTTATTATCTTGAGTAACTTTCTCAAGTTGTTTTGATTGGGATAAGCACTCTAAGAGGAATGGTAAAAGTACTTGCCCGCGTTCATTTAACGCTATGAAAGTAAAAGTATTTTCCTGTGTAGTCAATTCTAACGGTGGATTGACAAATCCGATGGCCCACCTCTTGTATCTCCCTGGATATTCGTAGCTGCTCCTTAGCAAGCCTCCACGCTGAGAATTTAAGTGGAACAGAATATCTTCGAGGGCAGTGTCCATCTTAACTTCTCTGATGGAGCGAGAAACGTTTACACCACCAAGGGTTTTGTAGGAACGGGAATCAAAAATCATGGGTAATTTTTCTGGAATATTTATTAGTTAGTCATTAGTCAAAAGCCATTACTGATTATTGGTAAGTCTCTTCAAATTAAAAATAAATCAAGATTAGGCGATTCCATTTAATTGAAGTTATCCAAATAGGCATATTCTTTTGAAAAATTGTCATGAAAAACTTTTTACTTCTTATTTAAGACTACTAGATATCAAGCAGATAATACATTGAAAAATTTTTCGATTAGGTGTCAATTTATTCGCTTTTTATACTACTTTTCTAATATATTTATTAGCAACGCTATTTGCAATTCGCCGCCTCCCTCAAAGGTAATAGATTATTTCACAAGTTCGCATCAAAACTCTACGCTACTGTGCGCTTTTATCTGCTACCTGGAGCATTTAAAATTCCACCCTTAATTCTCGCAACAGCGATATTGCTTTCCTGTACAAAAACAAATCCACCTCGTGAACTTCAATTGCTTTTCCAATGCGTTGTAGCAACGTTAAAGTCAATTCTCCACCCAAGTGTTCGCGGAACTCAGTTAAACCTCGGAACAAACAATGAGGATGTTCCAATTGTGATAACTTATCAGCTAGTTCTGGCACATACAACGTGAAACCCAACGCTGATAAAGTATTTAATATCCGTTGCCAGTCTGAATAATTCAGTAGTCCTACTAAATAGGAATAGGTGCTATCCAAAGCGATACCGATCGCAACTGCTTCACCATGACGCAAGCGATAATTTGTCAAATGCTCCAGTTTATGAGCCGCCCAATGTCCAAAATCCAGAGGACGAGACGAACCCATTTCAAAAGGATCGCCACTGTTGGCAATGTGTTCTAAGTGCAACTGAGCGCAACGATAGATGATCTCTTGCATAGTGTCCATATCTCGCTGCACAAGGGCTGCGGTGTGGAAATGGATAAAATAAAAAAAGTTAGCATCCTTAATCAGCGCCACTTTGATTGCTTCTGCAATTCCAGAACGCCAATCGCGATCATCTAGAGTTGTCAAAAAGGCAGAGTCATTTACAACTGCATAAGGTGGCGCAAATGTGCCCAGAAAGTTCTTTTTACCAAAGGCATTGATGCCGTTTTTTACTCCAACGCCGGAATCATTTTGTGCTAATACCGTCGTCGGAATGCGGATAAGGCGAATTCCTCGGTGAGCAGTTGCAGCAGCATATCCGACTAAATCCAACACCGCCCCACCGCCGATCGCTAATAAGTAGGAATGGCGACATAATCCGGCGGCTTCAATCAGTTCATGGATTTGCTCTAGCAAAGTGCGATCGTTTTTAGCAGCTTCTCCTCCCGAAATTATCATCGGTTGGGCTGCGATCGCTAGTATCTCTGCATAAAAGTTGGTATACGCTACTAATTGCTTAACCAATTCAGGTTGATACTGCAATATTCCTGCGTCTATTACTGCTACTACTTTCTTCGGCTTTGTCTCCCCATCTGCCGTAATTACTTGGGCTAACGTGGGGTTTTTCAACTCAAATAAATTTTGGGTAAAGTAAACCTCGTAGTTAAAAGTAACCGAAACACGTTGATGAATTAATGTACTTTTTTGCTTTATGTCAATCACCATATTTTTGCTGATATATCTATAAGTGCGGCACCATTCAAAGCTTGAAGGAACATTTCTACCGAGTCAGAACCATCTACCTTGACTTTATTATTGATCATGAAGAACGGCACACTGTTGATGCCATTTAACCGAGCAAATATGGATTCAGCCACAACTGCATCACCCACATCAGAATCATTTAATTGTAGGCGTAATTCCGTAGAATCCATCTGGTATGCTGTACCGATGGCAACAATAACGTTAATATCTGCGATATTTAAACCGTCTTCAAAGTAAGCTTTATAAATAGCTTCTACGACATCGTGTTTTACGTTTGCGGGTGCAAGTGCAATCAGTTGGTGAGAAAGCTTAGTATTGACAGCCAAACGGATTTTGTCAAAATCTAGCTTGATTCCAGCCGCCTCACCTGCGCGCCGCGTACTATCAAACAGATGTTGCAGTTGTTCCGTTTCGATACCTTTTCTGTTTTGCATAAAGCTGCGAAATTCGTAGCCGTCAGCAGGAATAGTATTGTCTAGAAGAAAGGGATGCCAGCGGATATGTACTTCTTCTTCTTGCCATTGTGCCAGTGCATCAAACAGATGCTTTTTGCCAATTCTGCACCAGGGGCATACGGTATCGTGAAAGATGTCTATCAGCATACTTTTTCTTCTTTAAATGCTAATATTTGTGTGCATCTGTGCTTGAAAATCTCGTTGAACCGTTTTAGAAGTTGTGTTTAAAGGCTGTAAAAAAGTTTTAATTTTCTCTTCAAAAAAGCTTTGAGTATTTTCAAATTCTTTAATTAATGCGTCTCTATCCTTCTTCGCCACCAGTCTCGCCAAACGGCTGTAAGTATTAGCTAAAAAGCTAATTGCATCACACCTTTCTTCTGTAGCTAGCATAATATCCACACATAAGTGGGGGTTTTGAGAAAACAAACGTTTAACAATGTCAAGTTCTTGTCGGTAGTTATGAGTTGACATTGTTAAGCTCTGCTCTATGTCAATTCTTGCATGTGCCAAGAAAACGCCAAGACTAAATCTACAAAAGTGCTGCGTTGCTTGAACAATCACCATCATTTTATCATGTTCTTCAGGTGTGCAAACAATTAACTCTCCACCTTTACTTTTAATAAAGTCTAATAACCATTGAAATGAATCATCGTTCCGACCTGGACACACCACCACTTTTTGTCCTAAAAACGATTTGATATTTGGCCCAAACATGGGGTGTAAGCCCATGACTGGGCCTGAATGGTGTTCGAGCATTGCTTGAGTTGGTTGTGTTTTAATACTCGTGATGTCACACAAAGCTGTAGTTGAGGCAAGGTATTTAGCTGCACGCTTGATAACATCAACCGTATGCTGAATGGGAACGCTTACTAAGACTAATTCTGCCTGACTCAACAGTTGATCTGCATACTCCCAATCCTCGTGTTCAAGAACGCTAACATTATGACCCACTATCGAAAGTTGCTCTTTGAATAATCTTCCCATCCTGCCGCCTCCACCGATGATCGTAATTTGTCGGGGACTGACATGATTTGTTGCATATTTAGGAATTAGAGTGGCATGACAACTCTTGAGCACACTTGCCCAAACAGACTCAGGAATACCAGCTTGAGCAAGTAGGGGAGCCACATCAGCCAGTTGTTCATCTAAAGAAGGAAGTTCTGATACTGCTAATAATGATAGGCGATCGCTCAGTAAGGCGATCAAGCTTTGGTCGTTTTTTTTCAGCTGATCTGAATAAGAGGATTTCAAAGGCATTTTTCCTGTCCCCAATTTTCAAATATCAACAAGTGATTTTTTAGAATTCATTTCGGGCAAGATATCCAAAGTTGTTGCTCCTTTGGCAATCACATCAGAAAATAACTCTTCATACCGATTTAACGCTTGCTCAAAGGAATAGTTTTCTACCGCAAACTTTCTTCCTTCACGCCCTAATTTTGCTGCTAATTCTGGCTGATTATATAAATCCAATACCGCAGTCGCCAAAGCATCTGCTGACTCTGGCTCAACGATAATACCACCGCCACTTTCTTTGATAGCTTTGGCAGCAGTACCAGTGGCGGGAACTGAACCCACAATTGGGCGACCACTGGCTAACAACAGTGGTATTTTAGAAGGCATATTGAAGGAAATTACATTGCGTTTTTGCACAATCAACCCGACATTCGCGGCTGTCAACATTTGCGGTAGTTTTTCTCGCGGTTGCAATGGTAAAAGTAAAACATTATTTGCCCCACAAGCAAGACAATGTTTTTGCAACCTTTCGAGAGCTTGAGATTCTCCGGCTACGACAAAAACAATTTCTTTTAGATGACGCAAGCGAGCTGCTGCTTCTACTACTGTCTCCAAACCTTGCGTCAGAGCAATATTACCTGAATAAAGCACTACAAATTTACCATCGAGTTGATGAGAAGCTCTCCAAGAGTTATTCTCTTTCGGTAAAGGGCGGATAAAATTTAGATTCACCCAATTTGGAATGCAGGCAATTTTATTAGCAGGTACACCTTTATTTATTAAATTATCTACAAAGCCATCCGCAATCACGCTAATAGTATGTGCAGTTCGGTAGGCAAATTTCTCTAGAGCTTCCAGAGTTGAAATCATCAACTTATTTTTAATAAGTCCAACACGCACCGCAGCTTCCGGGAGGATATCTTGCACATTCAGCACTACTGGGCAGTTGTATAGCCAACCGATTAAAGTTGCAGGTAAGCAAACTAGTAGCGGCGGAACTGTTAAGAGAATCACATCAGGTCGCTGTCCCTTGAGAGCTTGTGGCAAACTCGTAAAAACAAAGCTCAACTCTAGCAGTAGCCGATCTATAAGGTTAGGTTTAGACTTAATCCGCAGATAACTACGCTGAATTTTAACACCCTTTTTATGTTCAGTAACGTATAACTTACCCCGATAGCGATCGTAAATCTGACGCTGAGGATAGTTAGGCATACCTGTGATTACCCGTACTTGGTGCCCTCGCTTCACCAGCCCTTCTGCTAGTTCAGTCATCAAAGGTGCAATACCAATTGGTTCTGGATGATAGTTGTATGAATAAATCAGAATGTGCATGAGCTGTTAATGTCCTGGAAGCACCTTGATAATGTTGGCTTTGTTGTGTTACCCAGTTTTTATCTCCCTTGTTTTGAAAATTTCTTAGGAGAGCCAGTAGGGTGTGTTACGGCCGAGAGTACGGCACCAAAATTATTAAGATGGTGGGTTATATCCTTGGCTAACGCACCCTACGAAACTGTTACTCAAGCATCAAAACTCAGCACTGTTTTTGCAGTTCCTTCTCTAAACTGAAGACTGGCTTTTGTTGCCCACGTTTCTTCAATGTAACGGTAGCAGCCCCAAATCCGAGCAATGCTAAACCCAATATTGAACTAGGTTCAGGTACTTGAGTTGTGCCCTCTACATTTAACACTTGGACGCGACCTTGGAAGAAATCGCCCACATAAAGCTTGCCATCTTTGAGGCTTGTACCACCCGTCCAGTTAAATCTGCCTGGAGTGAGGTCAAGGGGATTGCCAAATGGGGGGTCAGTTAATCCTGGAGGTGGGACTGGTTTGCCTGATGCATCTAGGGCTGGTTGACCGTAGGAAGTCAGAAACTTACCGTTTTTATCAAATACCTGAACGCGGCTGTTGATAGAATCAGCTACATAAACATTATCTTGGTCGTCCACTTCGATGCCAATTGGCTGAAGAAGCTGTCCAGGTCCGCTACCTGTTGAACCAAATGCGTACAGAGGTTTACCATTTGGATCGAGTACTTGAATGCGGTTGTTATACTGGTCAGCTAGAAAGATATTTCCACTAACCGGGGAAATTCTTACACCTGCTACACCTTGAGTTTCTCCAAGTGCAGTGCCCACCTTGCCACCAATGACACCAATTTGCTTTCCGTCTGGTGTGAATTTAAGGATTCTTTCGCCGTTAAAATCACCAACGTAAACGTTGCCAGTTTTGTCAAATGTTACACCAGATGGCCCAAAGAAAAATCTACCTGGTATGAGACCGGTAAAATCTCCATTTGCAAAGGATCTAATAAACTTACCCTGAGAATCGAATTGATTCACACGGTTGTTGTGAACATCACCTGCATACAAATCCCCTGTTACGGGATTAAAGTCTACAGTTGTTGGCTCGTCAAACTGTCCTGGCCCTGTGCCGCCGGAGCCAATTGCTCCAATATACTGACCACTAGGACTAAACTTTTCAATTTTGTCACCAAGGTTGTAGTTAGGAGTACCATCCGGGTTAACACCGCGTCCATTAGCTATGTAGGTATTCCCTTGGCTATCCACCGTTATGCCTTGAGGAACAAACAGTTGTCCAGGGCCGAAGCCAGGACTGCCAATACTTGTGTCGTAAGTTAATGTTACAGCCTTGGCTTGGGCTGCTGTTGCCAACACCAAGAATCCAGTACCGAGAATGCCGATTGACAAATTTTTGACTAAACCCATGAGTTTAAAGTCCTGATTGTATGAGTTATACTCTTTTCTAGACTAATTTTGTTCCCAGTCCCAGTTTGGGAAATCGGAAATTTGGGCTGCTGCCTCTTGTTTGAAATACAACTTTCTGTGTGAGGCAGCAGCCTATTTTGTAAGCATTCCCTGACAGAGCCAGGGAAAGAGGAATTAGACAGTCTGTGCTTTGGCTAGCAACTCTTCATCCAACTTTTCTTGGCGTTTGCGCTTGGCGCGAGCAGCAGTTGCGCCTACACCAGCAAGTGCTAATAAGCCAACTATTGAACCAGGTTCGGGGACTACTCGTGTAACGATACCATCTACCCGAACAACCTCCCCTCGTCCTTTGCCGACACCCTGATTGGTAATATAAATCTTGCCGTCAGGGCCAATAGCAATTCCATCAGCCGAATCTAGCCCTTGACCGGCTGCAACGAGTGTTGTGCGAGTGCCATTAGGAGCAACTTCGATCAGAGAACCGGGTAGATCTGTGATGTCACCCCCTAACTGGGACTTGTCGCTGAACTGTAAAACTAGCAAATTGCCTTTCTTATCGAAGGTTAGGTCTGTGATGTGCGTAAACCCATCCAGAAAAACTTCTGGTTTATCATCCTTACCGATGCGCCAAATCCGTGATTTACCTGCTGGATAGGGAAAACCCGTATATTCGCCAACGTATAAAGCTCCATCAGGGCCAATTGCGCCACCAGTAGGTACTGCTTGAATTGCTATTTTTCCTCCTGGAAGCTCATCTAATAGCCCAGGAGGTAATTTTAATCCTGGTGGCAAGGCGGAGTTACTAATGATATTTTTAGGAATTGCGATCGCCTCAGACTTACTTCCGTCAAGTTTAATTTTGTAAGCAGCGTTGCCGCCCCCGTCAACGACATAAGCATTATCGCCATTAATAGTCAGGTCATAGGGATTGGTAACTACATCCCCTTTGTCTGGATTTTTGGTGATTTCATTCTTGGCAAAGTCAAAAATACTTTTGAGAGCTCCGGTCTTCAAGTCAACTTTGTACAGTTGTGCTAAAAGCGGGGTATTCAGTACTTTATCGGCTGTTGATGGCGGGAAACTACTAAGTTGATTTTGTGGGATAGGGGATTGAGTACCTAGTTTAAATGTTTCTGGATCACGGTTTCCTGGATAACCAGCATACCCAGTCAGAAGATAAGCATTCCCTTTAGAGTCGAATTCCACGTCTTCAATACCGGCCCCCTGATTGCCTGTAGGTTGTTCTGCTAGAGACTCAAAGTTATTAAGTAGATGCTGTGTGGTGCCGTCTGGTGAAACTTTCACGAGTGAACTAGTGTTACCAGCACAGATAGGCTGAAACAGAGTACTCGGAGATGGTTGACAATTTCCGTTACCGCCGATACCTGGCTCTGCTACGTAAAGACTGCCGTCAGGGCCAAAGCTAACACCCCGTGCATTACTGACTCCATCGACAATTGTCGTTAGGGTTGCAGCTTGTGCAGATAGTGTTCCACAAATAGCGGTAAAACAAAATGTAACAGATGTAAGAGCAAATGACTTGAGTTTCATACCTTTGGAGATTGAGAATTAAGTAATTTGTTTGTGGAAACTTTTATGGTTTTAAAGACAACGAATCCCAGTTTTGAGAAACGCAGAGTAGACAATGCCCCTTTTGAGAGGCACTGATATTGGTTTGAAACTCTTTAGTTGAGTGCCACAACTCTATCTATCTATGGGTGGTTGGCTAGCTCTCTTCTTGTGCAACAAACCAACGCCCAAAGCCCCGATCGCTAATATGCCTAAAGCAGAATCAGGTTCAGGGACAGATTTGGTATTTTCAATTCTGAGAACTTGTCCCTGTCCTGGACTATCGCCTCGGTTAGTGACGTATACTGCACCATCAGAACCAATAGTTAGGGAACTAAGTGACTCTAATCCATGCCCACTCAGAAGAGTTGTGCGTGTCCCATCGGTAGCAATTTTGATTACAGAACCATCAAGATTACCCTTCCAGGCTGACTGATTGGCGTACTGCAAAGCATACAAATTGCCCTCAGGATCAAATTGCAAGTCTGTGAGTTGGGTAAAACCATCTGCAAAGACTGTTGGTTTCCCATCAGCACCAACTCGATAGATTTTTGCCCCACCTTCAGGGAAGGGAAAACCAGTAAATTGGCTGACATAATAAGCACCATCAGGCCCTTTTACCACACTTGAGGGTACTGCTTGAGTTGCAAACTGTGATTGCGCCGCTTCACTTTTAGATGGCACCTGTGCTGGTTCATTGGATGGGGTATCAGAAGGTGGAAAGATGGGATTAGTCAATATGTCTTGTGGAAATGTGGTAATAGCTTGCAAACTTCTGCCATCAGTGTTAACACTGAGTAAATCATTTGCACCTGCATCAGCTACAACCAATTTCTTGCCATCTATTAGCAAACCCAAGGGATTGCTATCGACATCACCACCATCGGGATTGTTGGCGAGTTCGTAGTTAGCTAAATCAGCAACAGTCGTCCAGGAATTGGTATTAAAGTCGGGAGCGATGATTTTACCAAGGTCAGTATTACCTAAATTGCGATCGCGAAAGGCAGGATTAGCCCCATACCCAATCAGAACATAAGGCTTACCTTTAGCATCAAATTGGATGTCACGAGGACCAGCGCCTCCAGTACCATCTGGTAATGCTAAGGAAGGAAGTCCTGTAAGTATCCGCTCGGTCTTACCATTCTCAATTTTGGTAACTGCACCACTCGTGCCATAACATAAAGAATCCCCTTGACCGCTTGGTGGTGGAACACAAGCTCCACTTCCTCCTATTCCCGCCTCTGTAACATAGAGATTACCATCAGGGCCAAAGCTTAGACCACCGGCATTATATAAACCGTCGGCGATTACCGAAAATGATGTAGCTGACGCAGCTTTCATTCCAGAAAAAGCGGCAACACAAAAAGTGAGGAAAGTAATAGTAAGTTGTTTCAGTTTCATGTGTTGCAATATAGCTTTGGGTAAAATCGTGGGGAACTGAGGGGTGAGTTTTAAATGCAGAGGAACACTAGGGGAAGCACAGAGGAACGCAGAGGTTTTAATTAGTAACTAGTGGCTCTGGAGTTTTTGGTAGATAGCTCATTCCCCGATCAAATGATTTGAGGTTGCCAGCTTTGGCTTCCAGTAAACGTTTGATGTTCATGCTCTCAGCCCCAAAGTCTTCAATCTGAAGTTTGCCGTGGGTTACAGTTCCATCTGCTTTCCAGAATGTGATCCGATGCAGAATAAAACCAGAAGCTTCAGGATCAGCGAAAGCATAGGCGGTTGGGATAAGTAACGCTACAGAGCGCTGATAGTATTCGTAGTCTGGATAAAAGTGTTCCTGTTCAAGCAAGTAGTATTTACTCAGACTATGAACCCGCACAGAAACTTTTACCTTCTGGTCATATTCATCTTTGAATTCACCTGATTCAAGACCAATCTCGCCATTTAGTCGTAATAAATGCGCCCATTCATCTATATTTCGTAAGTCTTTTAAGTATTCAATGCCACTTTCAATTGGGGCATCAACATAAATGGTGTCAGTATCGATAAAGTGGCTTCCTTTGGCTGCTGCGGTCAGACCAGCTTTGCGTTCCAAATTACCTTTGAGGGAACGACACTCGGAAGTGTGTACTGTATGAATTCCCTGCATAATCATCTGAGTCTGCCGTTTTGGATCGACAAAGCTCAACCAGTGAAAGTACACGCCCTTTTCATCTGTCCCCGGCTCGATGTAGTCTGTAGGAAACAGCAAAACAGGGTAAACCTGAAAATATTTTTGATACTCTAATCCGCAGTGCCACTCAATGCCGTAGAAAAGCGGGTTTTCTAGTTTTTTAACGTGATAGTAAAGATTCTTGTGATAACCAGACGCAGTTCCCAGCCAAGTATCTTCGTCAATTTGCTCTTTCATCCGGCTATAAAGCGTCCATTCATCTAAGTTCTTTAAACTACAAAGGTAGTCAAAGGCACTCTCAGGTGAAGTAGCAATGTAAGCTGATGTTGCAAAGGTATTTTTTTCCACTTTTCCCTCCCTAAGATCATAAAAATTAAGCTGCGATCGCTTTAGTTTTGTTTCGCTTACCCCTCTGAATGCGGTCTTCTGCTAATCGTTTAGCAGCATCGTTGGTAGTAATTCCCTGCTGTTTGGCAATATCAAAAATTGCTCGGAGTGTGTCATAAATGTTATGCACTTGCTTAAAAGCTTTTTCTTCGTCATAACCAATCATTTCGTTGTAAACATTGATTAGCCCTCCGGCATTAATTACATAATCAGGGCTGTAAAGAATCCCTTTTTTGGCAAGCATTTGACTATGTAGTTGCTCATTCTCCAATTGATTATTCGCTGCACCAGCAATAATAGAAGCTTGGAGGAAAGGAATTGTATGACTATTAAGAATTCCTCCTAAAGCGCAAGGAGCAAATATATCTACATCAAGTGAGTAAATTTCAGTTGGTTCTACAATAGTTGCGCCAAAAAGCCGTTTTACCTCTTCCGCTTTTACTGGATCTAGATCGCTAACAAAAAGCTTGACATCATGCTCATGTAAGTGCTGACAGAGATTTTTACCTACATTTCCTAAGCCTTGAACTGCAACTTTCATGCCATCAAGTCTTTTGCTTTGCCAACGAGACTCTACAGCAGCTTTAATTCCGAGAAAAACTCCTAGTGATGTTATCGGAGCAGGGCCACCAGATTTTTCTGATACCCCAACAACATATTGAGTTTCTTGACTGATTGTCCGTACATCGTCAGGAGTAATATTTACATCTTGTCCGGTAATAAAACGTCCATTGAGACTATCAACAAAACGTCCATAAGCTCTCAACAGATCATCGGTTTTATTTTCAGGATTAGCGATAATAACTGCTTTGCCGCCACCAGCCGGAATGTTGGCACAAGCGGCTTTATATGTCATCCCACGACTCAGACGAAGTGCGTCTTTTAAAGCAGCTTCTTCGTTGACATAAGGAAATAGTCTTGTAGCTCCCATCGCTGGGCCTAAGCTCGTATCATGAATAGCAATAATTGCCTTGATTTCGGGATTTCTACCATGACAAAAGAGAACTTGTTCATGACCCATTTCTCTAACAGTTTCAAATAGGAGCATCTTGACCTCAAAGTAATAACCATTACAAAATGTAAAGATATAGACACAAAACCAGTCTCGACTATTAAGATAGGATGAAGTAAAGATAAAGTGCTCTTCAAAAATCAAAAATTTGAAATTCCAGTTTTTCTAGGTAGTTATTGGCTGGGAAAGGATTTTTATCGCTTCTAAATTCGCACTTTATCCTTACTGTTTTGATGATTAGACTAAGACTGCCGATGTAACAATCCAACCGATGTTTTTAAGTCGGCTTGATTTAGGTGTTTTAGTGTCTATAACAATTGGATGAGATTGCCAGCTTTTAAAATCAAACCATTGGAAACGAAACTTGCTTGGCTACACCTTTCGCCGGACTTGATTTAACTCCTTGTGCAGCCAAACTCTTATTACGTCCACCAGAAGGTGCTGGGCGATCAGCGTCAATCACGACATCGATCAGAAAGGGAACAGTTGATGCGATCGCTTGTTCTAATGCTGCTTCAATATCCGACTCTCTGACGACCACGATCGCTTCTGCTCCCATACCGCGAGCAATCATGGCGAAGTTAGTTGGTGGAAGTGTTGCGTCTGCGCCCTTTAATCCCAAGATTTTCATCCCTTGATGGCACATGTTGTAACGCGCATCGTTGAGTACAATCCAGATTGCGGGAATTTTGTATTTCACAGCCGTGCTGATTTCGTTATTCATCAGCATTGCTCCATCGCCGACAATACCTACAGCCTTGCTATTGTTCGCCAGTGCTGCACCCAACACTCCGGTGACGGCGTGACCCATTGCTCCAACTCCAGTGCTGACTCGGTAACGATTGGCTTGGGCAAATTGCAGTAGATGAGTTGACCAAGTAAAGGAGTTACCGCACTCTGCCATTACTATCGCATCGCTACCCTCAACAATTATCTTTTGAATTGCTGCCATCAAAACTTCTGGTCGCACAGGATAGTCTACGTCTGGAGCCGGTTCAATTGCTTTGTGTTCTGGACGAGGTAGAGAGATTGTGGAATGAGGAGCTTCTGGTAACTGCTGCAACAACTCTTGCACAAAAGCTTTAATGTCAGACCTAACCCCAAAAGTTTCAACGTGTGGATAAGCCACTCCTGGCACTTCCGGGTCAATATCTACATGTACAAAACCCGCTTTGGGAACTAACGCCGAATTCCAGAAGGAAGTCGGTTCCCCAAGGCGGGTTCCTAATACAAGTGTGCGTAGTGGAGGTTGCTGTTCCATATAAGTGAAGACGGAAGCATGACCGCCTAAACCTGTAACACCCACAAACTGAGGATGATCTTCGGGGAAGATACCCTTACCACGGGGCGAACACATGACGGCTGCTCCAGTTTTTTCTGCGAGTTGGCGGATTTCGTCTGCTGCATCACGCGCACCGAAGCCAACCCAGATGGCAAAGGGGCCAGATGATAATAACTCTACAGATTTAGCGATCGCTTCTTTTGAAGCAGTCATCGCAAAAGGCGAAACATCAAGTTTGGGTAAAGCTATATCCTCAACTAAACTTGTTTGCACAGCAGTGGGAATGCTCAAATGGGCAACAAATCCGCCTGGTTGTGCCAAAACTAAAGCCAGTTTGCGAAAAATCTGCGGGAGTTGAGCCGCAGATTCAATAGTGATTGCATAGTTGAATAGCGCTCCTGAGGTAAAAATTCCCCCACTCGGCAATGTGTAAGTGCTGGTTTCTTGAATTGCCCAGCGTCCACGCTGCGGTGCTGAAGTGCAAGCCGACAGCAAAATTACCTTTGCACCTTCACCACGAGCCGCAAATAATCCAGTCAGAGCGTTGGTGATCCCCGGCCCTGCTGTGGTAAAAACTACAGTGGGGCGACTATTGGCAAAGTATGCCTCGGTCGCTGCAAATGCGGCTCCTGCTTCATGGCGGAAGTTGAACACCTCTATACTGCTATTCGACAGCGCACCCCAAAGGCTTGCCATCGCACCACCGGCGACACCAAAAGCGTAGCTTACTCCCAAATTTTCCAACATTTGAGCGATTGTATCGGCAACTGAGAGCCTTGAGGCTGTTTCGTTGGGTAAAAAAGGCTGAATTCCGTTGTTATTCTCCGATTCATCAAGCTGATGCGAAACGTCAGACACAGACTCTACATATCTGTTTGATGGAATTTCCTTGTATGGCTCAGTGGTGATTAGAGGAGAGTTTGAACCAGTATAGTTTTGACTCATTGGTTTCACATAATTACATTAAGTTACACAAAGGCTCTTTAATTTACAATCACAGCAGTGCAATTTTTAATACAAACAACTCTGTTGTTTTTGACAGTTCTGAACGAGCTTCGTCGGTAGTAGAAATGGTTGATCACTGCTGACTGATGCTTATGAGCGCAGTACCAAAAAATTTTTGCTAGAAGCATAAACAGCTAAGGCTGTGCTTCTTGTAACCACAATAAAGGAGATAAAGACCGATGTGCAATCAAAAATCTTTTGATGAGGGTGTCAAATTTTTCGCTTCTGTTTTTACTGTGATCACTACAATGCTTAAATAGGTTGGCGAGGAAAAACTAAATCATCTAAAGGTATTTAAACTAGCAAATAAGCTTATTTGACTAGTTCTCAGAATCTTTACAAAAATTCACATACTTAAGTTTAATAATACCAATCTATTTGTTGACCCGCGTAGGAGGTTCTTAACTTATGATGATCACTGTGATCAAAACCTATTTGCAATGAAAAATCTTTTGATGGGGGTGTCAATTCTTTCGCTTTTAGCGTGATTGTGAGATTTTCAACTTAGTCACTCTAAAAAATTGATAGTTTGCGATCGTAGCTAAGATGCATTACCAAATTTACAATAGAAAATCTTTTGATCTGGTTGTCAATTCTTTTGCTTTAGGACTTAGACAACTTTTATAGCTTTTCCTAAAGGTTGTTTAGGGAAGCCAGCGCCCTAATCAGACAGTCCGGTCTTCTTCCAAGTGACTCCTCAAAAGCGACTGCCTGTTTAATAACAGATAACACTGTAATATATACTTAGTACATTACAATGTTTCTTTATGAAAAAACAAACACAATAATATACCTAAAAATATACGTATTTTTTTAATACCAATGTACTCCTTAAGACGGATGACTTAGCATATTTTTGTATAGTTAAATTCCTGAAAGAGTAAGTTAAGATAAATTAAGAAAATGTATTAATCAGTAAAATCTGTTCATTTAAGTCAAGCACTGCTAAATCGATTTATGTTGAGAATCAAACGACTCTACACCAGTAGTTTGCCAAAGTCCTTGATGGGTCAAATCCTTAAGTATAAAAAATTACTTTTTACAAGTCGAAACTTAGCAATTTTAGGTTGAGGAACCATTAGTTAGCTCTGGTGCAGGGCTAGTTTAAATTTAAAATACCTTTTCTACTTATAGATTAAGAGTTTTAAACTCTTATCTAATAAAGTTTATTGACTAATCTTGATTTGTCTAAAACTTTTGATTATATAAAAAGCTGTTTAAGTCAATCATAAATTCTAAATATTTAGTTTTTTTTTAGAAAAATTTGGTTCAATAATTCACTTTTATTGGTATGATAAGTTTTGTAAAGTTAGTAGTGTTTTTTAAATTACTAACTAATTTTATTTTTTAAAAGTTTAACAAGGCACCAAAGATTTTAGTAAGTTATGACTATTAACTAATTAACGCCTATGGTGCTGAGTGATTACCAGGAGGAAGTAGGAATATGAATTCTGGCGATTATACATTAGCTAGATCAAGCAATCAATGGGCGCTACAAGCAGAAGAACCAGAAGTAGAGATGAAGTTTGCTCACTTGCTAATAAATCAGGCTGTAGATGCTGCCTTCTGTTTAGGAGCAAACGCGCAGTTTCTTTACGTCAACGATGCTACTTGCCTGATGACTGAGTATTCCTGTGAGGAATTACTTTCCATGAGGCTAGACGATATAGACATAGATTTTTCTCTACACAATTGGTCAGATATTAGCTCACAGGGTTCCTTCACCTTTAAATCTCGCTACCGGGCAAAAGGAGGGCGGATTTTTCTGGTAGAAATATCTATTAGCTATGTAAAACACCAAAATATGGAATTTGGCTGTGCCTTTGCTCGTGAGAAAACTGATGAAATAGTAGAATTGAGCGTGCAAAAGTGGACTGATGAATTAAGGGATGCCCAAGAGAATTTGCAACAGGAATTTTCTCAACTCAAAACAAAAGAAGTAGAACTAGAAACATCTTTATCTTTACTTCGTTCTACTCTCGAATCAACTGCCATTGGTATTGTTGCAGTTAACTTTGAGGGAGATATTCTGAGCTGGAATCATAAATTTGTGGATATGTGGCAGATTCCGGAGTCCCTAATACTATCTAAGAAATGTCCTCGATGCAAAGCCTTTTTTGAGAACCAACTTAAAGACCCACAAACCTTTAGTCGGCTGATTTGGGAAGTTTCTAGCCAATCTGATTTCGAGAGTTACGACATTTTGGAGTTAAAAGATGGGAGAGTTTTTGCACACTACTCGAAACCTCAGTGGCTTGAGGGCAAAATTATTGGTAGAGTGTGGAGTATTTGGGACATTACTGAATCGAAACAGACTGAAAAAGCATTACGGCTGAATGCAGCTAGATTTCGGACTTTAGCAGAAACGACAGATGCTAGCACTTTTCTGATTCAAGGCACGCGACTTTGCTACATAAATCCAGCAGTGGAGAAACTTACTGGCTACACAACCGAGGAACTGCTAACAGGCTTTGAACTGCGCCGACTGATTAAAAGCAAAAAACGTCGGCAGGTACGCAACCAGCCGGAAGCAGGTAACTTTGAATACCAAGAGATAAATATTTTGACAAAAAACGGCACGGAGCGCTGGCTAGCTTGCGCGGTTGCCATGCTAGATGGAGTGCTAGATTTTGGGGGAAACCCAGTCGAACTGATTGCAGGCATCGATATTACCGATTACAAATATGCAGAATTAGGTCTTAACCAAGCTTTAGAACAAGCAAAACAACTTAGCGAACTTAGAGCGCGTTTTCTTTCTATGGTTTGCCATCAATTCCGAACTCCGCTGAATATTGTTTCATTTTCTAATAGCTTACTAAAGGAAGAAGTAGACAAACGTACACAGAAAAAAATCCAACCATTACTCGATCATATTCAAAAAGCCACCGAACAGCTCAGTCAGATGTTGGATGATATTTTGTTCTTCTCTAAGACAGAATCAGCAAAAATAAACTTTGAGCCAAAACCGCTTGAGTTAGTTCAGTTTTGTCATGATTTAGTTGCACAAATGCAGATGAGAATTAGCCAAAACCCGATTCATTTTGTAAGTCAACATAAGTCACTAACAGCTTGCATAGATAAAAAATTGTTAGAGCCTATATTGAAGAATTTGCTCGACAATGCAATAAAATATTCACCCTCTCAAATGGCAATTGATTTGAAACTCTATTGCAAAAATGAAAAATTAATTTTCCAGGTCAAAGATATGGGGATCGGTATTTCAGTAACAGATCAACAACGAATATTTGAGCCATTTTACCGTGGTAGTAATATTGATCATATACCTGGGACTGGACTAGGACTATCGATTCTTAAAACCCTTGTAGATTTACATCACGGTCAAGTGTCTGTAGAAAGTCAAATTTGTGTGGGCACTACATTTACTGTGATGTTGCCATTGACAAAATCAGAGTTGAGCAGTTCAGAGTTATGAGTGTTGAAATGAAGATAGTTGTTAATTAACAATTTAACAATCATAACTCTCGGAACCAAGTAATTAATCTCATGCGTATTTAGATACTCACCAAAGATTTTAGTGAGCAGCTTCTGCAAAAGTTATGGTAATTGAAAATGATGTCCGAATCGTCAAAGAAAATTCTCGTCATTGAAGATGATAACGTTACCCGCAATCTTTACTTAAAGGGTCTTGAGGCTAAAGGTTTTAATACGATAGGTGTTGACAACGGTCTTGCTGGTATCCAGCAAGCACAAAAGCGTATACCAGACTTAGTGATTTGCGATATCACGATGCCTGATATGGATGGTTATAGCGTTTTAACTACGCTACGCGAAGATCCTCTTACAGCAATTATTCCTTTCATTTTTCTGACTGGCAGTAGTACCAGAGCAGATGTTCGTAAAGCTATGGAATTGGGAGCAGACGACTATCTTAGCAAACCCTCTACACTAGAGGAATTGCTCAGAGCGATCGCTATTCGCTTGAAAAAACAAGCTACTCTTCAATACTGGTGCAATATTCAATTTGAAAAAGCTGCAAAATCAGTATTAGTAGATAATACTACAGCGATCGCTGGAGGTGTTGCCGTAGCCTCTAGAGAAGCCAACATTCCTTCTAAGTCAATCTTTCCTTACATACCCCAATTAAAAGAAGTTTTCGACTTTATCGAAGCCCATTATCATGAAGGAATTACTTTGTGTGATGTGGCTGTTGCTGTTGGTTACTCACCTGCTTACTTAACTAACCGAGTAGCAAAGCAGACAGGGGAGACTGTAAACTGCTGGATTGTCAAACGCCGGATGGCGGGAGCTCGTTTTTTACTCCAAAATAATAATCAGACAGTCGAGAAGATAGCGAAAGCATTGGGCTATCAGGATGTGTCTCATTTCTCCCGCCAGTTTCGCCAACATCACGGTTTACCTCCCCAGGCTTGGCGCAAAGAGTATCCTCAGTCAAGCGAAACGCCCTGCTACACCTAACAGCGCTGTTTCGGTGAGTTGGAAGTAGGCGACAAAAGTGACTCCACTGAGGAAGCACCGAAACGATAGCCTTTGCCGTAGACTGTGTAAATCAGCGCAGTTTCTTTACCTACCTCAATCTTACGACGCAATAGGCGAATTAATGCCGCGATCGCATTACTACTGGGTTGTTCTTCCTCTGGCCACAAATTTTGCGTAATCTGGGCATGAGTCATTAACTGTCCAGTGTGTTCCATAAAGTATTGCAATAACTGGCTTTCTTTTTGCGATAGCTCAATTATTCGGCCTTGGCGATAGGCTACTTGATTTTCACAATCAAGTTCTAAATCAGCTACAGTTAAATGTCCAGTGCTGGTTTCATAGGTTTGGGAACCGGAACGACGCAATAAAGCACGGACTCTGGCTAATAATTCCCGCAGTTCAAAAGGTTTAACCAAATAGTCGTCAGCACCAGCATCTAAACCTTGTACGCGGTCATCGAGAGTATCCTTGGCTGTGAGAAACAGCACCGGAGTGGTTTTGCCTTGGGATCGCAATTCCTGACAAATCTCTAACCCTGTTTTTTCTGGCAGCATCCAATCTAAAATTAGTAGATCATAACTGCCTACTTGTGCATGTTCGCTGCCACTTCTGCCATCGTAAGCGGCATCCACAATATAACCCTCACGAGTTAATAAGCGACTCAAAGGTTGAGTTAGTTCAACTTCATCATCAACTAATAAAATTTTCATGCTGCTTGTGGTTAGCATATGGAGACTAACTAGATAGCCATAAACTTGATAAAATCTGCTCAAAGTTCAGCAGTTCTAAGAAGTTTTTGAGTTGCATTGTATCGTCTGTGCTTATATTATGAAAATAAAGCCGAAAACCAAGGCTTAATAATCTGGTTTGTAAACCACAGTTGATTCAAAATTAGCCAGCCTTTAATCAGGTCGAACGGGACACGATTCGTTAAATTGGTTGAAAATAATGGTTGAACAATAATTAAAAGCTTCAAAAACATCTAAACGGTTAGTAGGGCGGGCTACTCCCGAATTTATGCTTGGGGACTGTTGGAGCCAACTCTCTTGGATGAAGCAAGAAGCAGACCCTCTAAAGAAAACTTTAGTTGAATGGCTAGCTTTTAATAAGTTTGGTCAAGTTCTGTATAGTAGATATTATTCAACTGCTGGGACGCCAAGGATACTAAGAAAAAGAATGCTGACTGTTGCATTACCAAAAGGGGAACTCCTTAAAAATAGCATCCGCCTGCTACAATCTGTGGGATTAGATTTTAGTGCTTTTTTAGATTCAGGAACTCGCCAACTTCAAATTCCTGACACTAAGGGACTTGCGAAAGCTTTGCTGGTGCGGGCACAGGATGTACCGGTTTATGTGGAATATGGTCAAGCACAACTGGGTGTTGTTGGTTACGATGTGCTGCGGGAGAAGCAGCCGCAAGTTGCCCACTTGGTGGATTTGCAGTTTGGGCAATGTCGGATGTCGGTGGCGGTAAAAGCATCTAGTTCTTACCGATCGCCTTTAGATTTACCACCACATGGTAGAGTTGCTTCCAAGTATGTAAATTGCGCTCGTGAATATTTTCACAGTCTGGATTTACCTGTGGAAATAGTACCGTTATATGGTTCAGTGGAACTAGGCCCAATTACTGGAATGTCAGAAGCGATCGTGGATTTGGTTTCTACAGGGCGGACTTTGCGCGAAAATGGTTTGATTGAAATTGCGACTCTGTATGAAAGCACGGCGCGGTTGATTGCTCATCCTCTGAGTTACCGCCTGAACACGGGTAATCTAAGTGATGTGATTGCCAAGGTGCGGTCAGCCGTTTTGGTCGGGGTTTAACAGTAGCCCTTTTAAGGTGAGCATACGTACTATCAGCCTTTTTTCGAGATTTCAGGCATCGGCAGGAATTGAACAAAGAATTTATCTATTAAACTCCAAATTTTGGGATTGTAAATTAAGCAATGCCTGAGCCAAAATACCAAAATTAGGTTCAAATACCATTTATTTGATAGTACAAATGTTCCCCTTAAAAGAGCTAGTCCTAATACAGTTTTTGTGAATTGGTATTAGATTAAAGCTTAATGCCAATTTTTTTGCAAGTTCCTAAAGCTTGCCGATACAAGTCTAAAGATTTGGGATTTTGATTATAGGTAACGTAGATTGCTCCAATGTTTTTCAAAATTATGCATTCACTCCGAACGGAGCTAGTTTGTTGGTGAATCACTAAAGCTTGCCCAAAAAACTCTAAGGCTTTTTTGTATTCACGCTGGTTATAGTAAACTGACCCAATACTGTTGAGAGTTGTACCTTCTCCTGATTTGTTGCCGATTTGTTTGTTAATTGCTAAGGCTTGCTCAATAAACTCTAAGGCTTTAGGGTACTGCTTCTGTCCATAATAAACTGACCCAATACCGTTGAAAGTAGAGGCTTCCTCAGCCTTAGTGCCGATTTGTTGGTATAATAGCTAAGGCTTGCTGGTAAAACTCCAAGGCTTTTTAGTCAAAAATCATCCAAGCCGTCTGACCATGATCCAAATCATTGACAAAATTTAAACAGACTTCCCTGAACAGCCAGAGGCGGGGAAAGGACTGATAATTATTAAAAAAGGTTAAGCTATTCTTGAAATAACCAAGCTACTTAGTGAATATTACACTTAGATTTTTTAAGAAAAGTCAATGAAAGCTGGACACATTGATACAGAAGTGGCGAGGTTAGAAGCCCTGCGCCAGTATCAAATTCTTGACACCGAACCCGAAGAAGCCTACGACAATCTTGCTAAGTTAGCGGCATTTATTTGTGGGACTCCCATCTCATTGGTAAATTTCATTGATGAAAACCGTCAGTGGTTTAAGGCAAAAGTCGGTTTAGATGTATTACAAATGCCCCGGAGTGTTGGGTTATCTTACCTTTGCCAAGAGCAGCGTAACGTTGTAGTGGTTCCTGATACCCTAGCTGATGAAAAATTGGCAAATAATCCAGTCGTAACTAGCTATCCATATGTACGTTTTTATGCAGGTGTACCCTTAATTACCCCAAAGGGAGATATGCTAGGAACTCTGTGCGTAATTGACGAAGTTCCACGGCAATTGAGCCAAAAACAAGTGGAGTCGCTTGTAGCCCTGAGTCGTTTGGTAATCGACCAACTAGAACTCAGGCTTTATGTAATTGAAGTATCTAAACTTACCGAGAAACTACATTTACAAAACATTACTGAAGGGCAAAAAACAGCAGAAACACTACGGAAAAGTGGAGAACGTTGGCAATTAGCATTACATGGTAATAATGATGGGATCTGGGATTGGAATCTTAAGACTAATGAAGTGTTCTTCTCAACTCGATGGAAGGAAATGCTCGGCTATAAAGACCACGAAGTTTCCAACGGTTGGGATGAATGGACAAAACGAATCCATCCCGATGAGCGAGATTCGGTACTTCAAGCTTTCCAAAACCACTTTGCCAAGAAAACACCGTTTTATGTCTGTGAATATCGAGTCCAATGCCAAGACGGCAGCTATAAATGGATTCTAGATCGAGGACAGGGACTTTGGGACGCATTGGGTGATATAGTGCGGATGGTGGGTTCTTATACTGATATCACAGATCGTAAGCTGGTAGAAGAGGAATTAAAGCGACAGAATCTGCGATCGCAACTATTTGCTGAAATCAGCCTGAAAATTCGAGAATCTTTACAAATAAACGAAATTCTTCAAACTACGGTTACTGAGGTACAAAAATTATTAAAAGCTGACCGAGTTTTAATTTTTCAACTGGAGATTAATGGTTCGGGAACAGTGGTGCAAGAAGCGGTGCTGCCAGGTTGGCCGGTAATTCTAGGAGAAAATATTTTCGACCCCTGCTTTAAAGAAGAATACTTAGAAAGATATCGCCGGGGAAGAGTTAGTGCTATTGAAGACATTGAAGTTGCTCATATCCAACCATGTCATCGAGAATTTCTTCAGCAGTTTGCCGTTAGGGCTAACCTCGTAGTACCGATTCTTGTCAGGGACACCATTTGGGGCTTGTTGCTAGCTCATCAGTGTGCTGCACCTCGACAGTGGAATAATTTTGAGACGGAGTTGTTACAGCAACTAAGTAATCAAATTGGGATTGCTTTATCTCAAGCGCAACTATTAGAAAAAGAAACCCAGCAAAGTCAGGAACTGGCTCGTTCTAATGCCGAATTGGAACAGTTTGCTTATGTCGCTTCCCATGACTTGCAAGAACCGTTGCGGATGGTGACTAGTTATTTACAACTACTAGAGCGAAGATACAAAAATCAACTAGATGCCAATGCCGATCAGTTTATCAGCTACGCAATAGATGGGGCCAGGCGGATGCAGACCTTGATCAACGATTTGTTGAACTATTCCCGCCTCAGCAGCCGTGGACAGCCCTTTATGCTAGTTGATTGTAGTCTTGTTTTAGAACAGGCGATCGCTAATCTTCAAATTGCAATCGCCGATAGTCGGGCAGTTGTGACTCATGATACTCTACCGTCAGTGATGGCTGATGCTACCCAACTGACACAAGTATTTCAAAACCTGATCGCCAACGCTATCAAATTTTGTCGTCATCAGCAGCCACGAGTTCAGATTGGCGTTATGAGGGGAGATGCAAATCCAGATCAGGAAAGTTTAAATGTTATCCCGTCGGCAGATGAATGGTTGTTCTGGGTGCGCGATAATGGTATAGGTTTGGAATCCCAGTATGCTGAACGTATATTTATAATTTTTCAGCGCTTGCACAGTAGAGACAAGTATCCAGGTACTGGAATTGGTCTGGCAATTTGTAAGAAAATTATAGAACGCCACGGCGGCCGGATCTGGGTTGAGTCGAAACCGGGTCAAGGCTCGACTTTCTACTTCACAATTCCAGATAGAGCCGGTAAGCAATGGTGGGAACCATAACAGCAATTATGCCTATTGAGGTTTTGTTAGTAGAGGATAATCCTGGCGATGCCCAACTCACACGCATCGCCCTGGAAGATAGCAAAATCTCGATTCACTTGAACGTGGTTGAAGATGGTGTAGAGGCAATGGCATTCTTGCGAAAACAAGAAAAATATGCTAAGGTAGCCCATCCACATATTGTACTACTCGATTTGAACCTGCCTAGAAAAGATGGGCGGGAGGTATTAGCAGAAATTAAAGGAGATAAAAACCTCAAACGAATTCCTGTAGTGATTTTGACAACTTCCCAAGCTGAAGAAGACATCCTCAAAGCTTATAACCTTTCTGCCAACTGTTACATAACTAAGCCAGTAGATTTCGATCAATTCGTTAAAATTGTCCAATCAATAGAAAATTTTTGGTTTGCGATCGTAAAACTGCCACCGGAGTAGTGGAAATGGCAGGTAAAAATATTAAAGTCTTATTAGTAGAAGATAACTTTGGTGACATCTTTTTATTACAGGAGTTTTTAAAGGAAGTTACGACAGTTGTAGTTAATTTGATCCCCGTTGAGCGGCTTTCGGAAGCACTCAACTACCTAGCAAACGAAATTTTTGATGTAATTTTGTTAGACCTCTCGCTACCAGATAGCCAGGGGCTTGAAACCTTTATAATCGCTCACCATCAGGCGAAAGCAACTCCGATAATTGTACTGACGGGTATAGACGATGAAACCCTAGCAATTAGGGCAGTGCAGCAAGGAGCGCAGGATTATTTGGTGAAAGGGCAAGTAACTGGCGACTTGCTGGTGCGCTCAATGCGTTATGCCATTGAGCGTCAACGGGCAGACAACGCACTGCGTCATAGTGAAGAGCGATTTCGAGTTGCCCTGAAAAACTCTCCAATCTTTGTCTACAACCAGGATAGGGAGTTACGGTACACTTGGGTTTACAATCCCTCCGATGGATTAATGGTTGAGGAAATGTTGGGTAAAAAAGACTTGGATATCATCCCAGTTGAAGATGCTCAACGTCTCACCACAATTAAACGTGGGGTGCTAACCACGGGTATAGGAACGCGAGAAGAAGTATCAATTAGAATCAAAGATACAACTCGATATTACGATTTAACTGTCGAGCCATTGCGGAATGAGTCGCAAGAAGTTGTCGGCGTGACTTGCGCCAGTATCGATATTAGCGAACAGCAAGCCGCACTACGCGAACAAAATGCGGCGCTACAGGAACGCAAATTGGCACAAGAAAAAATCCGCGAACAAGCAGCGTTACTTGATGTCACCACAGATGCTATTTGTGTGCGAGATTTAAACAATCAAATTATCTTCTGGAACAAAGGCGCAGAAACACTTTACGGCTGGCAAGCTACAGAGGCTTGGGGCAAAAATGCTAGTGAGCTTTTGTTTGACGAACCTTCACCAGAAATCGAAGCAGCTCTGTTACAAGTTCTTAGTAAAGGTAAGTGGCAGGGCGAGTTAACTAAACTGACTAAAATGGGCAAGGAAATCCTTGTTGCTAGTCGCTGGAGTCTGGTGTGCGATGAACAAGACAAACCCAAATCAATTCTCACCGTTGACACAGATATTACCGCCAAAAAACACCTAGAAGCCCAATTGTTTCGCGCTCAACGCTTGGAAAGTATTGGCACTCTAGCTAGTGGTATTGCTCACGACCTCAACAATATTCTGACACCAATTCTGGCAGGAGCGCAACTCTTACCACTCAAATTTCCTGATGCGGATAAACGGACTCGCCATCTACTAGAGATTTTGGAAATCAACGCTAAACGCGGCGCTGATTTAGTCAAACAAGTGCTGTCCTTTGCGCGGGGTGTGGAAGGGAAGCGCATCACTTTGCAACTCAAGCATTTGATTGTGGAAGTTGCCAAGATTCTGAAAGAGACATTTCCTAAATCTATAGAAATCAGCACTGATGTACCGCAGGATTTATGGATGGTTTCTGGAGATAGTACCCAACTACATCAAGTGCTGATGAACCTCTGCGTTAACGCCCGCGATGCTATGGCCAATGGCGGTAGTTTGAGTATCTCTGCCGAAAATCTGTTGATTGACGAAAATTATGCCCGGATAAACCTGGAAGCCAAAGAGGGGCCTTACGCAGTGATTAGTGTCTCTGATACTGGAGTTGGAATTCCTAGAGAAATCTTAGATAGAATTTTCGAGCCATTCTTTACGACAAAAGATGTGGGACAAGGTACAGGGTTAGGACTTTCCACCGTACTAGGGATAATTAAAAGTCACGGAGGTTTTGTGAACGTTTACAGCGAACCGGGAAGTGGCACTAGCTTTAAAGTTTACTTGCCATCTGTCGGCGGAATGGAAACATTCAACCCAGAAGATTTGCCACCACAGACAGGACATGGAGAATTGATTTTGATTGTGGATGATGAAACTGCCATTCAAGAGATTACCAGAACATCATTGGAAACTCACAACTACAAAACCCTAATTGCCAGTGATGGCATTGAGGCGATCGCGCTATACGCTAAAAATAGGGACAACATTAGTGTTGTACTAATGGATATTATGCTGCCCTCGCTGGATGGTTTAACTGCCATCCGTACCTTGCGAAAAATCAACCCCCAAGTCAGAATTATTGCCAGCAGTGGACTTATGTCTGACAATAAGCTTAGTGCAGTAGCTGCTATTGGTGTGAATACGTTTTTGTCGAAGCCCTATACTGTTAATGAATTATTGCTTTCTTTACAGAAAATCTTATCGTGAGTCAAGTCGCTTCTCTACGAGACGCCAAAGGCGAACGCTCCAATTAAAAATTATTAATTAAAAATTGCAAGACGCTCGAGGACTCGCTAAGGCTTCGCTATCAGTGGTTGCTCTGAACCCACCACTGATTGTAGACCGTAGAAATGCTGAAAATACTTAATGAATGGGTGAAAACTATGTTGTTTCTCGCCAATTTAAAGTTTTGGTCAATCTTAGTGCCTACCGTAGACAAGTAATAGTTTATTATGTCAATTTATACATGAGCAATCTTCATAAAAAAGTTATTTAGAGCCATTTAAAATGTCTTAAATATAAAGCAAAGGAGTTTCAAGCGAGTGTCTCAACTATATTCCAAGAAAACAGTAGGTTATGCAGCCTGGTGGATATCAGCATTAGCTGTACTGACAGTTTCGCAGATACCGAAAGCAGATGCAGCATCCATAACTTTCTCAGCCACAGGTACTAATCCACTATCAGGTGGAAACAGTATAGCCCTTGGGGCGAAAGCTGTCTTTGATGACTCAATTGCAGGTAAGTTGACACTGACCCTTACTAATACAGGCCCAGGTGCATCAGTCACTTCTGATGTTCTCACAGGAATCTTTTGGGATTATGCTGGATCTCCCTTAACAAGCTTAACGTTGTCTTCAGCCAAAGCTCCAACCGTAATCACGAATAATCTAACTACGGGAAGTAATGTCGATCTTACTAACGTGGGACTAGGTAAGGTTGAATGGGGTTTTGCAAAAACTACCGCTACCAGTGGACTTGGCGGTACTAGTGGCGTAGCTAACCCAGTAACTGAGCACTACGGTCTTGCTACAGCTGATTTTGGCATATCACCTGGTTTTGGTGTTTCGGGTGGACAGCAATTCAATTACGGTATTATTACTGGTTACGATAGTTCAAATCTAGCAGTAACTCTGGGAACTTTTGTGAAGAATTCTGCCACATTCGTTTTCTCAGGGCTACCTACCGGCTTTGATTCAACAAAGATTCAGAATGTTCGTTTTCAGTATGGTACTGGTTTAGATGAACCTAGTACTTATTATATTGCTCCGCCACCTCCACCGAGAACAGTACCTGATCCTAGTGCAACAGTTGCCCTCGGTTTATTTGCTGTAGGTGCGCTGAGGGTTGCCAAGAAAAAGCCTCTAGTCTTAGCTTAAATGAGAACTTGAGTACTAACTGATAACTGAGTTACGCCTTATAAGCAATTCTCAGAATGACAGGACTTACACAAAAAGGCAGTGAAAGCCTTGATTTAGCGTCGGGGCAATTGATCAATTGTCCCTACATTTCGTAGTTGATGTGTAAGTCCTAAACGAGATATAGCAGTGGACAGATAGCTTAGGACATTCGCAAATCCTAAGAGAGCGGCTGTCACAGCTATCTATAGCAGACTTGTCCTAACCATTATGGCAGCCGCTATAAAAGCCACTCTGTTTTTTAAGAAAATTGATACATATATAATATATTTAGTCAAGAGTCCAGACTTTATCTCTTGGCTAATTTTTTTTGATATAAACCTAGTTAGCCACTTGTGAAAATAAAGTCAATACGAGATAGTGCAGCTACAGCCAGTGGCTAAGTTCTAAAATTAAGAAGTATTAAATCAAATTGAGGACATTATGGCTGCAAAAGTCGAAATTTACACTTGGAGGACTTGCCCGTTTTGCATTCGTGCCAAAAGTTTGCTGAAAGATAAGGGAGTTGAATTTATGGAATATAGCATTGATGGAGACGAGGCAGCCAGAAGTAAAATGGCTCAAAGGGCAAATGGACGGCGCTCTTTACCGCAAATTTTCATCAATGACGATCACGTTGGTGGTTGTGATGATATCCACGCTTTAGACAGTCAAGGCAAGCTGGATGAGCTACTAACTTCTAGCAATAGCATATAGGTTCAGAAGGTTTTGCGATCGCTAGCGACAAGCCGCTGCAAATTAGACGGTAGTCGCTACAACTCCAGAAGGGAGAGCAACGCGTTGCCTTGTTTACGAACTTTTTTCTCACAAAAGCGATATCTGTCCCCAAGACTTTCCCCTCCAGGTTCTACTCCGCAGTAGATATATTACGTCAATTGGTGAGATCATCAAGAGATAATAATTGAATAACTATTTAATTTCTTGGTGATTGAGGTATAAAGGGTGAAACTGGCTTTTATCATTGATTCCATCCATCTGCTTGACCCGTGTCACGATACCAGCATTGCCCTGATCGAAGCAGCGCAAATCCTGGGACACGAAGTCTGGATAACTCAGGCAAATCTGCTGAGTGTGGTGGAGGGCAAAGCTTGGGCTGTCCTACAGCGAGTCGAACTTGTACCAGTGCAGTTGCTGGAGGGACGCTGGGTAGCAGTGAATCCTTGGTATAAGTTGATCGATTCCTCCTTAACTTCTTTAGAGACAATGGACGCCGTATTTATGCGGACAGATCCACCAGTCAATGATTCCTACCTCTATGCCACCTACATTCTCGATTACATTGACCAAAATAAAACCCTGGTGATTAACAGTCCTAGTGGCATCCGAGGGGCAAATGAAAAAATGTATGCCCTCCAGTTTACCAAAGCGATTCCAGAAACGATTGTCAGTGCTGATAAGCAGTTTATCCGGCAATTTGTCGAAGCAAAGGGGGCAGCAGTTCTTAAACCACTGGGTAATAAAGCTGGGGAAGGAATTTTGTTTTTGCAATCAGGCGATCGCAATTTTAACTCCATTGTCGAACTCAGTACCCTCCAAGGTCGAGTGCCAGTAATGGTGCAGACCTATCTACCAGAGGCAAAAGCGGGAGATAAGCGAATTATCCTGCTCAATGGCGAACCGATTGGTGCGCTCAATCGCCTCTCTAGCGGAACTGATTTTCGCAATAATATGGCAGCTGGTGGCACAGTCGCTCAAACTGAAATTACCCCAAGAGAGTATGAAATCTGTACCCAATTAGCCGAACGCTTACGCCAAGACGGCTTAATTTTTGTGGGTATTGACGTTATCGGTGGCTACCTAACTGAGGTTAACGTCACCAGTCCCACCGGAATTCGTGAGATTGACCGCCTAGATGGTACTCGCCTCGGTTATCAAGTTATTCAATGGATTGAACAAACTTAGTACTTACGCATTGACAAAAAATATCATCCATGAGATATGTAAGTTGCTTTTTGTAAGAATCAATATGTTCTACTTTAAGAGGAATGCCGAGCATGATTCACTTACAGACTTTCTGGGTGGTTTCAGTTGCTTTGATGTTAGCCGCTTTTGGAGTGCGTGCAGAGCCAGCGACAGCGCAAACTACTTATCCATTTAGCGCCAATTACGATATATTGGCAACCGCCAAAGACCTCACGCCAAACCTCCAACAGATATTTGTTCCAGGTTCAAGCGCTGATGCCCCATATGGACTGCTCCAAACTAATAGCCTGAGCTACTCCCAAACTAATTTTGCTATCAGGTTTCTACAGTTTCAACACTGAACCGACAGCTTTCAGCTTACAGGGTTTCCTTCTGGCTATATCACGTTTGCAGGAAGCGGCAGCAGTGACAAGTTGTTTGGAGCCGCAAGTGGTACTGGGTTGATTGACTTTGGAACCCTGACAGTGAAGTCTTCTGGTACTGTCAATATTATTGGGGGTGAGGGGATATTCAGGGGTGCTACTGGCACATTAGCCTTTTCCCAGATCCAACCACTCAGTTTACAGGTAGGTGTTGCCTTAAAAGGTCAGTTTACGGTGAATGGCTCATTCCAGACAGTTCCAGAACCAAAAACCGTTACAGCACTAATTGGTGTAGGTGCGATGGGAGTTTATCTGCTGATGCGCCGACACCGCCAAAGAGCCACTTCTGTTTGATCTTTGAGCGTACTACTAAGTAAATAAACATAATTAATTACACAACGTCATTGCGAATGCAGCGTTCGCGGTAGCGTCTCGTAGAGAAGCGGAATGTTCGCCTTTGACGTTGCCGCAGGGTAGCAATCACAAGGGCTGGGATTACTTCGCTTCTCTACGAGAGGCTCCGCTAACGCTCGCAATGACTGTAAATATTTTTGTTCATTTACTTATTTCATCCGTAGTTGGGCAGGTATTTCGGTTTTTTTGTGACAAAAGCCCAGTTGGACATCCGAGCCAAGAGACTCCTGCCCAAATTAATTCTATAAAGTAGCGTTGACGAGTTTTTTTACCAATTGGCAAAATCGGGGATGGCAATGCATTGCTTACCCCTGCCCTTGGTAAAGCCCTGAAACTAGCAGATTTTATACAGCACTCAGCTTGACCTGAGACTGCTAAGTTAATCTAAAATCGTTCGACTGAACGCTCACGACGTACTCCTTCTCTACGAGACGCTCCGCGAACGGAGAAGCAAGCTACGCCTAGCGTTCGGCAGGAAAGTCTCAAATCCAAAATTTCTTAATTCCTTGGTGTACGTCGGTTTCTCAGAAAATCAGGTATATCCAATCCAGGTTTTTCTTTTGGTTCTGGAATTGGAGTTGGAGTTGGGGTTGAGGTTGGGGGATTAACTGTAGGTTGCTGTGTTGTTGGTCGCTTCGTAGTATTAGGTGCTACCCGAACGTTAACCACGCTTTGTTGTGGCACAGCTTGCACTTCACCTGTAAAGCCGGTGGCAATTACAGTAATTCTCACCTCACCTTGGAGTCTGTCATCAATTACAGCCCCAAAAATAATATTGGCGTTGGGATCAACGACTTCATAGATTGCTTCTGCGGCTGCATTCACTTCATGCAAAGTCAGGTCAGTCCCACCAGTAATATTAAACACAACCCCTCTGGCACCTTCAATAGAACACTCTAGTAACGGTGAAGAAATAGCTGCGATCGCCGCTTCTCTGGCTCTAGATTTTCCAGAACTCACTCCAATTCCCATCAATGCCGATCCCGCATCTGCCATCACAGCTCGGACATCAGCAAAGTCAACGTTTACTAAACCGGGGATCGTGATGATATCGGAAATACCTTGCACCCCTTGACGCAGCACATCATCTGCATAGCGAAAAGCTTCTTGCACAGGTGTTTGTTCGGGGATCACTTCCAGCAGTTTGTTGTTGGGGATAATGATCAGTGTATCTACTCTACTTTTTAGCCCTTCAATACCTTGTTCCGCTTGGCTGGTGCGGCGGCGTCCTTCAAATACAAATGGACGTGTGACTACACCAACAGTGAGAGCGCCCATCTCTTTGGCTACTTCTGCCACGATTGGAGCTGCACCTGTCCCAGTACCACCTCCCATACCAGCAGTGATAAATACTAAGTCTGCACCCTCCAAAGCCGTAGCAATTTCGTCCCGTGATTCCTCAGCTGCCTTTTGACCGATGGCAGGATTACCACCTGCTCCTAAACCCCGCGTTAGCTTCTGTCCAATTTGCAATCGACTTGGAGCGCCAGCTAAGGTAAGAGCTTGGGCATCAGTGTTAATTGACCAAAACTCTACTCCAGAGACATCAGACTCGATCATGCGGTTAACAGCATTGCCACCACCACCACCGACACCAATCACTTTGATGTTGGCGACCCGACCAGGAACAATCTCGCCAATTCGGCTATTTTCCGCAGAAATCTTCTTATTATCGTGATTTTGTCCGAAGTTCAGCCCAGAGTTATTAAAGGGATTGGTTGAGTTAACTGCCAGAGAGAACCCCGGCTGTCCCGCAGATTGGGAATTTTTATAGGTAAGTCCTTGGTTATTATCAAGTGTCATTGGATTTGTCAAAGGGTAGATAAACGACTTTTTCAGGTGTTATTCACCTCAGAGTCAACTTTAGTTTGACAGTGCCACAATACTATGGCACTGTTCTTTATTGTTTTCACTACTGCCAAGCCTAACAGAATTGACAGTGCGAAAATTTGCTATGGGATAAGCTTTTAAAGCAGCCGATCGCACAGCCAATTCTAGAGAAGTATACCTACATTTATCTAAAATTGACCTGTATAACTTCAACCAGACATCAATCTCTTCATTCTTCTGGGCGGAGGGCATAACTTGTAAAGACACACTATAGCGCCTCTTCTCTGCCTCAACAATAATATTGTTAATAGGTTTCACCATTGGGGATGATTGCAACTTTAGACACAAAACTTACGTTATACTTACTTATCCTTAAGGTTCAAGCCAGCAAGAATTTACTTGTCAAACTATACCTGATTAACTTGTTCTTTGGGGGGTCTTAATGGACACTTTGTTGGAGCAATAGTCTATCCTACGAGAACCCGCACTAGTGGGGTGAAAAAATCAAGATTTTCTTAGAGGTTTCCTCACCCAATCGGAATTACGCCACAGAGTTATCCAGACTTATTGCCCAGAAGCAACGATTATGCAACTTTGGGCGATACCCTTACAGATTCAAACTTCGGTAAACTGTCTTTGGAAGTCTCCTCAACAGACCAAAGCCAGAGTGTTTTTGGCTCTGCACTTGGATGGCGGCGTAAATCGTTCTGATCAATGCCTCTGTTCGCAAGTCTGATCTTAATGAAAAACTCAAGCATTTTTCTCTTGTTCGCACTAGGTTTAGTCAAAGAATGTATGGGCAGAAGGCGTTTTGCACGCCATAGACCATCATGAGATTGTCCGACATCTTGCACCCTACTATTAGATGTTAGGGTAACAATTGAGAATGTTTTACTCGCAATGGAGATTTTATGATTGATCTTCTCATTTTAATTAGAAGTTAATGCCGATTTTCGTCCGGTTTGCCAGAAAACTGAAAATAATAAATATATTTATCAGCATAAAGCTTCTTAATTTACTCGGAGCTATAAATACATTAGACTTATCCACAAATAAACCTCAAAATAGCTGAAACCCTTACATAGCTGGCTTTTTAGCTTATATAAAACAGGAACCTCTAAAACCCTCTCCAGAGCTAGGTTTCAGCCAAATAAAGTTCTCATTTCCGGATAAGTCTATTAAACACGCTAGATTTTTTTAGGGATTTTGGGAGTTAATTTTTGAACTTCTTGGTTCATTTGTACTAAGGGAATTTCGGGATTTTTCAGATCAATATACTCTATTTGACCGGAATTGAGTTTTGCTCCTAAATGGCGCATTTGGGCGAGTACCTTAATTTGTTCAGACATCTGGGGGCCTGGAACGCCGAGATGCACATTTCCTAGTTCTGTTTTCAAAATTAAATTCGTTGGATTTTGGCAATTAATTTCCATTACTTTCACCGGACTTTGGCTGATAGCTTGATGAAGTTGAGTCCAGTAGAGGCAGTATTGTTTTGGCGAGCCAATTACTCTGAGATTGGGTAATTTCCTAGTAGGATTCAGTGATGTGTATTTTTCTAAAGGCATCCAGGCCCCACTTGCATCTAGTAAGCCGATTGTTACTTTTTTGTTGCCAGGTGTTTGAGTCACCGCTACAGGCACTCGTTCTTGGATGTCGATGATTAATCCAGGAGGAAACAGGCGGCGTCTGACGGTCGCTTGGGCAATAGTTGGTTGTTTTTTCAAAGAGTTGGCGATTGCCGACGGTTCAATCCGCCACAAAGACTGGGGGTAAGATAGCACCAACAATGACTGAGCTGTTTCATCCGACAGGAATTTATCGCCTGATTTCATCACTATTTGTTTGGGAGCTTTTAGCATCCACACTGGTTGGACTGCCATCCAGAATAATCCACCCGTCAAACCAATAATGGCAAAGGTTCGCCAAATAGCCTGAATAACTTTTATCCGTCTGTGCCGACGTAATTTCTGACGACGCTGGGCTAGATTTGTGCGGGAAACTGATATTATGCCAGCCATTCAAACCCCTTTGTGGTTGCAATCTAAATTCCTTGACGCGATCGTATCATTCCTAATTTCAGTAAACAGTGTTGGCATCTGTTAGCCGATCTCCTGAAAACTTTTTTATTTTTAGTAACACTTTACAGTAACTACACAAGAATTATGGCGCTAGCGATCGTTCCGATTAAAGTTTCCGGTGTCCATTTGTAACTGACCGTAGTCTTTTTGACAAGTTATTTTTAAAGATTTTCCCTAAAGATTACAAAATATTAATTTAGATGTTTAGGATTTTGTCTTCTTGACAAATAGAACGTGAAATGATAAGAAAGTATTCCGCAATCTCTGTATACTTTGCTATAATTAATACCAGTCCTATATCATCAGCTATCCAAACTAAAAACCATGCTCGGTTGTAGTTTTTTTTACTGATCACTAAGCCCTAAAGGTTTGTGGCCGGTCAAACAAAAGCTAGAGATTGTCAAAACCTCAATACCAGGTGTAAAACAGTACAGATATGTTTAAGGTTATTAGGGTCAATTAAATTTCTACCATACTACTGACAGCTACTGGTAGTAATTCTGCACCAAGTGCTGTCCTTTGCAAGATACTACCAACTTACGAGTTAATCGTATGCCTAAATATCTGATAGATATTATTTGTATAAAAAATACGAATTAAACTGCATCTACATAGACAGCTACATAGACATCTACATACACATCTACACACATGAAAACGACATTAAATTTGTCACGTTTTTATAAAGCATGTAACCCCAGCTACACGCTAAATATTAGTAACGTGCTAGACCGACAGTATTACATAGATTTTGCTGATGTACGTGGTTGCAAGATTGTCGAAGAATTGCAACGGACTATTGTTCGGATTTCTCCTGATGAGCCTACCTGTCAGTTATTTACCGGTCATATTGGCTGCGGTAAGTCAACGGAATTGCAGCGCCTGAAGACAGAACTGGAATTGGCGGGATTTCATGTGGTTTATTTTGAGTCCAGTCAAGACTTAGACATGGCGGATATTGATATCAGCGATATTCTGCTGAGTGTAGCGCGTCAAGTCAGTGCCAGTTTAGAAGGCATTAGCATCAAACTCAAAGCTGGTTACTTTACCAATTTGCTTAAAGAAGTAGGCGATTTTTTGCAAACCCCCATAGAACTTTCTGGACAAGCAGAATTGTCCTTGGGTATTGCCAAAATTACCGCCAAAACCAAAGATAGCACCCAGACGCGTAATCAACTCAGGCAATATCTAGAACCACGTACCAATAGTATTTTGCAAGCGATTAACGAAGAAATTTTAGAAAAGGCTGTTGAACAGCTAAAGCTGCGGGGTCAAAAAGGACTGGTAGTGATTGTAGATAATTTGGATCGAGTGGATATGCGTCCCTTAGCATCCGGGCGATCGCAACCAGAATATCTCTTCATCGACCGAGGCGAACAGTTACGCCGACTCAAATGCCACCTAGTTTACACCATTCCCTTAACGTTAATTTTCTCCAATGAGTATGAGACACTAAAAAATCGTCTGGGGGGAGGGATTGCGCCAAAAGTACTGCCAATGGTGTTAGTGCGGCAAAGAGATGGTAGTGACTACGAACCAGGAATGTCACTAGTGCGCCAGTTAGTTCTAGCAAGAGCTTTTCCAGAAGTTCCTTTGAATGGCAGGCTTTTATTAATTACAGAATTATTCGATCACTCCCAAACCTTGGATCGTTTATGTCGCGTTAGTGGTGGTCATATTCGTAACTTATTAGGTTTACTTTATAGCTGCCTACAACGACAAGATCCACCTTTTTCTCAGGACTGCCTAGAAGCCGTGATTAAGGACTACCGCGACGATCTGCTATTAGCTATTGATGAATTACAGTGGGAATTATTGTTTGAAGTAGTGCAGCAGCAGAGAGTTAAAGGTGAGTCTGACTACCAGAGCTTACTAAGAAGTATGTATCTGTTTGAATATCGTGATCCTGTAGGACGGTGGTTTGGCATCAGTCCAGCCTTGGCAGAAACAGAAAAAGTTTTGGCTTGGCAACAAAAGAAGTAACAGTACTGGGTAAGTCATTTGTCCTTTGTCCTTTGTCCTTTGTCATTTGTCGTTGGACTAATGCCCCATGCCCCATGCCCAATGCCCAATGCCCAATGCCCAATACCCAATGCCCAATGCCCAATGCCCAATAACCAATAACCAATGACTAATGACAAGCAGCTACACATTTACACCAAAGAAAATCAGCAAACTTTGCAAAGACTGATTAGAGCGATCGCGCTTTCTGAAGGTCAATTTGTCCTGATTTTAGTTCGATGTAACTATGTCCAATTACGTGAGCAAATGTTAGAGAATATTCGCTCGATCAGCAAAGACATCTATATCAGAGAAATCGTTCTCAATCCATCAACTACTTCCTTACATAGCACAATAGTCTCAGAACTATCTTTAGATAATCCTGCCGTCCTTACAGATTCTTTGCCATCTGCTGTGATGGTTTTCGGTATTGAGTCAACTACTGACCTGGAAAACTTACTTACAGGCATCAACCAAGCACGAGATATTTATGCCGCGACTTTTCCATTTCCAGTGGTGTTGTGGCTACAAGATGAAGTGGCATCATTGCTTTCCAAATTAGCACCTGATTTCAAAAGCTGGGCTGCAACTACTATTAAATTTGAAATGGCCAAAGCTGATTTAATTGCTTTGATCCGTCAAGAGGCAGAATCTCTATTTGACAAAGTTTTAGAAGCAGGTGCCGAAACATTTTTATCTAATGCCTTTCTCGATTTAGATCCCAAGTCCCAACACCGCCACGAAATAGAATCAGCCCGTAATGATTTGCTGCGCCTGTATGGCGTTCAATTAACACCAGGATTAGAAGCTAGTTTAGAATTTGTGTTGGGGCGAGATAAATATGCCAACGATCAAATTAATGGTGCTTTAGCCAATTATCAAAGAAGCCTAGCGTTATGGCAGCAGGAAGCAAGCAAAGTGGCAGAGTGGGAGAGTAATTTTTCTTTGCCCCTCTCATCTCCTCACATTGTGCCCCCTTCGTCTTTACTCAAGCAAGCAATAGTACTATTCCACCTGGGGCTGTGTTATCACCGAATGGCAGACTTATACCACAATACTAATAGTAACTATTGCGAACATGCTCTCTTGTGGTTTAAACAATGCTTGGAGCTATTGGAGGAGGTACACAGAGAAGACTTAGTTGCTAAATTTATTTTGCCTGCTTGTGAAATGCTGCAACGCTTACAAGCTTGGGATGACTTAAAAAAATTAGCTCAAAAGTCATTACGTTTACATAAAACTTATGGAACTCCGGCACAAGTTGCTCAAAATTATGGCTTTTTAGCAAATGTGGCGGCTTCTGAGTCAAATTGGTTACTAGCTCATGAATTAGCGAATACAGCACTTTCTATCTCCGAAGAAGCAACAGAAATTTCTCTGCGAGATGCTTTGCGAACACGACGACAAGAAAGTTGGTATCTTCTCTTGCTAGCACGTACACAGAGGCATCTGGGTGAGTCGGAGGAGGCGATTAATAACCTGGAATGGGCGAGGGTAGTTTGTGAGCTACAACATCAGCCATCACTTTACTTAGAGATTTTAGAGGAACTGCGATCGCTTTACTTTTTTGAGCGTCATGACTATACAGAAGCCTTTAAACTGAAGCAAGAAAAAATTCAAATAGAACATCAGTATGGCTTTCGTGCTTTCATCGGGGCAAGTCAATTGCAGCCACAACGCCCCAGAATTAACCCAGTATTGGAACTTCACAAAATACCGTCTATTCCTGAAGAAATTGCCCAAGAAATATCTGCTTCTGGACGGCAGCAAGATGTTAATCGCTTAATTGAAAGAATTACCCGCGCTGACTACAAACTTACAGTAATTTATGGGCCATCAGGTGTAGGTAAAAGCTCAATTCTCAAAGCTGGTTTAGTCCCAGCCCTAAAGGGAAAAGCTATCGGTGATCGTATTCCTATACCTATTGTTTTGTCTGTTTACACTGATTGGATTACAATCTTGATAACCAGTATCAACCAAGCGCTGGCATACACAGGAATATCAGTTAATCTTGACTCTACACCTAGTATACTGCTAGAAAGAATTCGGTTAGCATCTGAGCGCAATTATACAATAATTATTATATTAGACCAGTTTGAAGAATTTTTCTTTGTTAGTAATCCTCCCACACACAGAATAGAGTTTTATAATTTTTTCACTGAATGTTTAAATATTTCATTTGTAAAAATTATTCTTTCATTAAGAGAAGATTATTTACATCATTTATTAGAATTTGAACGTTTTAGCCAGAAAAATAGTACTGGATTATATGATTTAGGAGTAATTAATAAAAATATTCTTGATAAAGACATTCGCTACTATTTAGGAAAATTCTCTAGCCAGGATGCCAAAGCCATAATTCATAGTCTTACTCAACGTTCACATTATGAACTGAGTGATGAATTAATTAACCGATTAGTCCAGGATTTGACAGGAGAACTAGACGAAGTACATCCAATTGAATTACAAATAGTTGGTGCTCAACTACAAATAGAAAACATTACCACACTCGGACAATATAAGCTTTCCGGCGGCTCGACAAAATTGGTGGAACGCTGGCTTGGGGAAGTTATCAAAGACTGCGGTCAGGAAAACGAAGAGTTAAGTTGGAAATTATTATTTGAGTTAACTGATCAAAAGGGGACGCGACCGTTAAAAACTAAAGCTGATTTAGCGGCGGCATTAGTTAATAATCATGATATAGATACAATCTCAACCTTTGGCACAGTTGGGGAACTGATTTTAGAAATATTGGTGGGTTCAGGGTTGGTGTTGCGAATCAGAGAAGAGTTAGGCGATCGCTACCAGCTAGTTCACGATTATTTAGTTGAACCAATTCGCCAAAAAAACAATTATGTCATCCTTGCCGAATTAGAAAAAGTCAAACTTGAAAAAACTCAAGCTGAAGTTGCCCAAAAACTTAGTCAAAAGCAACTCAATTTGGTATTGCAACGGCGACTGCAAGAAGCACGGATCGCAGGCGCAATCCTGGCAATCATGGGAGGAACAATCGCAGCATTATGGTGGCAAGCCGACTTACAAAAAAGAGCAGCAATTAGCCAAACTCTACGAGCTGAACACAGTGAAACCAACTTGAAAATTAGTGCGATCACTGCTGGTAGCGAAGCTTTGTTTGCGTCTAATAAAGAGTTTGATGCCGTATTAGAAGGTTTGCGGGCTTGGAGAGGACTTAAACAGGCAGAGGTTGTGCAGCCAGATACCCGAATGCGGGTAGTGACAGCCCTGCAACAGGCAGTTTATGGGGTAACGGAGGTTAACCGCCTGGAAGGGCACACTGATGTTGTCTGGGGAGTAACTTTCAGCCCAGATGGTCAGTTGCTAGCATCAGGTAGCCGAGATCAGACGGTGAAACTTTGGCGTCCTGACGGAACCTTACTCCAAACCCTCAAAGGTCACACTGATGCTGTCACCTGTGTAAGTTTCAGCCCTGATGGTCAAACCCTAGCCTCCGCCAGCCTTGACAAAACAGTGCAAATCTGGCGCAAAAACCCGATTACAGGTGAATTTGACCCCAAGCCATATAAAACCCTCAAAGGACACGGAGATTGGGTTTATAGCGTTAATTTCAGTCCTGATGGGGAATTATTAGCTACTGGCAGTAACGATACAACCGTAAAACTGTGGCGCAAAGACGGTAGCTTAGTAAAAATATTGAAAGGACATCGAGGGTGGGTTAACTGGGTAAACTTCAGTCCCGATAGTCAATTCATCGCCTCCGCCAGCGACGACAAGACAGTGAAAATCTGGCGACGGGACGGTAGCCTCGTTACAACTTTGCAGGGACATCAGCAGGGTGTAACTGTAGCTGTTTTCAGCCCAGACGGTAAATTCTTGGCGTCAACAGGTCGAGATCAGACAGTGAAACTTTGGCTCAGGGAAAGTAACAGCACTAAAGACGGTTTTGACTTTCGTCCTTACAAAACTTTACGACACCATAGCGATATAGTGTGGAGTTTGAACTTTAGTTCCGATAGTAAAAAGTTAGCTTCTGCAAGTCAAGACAAAACTATAAACCTTTGGAGTATCACTGGTACTTTACTCAAAACCTTCAAAGGACACAGCGATGGTGTTGTCAGCATCGCTTTCAGTCCAAATAACAAATTGCTGGCTTCAGGAAGTTATGACAAAAGTGTGAAATTATGGAGTTTAGATCCCCCAATACCGTCTATTCTTCAAGGACATCGGAAGCGAGTTTTGAGCGTTGCTTGGAGTCCCGATGGCCGGATACTAGCTTCTGGTAGTAGCGATCGCACTATCAAACTTTGGGAGCGATACACTAGTAATGGCGAGGTCAAAACCCGACTCTACAAAACTTTAGTGGGGCACACAAATCAAGTTCCTAGTGTCAGTTTTGACCCAAAAGGTGAAATGCTGGCCTCAGGAAGTTTTGACAAAACAGTGAAACTTTGGCGGCTTGACGGTACTTTAATCATGACTCTCTATGGGCATAGCGATAGTGTGATGAGCGTGAATTTCAGTCCTGATGGTCAATTTTTGGCATCAGCTAGCAAAGATAAAACAGTGAAACTTTGGAACCGTCAGGGCAAGTTGCTCAAAACCTTAGTCGGGCATCGGGGTTGGGTAAATAGTGTAAACTTCAGCCATGATAGTCAGGTTTTAGCCTCTGCCAGTGATGACCGAACTGTTAAACTTTGGCAACGGGATGGTACTTTACTCAAAACTTTCTCGCCCCACGGCAGCTGGGTGATGGGTGTCAGCTTTAGTCCCACTGACGAGTTATTGGCTTCTGCCAGCTGGGATAATACCGTGAAACTGTGGCGACGGGATGGGAAGTTGTTAAAAACCTTATTAAAGGGGTACAGCGATAGCTTCAATGCCGTGACTTTCAGCCCAAATGGTGAATTGCTTGCCGCCGCCAGTTGGGACGGGACAGTAAAACTCTGGAGCCTTGACGGCAAATTAATTAAAAGTCTCAATGGGCATCGCGCTTCAGTATTAAGTATTAGTTTTAGCCCAGATGGTCAAACACTAGCATCAGCTAGTGATGACAAGACGATAATTCTGTGGAATTTACATCTTGATGATCTGCTTGTTCGTGGTTGCGACTGGGTGGGCGATTACCTCAAACACAACCGCAATCTTGAGGAGCGCGATCGCCTTCTTTGTGATGGTATAACTCGTAGTCCAGGGGACAAGGAACAATGATTTGTAGCAGTAAAAGAGTGAATTGACATGAACTCTTAAAGCATCAACCAGGAACCGCTCTTGGTTTAGCGGTTGATGAGACGATCTGAGTTGGTAATTTAGAGCTAGAAAATAATTTTCGAGATGATTCAGCCGCATGAGCGATCGCTCTCCAAAACTTCATGGCTATTTTCTTCGGGAGCCTCTTGTGGCAAATTCGCTAAAAATGCTTGTAGTCTCATCCGCTCAATGTAAGGCCAGCCTCCCTCAGACTCAATATCTTTCAGTAGTGAGTAGAGTTGCCGACGGTTAACAGGCAAACTCTCTTGAAAAACCCCATCCCGGATCTCTCGGTGTAACTGCTCCAATTGCCTAAGCATTGCCAAAAGAGCTACAGTATCGCCTTGACAAACCTGAACAGCATCATACACCACAGTTGCGATCGCTTGCTGTTTCCAAGACAACTCTCCTGATTCAAAATTTTGATTATTATTCATCCCACCCTTTCCGTATAAATAATCAGGTCAACTCAAATTTACCGGAGATTTTTAATTTTCCCTAGCTTGTCACTCTAGACAAGCAGTGATCACAAGTCCTGCTGAAGACAGAATTGGTGAATTCAGAATACCCAGCAGTCAAGTCAGGGCGAAGAGTCACGAAAAGAATTTTTTCTTCACACGCGTTTAAAATCGGGGTTTTAAACCTCGATTCTCGATCCAATACTTCGACAAGCTCAGTAACCATCGCATAGAATCCATTCTGGCTCCTGAATTCTGAATTCTTCTTCGATAAACATTCTGTAGGCTTGTATTAAAGTTTTTTGAACTCACCGTGTCTCCCTGTCCCCTTGTCCCCTTGCCCTAGTCGAGGTAAATATAACTAGATTTGTATCTTTATCAAAAGCAATTGCGATCGCTCCTAAAAGAGCGTAGTAACCTTTAGCATAGCCTCCACAGCAGCTAGATGTGATCTGGAGGAGACTTTTTTGATTAAGAGCACTTTGATTTTGAGTTAAAAAAAATCGTATGATCTGGCTGATTTCCCCATCAAACAATGGGTTGTATGTAGTAGCGTCACATACATGATACAAAAAGACTTGGGCGATGCCGCTTTTGCCATAGGCAAGAGCAAAGTGCAAAGCAGACAATCTAGATGCCCAAACACTTGGTTCAGCTCTGGAAATCAGAGTGAAGCCGTGTCCAACCAAAAATAGCTTTTCGCAGCAGAGTAGCGGCTTCTCATCAGAGATCAAAGCTTCGATGCAGTTTTACAACAAATCTATTAATTTTTGAGATTGAGGTTGACCATGAGGTATCGCGCTTTAATTGTTGCATTCTTGGCTTTGTGCCTGGGGCTAATAACTGCTTGTAGTGATGCTCCTGCTAGTACTAGTAATAGTAGAGATGTACTCACTTACGATCAAATTCGCGGGACTGGCTTGGCTAATAAATGCCCCCAACTAACAGAAACAACCCGTGGCTCTATTCCCATTGATTCTAGCCAGTCCTATGCCATCAAAGAACTTTGCTTGGAACCAACCAGCTTCTTCATCAAAGAAGAACCTGCTAATAAACGCCAAGAAGCAGAATTTGTGGCTGGCAAATTGTTGACCAGATACACTTCGACTATTGATCAGGTGCAAGGCAACCTAAAAATCAACTCAGATAATAGCTTGACCTTTGCGGAAACTGATGGTCTTGACTTCCAAGCCATCACTGTGCAACTTCCTGGTGGTGAGCGAGTACCTTTCCTATTCACCATCAAAAACTTGGTTGCTCAAACACAACCCAGTTTGAGCAGTATTAACACCTCCACGGACTTTGAGGGCACTTTCAAAGTTCCTTCCTATCGTGGTGCTGCCTTCCTAGATCCCAAAGGTCGTGGTGTTGTCAGTGGCTACGATAATGCCGTGGCTCTCCCCGCCCAAGCGGATGATGAAGAACTTACCCGCACTAACGTCAAGCGTGCTGAAAATCTCAATGGCAAGATTTCTCTGCGAATCGCTAAAGTAGATAACTCTAGTGGTGAAATTGCTGGTACTTTCGAGAGCGAACAGCCATCTGATACAGATTTAGGTGCTGGCGAACCTAAAGAAGTCAAAATTCGCGGTCTATTTTATGCACGGGTTGAACCGGCTCGTGGCTAAATCCTCGGAAGTAACGCATGTACTTACAGCAGTTTTCAGGGATCTAGACCACGACTGAGATGGGCAATGTTGAATAAGGAGTGGTGTAGTTCAATTACTTGAAAAGCGCTGTAAGTATAACAAAGGGCATCTTGCCCTTTTTTATTGGCTTGCGTAAACATACATAGTACTTTTTAATTTTTATTAGTAATTTTTAAAGATGGGATAAATCTCAGTTAAAGAGACACGTAATTTTACTGTAAATTCAATTTTTTCTGATCCAACAAAATCCTGAAGACTATTTTTTTGTTTTTTTAAATTAACTTGATCATTAATTAATTCAAATTAAGTACAATTTCGGTTTGATATTTAGTAATTAATTTTATATTTTATTTGTATGTAGTTCTAAAAAAACTATAGGTCATACCAAAGATAAATAACAAACTAAATACCGATTTAACACGATGTGCAACTTATTCTTGTCACCCCGCTTCCATTCCTCTCACACCAGTTGCTACAACTCTTAGCCACCCCCTGGCGTGTGGGGAGTGGCGTGGAAAAATAGGCAACGCACTGACTGACTCCCCCACAGTTCGAGAGGCTTTGATTCGGCTCCTGTTCCCTTGTAAGGAAACGGTTGGGGGTTAGGTTTGAGATCAAGTTGCACACAGGTGATTTAGCCAATTTAAATTTTGCTCGATTGTCAAACAACCTATGAAATATTTATAGAAAAACTTTGTTATCTACATAGTATTTGCTAGGAAATATAGGGCGATATTGTCTTTAATGTCGTGCGATCGCAGCTGAATTTCAAAGTGAACATTAATTCTTTTTTTGCTCAATAAATAGGGTGCTATGCCTACCACAGTCACCAATGAACTCAAACACGAAATTTGGCAGTTGTTGCGAGAATACCAGCAATCTCCGTCAGAAAATATCCGCAATCAACTGGTAGAACTCAATTTTGGGCTTGTCAGAAAAGAAGCTCACTACTGGACAAATCAATGTCATGAAACCTACGATGATTTGCTCCAGGTTGGATGTTTGGGTTTAATCAGAGCTATTGAAAAATTTGAACTTTCCAAAGGACATGCCTTCAGTTCCTATGCTCTTCCCTATATTCGGGGTGAAATTCAACATTATCTCCGAGATAAAGGTGTCACGGTGCGAATTCCTCGCAGGTGGTTAGCGCTACAACAGCAAGCAATAGGAGTTTCACGTTCTTGGCGTGAAAAACATAATCGTCAACCAACCGATTCGGAATTAGCAACAGTACTGGAAATTTCTCCAAACGAATGGCAAGAAATTAAATTAGCATGGATTAATCGCGCTCCCTTGAGTCTCGATGTGCCAGTCCAAGACGGAGAAGAAGGCTCTACCTGTTTGGGAGAATTGGTTCCAGATCCTCACTATCGCAGCTTTCAACTAGCACAAGAAGACCAATTTCGCTTACAACAAGCATTGGTTCAGCTAGAAAAACGCACCCGCGATGTGTTGGAATGTGTGTTTTTGCAAGATTTGACACAAAAACAAGTTGCGGAACATTTGGGCATCAGTGTAGTAACGGTTTCCCGTAGAGTCAAGAAAGGACTGGATTTGATGAAACAGCTTATGGGTGTGGCAGAAGATTGACTGCAAATAAACACCAATCCGCAGTTATGCTGGGTGGGCAGTGCTAAAAATAACCTTTTAAATCTAAAAAATTAGGTTATAAAGGGAAGATACTTTGCCTTTGATACAAATTTCAGGCTTGTTAATTTCCACTTTTCAATTTTCCAATGGCTTTTGAGAACAGCTCATGGGCGTAAATTCAAAAATTACAATTGCAGCTATTTTAACTTTGGCGATCGCTGGATGTGCTTCTGAAGATACACAAAAAGCCATTAATCCTGCACCAATTCCCAAAATAGCAGCAAAGTCGCCAGCAACGGCTCAATCCTTTAAGAATCCAGTGATACCTACCAGAGAGGTATCACAAGTTACTCCCGCATCTGTTAACTTGATTCAATCCACTAATGCTACAGAGCGGGCACGGCTAGTTGTGCTATCAAAAAATCGAAGTGACCCATTTGCACAACTTTTCGGGCAGACGGCTCCCGCAATGCCTCCAACATCTGGAAGACCTGTTCCCGTGTTGCCTAAGCTACCCACTAGATCATTAGCAGGACGAAAACTTCCAACACGCAGCATAGCTTTAAATCCAAAGAAAAATAACATTTCTTCTGTACCAAAACCAAAAAAAGTCAATCCTATCTTGACTTCAGTCTTGCCTAAGGTTTTGCCTCAAGTTGTCTCCAACCCGACTTTAGTATCTGTATTGCCAGCGCCAGCACAACCTGAGTTAGCAAGGGGAGTGCTTGTGACTGGTGTAGTTCTGATTAGTCAGGAACCACAAGCAATTATCAAAGTACCCGATGAGCCGACGAGTCGCTATGTGCAGGCGGGACAGCGATTAGCAGATGGTGTACTGATTAAACGTATTGAAATGAATCAGGGCTACAACCCCATCGTGATTCTGGAACAATATGGTATTGAAGTTGCCAAAATGGTAGGGGAAGGGGCTGTCAATTCAACGCCGTCAGCTGCACCTGCTAGCGGTAATCCTGTTTCAGTGACAACGCCCCCCTCAAATCCTTCTAATGTTGGAGCTTCATAAACATGGAGACTAAGGAAAAAATTGAATTCCCTGGTTTACCTTTAGCAGTCTATAGAGAGATAGCAGCTCATTTATGTCAAGTGGAAGGGGTAGAAGTAGATTTAATTCCCCAGTCATCCCAACAGTTTGATTACAATCAAAGTCAAATTGGTGGCTTGTCCATCTCGTGGACAGCAAACTCTGGCTCAGAAAGTCGGCAACGAGTTAGCCAAATTTTGGCTTACTATCAAAATCGCTATATAAATCTTATTTGATTTGCGAAAATCGAAGCCTCAGATTCCCGATTTTCCCAAGAAGTCGGGAATTTTGTTATTCACGAATGTTAATATCAATTTATTGAATTTAGCTGAAAACTTGCGTACTCAAAAAACTGCTGTCTTTCTAGAAAACGTCTACAAGTTTTACAACAATGTACCTGTAGTCAATGACCTGTCATTCAAAATTGAGGCGGGGGAGATATTTGCTCTACTTGGCCCGAACGGTGCGGGTAAATCAACCACAATTCGGATGCTGACTACACTCACGAAACCGTCCCAAGGACGGATAGAAGTAAGTGGATATGATGTGAAGAGCCAAGCAATGCTGGCAAAACAGAGTATTGGCGTAGTCTTGCAGCAAATTAGTGTGGATAACGATTTAACCGTTTGGGAAAATATGGAACTGCATGGGAGACTACATCACATTAGCAACCCGCAGCGACAAAAACTAATTAATCAATGGCTAGAGTCTCTTGAGCTAGCACAAAAACGTGATGATTTGGTAAAAACCCTGTCTGGGGGTATGAAACGACGGTTGCAGATTGCGAGAGCTTTATTACATCAACCGCAAATTTTGTTTTTGGATGAACCAACGGTAGGACTAGACCCCCAAACCAGGCGACGCCTCTGGGAAATTATTCGGGATTTGAATAAGCAGGGGATGACGATGCTACTGACCACTCATTATATGGATGAGGTCGAATTTTTATGCGATGCCTTTGGCTCTACCAAGCCAGGACGTATCGGTATTATGGATAGTGGTAAGCTGATTTCTTTGGGAACTTTACAACAGCTGCGTTCTGCTCACGGTGAAGGTTTGGTAATGAAGCAATTAAATCTGTCTGAAGTGGAGAGTGATGGCGCTCGTCGCTGGGAATATTTGTTTTTTCCATCCTTGGAAGCAGCAAATATCTACTTGAATGAACAGCCCGATAAAACCGGAATGATGGTGCGTCCCTCTAACTTGGAAGATATTTTTGTGGAATTAACGGGACGCCAGTTAGACTAACCTCATCCTCCTAACTGTCGCAGCATAGCTTCTACCCTTTCTACGCCATTTGAGTCATTGCGCCGCTTGTACAAGTCACGGGCTTTCTGTAGCAAGCTGTTTGCTTGTTTGGCTTGTCGTCGCTGTTTATACATCGAACCCATCAACTCATAAGTTTGAGCATTGTTCTTATCCAACTCGATTGCTTGTTGGTATGCCCAGGTAGCTGCACTATAGTCTCCCATACGCGATTGCGTCACAGCCAATCCTAAATAGGCATTAACGTTGTTACGGTTCAGCTGTATGGCACGACGGTAGCCTTCCTTTGCCCCAGGTGTGTCGCCCAAATTCGCTTTGATGTAACCTACAGCGTAGTAAAAATCACTATTGTTAGGGTTGATAGCGATCGCTCGACGATAAGCAGTTAATGCCGCTCGGTAATTTCCCTGTTGAGCGTATAAGTAGCCAATACCTGAATGAATTTTAGCATTTTTGGGATCTAGGCTAGCTGCTTGCTGATAAACTGCGATCGCACCACCATAATTACCGGTATCAACTAACCTCCGTCCTTCTTCTAGCAGTTGCTTTAACTGTGGGTTTTTAGTTTGTGCCACTAGTACCTGAGCCTGAGCCACTGAAGGTATGCTGAAGGCAAAACATCCTAATAACACTACACTAAACACAAATGATGTTGGCTTGTACACAGTAAATTTCCTGAAATTTTAGACGACTTTTTTCTTGTACATTAAAACAAAAATATGGACTTTTGAAAACTGTATTTCTTCGTATTCATTAAATGTTAATTGTTTATCTACTCTTTCCTTTACAATCAGTGGCATATCACAGAGTCTTTACTGAAAGATCAAGTGCCAGGTATAAATGATCAAATGAGCTTACTCTACATATAAATTCGGAGAATACCAAAATTACACTCTTTTTTTACAGTAGTTATACTTATAATTCCCCAAGAACCAAACCAATAGATGTCTCACTTAATTCTGGGAGCATCTCAATGAAAGCAAATATACCAGATGAGAAACAAGATTCTTGCTTCCTTTCGGAACCCACGGAGAGAATTAGGGTGAGATTTTACAAGCTTCCCTTAATTCTAAATAGGCGATCCGACAATGGCACTTCACGGCCCATGTGTGCGATCGCAATCTAAAATTGTGTCAGAATATGTTTATCAAACTTATCTCAACCCAGGCTAATTATAAATGTGTAAATAAATTTACATTTGTTAGAGTATTTTAATAATAAATATCAAGCTAGATGTTATTTGGGAGGCTAATTTATGATTATAAGTACTACTGATGTGATTCAAGGAGCGGTTATTGAGTCATATTTAGGTGTTGTGACAGCAGAAGTAGTCTACGGCAGCAATTTCTTACGAGACTTTTTGGCTGGTATTCGAGATATTATCGGTGGACGCACTGGTAGTTATGAGCGTCTATTTGAGCAGGGTCAACGCAAGGCACTAGAAGAATTAGAGCAACGAGCACAACGTTTAGGAGCAAATGCTGTGATCGGCATTGAAATTGATACTGGTACAATCAATCTTGACCAATCAGGAGTTCTTTTGCTGATTACTGCCACAGGCACTGCTGTAAAGATGCGTTAATTTTTTATTGTTTGTCTAATTACTTTGTGAAGATTTTTTAATAAAGGTTACAAAGTTTTGTATTAAGTCTAATTTTTTGCGGATGTATTATATATAGCAGTTAATAACTGTATTTTAACTTCTAAAGAATCATTAAATAAAAAAAATACTAAATTTGATTAAAAATTGTTAAAGGTGTTAGTTTTTTTATCACTGAAGATATATTCATTAAATATTTCTATTGATAGATATGAAAATAGATGATTTAGTTATTTAATCTTAAGTATAAAGATTTGAATATACCTGAAATATAGTTTGTTGAAACAGCACTGGAGAACATAAGCAATGTCATACGTAAATCGAACAGGTGATGACGTTATTTCTAATGAACCTGTGGTAGCAGGCCGAGTAACTGAATATCATGATCTTGTTCGCTGGGGGCCGATTATTTCTGGTTTGTTGGTTTCTTTAGCTACCCAATTAATTTTGAGCGCTATAATTGGCGCTTTTGCCGCAGGTGCAGTTGAAGGTTCAGGTGCACCCAGATCAATTGCCCCAAACGCTGCGGGTAATGCGGGGCTTTGGTCAACCATAGCTTTGTTGATTTCTCTATTTACGGGTGGTTGGGTTACAGCCCGTGCTTGTGGGCCAATGAAGCGCAATACAGCTCTTCTTAACGGCGCAATTCTTTGGGCTACGACTTTGGCAGTTAGCTCATGGCTTTTAGCAAGTGGAGTATCTGGTGCTTTTGGTGTTGCTGCTTCCAACGCTGGGGCAGTCATAAACCAGGTACAACAGCAAGGTGGTGTTAATGTACCACAAGCAAACATAAGTGCCGAACAAGCTCGTGAAGCGGCAGGTAATTTACGTTCGGGATTGTGGTGGTTTGTGTTTGGTTCTTTGTTGGGTTTAATAGCTTCAATGATTGGAGCCGTAACTGGAGCTCGTAGTCCCCGCACTAACTACAATCCTTGAAGAATTGTTTGACAAACAAAATGTTATCAACTTTAAAAGCACCTTTTTTGAAGGTGTTTTTTTTATGAAACAGAATAAAGGTGCCAGTCGCCAGAATTCACTTGGGTATTTTGTGCGACTGGTGGATGAATAAACGGCGTTTTTGCACCCCCGCCAAATTTTCTTGTTTTGTGGTCAACTTTCGTAGTGGGGGGTCTGAATCCCACACTGATTGCATTCTGACGAATGTATTCTGACTTCTGAATTCTTCTTCAATATTTAAAACTGGCGTTTGTAGCGATCAATTAATTCTGGCGTAGTCAAAATATGACTATCGATAGCTGTTAAAATTTGGCTTTTGTTAGCACCTGCAATCTAACTTTTTAGGTTCTTCAGTTCATTTTATGGAACAGAATAATAAATAAAACCTAAAAATACGCTAGATTTATTGCTGTGAGTGGGTTTTAAGTTTTTGAGCCTTTCTATAAAACTGCGATTTTAATGCTCTCCCATAAAACCAACGCAACAACCGGATTTATTTTGTTGTCTCTAATACTAGCTTAGTACGATCGCAAAAATATTTAAAATCTTTACTCCCATTTTCTAAATATTATTAATTTTTCGGATATCTATTAATATCACGCTTCTAAAAAATAGAAATGTTTTTTAGAAGCGCAATATTTTGGATGGTTATTTTTTCTAAATAAATTAAACGAAAACTTTACTACCGCAGATCACCATTTCAAATATGAAACTTCAATGCCCTGCTCACGCCGAATTTTGCCATCTTTTTCAAACCAACCAATTACTTGTTGCGCTGTCAAATCTTCAATCGCAACGCCGTAATCTTGGGCGATATGCTTCAAAAGTTTAAGTGATGAAATTGTCAATCTTGTTAAAAACTTTTCTGGGGAAGACAACAAAGCCGCGTCTACTTTTGCGGACTCTTCCAGAGTTAAAAATTGTGCTGATGGTTGCTGTGGTAGTACGTCCATAACGCTATCTCAAACTTAGTTGATTATTGATAATGGGTAGTTGCTATTCAGCTATTATCGATTACCGAAGCTAGATGTAAAACCGAGTTTATTTATGAGAATTTTGCTGGCAAGCTTGTACCAAATAGCCACAACGATGTTCGCCATCAATAATCCAGTGGGTGCGTTCTACGGTACAATCTGGTAAGACGGCTGCAAACATTTCTAATTCGTGACCACAAATGCTGGGGAAAGACTCGGCAACGTTGGAAATGGCGCAGTTATGCTCCATTAAGATAAAGCGATCGCTCTCAAAGCAGTCATTCGCATCAACAGGGTGATACTCCGCCATGAAGCCTTCCGCTTTTCTGAACTCTACTAAGTTGGCTACACGTTGCCGCAGTGAACCACTACCCACGCGATCGCGATATTCTAGTGCTTTGCGCTCCCACTGTTTCTGTAAAATCCATTTAAATTGGTCATCTCCCATCGTTTCGGCTAAGGTGTCTAGCAGCGAAACCGCAAAATTGCCGTGGCCATCACCGAAGCGATCGCTCATTGTTCGATGCAAGCGATCGCGTCCCTGACGACTCAATTGATAAAGATGCTGCGGACGCCCCATCCCCGCCTGCACTGATGTCGAATACAAAACTAGCTCCTCTGCCTCCAAATCTTTGAGATGGCGACGAATCGCTTGGGGGGTAACGTCTAAAACTTCAGCTAGCTCCAAAGCCGTTGCTTTTTCGTGTTTGTGCAGATACTCTAGGATATCTTGCTTGGTTGAGGACTGGTGGATAGTCGTCATCTTCGGGTGCGAGACGTTCAGCAAACGTCCCAAAAATTTCTTTGAAAATTTGACTTTGACAACATTGTTGTTGTTAATTTAGCGTAAAATGAAGATACATTAAACAACATAGCTGTTGTTTTACTCTCCACCACTATTCTAGCAGCCGTGTAACCATTCCGTAATGCGAGATGGGAATCGGCTAAACAAAAGCCCGTCTTCCATCCTTATAGAGATTCCAGTTCCGAACACGAGAGATTATTACTGATGAGTGCCACTGTCAAAACCTTAGTCAACCAACCCTACAAGTACGGCTTTGTCACAGACATTGAGTCCGACACGATTCCGCGTGGACTAGACGAGGACGTTATCCGCTTGATCTCCTCTAAGAAGAACGAGCCGCAGTTCATGCTGGATTTTCGCCTCAGAGCTTATCGCCAGTGGCAAAAAATGACGGAACCAACTTGGCCTAATGTCAAGTATCCGCCAATTAATTATCAGGATATCATTTACTACTCAGCGCCGAAGCGCAAGAAAGAAAAACTAAACAGCTTGGACGAAGTTGATCCAACCCTTTTAGAAACCTTCGAGAAGTTAGGCATTTCTTTATCTGAACAGAAGCGACTAGCAAATGTTGCTGTGGATGCGATTTTCGATAGCGTCTCTGTCGCCACTACATTTAAAGAAAAGCTAGCGGAAGATGGCGTTATTTTCTGTTCGTTTTCCGAAGCGTTGCAAGAACACCCAGAACTGATTAAAAAATATCTGGGTAGCGTTGTTCCCATTGCTGATAACTATTTTGCCGCCTTGAACGCCGCCGTATTTAGCGATGGTTCCTTTGTCTACATTCCTAAAGGCGTGAAATGCCCAATGGAACTTTCTACTTACTTCCGGATCAACTCTGGTGACACGGGACAATTTGAGCGGACTTTGATTGTCGCCGAAGAAGGTAGTTATGTTTCTTACCTCGAAGGTTGCACCGCACCGATGTATGACAGCAACCAGCTGCACGCCGCCGTTGTGGAACTTGTCGCCCTTGACAACGCCGAAATCAAATACTCCACTGTACAAAACTGGTACGCTGGAGATGCTAACGGTAAAGGTGGTATTTACAACTTTGTCACCAAGCGCGGTTTGTGTCAGGGTGTAAATTCCAAGATTTCGTGGACTCAAGTAGAAACAGGTTCGGCAATTACTTGGAAATATCCCAGCTGTGTGTTGGTGGGCGATAATTCTGTAGGTGAATTCTACTCGGTGGCGCTGACAAATCATATGCAGCAAGCCGATACTGGCAGTAAGATGATTCACGTAGGTAAGAATACCCGCAGTACAATTATTTCTAAAGGAATCTCCGCAGGTAAATCCAGCAATAGCTACCGGGGTTTGGTGAAAGTCAACCCGACAGCGAAAGGGGCGAGAAATTATTCTCAGTGTGACTCAATGCTAATTGGGGATAATGCCCATGCCAATACTTTCCCCTACATCCAGGTGCAAAATAATGCTGCGAAGGTGGAGCATGAAGCTTCTACTTCCAAGATTGGGGAAGATCAACTATTCTACTTCGCTCAACGGGGTATTTCTTCAGAAGATGCCATTTCGATGATGATTAGCGGCTTCTGTAAGGATGTTTTCAATCAGTTACCGATGGAGTTTGCTGTAGAAGCTGATAAGTTGTTGAGTTTGAAGTTGGAAGGCAGTGTTGGATAAATGGAACCAAAGATAAACACAGATACATCGGCGCTCTGTGTTTATCTTTGGAAGAATAACGTAGACGCTTCGGCTTGCCGCAGGCTACCGCAAAGGGCGCAAAGGGCGCAAAGAAAGAGAAGGGAGAGAAGATGATTATTGAAAATAGTGAAGTTGTGCTGTCAGTAAGGAATCTGACGGCTAATGTTGATGGGACACCGATTTTAAAGGGTGTAAATCTTGAGGTGCGATCGGGTGAAATTCATGCGATTATGGGGCCGAATGGTTCTGGTAAGAGTACCTTTTCTAAGGTGTTGGCTGGGCATCCAGCGTATGAGGTGACTGGCGGTGAGGTGATTTTTCAGGGGCAAAATCTGCTGGAATTGGAGCCAGAAGAACGGGCCAGAAGTGGTGTGTTTTTGGCGTTTCAGTATCCGCTAGAAATTCCGGGTGTGAGCAATTTGGATTTCTTGCGGGTGGCGTACAATTCTCGTCGGAAAGCACAGGGTTTAGAGGAAATAGACGCTTTTGATTTTGACGATTTGATTGAGGAAAAGCTGGATGTGGTGAAGATGAATCCCAGTTTTCTCAGTCGGAGTTTGAATGAAGGATTTTCTGGTGGTGAGAAAAAGCGGAATGAAATTCTGCAAATGGCGCTGCTGGAACCAAAGTTGGGAATTTTGGATGAGACAGATTCGGGTTTGGATATTGACGCGCTCCGTATTGTGGCTAATGGGGTAAATCAACTGGCAAGTCCAGAAAATGCCACAATTCTGATTACTCACTACCAACGGTTACTCGATTATATTGTGCCTGATTTTGTGCATGTGATGGCACAAGGGCAGATTATTACCAGTGATGGTAAGGAACTAGCGTTAGAATTAGAGTCTCGCGGTTATGACTGGGTGCTGGAAGAGTTTGCAGCTGCTGAGGTAGGTGTGTAATGAGTATTCAAGTATCTCCCAGTCCAATTCCTAACTCAAATGTAGTCAGTTTGACATCGATGTTAGATAGAGATGATTATCTAACTGGGTTATTAAATCAAGTAACTGCAACGAAAACAGAAGGTTGGTTGCAGGATTTACGTGAAGGTGCTGCTAGTTGGGTACGCCACTCGACTATTCCCACAACCCGCGAGGAAGAATGGCGATTTACTGATTTGTCGTCTCTGCGAAAGGTGCAATTTAATGTAGAGACGGGAAATTACGCATCTTTACAATTTGATATTTTGCCAGAAGCGGCTAATAGTCGTTTGGTATTTGTTAATGGCGTTTATGCGCCGGAGTTATCAGCAGTTAGAGATTTGCCATCTGGAATTGTGGTGAGTAATTTGGCTGGCTTACCTGTGGTTGAACAGGAGAATGTACAGCAGTATTTAGCTCAAGCTGAGGGAGCGCAGGAGGTTTTTACCGCTCTCAATACGGCTGGAATAACTGATGCAGCTGTGGTTTGGGTGAAGAAAAATGTGGTAGTTGACACACCAATTCATTTGGTGTTTATTGCCGTTGCTGGGGAGATGGCGACGATTTCGCAGCCGCGTTGTTTGGTGGTGGCGGAAAGTGGTTCGCAGGTGAGTTTGGTTGAAGAGTATGTGGCAGGCAAGATGCCTACCCCAGAAGATACTTACCTTACCAACGCGGTTACGGAAGTTTGGATTGCTGACAATGCCCAGGTGAGTCACACTAGGGTTGAGCGGGAAGGTACAGAGGCTTTTCATATTGGCAAGACTGCGATCGCACAGGCTCGTGATAGTCGATATACTTGTCATGCCATAACTTTAGGTGGGAAGCTGTCACGGCACAATTTAGAAATTTTGCAAACTGGTGAGCAGACTGAAACTACTCTCAATGGTTTGACGATGATTTCTGGTAAACAGTTGGCTGATACTCATAGTGCGATCGCACTCAATTATCCTCACAGTACGAGTAAGCAATTGCATAAGTGTATTGTAGGCGATCGCGCTCATGCAGTGTTCAATGGTAAAGTTTTGGTTCCCAAACGGGCGCAGTTGACAGATGCAGCCCAGTTGAATCGGAATTTGCTGCTATCATCTAAAGCCAGGGTTGATACTAAACCCCAATTGGAAATTACTGCCGATAATGTCAAATGCGCTCACGGTGCTACCGTTAGCCAATTGGAAGATGATGAAATATTCTATCTGCAAAGTCGGGGAATCGATGAAAACGATGCTCGGAAGTTGTTAATTAACGCCTTCGCTGCTGAAATCATCAACCAAATATCAGTTACTTCTCTGCGAGAAATCCTTTTAAACACAGTCAATAATCTTAAGTCCATATCGCTTGACTCTTAACTATTGAATCTACCAATGACTTTCACCTCTACCAAAACCCTTGCTGATAAAGTTCGCGCTGACTTCCCGATATTACATCAGGAAGTCAACGATAAACCCCTGGTTTATCTTGATAATGCTGCGACATCGCAAAAGCCTTTGTTTGTATTAAATACCCTACGGGATTATTACGAGCAATATAATGCCAATGTGCATCGCGGTGCTCATACTCTAAGTGCTAAAGCTACCGATGCTTATGAAGGTGCACGAGATAAAGTTGCCAAATTCATTAATGCTGCATCGCGTCAGGAAATCATCTACACCCGCAACGCAAGTGAGGCAATTAACCTAGTAGCTTACAGTTGGGGTATCAACAATTTGCAGCCTGGGGATGAGATTATTCTGTCGGTGATGGAACACCACAGTAATATTGTACCTTGGCAATTCGTGGCGCAAAAAACGGGTGCAGTACTGAAATTTGTGGAACTGACAGCAGAAGAAACTTTTGATTTGTCACAGTTTAAAAAGCTGATTTCTGACAAAACTAAGTTGGTATCAGTGGTGCATATTTCTAATGCTTTGGGTTGTATTAATCCAGTGGAAGAAATTGGTGCGATCGCACACAAATACGGTGCTAAATTTTTAGTTGATGCTTGCCAAAGTGTTCCTCACTACCCCATTGATGTACAAAAGATAGATTGTGATTGGTTGGTAGCATCTGGTCATAAAATGTGCGCTCCAACTGGGATAGGATTTTTGTATGGCAAATTAGAATTGTTAGAATCAATGCCACCATTTTTTGGCGGCGGTGAGATGATTGCAGAGGTGTATTTATACCATTCCACCTATGCAGAATTACCACATAAATTTGAAGCTGGTACACCTGCAATTGGAGAAGCGATCGCACTTGGTGCTGCGATCGATTATCTTAGCAGTATCGGCATGGATCAAATCCACGCCTACGAAGCGGAATTAACGGCTTATTTGTTCCAACAATTAGAGCAAATTCCCCAAATTAGAATTTACGGCCCTAAACCAAATGCTAAAGGGGAAGGTAGAGCCGCTCTAGCGTCATTCACCGCCGGGGAAGTCCACGCTAACGACTTATCTACATTATTAGATCAAGAAGGCATTGCCATTCGTTCTGGACACCACTGTACTCAACCATTACACCGTTACTTAGGTCTTGCTGCAACCGCACGAGCAAGTCTATCTTTCTACAACACCCGTGAGGAAATTGATATTTTCATCAAAGCACTCAAAGAAACTCTGGACTTTTTTGCGGGTTTCCTTGCTTAAAGTTACAAAATATTCAGACACTAATTGTGCCAAATATCAGCAACATATCTTGCTAATAGTTGGCACAATTTAATTATCTGGATTTTTTACAGGAGTAACTAAAGTGTCATACAGTGACTTTACTTTAGACAGAGTTAGAAAAACCTTTGGCTTAACTATTTCTGATAAAATTGATATCTTTGCATCTGTAGATCAAGTAGAGTGTCCACCATTACTTGCAGAAGTATTGCGGGAAAATGTACCTTTAGCTCTTGCCAGTAATACAGAAAAATCTCGTTCAGAGATGATTATTGCGCCTATTTTAATTGCAGTAAGGAAATATTTAAATAATCAAATAAGCTTATTTTCTGGTATCGATTTTACTGTAGATTCAGCACAAGGTTTAAATGGGAATTGCGATTTTATTATTAGCCGTTCACCAGAGTTACTAATTCTTAACGCACCAGTTGTCACAATTGTAGAAGCTAAAAAAGAGAATATCAATGCAGGATTAGGTCAGTGTGTAGCAGAGATGTTAGCAGCTAAATTGTTTAATGAACGTGAGGGCAATAACATTCAGACAATTTATGGAACTGTCACCACTGGAACTAGCTGGAAGTTTTTGAAACTTATTGAGCAAGTGATTGAAATTGACTTGAACGAGTATTATATTAATGACATAGGTAAAATTATCGGGATTTTATCTAACATCCTGACGGAAAAAGTATTGTAATATGCTTGTCAAGCCAACCCTTGCAGAACAAAGAACAGTCCTACATAACGTTAGCTGGCAAACCTTTGAAGCCTTGCTAAAAGATACAGGTGAGGATAGAGGTTGTCGGTTTGCTTATGACTGCGGTGTTTTAGAAATCATGACTCCACTTTTTGAACATGAAAACCCTAAAATTCAGTTTGACCGATTGATATTCGCTTTAGCAGTAGAATTAAAAATTAAAATTAGAAGTGCTGATTCTACAACATTAAAACGTCATCCAATAACAAAGGGAATAGAACCTGATACTTGCTATTATATTCAAAATGAGCCAGCAATTAGAGGTAAACAAGAATTAGATTTAAGAATAGACCTAGCACCAGATTTAGCAGTTGAAATTGATATTACTAGTAGTTCTGTTAATAAATTTAATATTTATGCGGCTTTAGGTGTAAGAGAATTATGGAGATATAATGGTGAAGTTTTAAAATTTTATCAACTAGTAGAAAGCGAGTATATTGAGATTAAGTTTAGTATAGCTTTTCCTCTAATTTATGTTAGTGATATGAATAGATTTATCCAGCAAAGTAAAACTATGGATGAAATTGATTTGGTGCAATCCTTCAGCGCTTGGGTGCAGGGGAAGATAGGGTAAAGTCTACCTCATTGATAAATTAAGAATTTTATCTACTATTGTGACGAAAGAAGTATTTTAATATGCTTATCAAGTCAACGCCTGCTGAACAAAGAACAGTGCTACATAACGTTAGCTGGGAAACCTTTGAAGCCTTGCTAAGAGATACAGGTGAGGATAGAGGTTCTCGCTTTGCTTATGACTGCGGTGTTTTAGAAATCATGAGTCCACTTTTTGAACACGAAAATCCTAAAATTCAGTTTGACCGATTTATTCTAGTCTTGGCTGAAGAGTTGGGAATTGAAATTATAAGTGCTGGTTCAACAACATTGAAACGAAGAATTACAAAGCGAGGAATAGAACCAGATACTTGTTATTATATCCAAAACGAACCCGCTATTAGAGGTAAGGTAAAGCTAAATTTAGAAACAGATCCGCCGCCTGACTTAGCAATTGAGATTGACATTACCAGTAGTTCAGTTAACAAATTGGGGATTTATTCAGCGTTGGGTATAACTGAACTTTGGAGATATGATGGGCAAAATTTGAAATTTTATCAGTTGATAGACGGGCAATATGCAGAGTGTAAGTTTAGTATTGCCTTTCCTCTAGTATTAGTGAGGGAGATAAGCAAATTTATTGAGCAGAGTAAAAGTATTGGTGAAATTGCTTTGCTGAAATCCTTTCGCGCTTGGGTTAGGGGAAAGATAGGTTAGCTTGGTTGGCGATCATTATTTAAAATTAATGCCTCTATATGTTTGACTTATATTTATTGCATAAGTGAGTAACTCTTGAAAATAGTTGCCTAAATATTTCATCCTCAGCACACTATATTTGCTCCGTTGCTCTTAACTGGCTCACGGTACTGGTACTGGCTAGTGTAGAGAGTTCATTACTAGAAAAACCTGCTTCTTTATTTAGTATTTCAACCATTTTTATAGCATCATTCAAAAACCTTTCCGCAGTTTGCATATTAATGATTTTTTCCCAATCAAGCTTGGGTAATTGTGTATATGTATGTTCTTCAGATGCTTTTTGAATTTGATTGACATTAATTATTTCACTTTTACCATGAACAAGTTTGTTTCGGAATTTAAAAATCTCTTTAAATGTTTGAAATGGTCTGCGTCCATAGTCTATTTTGAAACATATCATCTCACTCCATTTTTCTAGTTTTTCATCGGGGTTAAGTTTTTCAAAAGCTTTCCAGTAGCTATTATTTTCTTTTTCTCTAATTTCATAAAATTTAAATCCTGAATGATTCAGATAAGCTTCCAAATAAAAAGCTGATGTCAGCATACTAGTCATATAGTTGTAAAAAGAGCCTTCTTCATTTGCTTTTGCTTGATTCAGAAGAACACGGCTTGCCTGTTTAAGATACATAAACGTATTAACATTTCTTTGACCTACGACATACTCCTTAGCATTCCTATTCATATTGTTCTTCGCTTGACTTAAAGAGATTAGTGTTTTATCGTAATTAAATTTACATAAAATCTAAGTAAAAAACTGTTGGATATATCTATAGCCGACAAAGGTAGACTTCATTCTTATAGCCGCACTCTTCTAGGGTGTTTGATATTATAATCACAAAATCAACTCAAAGAATCTGGATCTATCCCCAACCTTCGCAATTCTTGTGCAAACCTGTCAGCCCGTTGTTCGGCAGCGATCGCCCGTTCTTCTGGTGTTAAATATCTGACTCCTTGTTTGTCATACCAATACAACCAATCCCGCGTAATTCCCTGATAGGTTCCCCGTTCATAACCAATTGCTAAACCTATCTCTGATAACCAAACTAGATTTCCTGGCTGCAATACATATTCACCATTTACAAACCGATAAACTTCTAAAGGTGGTTTTCTCCGGCGTTGGGGATTATAAACAACATAATACAAAATCTCCATCTCAGCATAAAGTTTCTTTTTGTTGGTATATTCCCCACGTCGTCTATGAGAAACCACCTCAAGCGCCATAATGGGCATTACCTTTTCTTCCCACAACACATAACTTAAACGCAAGTTCTCATCAAAAACTCGCTCGACTCCTAAACTTAAAAACCCATCAGGCACAATCGGCGGTAATTCAGGATCGTAATATATCCCCATATCAACGCCAAAAAACCAATCCATCCGGCTTGTCCACAGCCAAGCTAAGATGGCTTCTAGCAAGCCCGGAATCAAATGTTGTAGTTGATTATCCACAGGTTCATCGTCAGAATCGGGCAGATCCTCGGCGGAGGGTAAGCAGTGCAATGGGTTGTAATTTAACATGGTGGGTGCGTAGGCGTAGCCCGTCGCAGGCATCGCGGATTCATAGCAAACTCATAATATTAATGATATCTATCCACCTCTGACTTTTTCTTGCGATAATTCGCAAGGGAGACGCGCTCTCCACTGGTTAGTAAAAGAGGGATAGATGACACTCAAGCGGTTGATTTTAATTTTTATACTGACGCCTACAGCAGTTCTGTTGGCAGTTTCGGCTTTATTCAATAGTTGGCAAGAACCTCAGTTTCAAAGTCGCCTGGAACTATACCAAACCAATATTGCTCTACAAGCCCAAGCTTGGCAATCAAAAAATAGCAACGATGACAATCTTCAGGCGATTCGGGAAGCTATACTTGGTCAGCAACCCCTGGAAAGCGCCACAAAGCAGTATCAGGAGGCGCGTGAATCAGTTCAAGCTAATTTGGATAAAGTTAACAACAAACTTGCACAATTACGCTCTCAACCTGAAATAACTCCCATACCTCCGAAACCTCTACCGAACGTTCCTCCCACTACTAAAACCTCTCAACGAGGACAGCAGCAACAGTTACAGCAGTCTTTTAAGCAACTCCAAAAATTACTGGCGGAATTAAACTTGCGGCTAGGAATTTTACAAGCGCAGCAAGGACAGACGGATACAGCCCTCAAGACTTGGAGCGAATTAGAACAACGCTCAGATATAAATCCAGAATTTGGGAAAACTGCTGCTGTATTGAGTGGACTGTGGAGCAATCCTCCCCGTCTCCTCCCAAATCCTCAAGAACGAATTCAAAAAAATTTAGAAGGTTGGTTTCGCTCTACTGCTTTGGTTCAGCTATACCAACTCCAGCAACGGCAAGAAGCTCTATCAGCAGTTAAAGCTGCACAACAAGAATCTGCTGCTCAAGCGGTAATCAAATTAGCAGTTATTGGCACTATTCCCACGTTAGCAGCGTTAATTGGTCTAATACTGCTGATTTTGTTATTTGCTCAACGCTTGTTGAAAGGAAAAGCCTCGTTACTAGCTCAAAATGCTGATATTCCTTGGTCAACGCCTTGGGATGGTGAAACGGTTTTGCAAGTTTTTATCATAGGCTTTTTCTTCATGGGGCAAATTTTTGTGCCCTTGGTAATATCGGTGCTACCCATCCCGCGTCCCATTGTGGATGTGCGACTTCAGGCGTTTTCTGTCTTGGTTAGTTACTTACTGGTAGCATCGGGTGCGCTGTTAGTGCTGTATTTCTCTCTCAAGCGCTTTTTTCCACTACCAGAATTTTGGTTTCGCTTCCGTTTTCAAGATAACTGGTTTTTGTGGGGACTGGGAGGTTATTGCGCGGCTTTACCTATAGTTGTGGTGGTATCTTTGATTAATCAACAGCTATGGCAAGGACAGGGTGGTAGTAATCCCCTGTTGCAACTAGCCCTAGAAAGCCAAGATGGTGTAGCACTTGGCATCTTTTTCTCCACAGCAGCGATCGCAGCTCCATTTTTTGAAGAAATTCTATTTCGCGGCTTTTTGTTACCCTCTCTGACTCGCTACTTACCCGTGTGGGGATCGATTCTAATCAGTAGTTTGTTGTTTGCGATCGCTCACCTCAGCTTGTCAGAAATTCTGCCACTGACCGCATTGGGGATTGTCTTGGGGGTAGTTTACACGCGATCGCGTAACCTCCTCGCCCCTATGCTCGTCCACAGTCTCTGGAATAGTGGTACATTATTAAGTTTGTTTACATTGGGTAGTAACTAATACTAATAAGCTACTGTTGCCTAAAATAAAAATCTCTGCTTTTATCTCCATAAGTAGGAACAATTTACTAGTTAGAATTGGTTGTAAGCATAAATACTCGCTGAAAACCCAAATAAGAAAATGGCAAAAGCAAATCAAAGAATGCTGTTAACATAGACAACAAACTATCTAGTTAAGCATTTATTCTCATTCGGATGATTTTAGCCATTTTCGAGATGTTAGAAGCTGCTTCTTGGGCTTCTACATTCCCACTAACCACACTAGTGGTCTCGTAATTGGTGCGATGGCGTTTCACGCCCGTTGGAAGCGATCATAAAAAAATCCGGAAATAATACTGATTGACTTGTAAAAAGTGGTGTAGATAGCAGTTTTTGCTGATTATTGAGGTTCATTCTTCTCAAGAAAAATGTCTTGCCTAAAAATCTCCAAAACTGCCCCACCAGGATTTGCAATCATCAAATCCACCAAAAGTCATTAAGGAGCGCCAGATTTTCAGGCTATGCCGTAAAACATCTTAGCGTCCCCTCTGGAAAAGAAGCACGCTAATTTTGATTATTGGTCTTTGGGCTTACTTATACTGAAAAAATTAAAAATCTATTTATTAACAAAATACATTTACTTGCTTTCATTACAATAAAGACTTTATTTTTATACCTCACTTATCAAGGAGCAGCACTTATATGGCAAATCTCAACCCCAGTCATCCTACCAAACAACTTCTAGCTGGCTACTGTGGCATTATCCTGGGAGGATTTGGGGTTCATAAGTTTATTCTAGGATATGCTTCAGAAGGCTTTATCATGTTGGTGATTTCTGTAGTTGGAGGTTCTTTCACCTACGGGATTGCCTTGTTAATTATGCAACTTGTAGGTTTAATTGAAGGCATGATTTACTTAAATAAGTCCCCTGAAGAATTCGTAAATACCTACTTTGTGAATAAGCAAGGCTGGTTTTAGAAACTTATATTTCACACTTGGATTACTGTGTGAAGTTATATCTCTTGAGTGTATCTTTGAAACAAATTTGTCAATGCTTACATTTACCAGAGAATAAATTTCTTGCTAAGAGGATGTTTGAAAAGTATTTTTGGTAACATCAAAGCCTCCCAAACTTAACACACTGGAACCCCCTTCCCTACAAGGAAATGGGGGTTTCAAAGCCTCTCGACCTTTCTCTTAGAGGAATGGAAGCGGGGTTTTTAGTATACTTTGTGACTTTTCAAACAACCCTAAGAGCAATTTTTATTTGCTAGTTTTGTGATTGTGGCAGTTCATATTACTGTGGAACTACTCACCAAACGTCGAATCACAGCATTTTCCTGTCATCCAGTCAAACAAATAAAATTACAGATTATAGGGCTATTTGCCGTTTTTACCTACTATATTATCCGTTTGTATAAGCTATCACAGACTGGAGAAATATATCTTTCTTTTATTAACTTCCCCTTGGATAAACTTGTTTTTTGAGTAACTATTAATTGAAGTTATTGTGTACAGCATTTCTAAGTATAAAATTTTTGCTAAAAATTATGAATCCTACTGCTATGCTAACCATCAAACGTAAACAGATAATCTGGATCATTTTCTTGTTGTTGGGCTTTGGCTATTTCAGCGCCATGTCTAATTTAGAAATTCACAATTTTTGGAAAAGCCTAATTGTCCTCATGCCAATGCAGGTGGTAGCTATTATTTATGTGACTTACCTACGCTGGAACCGAGGTTGACACTCAAGGAAGTACGATAAATTAAGAAATTTAATATGGTTGACATACAGTCGTAGTTCCATATTTCGCCTACGCTCAAATTAGAGACGCTTTTAGTCAGGCGTTGAATTTCTGTAGCGAATCTAAACACTTGCCATGCAACTTGTCCCAAAAACTAAGCTAGCCCCAGAACTTGCCCCAATCCTAGAGAAAATTATTCTCGATGTTGGGGGCATGAAGTGTGCTGGGTGTGTGAACGCAGTAGAGCGACAGCTAACCCAACATCCAGGAGTCAAGAGTGCCTGTGTGAACCTGGCCACAGAGGTAGCAGTTGTAGAGTCAGAAACTGGTGCGGTAGATGGAAATGCACTAGCACAGCGATTAACAGCCGTTGGATTCCCGACTCAACAGAGAAAAGCTAGTGGCACACTAGCAGGCGAGATATCTACCTTACCAGACCCAGTAGAACGACAACGCCGAGAAATGAACTCTTCTATTAGGCAGTTGGCGATCGCTGCGGTGTTGCTGGTATTGTCGGGAAGTGGACATTTTGGTAATCTTGGTAGCTCAATACTGCCAGTGCTAAATAACATCTGGTTTCACTGTGGACTAGCAACAGTGGCGCTATTAATTCCCGGTCGCCCGATTTTAATAGATGGCTGGCTGGGCTGGCGGCGAAATGCGCCGAACATGAATACCCTGATCGGATTAGGAACACTGACAGCTTACATTGCTAGTTTAGTCGCGCTGCTCTTTCCCCAAATGGGTTGGGAGTGCTTCTTTGACGAACCAGTAATGATGCTGGGTTTTATTCTTTTGGGAAGAACATTAGAGCAACAAGCTAGAGGTCGCGCCGCCGCCGCATTTAGGAAATTGCTAGCACTCCAGCCACTCTTAGCGCGATTGATTGCCAACCCGGAGAAAGTCGGAGTGGGATCTTCTAGTGTAGAGATTCCTGCTGAACAGGTGCGTGTTGGTGAATGGTTACAAGTGCTACCAGGTGATAAAATCCCTGTTGATGGTGAAGTAGTGGTTGGTCAAACAACGGTCGATGAGTCAATGCTGACTGGGGAAGCAGTACCAGTAATCAAGCAACCGGGAGATATAGTGACAGGGGGGACGCTAAATCAGTCAGGAGCGATCGCTATTCAGGCAACCCGTACTGGAAGTGATACAACTTTAGCTCAAATTGTCGCTTTAGTAGAAGCCGCCCAAACTCGGAAAGCCCCGGTACAGAAATTAGCAGATACAGTCGCTGGTTACTTTACCTACGGTGTGCTGACAGCATCTGTATTGACATTTGTCTTTTGGTACTTTTTCGGCACTCACATCTGGACTGATATCACCATGTCTGGTGGTATGGAAATGATCAGCCACGCTGACCACTCCGTACAGACGCGATTAATCGCGTCTCCCCACTCCCCCCTATTAATCAGCTTAAAACTAGCGATCGCAGTTATGGTAGTCGCCTGTCCTTGTGCTTTAGGACTTGCTACACCAACAGCCATTCTTGTCGGGACTGCTATGGGCGCAGAACGGGGTCTGTTAATCAAAGGCGGCGACGTTTTAGAAAAAGTACACCAGTTAGACACCGTAGTATTTGATAAAACTGGTACTTTGACCACAGGTAATCCCACCGTCACAGATTGTCTGTTAATTTCACAAATGGGGAGTGGAGAGTTGGGAGTGAGCAGTGGGAATCCCTACTCTCTAATACAACTAGCAGCAGCCGTAGAAAGCGGTACTCACCACCCCCTAGCAAAAGCGATTCAGCAAGAAGCACAACAGCAGCAGTTATCTATTCCAGAGGCTGTGGACTTTCACACGGAACCAGGATTAGGGGTGTCTGCTGTGGTAGAGGGCACAGTTGTATTGTTGGGTAACTGGGACTGGTTGAATTGGCACAGCATTGCTATTAGTGAAACTGCACAACAGGTAGCAGAGGATTTGGCAACAAATGGTAAAACAGTGGTTTGCGTAGCAATTGGGGGAACTTTAGCTGGGCTAATTGCTGTTTCTGATACCTTAAGACCAGATGCCCGCTCCACCGTAGACAAATTGCGTCAGATGGGCTTACGGGTAATGTTGCTCAGTGGCGATCGCCCAGAAGCAGCTAGCGCGATCGCCAAACAACTAGGATTAGATAGCGCTGATGTAATAGCAGGTGTCCCCCCAGCGAAAAAAGCAGCTGCAATACAATCTCTCCAGTTAGGAGGAACAAGAGGACAAAAAGACAAGGCGACAAAGAAAACTCCTAACTCCTCACTCCTAACTCCCCACTCCCCATTACCCCTTATCCCCAAAGGGAACCCCACCTTCCCTACTTCCCACTCAGTAGTCGCAATGGTGGGAGATGGAATCAACGATGCTCCAGCTTTATCCCAAGCAGATGTCGGAATTGCTTTACACTCCGGGACAGATGTGGCGATGGAAACTGCTGAAATTATCCTAATGCGCGATCGCTTAAACGATGTCGTCGAATCTATTCAGCTTAGTCGCGCCACTTTCAACAAAATCCGCCAAAATTTATTCTGGGCTTTTGCATATAATACAGTTGGCATTCCTTTAGCAGCTGGTGTTTTGTTCCCTAGCCTGGGTTTTGTCCTTAATCCATCTGGTGCTGCTGCATTAATGGCTTTTAGCTCTGTTAGCGTCGTCACAAACTCAATATTATTACGGCGATTAGCTCATCACGCGTAAAACACTCTTTTACACCTCAAATTTCCCAGCACAAATCTTGCTTATTCCGATCTCAAGTTAAACTGAATCCCCCCGTCAGATTTTACGCAGCTTAAAAAGCCTCTTGAGAGACTTACCAAAGCTATCATAGCTACTGGAGTAGAACGGCCATGTTCTACTCTTTCAAGGTATTATGCAATTTTAAAGCTTATTTAGATCAGCACCACAGATTTATGGTGCGTGAGAATGGCAGGATACGATAGTAAACAAATCTTGATCAATCACAGTTCCACCGATTTGTCAATGGCAGCCGAAACCAATGAAAACCATCTATTGATTATTGAAGACGATCAAGGTCGCAAAGAATTTTCTCTGGAGCACCCCGTCTACTCTATCGGTAGAGATCGTGAGTGTAATATCCGTTTGATGTCGCAGTTTGTCTCGCGCCGCCATGCCACATTAGTGAGATTGCCGCGAGAGCATAATAGTCATAGCTACTATTACCGGATTGTAGATGGCGATGCTAAAGGTAAGCCTAGTTCCAACGGTTTGATGATTAATGGACGTAAGATACCAGCTCACGATCTAAAAAATGAAGACGAAATCGTTTTTGGGCCTCAAGTACGTGCTATTTATTACCTTTTAAGAAACAATCAGCGTTTGGGACAAACGGATTCGAGTGAGTACGACATTACACTAATAAACCCCGGTATGGCCGAGGATTTAGAGGATGTGGGAGAGTGAATTATAACTACCAATCACAATATGAGAATCCCACAGCTTCAAGTCGTGGGAATGTCAATACAATCACTAAAGCTATTATCCCGCCAGACTTTCAATCAAATGCCAATGGCGGCTACTTTCAATAGCCTGCTTGATAAATTCAAACATTTGTCGGCAATAATTATCTAGTTTGAGTGGTAGTTCTTCATTTTTAATCACAATACTCATTCGGGTTTCTGTTTCAGTAGATTTTGATTTATCAATCAGTACTTCTACAGTGACTAATTTAGGAAAAGGAACATTGCCGGGAACCTCACGAGCGATAATGTACTCGGCCGTATGGTATTGAATATCCAACTGAGAGTCCTGTAGAAGTTCTACAAGTAACGGCTGGAGATTGTCACTAGGAACAGAAACAATAAATAAACAGGTATAGCGAGCCATAATAGCCCCACGCCTTGCAACACTCTGTCCATCCTATAATAGCGAAGCATCTGAACGGAAAGTCATTAAAAAAGCAAAGTTTTTCAGTTTTGAGATCAGGCATTAGCAAGATATACAGTCACATCTGTTCTATCGACAACGAAAGTGCCGTAAGCTAAAAGTTTGATCAAAAACTTTACAATAAAGGTTTGGCTGAGGTAGAAAATGAAAGTCGCAATTACTGGAGCAACAGGATTTGTTGGTAGTCGTTTAATACAACGACTCCACGGGGAAGGTAATAAAATAGTAGTATTAACTCGGAACACCGCCTTTGCTCAAAAGGTTTTTCCATCTGAGGCTTTCCCGAATCTAGAAATTGTTGCCTATACACCAAATGTCTCTGGTTCTTGGCAAAATGTCATCGCTACTTGTGATGGCGTAGTTAATTTGGCAGGAGAACCCATTGGTGAAGGACGCTGGACACCAGAACGCAAACAAGAAATCCTCAATAGCCGAAAGTTAGGTACACAAAAAATAGTTGAAGCAATAGCCAACGCTAACCCCAAACCAATTGTGTTAATTAACGCTTCGGCTATTGGCTACTACGGCACTAGTGAAACGGCAGCCTTTGATGAAACAAGTCTATCTGGTAACGATTTTCTCGCCCAAGTCTGCCAAGCTTGGGAAGCAGAAGCGAAAAAGGTAAAAGATGCTGGTGTACGGTTGGTAATTCTGCGTTTTGGGATTGTTCTGGGCAATGGTGGTGCTTTAGGTAAAATGATTTCGCCTTTCAAACTCTTCGCTGGTGGCCCGATTGGCAGTGGCCGCCAGTGGTTCTCATGGATTCATGTAGACGACTTAGTTAACCTGATTGTGCAAGCTTTAACTAAACCGGAAATAGAAGGCGTATATAATGCCACTGCCCCTAACCCAGTCCGCATGGCAGATTTAAGCCAAACTTTAGGACGAGTAATGAATCGCCCTTCTTGGTTGCCCGTTCCGGCTTTTGCGATCGAAGCTCTTTTAGGAGACGGGGCTATAGTAGTTTTAGAAGGTCAACAAGTCATCCCCAAACGCACCGTGGAAACAGGCTTTGAGTACAAATATCCTAATTTGCAATCAGCGTTAACGCAAATTCTTAATTAAAAGGGAGTGGGGAGTGGGGAGTGGGGAGTGGGGAGTGGGGAGTGGGGAGTGGGGAGTGGGGAGATGAGGGAGAAATCAGCAATGCCCAATGCCCCATGCCCAATGCCCAATGCCCAATCCTTTGATTATTGACTAGAGGGAAATTTCCTGGAAACCCAACTGATAATACCGCTCAGAATGGCACCGCCCATGAGGATGCCGATCGCTGGATTAAACACGGGTTGCCACAGTTTATGCCACAAATCCAAACCCAAGTTTACTCCCACCCCATCTCCGATCGCAGCTATCATTAACCAGCCAAAGCCAAACAAAACTAAAAAAACATCTGCGACTAAAACCATGTTTAGCCAATTTAACAATTTATCTTTCATCTATCGTTTGATCTAATCGCACAAAATTTTAGGAATAGTAACTAAGTGATGGATAAGTCAGAAGTGAGGATTGCAGGCTTGAATTTAACTCCTCACTCCTGTACAGACGCGATTAATCGCGTCTGTACTCATTCTTCAAACAGCCAATTTCTGACTTTTGTCAAACTCTGCCAATCTGGTTTTCTAGTTAAACCGTCTTCAATACTATTTTTTATTTCATCACTCCATTCTTCATTGACAAACATTAACTGCTGTGCTATGTCAATGTGTTCGCGCAAACCTTTTTGACCTGTTTCTAGCATTGCTAAGGCAAGATTGACTCTAGCCTGGGGATCTTGTGGATTTAACTTGACTGCCTTCTGTGCAGCTTTGTAAGCCAAGTTGGGTTTGTTATCGAGTAGATATAACCACGCCAAACAAATCCAAGCAGCACTAGTTTTAGGAGCGCGATCGCATACTTCTTTAAACACAGGGATTAAAGAATCTACTGCTTCTCCTGCTTTATAGCGTTCTAAACCTGTATCAAACAGGGATTCAACTGTATTAGTCATTGGTCATTGGTCGTTAGTCATTGGTCATTGGTCATTGGTCACTTGTACTAAGCCTTGCCGTTGGCGCAGCCTCTCGTAGAGAAGTATTGGTCGTTTGCAAAGGACAAAGGACAAATGACAAATGACAATATTACACCCCAAATGACTTACCGCAACCGCAAGTTTGGTTGGCATTGGGGTTTGTAAATTGGAAGCCACCGCCAATCATGGCATCGCTATAATCGAGCATTAAACCGTAGAGATATAATAAGCTCTTGCGATCGCTAACAATTTTGAAGCCATCATAGTCAAAAACTTCATCTTCAGGGCTGATTTTGCTGGTGTCTTCAAAATCCATCATGTAAGACATCCCAGAACAGCCACCCTGACGGACTCCTACCCGTAAGCAAAAGTCTGTACCTTGCCTGTCCCGGAGGGATTTTACCTGGTGCAATGCGGCTTCGCTCAACAGAATTCCGCGTTGTTGAGCCTGAATTGCTTGTGTCATCTGCTTTTTAAACTCCTTAATTAGTCTAAGCGTTAACCTGTATTGGCTTGTTAATGCCTGTGGGTTGCTCGTTGAGTGTTTTTGTATTCATTCTAGCGGCTTAGATGTCGCTAGATGCCAAATTGTAAACACTCCGTTAAAAGCGGCCAAAAATTTTTATTCTAGAATTGAGAGACTTAGTGTGTTTATAGATTCGCTATTTTTGAAGTTCAAGTCTTGCGGCAGCCTGAGAAGCAACCATCCTTCAGGTGCAGCCATCAAAACTTAATCTGAGGCTAGCTATCCCCCAAAGTTTACTTCCAAATTGCTTCTTTTGATTAACTTACTCTATGACAAGTTTTAATCGCTCTACCAGTCGTCGGTTGAAGAAATTAACTCAAATTCCTTCTGTATGGGAGGGCGATCGCCGTCCGTTGTCATCACCAAACCAGCACTCAGACTCAGAGGCAAAAGGAGAATGCATTCTTTGGGTAGATTACTCCCAAGGTATTGTCCGAGGAATGGACGTGGTAGCTTCAGATATCGGCCCAGAAGCAATAGTTCGCACCTTAATGCAAGCAATGGAGCATCCCCAGAGTCCGGCAAGACCTGCCAGACCCCAAAGAATTATAGTCAGAGACCGGGAGATCCAATTTTACCTGCGGGGGGTGCTGCAAGATTTGGATATCGCCATCGACTACGCACCGGAACTACCTTTAATTGACGAACTGTTTCGCGGGTTCACCGACATCCTCGATAGTCAAACCCCCGACTTACCCCCACAGTATGCACAAATCTTGCGAGAGAAGGCATTTGCAATTTGGCAAGCGGCACCTTGGGAATTTTTGAAAGAACAGCAAATTTTGTCAATCGAAATTAATAAGTGGGATGTTGGTACACTCTACGCCTCAGTCATGGGAATGCTGGGAATGGAGTATGGGATTTTGTTTTATCGCTCAGAAGAGTCTTTAAAACAGTTTCGCGCCGCAGTTTTAACAGATGAAGAATCAACGGAGCATCTAGAAGAAGCATTCCTCAAGCAAGATTGCCTGTTTCTCACTTTTGAGAGTGCTGATGAAACCGATGAAGATGAGGATGAAGAAGGAGATTTGGCGGATCTGCCATTATCAGAAATTGACCCGACTTTCGGTAATATCCACCCATTAGAAGGACTACGGTCTGTTTTGTATGACGAAGAAGCACTGGTAATGTTCGTTGCGCTCGAAAGCCTGAGCCGCTTTATTCGCGATCACCGACGCCAGCTTCATGAGGACATCTTCTCTACCCTCAGCCGTCGCTATCGCATATCTTTGCCGCAGTCGGAATCAACTAAATCTGTGGCTGTGACAGTCTCTACCATGTCCCAGTTAGCAGCAGAATTAGAGGAAATGGCAGGCCTTGATGTCGATGATCAAGAGATTGAGAATCTTGATTTCCAATCATTGCAAGATGACTTGATACCAGAAGATTCCTTCCTCAGCTTAGGTGTGGTTTCCTGGGAAATGTTGGAATACCTGCGGAAGGGAATCAGCTACCATCCGGCTGGTGAAATCAAACAAGTGGGTGATGGTTTGCCGGTGATTTTAATTCAAACTTCCCGGCCCAAGGCTAAAATTGTAATTGAAAAAATTGAAGCAGCAGGCGGACTGAGAGCAATTTGCTTTAATCCAGGTGCCGACCCCTTCGATGGCGATCGCTATGACCTGGGTTTATTACAAACTCAAAATGGCGAATTGTTCCTATTCGGTGAATTTTTAGATGAAGATCCTATTCATGTAGAAGCCCGAAAAAAATGGAATCAGCGCTGTAAAAATACTAAGGGCTACTGTGGCTTAATTATTGCCAAAGGACTAACAGGAGCTTCCCGTGGTAATCCTCAGTTACGAGATATGATGGCTTTGTTTGAAGGGCGATCGCTCTCACCTAAAGATTTAGGTATTGGCACTCTTCAACTGATGCCCCAACTTAAATTTGAATAGTTGCACGAATTTCTCTAATCCTCAATCTCAACTTGTGGCTATAAGAAGTTAAGTAGATGTGTATTTGATTTGCATATTAACCGCACTCAGTGCTGTTAGGGGATAGCTAAGGTTTAGTCCGTCCTAAATGAAGTAAAAAGTACTCAGGATTTTTGTGGTCTTTTAACCGGAGGCGGAGTGTCTCCGGCTTTTTTCAGCACTCTTCATCCGCGTACCTCTGACGGCGCGGCACTTTGTAATCCATATTCATGTATATGTAAATACTAATAGGCGACGAATGATTAGAAGTTAACTTTACCTCAATTTCATGAAGTACCTGTATTTTCATAGTTTCTCAGTCATTTTATTGGATATTTTTCAGTATAAATAACTACATGTTAATAAAATTTTATTTACAAAGTTCAGTTTAATCAAATTTAGCTGAATGCATTTAGATATCGGAATCTTTTTTTTACCAGTTTTTGAGTTGAGTATCTTGTTATATATCAATATCATTAAGCAAAAGTTCAGATATATATCTTTTTCTTTATAATTTTTTTATGAAGAAGGAAAATTAGCTAATTTAGTGTTTAAATGAAGATTATTTAAAGTGTAAAAATAATAGCTATAATGGACAAACTACCGAACAATTTGAAATATACAATTATTTTTATGGGCATGTTTAAAAAATAATAAATAGTTTAAAATCCCCAGTTTTTTGTCAGTAACTTATCTCTTAGAACAAGTCTTAAAAGAAGTTTGCTGTCTATTTTTTAGCATCATAATTGGCTAAATATGATTTACATAACCTCCACAGAGATGAATACAAACAATCAAAAAATCGCTGATTTGAAAGCAAACTCTATCGCTAGAGAGAGGATAAAAAAAATGCAAACTTTGATCGTATCTTTACAGGAAGTTAGTGTAAAAGCATGAAAGCAAATTAAAAGATTCTGATCGGTAACAGTCAACTAACATCATATATGCAATGGATGCAGATGGGTGTTTGTTCTAGAGCGATCGCTTATTTGCCTACTTTCTAAGTAATTATTCAGGAGCTATATACACCACTCTAACCCGCCTGTAAAGCAGCATTTCAGCATGATAATGATTCTGAAGCTTTATTCTCTGGTGTTGTACCAGATGTACTCTGCAAGCGGGTTTGACGAACTTGCTTAAGATAGAAGGTCAAATGCTTTCAATGGAGAATAATTTTGGGAATCTTGATTGAGTCAACAGTAGGTGTCTCAAATTGATTTATAAAATTTCATTACCAGGCTTTACTCATGCTGTTAGTAGGGTTATTATTTTCCAAAGCAAGTATGTGCTATTGTTGCTGTCACAATAGCAACAAATAAAGTGTAATTTTTTGATTTATTTAGAAAATGATGAATCCTTGGACAAAATAAACATTTTTAATATTAATGGTATTACTTGTCTCCTGAGACAAACTCTGATAATGTTATCGGTCTCCTCTTTAGTTAGATTCTTTCAATGATCTAAAATATACAGCAAATAGCATGATAATGACAAATAAAAAATGGGCAGTTAAACGCATAACAGTAAATCTCGCAACACAGGAAGCGGAAAAACTAGAAAAATATTGTCAAGAAACAGGTAGACCTGCAACCGACGTGATTCGTGAACTGATTAGAAGTTTGCCTGTCTCCGACGACAGCAAAGATGTAAACAAGTAAGAAGTTACTTTCATGACTTATCCGGATAACTGCTTTACCACCAAAAAAATAGCTATGATACTTTTTTGAGTCCGCCGTAATCGACAAGAGTTTGTCTAGCTGATACAGACGCGTTTTTCTCGCGTCTGGTCATTTTTCGGGACTAAAAGGAGTGATCAAAGAGGTTTTAGTATTGACATTGCCTGGCCTTAATATGCTGGTGGAGTCGATATTAAGTAGCAAATTCCGACACCAACCCAGTTACAATCTGTAAAGAAACTGAAAAGGAACAACGGAATGCGCGTTGCAATCGTAGGTGCGGGACTGGCTGGACTAGCAACCGCAGTAGATTTAGCTGATGCTGGTTGTGAAGTAGAGATTTTTGAATCTCGTCCGTTTGTGGGTGGTAAAGTTGGCAGCTGGGTTGATGGAGATGGCAACCATCTAGAAATGGGGTTGCATGTATTTTTCGGCTGCTACTATCAACTATTTGACTTAATGAAGAAAGTGGGGGTGTTAGAAAACTTACGCCTCAAAGAACATACCCACACTTTCATTAATAAAGGGGGGCGCACTGGTGCTTTAGATTTTCGCTTCCTTACAGGTGCGCCTTTCAATGGCTTAAAGGCATTTTTCACTACTTCTCAACTATCGTTGCAAGATAAATTGCAAAATGCGATCGCTTTGGGTACTAGTCCGATAGTTCGCGGATTGGTAGACTTTAACGGGGCGATGAAAACCATCCGCAAATTAGATAAAGTTAGCTTTGCCGACTGGTTCCGCAGTCACGGTGGGAGTAATGGCAGCATTAAGCGTTTATGGAATCCCATCGCCTACGCATTGGGATTTATTGATTGCGAAAATATGTCTGCCCGTTGTATGTTAACGATATTCCAGTTATTTGCAGTGAGAACTGAAGCTTCAGTTTTGCGAATGCTGCAAGGTTCTCCCGATGAGTATTTGCACAAGCCCATTCTGGAATATCTGGAAGTTAGAGGCACCAAAATTTACACGCGTCGGCAAGTGCGGGAAATTAAGTTTACAGAGTTAGACAAACAAACCCACGTCACTGGTATAGTAGTTGCCCAAGGTGATACCGTAGAAACTATCACTGCTGATGCTTACGTTTTTGCCTGTGATGTTCCAGGAATTCAACGCATCTTACCCCACGAGTGGCGTAAATGGTCAGAATTTGACAATATTTACAAACTGAATGCAGTGCCAGTGGCTACAGTGCAGTTACGCTTCGATGGTTGGGTAACGGAATTGGATGATAAAGAGGAACGTAAACAGCTAACTCATGCGGCTGGAATCGATAATTTACTTTACACAGCCGATGCTGACTTTTCTTGTTTTGCCGATTTGGCCTTGACTAGCCCTGCTGATTATTATCGCCCAGGACAGGGGTCTTTGTTGCAGCTAGTGCTGACACCGGGAGATCCGTTTATTGCCCAAAGTAATGAAGCGATCGCCCAACATGTTCTTAAGCAAGTTCATGAACTGTTTCCCTCGTCGCGGGAGCTAAATATGACTTGGTATAGTGTGGTAAAACTTGCTCAGTCTCTCTACCGAGAAGCGCCAGGCATGGATGCGTACCGTCCTAACCAAAAAACACCAGTAGATAATTTCTTCCTTGCAGGGAGTTATACTCAGCAAGACTACATCGACAGCATGGAAGGAGCAACTATTTCTGGACGGCGGGCGGCTAAAGTGATTTTGGAGAGTTTGAAGAGATAACGTAGACACGCAGTGGCTTGCCGCAGGCTACCGCGAAGGGCGCGAAGAACGCGAAGGAAGAAGAGAGAATGTCAGACTGGTTAGAGCATACTGTACAGGTAGAAGTAGAGGCTCCCATAGATTTAGTATGGAGCCTCTGGTCTGATTTGGAGCAAATGCCCCGTTGGATGAAGTGGATTGATTCGGTGAAAATTCCGCCAGATAATCCAGATATATCTCTTTGGAAATTAAAGACGGGTAGTTTAGAATTTACTTGGAAATCTCGAATTCTCAAAGTTATTCCCAACCAAATTATCCAATGGGAATCGATTGATGGTTTGCCGAATCAGGGAGCGATTCGCTTTTACGATCGTAACGGTAGTAGCATTGTCAAAATGACCATTTCCTACGCCATCCCCGGCATTCTTGGGAAAATTATGGATAACTTATTTTTGGGACGAATAGTTGAATCGACGATTCAAGCTGATTTGGAAAGGTTTAAAGAATACGCACTGAATGTTAAAGCTAATTGATCTAAATAGGAAAAACAGGCAGTAGAAAGCTTTTGCATTTTATGAATCATGAATTAGCATGACAGAGAAATGGCTTTCTATCGTTGGTATTGGGGAAGATGGATTACAGGGGTTAAGTGCGATCGCTCGTTCTCTAATCGATCAAGCGACAGTAATTGTGGGAGGCGATCGCCATTTGGCAATGCTTCCTACAGATGACCAACGTGAGAAACTAGTCTGGACATCCCCCATTAGTGCCTCAGTTGAGGAAATCATCCAGCGTCGCGGTCAGTGGATTTGCGTACTCGCAAGCGGCGATCCGATGTGTTACGGCATTGGTGTTACCTTGATGCGGCGAATTCCTATCTCTGAAATGACGATTATCCCTGCACCTTCAGCTTTCAGCCTCGCTTGCGCCAGACTTGGATGGTCTTTAACTGAGGTGGAAACCTTGAGTTTGAATGGTCGTTCATCCTCCCTACTCCAGTCTTACATCTATCCGGGAGCGCGGCTGTTGATTTTGAGCGAGGGGAAGGACACACCCGCCATTGTTGCCGAAATTTTGACAAATCGCGGCTATGGTGGCAGTAAAATTACCGTACTGGAGCGCATGGGCGGCACTCATGAAAGAATTGTGGAAGGTACGGCTGCCTCGTGGAGTCAAACTGAAGTTGCTGCTTTGAATGCGATCGCAGTTGATTGTATTGCTGATGTTGGGGTTGTGCCTTTACCAAAGTTACCAGGGCTACCAGATAACGCCTACCACCACGATGGACAATTAACTAAGCAAGAAGTTAGGGCAATCACTCTAGCAGCTTTAGCTCCGACACCGGGAGAATTATTGTGGGATGTTGGCGCAGGTTGCGGTTCAATTTCTATCGAATGGATGAGGAGTAATGCTCGGTGTCGGGCGATCGTGATCGAACAAAACTCATCTAGACTACTTTATATTGCCGATAATGCCGCTAGTCTCGGTACTCCAAATCTGCAAATCATTGCAGGTAAAGCGCCCCATGCCCTGAAAGACTTGCCAGCACCAAATGCGATCTTTATTGGTGGTGGAGTCACAGCAACAGGACTTTTTGATGTTTGCTGGGAAGCACTGCGGCCGGGTGGGCGTTTGGTAGCAAATGTTGTGACGGTAGAGGGTGAGCAAACTTTATTTCAATGGCATGAACAAGTCGGTGGTGATTTAATTCGTATTGCTATCCAACGGGCGGAACCGATTGGTAAATTTTTGGGCTGGCGAGCAATGGCACCTGTGACGCAATGGATAGTTGTAAAATCTCAGGACTTACGCAAACAATAGCCGAAATCCTGATTTTCTTTTTAGGAGCAATTCATGAATTGCCCCTACAAGAGCAAGTGAGTGCCATGTATTGTCTGGTGGAATTTTATAAGTTCCTTAATGGTTAATGCGTAAAAACGGATGCCAGCCAGCATCAACAATTAGTTGATACTGTTAAACAAGGATAGTCTGTCGATTTCTGCTCCTAATCGCGATCGCACAGCAGTCAGCACATTTGTATCCCGTGTCCAATTTCTCCAATCTTTACCAACAGTTCGGCCAATATTTAATGCCCAATTTCCACGACCAAGTTTTTTGAGAATCTCGATATATTCGTAATCCTCAACTCCATCCCGCAACCATTTGAGTCTCATAGATGGGACAACTCCTTCAATCCCTACCTGAACGCCCGGATAAACTAGCATTCCTTCTCCAGGAAAATACTCACCATTCTCTTGATAGGTTTGAACATCATGCCAGGGATCTTTTGTCCATAGATCAACTTGCCAATACAGGATTCCAGTTAATCCCAGACTCTGGCTAATGAAACCTGGCTGAATCCTAAAGTTTATTGGCTCAAAATCTATCTCCCACTTAGGAGAGTATTCTTCTTGTACTAATGCGTTATAAGACCAAACTTTGTCTCCCTTTTTCAGTACTTTGGCTACTCTATGAGTAGCTTGCTCATACATATTAGGGAGGAGTACCCAAATGTCAACAGCAGAACGCCCAGTCCCAGAACCATCATCATAAAGCTTACTGTTGGGTATCATTGTCACAAGGTTAAGAACCCCCGATTCATGCAGATTTCTAGACCATCGCTTTATCTGTTCAGAAAGGGCTGGACAATCATCGATTTCATCAGCCGTGTAGTTATATAAAAATAGACTCGACTGATAAGATGCAGCAGTTTTTCGGAATTCCTCCTTTGAAGGGAGTGGACTCATCTTACACGTATTGATATTGGCTCCGCTCCAATAACCGAGATCAGCAGAAGCAAGCCCTTGCTTAATCAAAGCCTGCTGATCCTCTGGGTTGACATCTTTAGGCATGAGTTTATGCTTGAGAAGTTCTGAGTTAGCAATATAGGTTTTGTTGTCCCAGAATTGAAAAGAAGACTTCAGTGAGGGCTTCAAAGGTAACTCGAAATTCCAAACTTTTAGAACTACCTTGCCTTCAGTTTTACCTTGATCGCTTGTGACAATAAACTTACCCGTATATTCACCAGATTGAACGTCGCGAGGTACAAATACATCTACCCAAATAGGTTGGTTATATTTGGGCTTTAAACTAAACGGAACTGCTTTTAACTCACGAGTAAGCGGAGGCTGTTGGGTTACTGGATCTACAAATGGTATAAGTCCATCAGGATACCATCCAACACCCAGAGGAGGGTTCATATTACCTCTAGGGTTTGGGCTAGAATGACTAACATAAACATAATGTTCTCGATAGAGAGTGATGTTATTTTTACCAATTGTCTGATTGTTGGAGCCGAATAAATCTGATACTGAAACATTTACATTAGTCAATTCACTTGCAGGAGCCTGGATTACTAATTGGAACGATTCATATTCACCTTTAGCAGCAAAAATTTTGACTGATGATGTGCTTACCCTAGTGTCAGTTTGTCCTATCCTTTTCAAACTTGGAGCCATATATAAAACTGGACCAATTGCCGAGGAAGCACAAATATTAGGAATTTGCCAAATATTTAAACAAACCAATACAATAAATATGACCCTAAACCATCGAATGAATTTCATCGTAAAAATTCCATAACTACCAGAACTACCCCTGTTTTCTAGCATAAAGATGACTTTTGCTCATTGACAAAAACAATTTTATTCTTCTGCCCATTCTTACGAATAAAAACTACTTCGATTTTTATTGGTTCGCCACTGAATTCCCTTTGACCACAGCAACTACATACTTGCGGTCGTAATATCTCAAACCTGTCTACTCTCCCAAAACCCTTTCTTATTTTTCCCGGATGCCCTGGTTGCCGGGAGCATCTCACTTTCGTAAAAGCCTTATAAAACTTCACCTCAACCCTCTCCTTACCAAGGAGAGGGAGCAAGAATCTTGTTTCTCATCTGGTATATTTGCTTTCACTGAGATGCTCCCCTGGTTGCCCTGCTGATTTCCGTTTTGGAGCCTCAGCCTCTTCTGGTTTATCTTCTTGTTTCTTTATATTTTTCCTCTTGTTTATATAGATACAGATTTTTAGATTTGCGCCTAATATGCTGGGAAGCATACTCATTTCAGGTGGATAGCATCATTTATTGTCCCCATAAAAATAGCTATAGCAAATATGAGAATATTGCTGTAGCTAAATTTATAAAAGTTAAATTAATTAACTCAAATTGGACATTTTTGTAACATGAATAAAACATCCAAAAGTCTGCAAAAAAAAACTGCTTTAATTACAGGAGCGGCTAGTGGGATAGGCTATCAATTAACCCAAATTTTTGCCCGTCATAGTTATAATCTGGTGTTAGTAGATAAGAATGAACAAAAACTTACTGAAATCATAGATGAATTTCCGCAAAAGTTTGGCATTTTTGTGAAAATTTTTGTGAAGGATTTATCTATCCCAACATCCCCAGAAGAAATTTTCACTGAACTACAACAAGCATCCATCAAGATTGATGTGCTGGTTAATAATGCTGGCTTTGGTACTTATGGAGTATTTAACGAAACAGACCTTACCCTTGAACTGAAAATGCTACAGGTAAATATGGTCAGCCTGACTCATTTAACTAAGTTATTCCTCAAGGATATGGTCGAGCAAAACTATGGAAAAATATTAAATGTGGCCTCAGCGGCTGCTTTTCAACCAGGGCCTCTAATGGCAGTTTATTTTGCTACTCAAGCCTATGTCTTATCATTTTCAGAAGCGATCGCTAATGAATTAGAGGGCACAGGTATCAGCGTGACTGTTCTTTGTCCAGGGCCAACAGCATCGGAATTTCAACAAACTGCTGCAATGGGAGATTCAAAGATTGCTAACGTTAAGAGAATGATGGATACGAAAACCGTTGCTAGGATTGGTTATCAGGGCTTAATGACAAACAAAATCGTTGTTGTTCCTGGGATGAGAAATAAAATATTGACTGAAAGTGTCAGATTTACACCCAGAAATTTAGTCACAAAGATCGTGAGAACTATGCACGAACTCAAAAAAAATAGGTAGCCCGATATCTGAGTTTTCACTCTGATCTAAAAACCTGACTTCTATTCTTCTACAAGGGGAGAGGCTTTAAATTTTCCCCCCTTCCCTATTTAAACGATCCTGTGCGTTGGAAATTTTCGCACTTAAAAAATACCTGGCTATTGGTGCGATCGTTAACAATTCTATGCGGTGGGCAATCTCCAAAATCCGCGCTTGTGCTGCCTGGACATCAGTTATAGTAATGGAGTGATGCTAAGGCATCGACGGCAGTATTAAAGATTCTTACTCTTAATTCTCAGACGAATGAGTAATTATCCCAATCGCCTACTGGCTGGTAGCCAATTTCCTGGTATATATGATTGGATGTTGGGTTTGCCAAGTCGGTAAATAAAAAGCAGTATCGATTTCCCTGGTTCAATAAAGTTTGACTTAACGCTGCCACGCAAGCACAGGCGTAGCCCTTCCGCCGATACTCTGGCGGTGTGTAAACTATACTAATCCGCGCACCATTAAGCGTGATTCCAACATGACAAGCTATTGAAACCGGTACTTCATCCTCCCAAAGGTAAGCAGTACCTTGCTGCAAAACTCGTTTAACCCAGCGTTCTGTATCGGACTCAATACTGCCCAAAGCGTCTAGCGAAAAGGCTTCATACCAATTTTTAAGAAGTTCTTGATCATCCTCCGTAGCTAGTACAAATTGATATTACACAAACAGTTGCGTAAACTCATACATTAAATCCACTCTGCCCTTACGTAACATGGCTGGATCTAATCTTTCGGTAGTGTTGCAAGTCATCAAAACAACTAACCGTTGCTGCATCTGAATACCAGAGTCATCAATTACACTCTGATACAAAGTCCCATCCAGCAAACTCAGAATGTGTTCGGTTTTGTTATTGTATTGCGCTACCTCGGAAGCACGATTTTGCGCTAGATTATCAGCTTCGTTAATCACGATACAAATACGCTCTATGTAAGTCGGTGGGACAAAATTAGCGATCGCATCATGATCTAAAATAAAAATTACATACCCTAAAGGTACAAGAATTTCTTTTGCTACCGCTTGTGTCCAGACTGTTTTACCTGTACCTGGTTCCCCATGTACAACAACCGCTAACTGGTTTTGATTCAGAATCGCTTGCTGTACAGAATCAGTAAAGTTTTGGATATCTGCGGGAAATGTCCGAATGGGAAATTGACTGTGAACTTTGCCTACACGACTTTGATATCCACTCAGCATAACTGCTAAGTCGTAAGTCGCTTTGTTAATTAGTGGCGCGAGATTTTTTGCCATTAAACTATATTGTCGTCGCCCGCGATCGTAGGGGTCAATTTGCAACCAAACGTCAGACTTCGACCAGTAAGCATAAACAGTATTGAGAACGTCTAAGCGTTCCCAGCTAACAAATTTATCTATAGGAAAATAAAAATCTCTTTCTGAATAATACTGGGTAATAATGTCGGGACTACCCAACACATCTAAAACTCGGAGTACAGTAATTTCTTGTAGTCGGTTAAGAACATAATCAATGGGAATGCTACTACGACTGACAAATTGGACAATGGGTGTTTCCGTACTCAAAACATCTTTGTAGCGATGATCTGGTGATAGAGGATCTGGCGTGATGTAATTCCAAAACTTTTCAACTTCGTAGCGGGTATTATCAGATACAACATTTAATAAATTAGCCCACCAGGCATAATTATTTCGTCCCAAAATATCAGCAACATTACTCGCTAAATTCAAACTTTTTTGACTTAATTCGCGAGAGTCATTAGACAACAGTTGCCACAAAAAACCCCAGTCTAATTCTCGGTTAAACGGTCGCCAACCGCTAGCAAGCAAGCTTTGCCGACTATTATTTGTAGGAGTGCTTTCATTGCTTCTAAAATAGTCAAAATCCATATTTGTTAGTTATGCAGCGTTAGTCGAGTTATTTTGTGTGAAATAAGAGACTTTGAAAAAGTTTTCTCGTAATATAAACTAACTGCGTACAAATCGTAATTTTATTTCCACGGTGCTGTACTCACTAGGAAGTCTTTTTAATCTAACTCATTCCCTATGTAATATACTATATTACATATTTACTACCTGCGTCAACTTTCTTGACAAAGCAATTGCTAAGTGGGGGTTCAAACCTCGTTTCCAGCCAGAGGCTGGAAATGCTCTTCAATTGCGGCAGAGCCGCAAGTCTTGAGGCGGAGCCTCTAATAGGCATTCCCAGTCGGAGACTCTTAACGAGACAATAATGATACAAATAGGTTGGTAGGGGCACAGCATTGCTCATTAGTGTCAACTTAAGCTCAAACTCCTTTAAAACCTCGTTTCCAGCCAGAGGCTGGAAATGCAGCTCCTGGTGGCTCTGCCGCCAGTTACGGAGGCGGAGCCTCAATGAGGGGCATTCCCAGTCGGAGACTCTTAACGAGATAACGAGATAATCTGCTAAAAGCTGGTTCTAGACTGGTTTTCACCTTAAGTTGACACCAATGAGCATTGCTGTGCCCCTACGAGAAATCCAAATATATCAGGGTTTGTCTGAAATGGTGTGAAGCCCTGACTAGGCGTAATTATCAATTACAAATTACGTTAATCAAGTTGAGTATTTGCCATTAATTTCTATATAACCCTCTGAAAGATCACAACCCCATACAGTTGCAGAAGCTTTGCCAATGTTGAGGCTAACATGGATATCTACTTGATCTTTGGACATAATTTGGCGCAACTGTTGCAGATTTTCATCAGTTAAAGTATTAGGATAAACTTTCACATTATCAAAACTGATAACAACTCGTTCTGGATTTATCTGCTGTTCATTTTCACATTTGCCTATAGCCATAGCAACTCGTCCCCAATTCGGATCTGCTCCATAGACGGCAGTTTTTACTAATGGTGAATTCACAATTGCTTTAGCTACTGTTTTAGCTTGTGCATAATTAATCGCTGAATCTACAGTTACTTCAATAATCTTGGTAGCACCTTCTGCATCTCTGGCAATTTTCAGCACCAATTCTTGTGCAACTTCTTGCAATGCACTAGCAAAATCTAACTCGGAAACTTCACCTGCTAAACCATTAGCTAGAATCACGGCGGAGTCACTAGTAGAAGTGTCAGTGTCTACACTCAAGCAGTTAAAGGTCTTATCTATAGTAGAGCGAAAAATAGAACGAAGGCTATTTGCAGAAATTGCAGCGTCAGTAAAAAAGAAAGTTAGGAGAGTAGCCATATTAGGCTCAATCATGCCAACGCCTTTGGCAATTCCTACCAGCTTGGCATTTCCGATTTGCCGTGTAGCTAGTTTCGCTACTGTATCGGTAGTCATAATACCACGGGCTGCGGCATGAAAATCAGCAGCAGTCAATTTTTTGCCCAATCCTAATAAACCTGCTCGGATTTTTTCAATCGGGTAACGTCTGCCAATTACACCTGTAGAAGCGAGCGCAATATTATGTGCAGCAATTCCAGTTTCAGTTGCAACTAATTGCAGAACCTCTTGGGCATCAGCGATGCCAACAGAACCATTAGCTACATTTGCATTTTTAGATATAACGACAATTCCTTGTGCTTGTGAATCTTTTAAGTTACTGCGGCTAATAATAACACTTGGCCCAGCAAAAAGACTTTGAGTGAAGACTCCATCAGCAACACAAGGAACTGATGATTTAATAAATACAAAATCATCAGTTGTATCTCGTATTCCTAAATTAGTAATAAATGCACTAAAACCCTGAGGTGAGGAAGATATAGTTAATGACATTTTTCTGGATTTAATAATTCGCCCTTACTGGATGACTAATACCTTGTCTGCGTTGGTAACACTTGCCAAACGGTGAGCGATAATAAAGCTGGTACGACCCATAAAGTAAGTTAGCGATCGCTTGTTAAACTAAATTCTCTGTTTAGCTGTCAATATTAGTGGTTGCTGCGTCCAAAATCAAGATTCGCGGCTTCAGCAAAACCGCACCGTGTAACAGTGTTGTCTAACCGCAGAGGCGCAGAGTCGCGAGAGAATGGGAGAGTTGGGGGAAATTCTTCTTTTCTTCTATTACCTACTCCCCACTCCCCCTTAAATATGAATTCCACATTCTGTTTTATCACTTCCCCGCCAGCGTCCGGCGCGTTCGTCTTCGCCTTCGCCGACTTTGGTGGTGATGGGTTCGTCGCCTATGCTGGGATAACCTTTGTCGTGTAGAGGGTTGTAGATGACTCCGTGTTCAGCCACGTAAACCCAGCTGTCTTGGCGTGTCCAGGTAGCTATAGGATTTACTTTCAGCCGATTTTTACCATCTAATTCAAATATGGGCATATTCCCACGGGTTACTGCTTGGTCACGGCGGCGTCCAGTTATCCAAGCGACGCTGTTGAGTTCGTCCAGACCCCGTAGCAGTGGTTCAATTTTTGTAATTTGGTGGAATTGGGCAATATCGTTGTCCCAAAGTTTTTCGCCGTATTTAGCTTCAAAGGCTTTGCGACTGTCTAGGTCTGGAGTTTTGTAAGTTTGCAAATCCAGATTGTAGATTTGTTTGGCTTTGGCAACTAATTCTAGGCTTTCAGGGAAGTGGTGCAAGGTGTCGAGAAAGATCACAGGAACTGGATGCTTCAGTTCACTGTAAAGAATATGGGTAATTATCATGTCATCCACATTAAAGGCGCTGGTTTGCACCAGTCCCGTTGGGATATTTTCTATAGACCATGCCAGTACCTCTTTGGGAGTGGCAGTTTCAAATTGCTCATTTAATTTGTCTAAGTCAAAAGCGATCGTTTGGTTTCTAGATGCCGTGGAGACTGTCATGATAATCTTCTATTCAAATATTTTTACCTTCATTAGCATTAATCTTACCTCATAAAGACGCCTATTCCGCTCGGAGATAAGGTAATTATTCTGTTCGGGAATTACTACAGTGTGGAAATGGGGAATGGGGAATAGGAGAGTAACCCATTAAAAGTAAAAATTAACACCTCAGTATAAAATTAAGTATTTACTAAGAAACTTTACGCGATTTTAAGTTTTACAATGGTTATATAGATATTTATACTGATTTTGATATGATTAAGGAACTATTAACAAAAAGGATTTTTACTTAAATGAACAATTCAAAATCCCGCAATCCATTAGGCGAATCTATAATTATGGGCGCTTTAATGATGTTGACCAGCGTTAGCATTATTACAATAATGAACTTTTTCTAAGATAAAGATTTCTAATTTTAGCAATAAGAATTTACATAGCCCCGCTCAGTTTTGAGCGGGGCTTTTACTTTTCTGCTCCACATATATCAGTATATGTTCAGTTTATTGTATTAATACCGGTAAAGAATAACTTTTAGACCGTGTTTTTACGGAGTTTTGCTATCAGAGAATTTAAAATAGGGATGCGATCGCTATTTACTTTACCCTAGTGACCGACTGGCGCTTTCGCTCCTGCACCGCCTTTACCCAGGAATAATAACAAAGGTAATGAGCAAAGGAACCCTACCCCTACGACTTGAAAGCAATCTGCGTAAGATAAAACGGCAGCTTGGGTATCTACTGTTTGACTTAATAAAGCTAGTGCTTGTTGTTGCGCTGTTGCCGCATCTATACCTTGACCTTGGAGTGCCCCATTGAGCAAGTCGAGGCGCTGATTGGTTTCTGGGTCATAAGGACTAAGTTTTGCTAACAGGATAGCTCGATGAAAAGCTTCTCGTCGGTCAAGCAGAGTAGTAAGTAGGGCAATGCCGATACTGCCACCTAGTTGTCGAGTCAGGTTGTAGAAACCAGAACCAGCAGAAACATCTTGTTTAGGTAGCGGGCCTAAAACTGCCAAACTCAAAGGGAGAAACATTAACACAGTAAAACCCCCACGCCACACCAATGGCCAAAATAAATCATCTGTGCCGGTTTGTGGGGTAATTGCTGCTAGCTGAAACATGACTCCAGATGATCCGACAGCGCCGATTGCAATTAAAAATCGGGCATCAATTTTACTAGAGAGTTTGCCTAATAAAACCATAATGATCGCAGACGCTAAAGCCCCAGGTGCTAACAATAGTCCTGTCTGCGTTGCCGTAAAGTGCAGCACACTCTGAGCAAATATCGGCACAGCAAAGAGTGTGCCATAAAGCCCCATACCCACGACTGCTGAAAGAACGCTTCCCGCAGCTAAAGAACGGTGACGCAAAACTCTCAAATCCACAGCAGGGTGATTTGTTTTCAGTTCTCGCCAAATAAACAACCCAAAGCCGATAATACTAGCGATCGCCAACGTGGTGATGAAACTGGAGGAAAACCAGTCGTCTGTCTCTCCTTCCTCTAACAAAGTTTGCATACAGCCAATAGCAATCACCAAAAACCCAATCCCGAACCAATCGACGGCTTGGCTTTGTGTCTCTCTCTTATCTTTATCTTTGGGTAAAAATGCCAAGGACATCGCCACTGCAATGATCCCGAAGGGAATATTAACAAAGAAAATCCAGCGCCAGCCCAAACCATCTACCAAGAATCCTCCTAAAGTTGGGCCAATTGCTGGGCCAGAAATTACACCTACTCCAAAAACTGCCTGGGCGAATCCTTGTTCAGCAGGTGGAAAAGTCTCGAACAAAATCGCTTGTGCTTTAGCTAGCAACCCGCCACCACATAAACCTTGAATAATTCGAGAAATAATCAGCATCGGTAGATTAAATGCCAACCCACATAAAACCGAGGCAATAGTAAAGCCAATTAATGAGAAGATAAAGTAGGTTTTGCGCCCAAAGTAATCTCCCAGCCATGCAGATAAGGGAATTAAGACGACATTTGCGATCCCATATCCAGTCACCACCCAACCTACTTCACTAACAGTTGCACCCAGGCTGGCTTGGATATCAGTCAGGGCAACGTTAACAATACTAGTATCAATTACTTCTAAGATTGCACCGAGGGAAGCCGTGAAAGCGATCGCCCACTTCAATGGCCCCTGCACATAACCAAATTGGTCAAAAGTCGAACGTTTAATATTGGTAGCCATTGTTAGCACAAGTAATATTTGGAGGTTGTCAAAGCAATGCCTGGGTTGGGCTACGCCTACGCCAAAGCTAAAATTAAGTATTGTATATATACGATACGGTAGCGTATCATATAAAAACGGTCAAGAGAGTCTTGAATAAAAAGTGGCAGAAATACTTATGCTAAAGATGGATGGTCACTGTTGCTGTTTTCGTGCATCAGAACTGGGTTATAGGGCTTATTTGTTTTCCATAGGCGATGTTCTATGCCCAAAGGTAGAAGCAAATTGTCAAGAAGATATTGCTTGGGGATGATATTTTTATGAGTAAGCAAATCAACAGCCTCTCTGGACGCCCACGCAGCATCCACGCCGACCAAGCTATTCTGCAAGCGACTTTAGACCTGCTTGCAGAGGTAGGATATGAAAGTATGAGTATAGAAGCGATCGCTTCCCGTGCTGGAGTTGGTAAAACGACGATTTATCGGCGTTACACTTCCAAAGAAGAACTAGTTGCAGACGCTATAGAAAGTCTCAGAGATGATTTAGCGATCCCCGATACTGGCAGCTTTTGGGGAGATATGGATATCCTAATTAATAATGCCGCCAAAAAAATAGATAGTCCCCTTGGTCGTCAGACACTCGCCCTGATCATCAGTACAGCGTCTAGCAATCCTCAGTTTGCCGAGGTCTATTGGACAAAATATACAAAACTCCGACGTGAAGCCTTTTCTAAAATACTTGAACGTGCCAAGTCTAGAGGCGAAATTCACAAGGATGCAGACGTAGACTTAATTATCGATCTTGTGAGTGGGTCACTATATTATGCACTGATCTTCAAACCCACAACCGAGCCAGTAGAAGCCTACATGCGCCGCACTATGAATCTTCTCCTCAAAGGTATTGGGAATAGGGCATAGGGCATGGGGCATGGGGCATGGGGAAGAGTTCTTCTAATTCCAAACTGCAAACTCCAAACTTCTAACTCCAAACTTCTAACTCCTAACTCCTAATTGCCAATGCCCAATGCCCAATGCCCAATGCCCATTTGAAACTTGTTACCAAAATAACTTTTCATGAACGGTTGAAAATGAGATGATGGAGTAATTAGAGAAAAAGGTGAACAATTGTTATTTTTCTCCTTCCGCTTCTGGTTTCAGAATCGCATCACAGTATTGAATGAGGATTGTCAAGCGATCGCTAATCGTTTGAAGTCTCGTTTGTGCAGTAGATGCTTGCCGCGCTCCTTGCAAAAACATCACATCTATTTCCAACAGGCGCAATTGTTTGCTCATCTCTGTTTGATAAGACTGTACTCGCCAGTTTTCATTAGCCAAAGGCACAATCTGTTGTCCGAAAAATTGCTGCAACGAGACTACACGCTGTCGCAGTTCGGGTGCAACAATTTGGGTAGTTGTGGCATCGGAGCGTAATTGCTCTAGCAAGGTTACGAGTGCCAGATATTTCTCACGGTTTAAAGACATCCAGTGCTAGTTAAGATAGTATTAATGTCAAGTAATTTTTCTTCTACAATAAACTTTACTTAAGCGCTTATCAGCACTAAAAGCTTCAAATTATGGTTTGAGGCTTTGTTTGCCATCAATGGATTTTTAAATTTATGATCCTTGAAACTCAAACTGGATGACTACCAGACGCTCCGACTTTTCGCTGCGTCGCTAACGCTTCGCTATCGGCAATTGAAGAATCATCCTGACACTGTTTTTTCCACCCGTCTCTAGGAAACAGCATCTTCATTAGAGCGATGCTGCTAGTTTTATTCATCATTCACTTATCTACCGATCCTCTCTAAACCCAATTGTATGAGCACCATAGTAATAAATTCATCAGTTGATCTTGCGATTCCCGAATGGTTAAAAAAATCTTTGAAGGAGTCATCGACAAGTAGCGGCGCAGCGGAAGATGACCGAAGGCATAATGATACAGTCTTAATTGGTCGCGCATTTGAATTTGCTTACCAACTGCATCAAGGTCAATACCGCAAATCGGGAGAACCATATATTGCTCATCCCATTGCTGTGGCTGACTTGCTGCGTGACTTGGGAGGTAGTGCTGCTATGATAGCAGCTGGATTTCTCCATGATGTCGTTGAAGATACAGAAGTTACAAGTGAAGACATAGAACAGCGCTTTGGCCCAGAAGTACGGCAATTGGTCGAAGGTGTCACCAAGCTTTCTAAAATCAATTTCACCAGCAAAACCGAAAGCCAAGCCGAAAATTTCCGGCGGATGTTTTTGGCAATGGCGCAAGATATTCGGGTAATTGTGGTGAAATTGGCAGACCGTTTGCATAATATGCGAACTTTACAATACATGTCAGAGGCCAGCCGCCGCCGCAGTGCTCAAGAAACGCGAGATATCTTTGCACCCTTAGCCAATCGCTTGGGAATCTGGCGGATTAAATGGGAACTGGAAGATTTGGCTTTTAAGTATTTGGAACCGGAAGCTTTCCGCCAAATGCAGGAACATGTTTCCGAAAAACGGACGGCGCGAGAAGAGAAATTAGCCAAAGCTACAGACATTTTGCGAAAACGTTTGCAGCAAGCCGGAATCGACTGCCAGGATCTTAGTGGTCGTCCCAAGCACCTTTATAGCATTTACCAAAAAATGCACCTACAGCAAAAGGAATTTCATGAAATTTACGATTTGGCAGCGCTGCGGATTATTGTTCAAACCAATGAGGAATGCTATCGGGCGTTGGCGGTGGTTCATGATGCTTTTCGCCCAATTCCTGGGAGATTTAAGGACTATATTGGACTGCCAAAGCCTAACCGTTACCAGTCGTTGCATACTGGGGTGATTGGCCTAACTGGTCGTCCTTTAGAGGTGCAAATTCGGACAATCGAAATGCATCATATCGCCGAGTATGGGATTGCTGCCCATTGGAAGTACAAAGAAACAGGAGGTTCTAACATTAGCCATCTGACAGCGACAGATGACAAGTTTACTTGGCTGCGGCAGCTGCTAGAATGGCAAACTGATCTCAAGGATGCCCAAGAATATCTTGATAGCGTCAAAGATAATTTATTTGAAGATGATGTCTATGTCTTCACCCCTAAGGGGGATGTTGTTCCTTTAAGTCCCGGTGCTACCACTGTAGATTTTGCTTATCGCATTCATACGGAAGTGGGGAACCACTGTTCAGGGGCGCGGGTGAATGGGCGAATGGTGCCACTGTCAACACGGCTGCACAACGGCGATATTGTAGAGGTTCTGACCCAAAAGAACTGCCATCCGAGTTTGGATTGGTTGAACTTTGTCAGGACTTCGGCGGCGAAATATCGGATAAAACAATGGTACAAGCGATCGCGCCGGGAAGAAAATGTCGCCCGTGGACGGGAATTGTTAGAAAAGGAACTTGGTAAAACTGGTTTTGATAGTTTGCTGAAGTCGGATGCGATGGAGACTGTCGCCGAAAAGTGTAACTACCATAGCGTGGAAGATTTACTTGCTGGTTTGGGTTATGGTGAAGTTACGCTGAACCTAGTGCTAAATCGTTGGCGAGAAGTGGCGAAGGGACAACAACCAGTTTCCACTGTGCCGCTATTTATTCCCAAAGAACCAAGTACATCAAAAGCTTTGCGAGATGCACCTGTAACTACTTCTCGCTCCACAGATTCGCCAATTGTTGGGGTGGAAGGTTTAGTATATTATTTAGCTGGGTGTTGTACCCCGATTCCTGGCGAACCGATTATTGGTGTGGTAACGCGAGGTAGGGGGATTTCAATTCATCGCCAAGGCTGCCATAATCTGGAGACTGTGGAGTATGAGCGCTTAGTACCAGTTAGGTGGAACCCAACCGCCGAAAATAGTGGTCGTCCGCACACGTATCCAGTGGATGTTCAAATTGAAGCCCTTGACCGCGTAGGGGTGCTAAAGGATATTTTGTCACGGTTGAGTGACCAAGGGATCAATGTCCGCCATGCCCAGGTGAAAACCTCTATTGGTCAACCGGCATTAATGGACTTAGGAATAGATATACGCGATCGCTTTCAACTAGAGCAAGTCTTCGTTCAAATTAAGAAAATGAGCGACATTTTGAATATCCGCCGCGTTGGTCAAATTAACGAGTAGGTGTGCCTATTGGTAGGGTGCGTTAACGCAGTGTAACGCACCAATTTCGGATTATGGTTAGTTTCGGTAAGTATTTTGAAGCAGTGAAGTAACTGAAGGTTTACTGTTAATACAAATCATTAATCGCTAATTACGAACTATTCAACTTGTTGCCTAAGCGATGGTGTTAGAATCATTAGTCCTCTAACAACTTCTTCAGGAGTAGCCGTGCCATTGATTACCTTTGGTACAATCGCCATAACTTCTAGAGCCAGGTTTGTGGGAATTCCCTTTGCTTCTAATCGCTTCAATTCTAAAATATCAATACCTGCTGCCAATCCATCCAAATACTCTTCTACACTTACTCCCAAGTTTTCAATCTCCAACATGAGTATAATCTCCTATTTTTTGTTCCACCTCTTAGCGATCAAAGCCGATCAGGAACGTTTACCAATTCGCTGCACAAGTGATGAGCGTAAAAGTTGACAACCATTTTATAAGAAAAATGCCCACAAGAAAGCAAATCGACAATATCTAACTTCGGCAGTTCAAGATTTTGAGGTTTTATTCTAGATCAGTTCTGATTATCGAGTCGCTCATCTGCTTTTGGAAACACTGGCGGTTAGGGACTGACAACAAATAAATTATCCAATCTTGTGGGGTGGACAGCGTTCGACTGACTTGTACTGAGCTTTGTCGTTGGCGCAGCCTAAAAAGAGAAGTAGGGCTCACGCCGAAGTCTTGTCCCCCTTAGCTACGGGCCCTCGTGTCGCCATTGGTGTCAACTTAAGGTGAAAGTTAGTCTAGAAGCAGCATTTAGAGATTAATCTCGTTAATAGTCTCTGACTCTTAATGCATTCTGAGAGGCTCCGCCTTAAAACTTGCGTCAGAGCCGCGATGAGGTGCATTTCCAGCCAGAGACTGGAAACGAGATTTTAAAAGAGTTTTGGCTTAAGTTGACACTAATGGCGAGACAGCCCACCCCACAAGAAGTAATTGAGTATTTTTTTATTTGGAAGTCCCTTATCATCCAATACAGTTCAGTTAAGCATTTCTTGCTTCTCTTCCTTCTCTTCCTTTGCGACGGCAGTCGCTACAACTCTTGGAACCCCCCTTCGGGTTCACCAGTCGCCTACGGCGGGAAACCCCCCTACAGCGCTGGATTCACCGCAACGCGCTGCCTCTTTTTTGCGACGGCAGTCGCTCATGGGGGAGACCACGCCAGATGCTTCAAGTCGGCGGAGCCGCCGCCAGGTGCTTCAAGTCGGCGGAGCCGCCCAACGCACTGGCTCCCCAACGCACTGGCTCCCCCTGTTCCCGCGCTGCCTCTCCTTTGCGGTTCGTTAAAAAAATTGACTTTGACAAAGAGTTTTAGCCTTAACCCAAGCGTATTGCCTTATCATCATATTTAAAATATTTAAAATAAATATTCAGGGCTTGTGCAATGCGAATTTTGTTGATTGAAGACGACAAAGTTTTGCAAGGGGTGTTGCTGGCAGAATTGGCATCTCGGACTCCGCCCATATCTGCATTGGTACCGGTAATTAGTAAATTTGCAAATCGTTGGGGACGTAACCGAATACTTCCGATTGGCTTTACTGTTGCCGCGATCGCTCCAGTGGTGTTAATTTTTAATGTCCATCGCGTGACAGAAGTCACACAATCCAATAGGCTGATCTTAAAGTGGTGATTTTTGCCAATGCTCATCTGCACAAAAAGGTAAGCTTCGTTGACTAGCATTTTTTGAGCACTATGTACAACATGTTACCTATCCTCTATCATCACTTAGTCGTTAATAACTACCTCTATAGAAAATGCCCCTTAAAATTGTTCAGAACTTTGATGGCAGTTTTACTCTGGAAGCACAAGCTCAAGAAACTCTATTCAATTTATTGACAAGCGTTGCTTTCTTAAACCAAATTTGTCAACAGTTGCGGTGTGAACAAGTTAAATTTACAGAATTACTTTTCCAACCAGTTCCTTACAGCTTAACTACCACTAAAGGAATGTCAGCAGAATTTGAAAAGTATCATGAATCTGATGAATATGCCATCGTAAACGTCCCACCAAATTTCATGTTTAGTGCTAAGATTTTTAAACCAAGTCGCCTTTGTGCAATTTACCAAAAATTGGGTAATGGATAATTTACAAAATAAGTTTTTCCTAAAAATAGCGTTTATCGTTTGTATGCAATACAGTCTGGACTATCTCCTAAAAAAGAGAGAGGCTTTGAATCTTACTCCCCAACGTTACAAGGGTTGGGGCTGTTCTTGTTAGGTCTGTATTGGACTCAACTAATAAGCGCTATAGCAATTCTCAATTCTGAAGGCAAATAAGAAGTTTAATATTTGATGTATGGCTTTTGAAACAAATCTTTCTTCTTTGGCATCCCTGGAATACATTCCTTACATCGACGATCGCGGTCAATTACCCGAACAATTTCAGGGTAAAATCGGGGTATATGCTATCTTTGACCAAAAAAAAGTACTTCAATTTGTCGGATACTCCCGTGATGTTTATCTCAGCCTCAAGCAGCATTTAGTTCGTCAGCCACAGCAATGCTATTGGGTAAAAGTTGAAACTATTGAACGCCCTAGTCGCACAATTTTAGAAAATACTGAAAATGCTTGGATTGCTGAAAATGGCAGTGTGCCTTGGGGAAATGGGGAAAACAAAGAAAAATGGACTCATCCCATTGATGTCAAAGTGATAATGACACCTGAAGAACAGGCAAAATATCAAAATCCAGCTAATGATGAATTAGCACAAATAAAAATTATTAAAAATGTGGCACGGAGAGTAGAAGCAGAAATTTCAACACAATTGCTAGAAGGGCGTGGTTTGCAAATGCAAATTCGCTTCAATCCTAAATTGAAAGAAGAAGGTTTACTAGATTTGAAATGAAGCTAGTTATGGGGAAATTTGTTCAGAGTCTGCTTAAGCGATACCGTAATTCATAGACTTACAAATTTAGCAAACGGCGATCGTTTCGCTGGCGCGACTAATGCTCACACAGGGTTACATCAAGCCATACATGAACTACGGCATGGGTCAGTTAACGAACCAAAACAACTGCTGGCTTGATAGATTGCTGTATTGGTGAACGTGTTGATGGTGTTGTAAAGCTACAGGGATGCTTGCTCCCTTTGAGAGGGGCGTGAGTTCAACTGCCCTTAAAACGTGTTTATGAGGTCATGAGCGGATTTACCACAGGTAACAGGATTATATAAAGCTTGTATAAACTTGATTATTGCTTGACAATAAATCTCTTCAGCTTAAATATAAAATTAACTTATGTATTTTTCAGCACAATCATATATCACAAATTTATTTTTGCTAGAAAAAGAAATTGCATTTTTGCCAAGAACAAAACGAAATTTCATCAAGATATCGAATTTTAATAAGCGAACAAAATACATTTGTACAAAGGATAAAATTTCGCTTATAAAAGTTTAAAATGTATTAGATTTTACAGAAGTTTACATCTTAAAGATTGGGTAAAGAAGTTTACTTGGACTGGGAATAGTGATAAATATACAGGTATGTTGACTAAGCAAAATAAAGTACTCAAAAAAAGCATTCAAATAAGCTATTTTGCTCGAATTTTGGAAATTACGGCAGATTTCAAGGAAAGTGAAGTACACAATGATTCGTCCCAAAGCCATGTATAAACCCTGTTTTACTTCTGCATTCTGAATTCTGCTGTATTACTGAATAAAATTCATCGGTAGCTTTTGAAAAACTAATGAAACAGTTGCCTAAGTTTTTCAGCATGACTGCAAGTGAGCGCCTGCTTTTGGTTAATAATAGCTTCGCTTTCTTTATGAGTATTGCCTATTGCGCGTCATTGATAGCCCCTATTTACATAAAATATAGCGCAGACACTTCATTATTTTTGATGCTTTGCCGTTTATCGGAATGATAGTAGCGATCGCCTTCTTACCATTTAACCCTATAGTCATTAAATTTGTAAAAAGTGGATTAAAGCTCATGAGAGGCGTTAATTGAAAGCCTAATTACTTACTTTATCAAAACCTTCAGTAAGCTGAGATTTTTCACTAAAAGTGCGGTGAAGTTATAGCAAATTATTTTTAGTAGTAGCGGAGGACATTAGTGACTGTGATTAAAACTTATTCATCCTGTAAACAAGCGCTTGGAATTGTGACGGTGGCATTAGTCTTTATCATGCCAACAATTAGTAGTAGTGCTAAAGAAAGTCAGTGTAGATCGGATAATCAGTGGAGGTTGGGTGGTCAGAACCTAAACAATACTCGCTATCAAGCAGATGAGGAATACCTCAATCCAAAGAACGTAACACACTTGTCTCCCAAATGGGTTTTTAGTGCAAGTGGTGAACTCTCTGCTACACCAGCAGTTGTAGATAAAACTGTATATATACCTGACTGGGGCGGTAATTTTTTTAAGATTGATGCACAGACGGGTACACAGATTTGGGCAAATAGCATTGCCAGCTATATTAATGATCCAAGTATCCCCAAAGCTGTCTCGCGCACAAATCCAGCAGTTAAGGGGAATAAAGTGATTATTGGTAGCCAGGAAAATGCTTTCCTGATCGCAGTTAACAAAGATACTGGCAAGCTAATCTGGAAAACAAAACTTGACGAACACCCGTATGCTGTTATTACTCAATCACCGACCATTTATGGCAATCGTGTGTATGTTGGAGTTTCCTCTTTGGAGGAAACAGCGGCTAACAATCCGAAGTACCCATGCTGCACATTCCGTGGAAGCATGACGGCGGTAGATTTGAATACTGGAAAGCTTCTGTGGAAAACTTACACTGTACCGAAAAATTATGGTCAACCGGATGGCTATTCAGGTGGAGCAGTATGGGGTAGCACACCAGCAATCGATCCAAAGCGAAATTTGGTATATATAGGAACAGGTAATAACTACAATGTGCCTAAAACGGTAAAAAATTGTATTGCAAAACTCTCTTCACAGACAGCTCCTGATGAGTCGCAATGCCTTGATCGCAATAATTATATTGACGCGCTCATGGCACTTGATCTCGATACTGGCACGATTAAGTGGGCAAATAAACTAGAGGGATACGATACCTGGACTGTTGCCTGCTACTTTGGCGGTGTCTCCAATTGCCCTGACCCCAAAGGACCAGATTATGATTTCGCTCAGGCACCGATGCTTTTCACTGTGAAAGATGCGGGAAAATCGCGTGATTTACTTGGTGCTGGTCAGAAGAGTGGTGTCTTTTGGGCGCTTGACCCGGATACTGGAAAAGTTGTCTGGAGCCGAATTGTTGGTCCTGGTGGTCCTGCTGGTGGAATACAGTGGGGTTCGGCTACGGATGGTCAACAAATTTATGTCGCGATTTCAAACTACGGATTTGAGAAGTACACATTAGAGCCTTCAGGTAAAACTATTAACGGTGGGTCATGGAGTGCGCTTGATGCAGCAACGGGCAAAATTATCTGGCAGACAGCAGATCCGGCAGGTGAAAGGGATATGGCTCCAATGACAGTAGCGAATGGAGTGGTGTATGCTGGCTCGATGGCATCAGCAGCCGATAAGAATAACATGTATGCATTAGATGCAAAGACTGGTAAGATTCTGTGGAATTTTAACAGTGGAGGATCAGTAGTTGCAGGCGCAGCAGTGGTTGATGGTACAGTTTACTGGGGTTCTGGGTACACCCGCCTCCCAGGCGGGTTTAAGTCTAATAATAAGTTTTACGCATTCACAGTCTCGAAGCATCGGTAAGATGTCAATAAGTAATAATGTAGGACTTACGCACTGTACAAATTTATTATCTTGTGTGTTAACGTAAATACGTCGTTTCAGGCTTTTATTAATCATCCTTTGATAAATAGCGATCGCGTAAAAAGTAGCGAAAAATCAAGGTTTAATGCCTGAAATCTATACTACACATTTGGTATTTACTGTCAATGCGTAAGTCATATAATGTTTAAAATTCTCTCGAAAACGGGGGTGATCAACACAATTATTGGGCTTTTGGCGAAGGTCATTCGCTACTACACAAGTAAAGTTTACCTCCGTGGACTAATGCAAAATCAAGGGTTTTTCTAACCCCGACAGCTATGCGTTTTTACTCCCAAGTAGACACATCTCGTAGCAAATTAGGAATTTCCCCTTGAGATAAGGGAAACTCCAGCAAGGTTTCTCTATAACCCAAATACCCAGATTCAGCAAACGACAAAAGCATTCGCGAAAGTGCTAACCAAACTTCCAGTTCGTATTCCCAATCACGATAACGTGAAGCTTGGCCAGCAATTGAACGTAGCGCCCAAAAATATGAATTTCTCACCACAGAGCCACCTTTCTTAAACTCTGGCAAATCTTCGTGGTGGATCAAAAGCACTTTATTTTCTATTTTGGCTCTCATACCTAAGCATTATCAATGGCGTTAACGCAGTATAGCGTACCCTACAAGCTCAAGATTTACTTAATCCCTAACCTACTACCACAGTCAATTCACCCGATCAAACTGACGTTAATCTAGTGAGATACAGCTTAACCTCACGCCGATAAAGCTGTGCTTTAAGTAGCTACACAAAAATATTTATGTGATTGCGAAGGTCGTGAAGCAATCGCAAGACTTTGAGATTGCTTCTCTACGAGACGCTACGCGAACGTTCCGCTATGCTCCACTCGCAATGACAATGTATATTTAATTTTGCACAACTACTTATCTCCCCTTTCCTTTCCAAGGCTATGGTGTACACAGATTACAAAAGAGCGATGTCTACGACGGGCTACGCCTACGCTCACTCAATTAGTTACGTTTTTTGATTGTGCGATTTAAACCGACCTGCAATAAATTCTCGCTTAGATAAATGCTTTGTATCGCGTTTGGTGACTCGCTCTCGCCACATCTGGAAACTAGATTTCTTCATTTCGCGCCTCATTAGGGCAATTACGTGTTTCTCCAGCAGCCCAAACTGAGCCTCAATGGCATCAAAAGATGTTCTATCTTCCCATGCCATTTCAATGATGCGATCGATGGTTTGTGAATCAAGGTCAGGTAGCTTCATTCTTTTTCTGGCAATTGATAAATTCGATCTATATACATTTTACCTTTCGTTTTGAAGAACCATTGAGTCTGCTGCACCCAGTTGCAAGGCATAGAGGTTGGCATAGACACCCTGCTGATTGACGAGTTCGGCGTGAGTACCCTGCTCTACAATTTGTCCCTGCTGAATTACTAATACTTGATCTGCCTGAGTAACTGTACTGAGGCGGTGAGCAATTACGAAACTGGTACGACCTTGCAGCAAGCGGGCGATCGCACTTTGTACCAGCGCTTCTGTGCGGGTATCGATGCTGCTGGTTGCTTCATCGAGAATCAGAATTCGGGGGTTGATCAATACTGCACGAGCAATACTGATTAGTTGTCGCTGTCCTTGGCTCAAGGGTGCGCCCCGTTCACCCAATTGAGTCGTATAACCCTGTGGCAGTGAGGTAATGAACTCATGCACATTTGCCATCTGTGCAGCCGTTTCGATATCAGCTTGAGTAGTATGGGGAGAGCCAAAGGCAATATTTTCGGCGACGGTGCCGCTAAACAAAATATTGTCTTGTAGGACGATGCCAATTTGACGCCGCAGACTTGCTTGAGTCACGCTACGCACATCAATATGATCAATTTTCACCGCACCGCTAGATACATCGTAGAAGCGCAAAATCAAGTTAATAATTGTACTTTTTCCCGAACCGGTGGGCCCGACTAACGCAACCATCTGCCCTGGATAAGCGTGCAAATTCACCCCTTTGAGAACCAGTTGATCTGGGTTGTAGCCAAACTTGACATTCTCAAATGTCACTTCCCCCTGAATGGGCGGCATTTCTGTTGCATCGGGTGCGTCTTTGAGTTCTGACGGTTCATCTAGCAATAGAAAGATTCGCTCTAATCCGGCGAAGGCAGATTGAGCTTGGGTGTAAAACTGGCTGAGAATTTGGATCGGGCGGAAGAATTGCTGGACGTAAAGTAAAAAGGATGTCACTACACCTACTGTTGCAGCTCCGGTGACTGCGAGATAGCCACCATAGGCCAGCACGCCTGCGGTTGCTAGTGTGTTGAGAAAATCAATGGAGGGCAGAAAAGCTGAAGTAATTAGCACAGCCTCAACGTTGGCATCTCTATTGGCGGCGTTAAGAATGTCAAATTCTTTGATATTCATCTGTACACGATTAAATGCCTGTGCTTCTCGCACGCTGCCAATATCTTCTTCTAACTTGGCGGAAAGCTGCCCAATCGTTTGTCGGGTGACGCGGAATTTGGTTCTTGCCCAACGTGCAAATAAGCCTGTAGTAAAAATCATCAGTGGCACGACTAGGTTGCTCAACAAACCAAGTTGCAGGTTGATTGAGAGCATAGCAATAACAATGCCAACCAAACTAAAAGTGTTGCCCAGCATTTGGGCGATCGTCAGTCCAAATGCTTGATTCACGGTATTGACATCATTCAGCAAGCGGCTCATTAAATCGCCTGCTTCACTGCGATCGAAAAAGCTGAGTGGCAGACTTTGGATTTTAATAAAAATGTCTTGCCTGAGTTGAGCCAGCAATCGCTGCATAATCCAGCCGACTCGAATAATTTGACCCCGGATTGCCAAAACACTAAGTCCATAGTTCAGCGCTAGTAGCCCTAATAACAGCAGTAGTCCTTGCAAATTCCGTTGTGCAATTAGGTGATCAATCGACCAGCCGATAAAGAATGGCCCAATTGCCTGGGTTATGGCACCAATCAATACTAGTGTAAGGGCGATGGGAATTTCTTTGCGATATAGTAGCAGGTATTGCAAAAAACGTCGCAGGGTGGAAAGTTGCTGACTCGTTTTTTCCTCAGATGCAACAACAGGAACTGTGCCTCTCATAAAAATTTTGGATTTTAGATTTTGGACTTACGGCTTCTCTCCGAGACGCTATGCGTAGCTTGCTTCCCCGTAGGAGTACGCTCAGTCGAACGATTTGGGATTAAAAGTCTTTATTACAAGGCTGTGATCAAAATTTCCAGCCAGATTAATTATGCTAATTTGGAATGATTTTTCTCCTTTGGCTTTACCTGAGATTCCAAAATCACACCGTAGAGAGGGCTGGTTTGCATCAATTCCTCGTGAGTGCCTTGTGCTACCAGTCGGCCTTTATCCATGAGAAAAATGCGATCGGCATTTTTGACGGTGCTAATACGTTGAGCTACCACAAAGGTTGTACAAGCTTTTTGGCGCATTAAGTTATCTAGTTCGGCTTGAATTTGGGCAGCAGTTTTGGCATCCACAGCCGAGGTACTATCATCCAAAATCAGAATGCTGTAATCGGTCAGTAAGGTACGGGCGATCGCAATTCGTTGTTTTTGTCCACCAGACAAGCCCACGCCCCGTTCACCCACAATCGTCTCGTAGCCATCGGGGAGACTGCTAATAAAATCGTGCATTTGTGCGGTTTTTGCAACCTGAATCACCTGTTTTAGAGTTGCATTGGGTTTTGCATAGGCAATATTTTCGCGGATTGTGCCGGAGAAGAGGGTGGTTTCCTGAAATACAATGCCAATACGCGATCTGAGGCTTTTGAGTGTGAAACTTCTTACATCTCGTCCATCAATGCGAACCGCTCCCCCGGTAACATCGTAAAAGCGGGGAATTAAGTTCATAATTGTGCTTTTTCCCGAACCAGTCATCCCGAGAACGGCAATCAGTTCGTTGGGCTTGGTTTCAAAAGAAACTTCTTTGAGAGTTTCAGTTGTCGCTCCTGGATAGCGAAAGGAAACATTTTCAAAGGTAATTCTACCACCGCAGGTGTCAAATGGGACAGCACCGGGGCGATCGCGAATTTCTACCTCCGCATCTACAACTTCGTAGACTCGTTCGGCGGAAGCAGCTGATTGAGCGATCGCCGGGGCTGCAAATCCAATCAACAAAATAGGTTGAAGAATCAACGCTAGGTAGGAATTAAACGCTACCAGTTCGCCAATGGAGAATTTACGCCCAATCACCTGCGCTCCCCCGTAGGCGAAAACTGCCAATGTTACCAAATTACTCAGCAAAAAGATCAACGGGAAGGTATTACGGATGGCGCTAATGGTCTTCATGTTTGCCTTGACTAGGGCATCATTCATGGTCGTGTAACGCGACCTTTCGGTTGACTCCCGCACAAAGGCTTTCACCACCCGGATTCCTAGCAAGTTCTCTTGCAATACAGCATTGAGGTCGCTCAGTTGCTCTTGTACTTGCCGAAAAAGTTTATTATTTCGGGTAATAAATCGCGCCATCACCCATCCCGATAGGGGCACTACTGTCAGCGTAATCAGTGCTAATTGCCAGTTCATCACCAGCAAAATCACCGAAATACTCACCAATGTCACAACTGAACCAATGACCTGAATTAAGCTAGTGCCAACAAAGGTACGGATCTGCTCAATGTCGCTAGTGACACGAGTTAGTAGTTGGGAAGTCTGCGCCTGGTCATGATAGCTGAAACTGAGATTTTGAATCTTGCTGAAGATTTTGTTCCGCAGGTCATAGGCTACACCTTGAGACGCTGCTTCTGCCAAATAGCTTTGTCCAAAGTTAAATAAACCACGAGCGATCGCGGCAACTACCATCCAAGCGGCGCTATATAGCACAATTTGGAGGTTTTGTTTCATGATCCCCTGATCAATTCCCCAGCGAAATAGTTGGGGAGTAAGTGCGTTGGCGATCGTCAACAGCAACAAGCTGGCTAAGGCTCCCAGCGAAGTCCATCGGTAAGTACTCAAACTTTTAAGCACGCGCTGGGTTGACTCGATCAACGAAGTTTCCTGGAGTTCTGGTTGCTGAACCAATGGTATTTACCCCTGTATCTTTGGAAAATTATCTCCTATTTTTTATGGTATAAGCGATCGCGCTTGATAATGGTCTAACTCAGGTCGCAAAATTGACTAAAGTCGTTAAAATTGGCATTATAAGTAGTAATTGATTCAGAAATTACGGTATAAATGCTGAGGAGTGTTGAGAAGGTATGCTGCTGGGAAGAAGGATTTTGCCGGGATTGAATTGCGTAATACTCCGTTTTGAGACAGTGGCATGGGAGAATACCTCTTTGACAAGCATTGTGGCTAATAGATTTCAAGACCTAAGAAAACCAAAGAACAAGTATAATGCCTCAAAATTTTCATCGCAATTCCCAACTTCCCTCGCATATGCCAACTACTATCAGTCGTACAGCAAAGCCAAGTTCTGAATTCTACTCTCTTTTTTCTGAAGAAGAAGTTTTAGGAATAATTCATGCATTAGAAGTCAGACGAGAAATACCTCTAAAGTATTCTTATAAAGGTAGAGGTGCAAAAATATGGGATGATTTTTATCTAAAATACATTATTCCTAAATGGTATAGAACATCGAGTGTAGAAATTGACCTTTTAAAGAATAACTTTCAATACCTTAATGGCAATATTCAGAGTGGCAAAAGAGTCAATATTATAGACGTTGGTGCAGGGAATTCATATCCCGTTAAAAATTTTATCCATCAATTGAATAAATTGGGTAAGGTTAATAAGTATATTGCTTTAGATATTAGCGATGAATTACTTAATTTATCCAGAAATAATTTTACAAAATGGTTTCCTCGCATCGATTTTCTCAGTTCCACAATTGACATAGAAAATAGTTGTGTACCCCAAAATTTATTTCAAAATCAAGCTAATCTTAAAATTGACGACACAGCAAAAATATTTTTCCACTTAGGAGTTACCATTGGCAATCATCAAAATAGAGATGAGGTACTAAAAAACTTTAGAGATAGCATGGGAACAAATGATTTTCTGGTATTCACTAACGAAACTGGTTCTAACTCTAAATGGGATGGAAAAGTTAGGGGTGGCTGCAAGTATCATGTAGAAGAAGTATATGGATGGGTTAAAAATAAGATTGGGATTAAATCCGAAGATTGTGAATTGCTGAGAAAGTATGATTTAAAAACAGATAGTATAGTTGCTAATCTGAAACTCCGTCATAATTACACTATAAATTTTAGTCGGATGGGCATAGATAAAAAGATTGAAATCTCTGAAGGTGAAGAGATTACTATCTGGCGACATCATAAATATGAAATGCCTAAACTTTTGCAAGAAATAGAACGTTCTGGACTACAACTTATTCACTATAATACTAACAAATACAAATCACATATTATGGTGATTTGTAAGGTTGCAACTAATTAACCTTTTCAATTAAACTTGCTCTGTCATCTCCAAAACAGTGAACCTAATGGTAGTCGGTAGAATTTTCTAGAACACCAATTCAGTAATCCTGAAAGAACCTCTCCCCCCAAACTCTCTTTGCTTGGTATCAGCCTACCGTTAGCCAAGCAAAGATGGGAATTTGGCTCCCCTTTCCTGCTAGCAACGGTGTACACACAAGTCGAAAAAAGCTCGATTTCTCATTTTCATTGTTCTCTCGTTTACCTCGTATCTCGTTCCCATGCAGAGCATGGGAATGGCTGATTAGAGGCTCTGCCTCCAGTCGGACATTGAGTCAGAGACTCAATGAATGCATTCCCAGTCGGAGACCGGGAACGAGCAACGGTGTACACACAAGTCATCAAATTAGCCAAAACAAAAACCTCTCCTTGACTTGGCTTGTGTATCAATTAAATATACATCAAACGCGGTCTAGGCTCAGGAACTGGATGCCCTAAATCCTTAGCTGTTTCTATCCATTCCTGCATAACTAACTCTACATTATGCAGGGCTTCTTGATAAGTATCGCCGTCAGCAGCACAGCCTGATAACTCTGGTACTTCAGCAATAAAGGCTTGATCTAATTCACTCCAGTAGAGAATAATTTCATAGCGAAATATCATTTTTACTTCCTAGCTTATACTTGAGAATGACTGCACGAACTTGTTTGATTTGATAGCTTTTGGCTTTTCCTTTCTTATGTTGCAGATTCAATATTTCCTCAACATCGGCTTTGAAAAAAATCCGATGATCGCCACGAATCCGCTCATCAAAGCCTAGTCTATATAAAAGTTGCCACAGTTGGGCAAAAGGGATGTCTGTATCAGAAGTCCCAGAGAGAATTTTTTCTAAGAGTTTGTCTTGCTGACTCACGTTTTTTGACTGTCTTAATGTTTGTTTTGACATCGTAGAGGCGTAAAATCGTGGCGAATTGAGAGTTGAAATTTAAACGTATAAGCACACAGAAAATTCGCTACAAATTAATGAATTTTTGTACTTAGGCTTTAAAGGCAACAGTACGCCTATCAAGGATTAACCTCAGTATAAATAATTAGCAGTTTGACAGCAGTTATTTTAACATTCACCCTGAGCTTATTTGCAAAATTGAGTTTATCTTCTCGAAGCCAGAAGACTAGAGAAGTGAATTTGCACAACGAGGAAGTGTTTATAGCGATTCTTAGATGAATAAAATACACCTGACTTCAATAAGCCAAGATTTACAATATAGACTTATCTTGACTAGCCAACGAGCAGGGATATTGAACCCAACTCAGAACCGCTATACCCAAATTTACAAGTGATATAGGCAACTAAAGAGGGTAAATTGTTAAGATTGCTCGTATCATAGGCTGAGGTATAAATCCGTCTCAGTTAATGTTTAGTATTGAGTAATAAATATTACGCGAATATGAAAAATCAAATTCTAGGTGCAGCCGCATTTTTAACCACGATTATTTTGACAACAACCGTACAAGCAGCAAATTCTGAACATGTTAAACAGTTATTGGCAACCAAACAATGTCAAAACTGTGATTTGACTAATGCAGGGTTAGTGATGGCTGACTTATCTGGAGCCAATTTAAGCGGTGCTAATCTCACAGGTGCTAACCTCAGCCGGGCAAACTTGAGCGGCGCAGATTTGCGGGGTGCAAATTTGAGTGGCGCTAGTTTATTTGGTGTTAACCTTAGCGAAGCTAAATTTAGTGGGGCAAATTTGACGGGTGCTGATTTGAGAAATACTTATCTAGCAAATGCACAACTGACTGGTGCTTACCTGAATGGTGCTAACTTTCAGGGTGCAGTTGGTATACCATCACAAATTGCTTCACCAGAAGATTTTTATGCTTGGGGTGTAGCAGAAGGGCAAAAAGGCAACCAACAGCAAGCAATCAGTTATTTTAATCAAGCGATCGCTATTAAACCAGAATATGCGGGTGCTTATTTAGCTCGTGGTGTCGCCCGTTACCAAATACTAGATAGACAAGGTGCATTCCAAGATGCCGAAGTTGCCCAAAAATTGTTTACATCTCAAAACAACAGCCTGGGAACGCAGACAGCCCAAGCTTTTATTAAAGAACTGCAAACACCCGTAAATGAGAAGGTAAGCGCTGGTAGCCCCAGTTTCGTAGAATTTTTAGGAAGTCTTGGCTCAATTTTGCTCCAGTTCTTCCCTTTTTGAGTGCTTCTTTTTTGAGAGGGAGATTTCAAAGAACAGAGGGATAATAATAAATGACAAATGACAAATGACAAATGACTTTATCCAACAAACTATGGGCAGCAAATCAAGACTTAGCCCAAGCTTGCCTAGAACATCCTTTCGTTCAAGGCATTGGCGATGGTACTCTTGAGCAGGTGAAATTTGCTTACTACGTGGGGCAAGATGCTTTTTTCTTAGAAGCTTTTGCCCGTGCGTACAGTATTGCCGCAGCTAAAGCACCAGATTGGTTAGGTTTCACTACATTTCATAACTTAGCTAGTGGAGTTTTAGAAGAACTGCGGCTGCATAGTGGTTATGCTTCTGAATGGGGAGTCAATTTGCATTCTGTGGAACCAGGAACTGCCACCCGCCGCTATACTGACTTTTTGTTAGCAACTGCTTGGAGTGGAGATGTGGGTTTAACTGCTGCGGCGATGTCTCCTTGTATGCGTTTGTATTCTTTTTTGGGAGAACAGTTGGCTGGTAACGGTATTCCTAATCATCAATATGCAAACTGGATTCGTACTTACAGCAGCGCAGACTTTCAGCCACTAACACAACAATTAGAAAGTTTAGTTGACAATTATACCACTAGCAATCCTGTTGTGCATTCAACCTATCGTTATGCGATGTTTTGTGAGCGCGACTTTTTTCAGGCTGCCTGGATTTTGGAGTAGTCTGCCTAATTAAGATGAGAAAAATTCAATTTATGTAAATAAATATAAAACTAAGAGAACTCCAAGAAATAAATTACTACTACTTGTGGGTTGGGCATCTTGCCCGCCGAGTTCATATGGTGGGCGAGACGCTATTAGTGTTAGTGTTGGATCAACTAATAGTTTGAGTATTGTTATGTGTTGCGTAGGCTTAGCCCGTCGTAGATATCACATCTCGTATTTTAATCAATTTATCGAACAGAATTCAGGAGTCAGAATACAGGAGTCAGAATTCAGGAGTCAGAATTCAGGAGTCAGAATTCAGGAGTCAGAATTCAGTTGGGTATTCTGTACGACTGGTGGATGAATAATCAGCGTTTTTGCACCCCCACCAAATTTTTTTGTTTTGTGGTCAACTTTCGTAGTCGCGGGTCTGAATCCCCGACTGATAGCGCCACGCTTTCTCGTGTCCGCAAGCGTCTTGATTCTGACTCCTGAATTCTGACTTCTGAATTCTTCTTCAATAGACATCTTCAAGATTAAAGTCAAATATAGTGAACAGGATTTTGTGCATTAAATTGAATGCTGCAATTGACGATCCGACCGTCTGAAAATTTTAGAACAAGCCTGCCATTATCCAGGCAATAACTGTTATTTCTATCAAATATTCCTTCTATCATCTGCGTACCCAGAAAATTCACAATTTGGACGTGTGTAATTTTTGGAACTTTATCGTCTGCAACAATCCATGCCGCAGACTCAGAGTTGGCAAGTAAATCCAAGAGATTATCTTTTGTTCTAACTTGAAGTATGAGCTTCGACATAATGAGTATAAATTGAAGTGGCGGATAAATTCAGGTGGATTATTGCAATAAAGGAGTTATGCCGTTGCCGTTCAATGCTTAATCCGTGCCTAAATCTAAATTCTCATGAATGGATTTAAGCAGGGCGAGACGGCGTTGAGCTTTATCTACAGCAGCAGAACCGCGAGTTTTTAAAGACATAGGAGATATTTATTGAATAGTTCTCTTCAAGATAGTGGGATGCTCTTGTACGTGAGAAGAGTAGTTTTGTGGATTTAACTAACAACTAAGATTAAAAGTTAGTCTGTATTTTTACTTATTCATTTGTATCTATCTGTTGTTTGGGGATAAACTCAATCAGTGGGCGATCGCCGAAATGGCAAATGCGTAGGCGTAGCCAGCCGTAGGCATCACCGAAATAGCAAATGTGAGGTTTATGTTGAGAGAGCAATTGGCCTGATTTTTCACAGTATCTGGAAAACCTCTCTTTAAATCTCTATTCTGGAGGAGCCACTGCGTTGGGCCTTCTGCCGCCTTCAATATCTAATTAGCCATCTCTCCCCTTTGCCAAAACTGCTTTAAAATCTCGCCAGGTTTGCGATCCCAGGTGTCGATATGCTCGTATATCAAATTATCTTGGTTGAGTTTATAAGTTGAATAGCCATTAAAAAGTAAATTTGCTTTCCAGGGAACACGCAACACTCCCCGCACCGTCCACTTTGCTAAAATAGTGTCTTCGGCTGACTGATAAACCTCATGCACATCAAAGTAAATTTGGGTAAAAAATAGCCGAGCGTGAAATCGCAAAGTCCAAAATATAATGCGATAATTAAATTTGTATTTGAATGTATTCACTGGGTCTTTAAAATAGATATCCTGTGTATAAATATCATAGGAAATATCTTTTTCAAACAGTGTTGGTAAATCTTGTTCGAGAGTTTTAATTATTCGTTCCACTGGCAATTTAAATTCCACGCACCTTTTCCCTTAAATCTGCGGGTGAATCATAAGTAGGTCAACTTAATTAAATATAAGATAGAGATACTCTTCCCGTTGTATGTC
>NZ_JAQYWQ010000136.1 GCF_029379315.1 Nostoc sp. S13
GTGGGGGTGCAAAAACGCCGATTATTCATCCACCAGTCGTACAGAATACCTTTCCTGAATCCTGACTCCTGAATTCTGTTCGATAAAGATAGAATGTATTGGTAAAATCGATCAGATCAAAGATCATCCTTGCTGTAGTGGATCAACGGCAGCAGGTTGAAGATGGCTTAAATCAAACTGAGCAATTTGTTCAACCAACTCACAGAGACGACCTACAATGTGTTTAAGAATTTGTTCACCTTTTTGAGCAGTGGCGATGGTTGCGTCGCCCCAAGCACCAGTTTCAGAGATATCCTGGCTCAACCAGCCGAAGTTTGCTGGACCGAACGGATTCAGAAGCGAATCTTTTGACTCTAGGACAAAGGGTTTCAGTTTTCCTTTAGGCATATGATCCCGCCTGACCAAATCCGGTTCGAGATGCAGCATTAGTGATGTTTCGATAGCACCTGCGTGCAAACCAAGACTCATCTCGTAGTCATTGAAAATACTTTAGAGAATTAGAACTTAGTCTACTGAGATTAAAGTTTTACAGATGAATAATATTTGGGTTGGTGTTATTAACACATGCTTGCACTATTTTACCTGTGCCGTGCCGTGTCATGGTACTACTACCATTACACCTCTGTGTGTCTTCAGAAGTTGCGGAAGCCTTCCATGAAGCGGCGGTCAATCCAATCTTTGTAACGCCACAATAGTTTGTGAGGTGGTAAAGTGATGATACCTCGTGTTGCGATCGCTCGTTCATCTCCTGTACCAATTAAACTCAAATATTGTTTCTGTGGTTTATAAGGTTTGAGCGCCTTACCTAATAAAATTCGCTGCAAATTCTCAAATAAAGGTTTACCTTGTCTAACAGCAAATACTCCAGCTTTCGGACGCGGAAAATTTACCATTGTGGCAATGTCACCAGATGCAAATATCTGCGGGTGCGTTTGAGATTGCAACGTGTCCTCTACCAGAATAAAGCCTTGCTCATCAGTTCCTAGTCCAGCGATTTTTAACCATTCGGGTGCTGATGCTTGTGTTACCCAAAAGATTTTATTGTACTCTACTCTCAAACCAGATTCACATTTAATTTCAAATATTTCTTTAGTTTCCTTGTGTGTTGTAGGTGCGATATTACACACAGTTTCCCCAAGATGTAGCTTAATACCTTGCTCAGTTAAAATTTGCTGAATTTGATGCCGCACTGATGAATGGTAATTGGGCATCAATTCTTGTCCACGCTGGAATAAATCAATTTCCAGATTTTGAATTGGTTGTTGAGTTTGACGTAAAATCCGATGTAAATGAGATTGCATCGCTAACGCCAATTCTACACCGGCTGCACCACCGCCTGCGATCGCAATCCTAATTGCTTCTTGAGGATTTTTACCTACAGCTTTAATTAGTTCATACCAATGTTCCAATAGCTGCGATACTGGTTTAACTGCGATCGCATATTTTGCTGCACCTGATACAGACACTGTGGTCGGAGTGCTGCCAATATCAATAGACAGCACATCAAAATCTATCCCAAGTCCGCTAGCACAAAGAACTTTGTTATTTTCCAAGTCTAGGGCAACTACTCTGTCAATATATAACTGTGCTTGAGCAAAATTTGCTAAAGGTCGCAAGTCAATATGACATTCATCGTGGCTATAAAATCCGACAATGTGTCCTGGTAACATTCCAGAGTAGGCTGTCTTTTTGGCTGCGGTAATCAACGTCAAACGGACTCCAGCTAAAGGCTTTATTCCAAACATTCTTAGGGCAATCGCATGGCTGTGACCGCCACCAATCAGCACTAGGTCTTTAACTTTTGGCTGTAACTTTTGCTGCATTGAAGTACTTAATAGCAATTCTATTTGAGTTGTGATATTTTTAATATTCGCGTAGCGGCGACCGTAGGATAAGACTGTACCCGGAGTTTTTAAATTTTGAATTTTGAATTGTTAATGATGCTTTTTATACTATGAAAAATATTTTACCGACAAACAACAGTCAATTATCAAAAGTATGTCTTAGGATACATGCTTTCCAGGAAAAAGTTAATCAAAGTCAGCATCAGTCGCCAAGACAACGTTTAAGAATAGCAATTGAACAATTAGGGAATAAGACAATAGAAACCAGTCTAGCTGTAATTAATGATTTAGAGCAAATAGCCCAAAATCATCCATATTACCACTGGATAATCATGGAAATTCTTACTACTTTTGTCCGAGAAAATGCTCTTTACATGCCCCAAGAGGAATTAACGAGCAATCTCAGACCAAAAGTTCGTGCAGATATTCAAGCAGCCCTTACCGTTATCGCTAGAAGAGATGTAAACAAAGACCCAGAAAATCAGCAACTTGATTTGAGTCACACGGACATGAGAGGGGCAAACCTAAATAGGGCGAACCTAGAACAGACAAATCTCTATCAAGCTAATCTTGCTGGGGCTAACCTTAGAGAAGCTAATCTGGCTGGGGCAATTCTCAGTGCAGCTAACCTAAAAGGAGCTAACTTATATCTAGCCAACTTAGAAGGGACAATCCTTAGTGCAGCCAACCTAGAAAAAGCTAACCTCTCTGGAGCTAACCTGCATCGTGCAAGTTTATATCTAGCTGGGTTGTATGGGGCAATTCTGAATGATGCCACACTTGATGGTGCAAATCTCAAAGAAGCCAAATTCTCTGATACCAATTCCGTATGAAGATGCGCTAAACCATATTTAAGTACAAGAAAGAAAAACCAACCGCATTCGCGTTAGCGTCTCCCCTTGGGAGAAGGACGCAAAAAAGAGGCAGCGCGTTGCGGTGAATCCAGCGCTGTAGGCGGGTTTCCCGCCGTAGGCGACTGGTGAACCCGAAGGGGGTTCCAAGAGTTGTAGCGACTGCCGTCACAAAGAAAGAAAGAAAGAAGTTAAAAGGGTTTAGCGCAGCCTCACAAAGAAATGGTATGAGTAAAATACTAATACCGCAAGGCGGAATTCAAAATTCAAAATTCAAACAGGTATACAGCGTAAGCGTTTCATGGTAACAGAGCAGTTCGACAAGCTCACTGTAACACTTGCCATTGGCGCAGCCTCTCGTAGAGAAGTATTGTTTTGGAATGGGTGGTTTATTTCTGTCGTAGCGTACAAGTATATTCGATATCATTGCCTAGTTCAATGAGTGTCTTGCCACCTATTATAATTTTCTGTTAAATGCTATACTATTTTTCCAAAACATCTAAGTAATAATTCTAGGTTGTAAGGAAAATTTTTACCATGTCTTCTAAAAAGACAGACCCTCTCTTGAATTGGTTGATAACTATAACAGTTTTATTTGGCTTCTCATTGACTATAATTTTCTTTGCATTGTCTAGTATTAAAGAATTGTCAATCCAGGAAAAAATCCAGTATAGAAACCAAGCATTAACAACTACTGCAATAGTTTTTCTCGCATCGGCAGCAATGTTTAATACTTATTATGCAGCAAAGCGTGCCCAAGCGATGCAGAAAAATGCGATCGCATCTGAGAAAAACCTGGAAATTGGCATTCAAAATGCAAAAGTTAATCAAGACAGATTGATTGCAGAGCGCTTTATGGGGGCAATTGCCCAGCTTGGTCATGAAAAGGTTGAAACCCGGACAGGCGCAATTTATGCATTAGAAAGAGTTGCTCAGGATTTTCCCCAAGAACACTGGACAATCATGGAAATTCTCACTGCCTTTGTGCGAGAGAATGCACCTATCCAGTACGTAAAAGCAGACCAACAAAAGGCGGAATACTCAACAGCAGGTTACTCAAGTAGGCGTCGAGGTGGGTCGCGTCCGACACAGGAATTGGAGCAAAACCTCCATGAAGAATTGCCAAAAATACGCACTGATATTCAAGCAGCTTTAACTGTCATCGCCAGGCGTAATTTACTCGAAGACCCAAAAGAGCAAAAACTTGATTTACGTAATACCGACATTAGAGGGGCAGACCTGCTCAAAGCTAACCTGCAACAAGCAGACTTACGTGGGGCTGACCTGAGTGGGGCTGACTTGCGTGAAGCTGACTTGAGTGAGGCTGACCTTAACGGCGCTAAACTCGTTAAGTCTATTCTCTATGAAACCAAATTACTAAAAGCCAGCTTATGTGGAGCTAACCTCTGTTGGGCTAATCTCAACCGCGCCAATCTTTCTGGGGCAAACATGCGTTCAGCCAACCTCTCTGGAGCAAGTCTGCGTGTAGCTAATCTGCAAGGAGCAAACCTCTATAAAGCTAACTTGCAACAAGCGACCTTGAAACTTGCCAACCTCTCTGGGGCAAAGCTGTTTTTAGCTAACTTGCAAGGAGCAAAACTGGGTAAAGCCAATCTGCACATGACAGGTTTGATTGGTGCCAACCTCTCAGGGGCTAATCTAAATGGTGCCAACCTTTCTGGGGCTAACTTGAATGCAGCCAAACTCCAGCAAACAGAAGTCTATTTTGCCAACCTCTCAGAAGCCAGTTTAACCGAAGCTGACTTGTATCAGGCTAATCTCATTGGAGCAAACCTATATAGGGCAACCTTTTATCAAGCTAACCTGACTCAGGCAAACCTGATGGGAGCTAACTTTTCAGAAGCTAACCTCAGTGATGTCAAACTGGAAGGGACAATTTTGACAGGAGCTAAAAACTTAGAGTTGCAGCAGATTAGAGAGGCACTTGGCGATCGCACTACTCGCCTACCTGATTATATCGAAGCACCGACACATTGGCCGCAGTCTGGTTAAGTTATCTCAGCATCATTAGTTATTTGGGCGCATTCTACCGTTTTCACTTAATGCTATAGTTTTTACCAAAAGTCTCCGTAACAATTCTGGAGATGAGGAAGATGAAAGCTCTGTCTGATAACAACACAGACACACTTAAAGGTTACTTGATAATTTTAGCTGTTATATTTCTAATCTTTTTAGTTTTCGTGATCGGGATATTTTTATTTTCTGATTTTGCATTTTTGAATCTTAAAGGTTTGGAAACAGAGCAAAGGCTAGATTATGGAACTAAAGCCTTAACAACTCTTGGGACGATTTTCGGTGGATTTGCAGTATTAATCAATGCGTTCTATGCAGCCAAGCGTGCAGAAGCTATGGATAAAAGTGCTGAGGCTGCAAATAAGAGTGCTGAAGCTGCTTTAAAAAATGCAGAAGCAGCACAAGACAAGCAAATCACAGAACGCTTTGCCAAGGCGATTGAACAGCTTGGCAATGAAAAGATTGAAACGCGATTAGGGGCAACTTATATTCTAGAACGAATTGCCAAAGATTCTAAAGATGATCACTGGACAATCATGGAAGTCCTCACGGCTTTTGTGCGAGAGAATGCGCCTTTGAAGGATTTTTCCGAGAAAAATACAGGAAATACAGACTCATTAATAATAGTCAATACTTGGAGTTATCAAAAACTAAAGGAGATAGAGCAAGAATCAAACCTTCAGACGGATATTCAAGCAGCCCTTACCATAATTGGACGGCGCAAGTCTGAGAATGACCCGGAAAATCAGAGATTGAATTTAAGTAATATCAATATCAGGGGAGCAGACCTCAGCAAAGCTAATCTGCAAGAGTCATTCCTCATCGAAGCCAATCTGCAAAGGGCAAACCTCAGCAAAGCCAATCTGCAAAGGGCAAACCTCATCGAAGCCAATTTGCAAGGGGGATTCCTCATCGAAGCCAATCTGCAAGGGGCAGACCTCAGCAAAGCTAATCTGCAAGGGGCAGTCCTCTGGAAAGCTAATTTGCAAGGGGCAATCCTCACGGGAGCCAAAAACCTAGAACAACAGCAGATTGAATTGGCATAAGGCGATCGCACCACTTGCCTACCTGATTATATCGAAGCACCGACACATTGGCAGCAATCAGGTTAAGTTATCTCAGCATCATTACTTATTTGGGCGATTCTACCGTTTTTCCGCTATGTATAATCACAACACAGAGGAGGAATAAGACTGCAAAGATATAACTAATATGAAGTGATCTGCAAAACCTTGACTCTTTTTTGATATTGTATAAGATTAGACTTTTTAAATATTGATTGACCTATGAGCAAAGGTACCCTGTTTGATAAAGTTTGGGACTTACACACCGTTGGTACACTTCCCTCAGGGCTGACGCAACTATTTATCGGGCTTCATTTAATTCATGAAGTCACCAGTCCCCAGGCTTTTGCGATGTTACGCGAAAGGGATCTAAAAGTACTGTTTCCAGAGCGTACCGTCGCTACAGTCGATCATATTGTACCGACAGAAAACCAGGCGCGTCCCTTTGCCGATAGCTTGGCAGAAGAGATGATCCAGGCGCTCGAAAATAACTGTCAAGAAAATGACATAACTTTTTACAATATTGGTTCTGGTAGTCAGGGTATAGTTCATGTCATCGCTCCAGAACTTGGGCTGACCCAGCCAGGAATGACGATCGCTTGTGGAGATAGCCACACTTCGAGTCATGGGGCATTTGGTGCGATCGCATTTGGTATTGGTACTAGCCAAGTCCGCGATGTTCTCGCTTCCCAAACTCTCGCCCTCTCCAAACTGAAAGTCCGCAAAATTGAAGTTAACGGGACTCTCAACCCTGGAGTTTACGCCAAAGATGTAATTTTACATATCATCCGCACACTTGGCGTTAAAGGCGGTGTGGGCTATGCTTACGAGTTTGCAGGTACGACATTTGCACAAATGAATATGGAAGAGAGGATGACTGTCTGCAATATGGCAATCGAAGGCGGTGCCAGATGCGGCTACGTCAATCCCGATCAAGTCACCTACGATTACCTCAAAGGCAGAGATTTTGCACCCATTGGTGCAGATTGGGATCAAGCAGTGGCTTGGTGGGAATCCATCAAGAGCGATGCTGATGCCCAGTACGATGATGTAGTGGTATTTGATGCTGCGGAAATTTCTCCTACCGTTACCTGGGGAATTACTCCCGGTCAAGGTATCGGTGTCAACCAGTCAGTGCCTCAGCCGGAAGAACTACTCGAAGAAGACCGATTTATTGCGGAAGAAGCTTACCGCTACATGGATTTATATCCTGGTCAACCCATCAAGGGTACTAAAATAGATGTCTGCTTTATTGGGAGTTGCACCAACGGCAGAATTAGTGATTTACGAGAAGCTGCGAAAATCGCCAAAGGTCGCCACGTTGCACAGGGAATCAAAGCCTTTGTTGTCCCTGGTTCTGAAAGGGTAAAGCAAGAGGCGGAAGTTGAAGGACTGGATAAAATCTTTCAGGAAGCCGGATTTGAGTGGCGTGAACCCGGATGTTCTATGTGCCTGGCCATGAACCCCGATAAGCTACAAGGAAGACAAATCAGTGCCTCCTCCTCTAACCGTAACTTTAAAGGAAGACAGGGTTCATCCTCCGGTCGGACATTGCTGATGAGTCCGGCGATGGTCGCCACTGCTGCCATTAAAGGCGAAGTTTCTGATGTGCGCGAGTTATTGTAACCCCACTCCATTCCCCTCCCCGCAAGCGAGGAGGGGAATGGAGAAATCTTAATTATTCAACTAAGAACTTAAAATTATGGTGAGTGAAGTTAAAACAGTTTCAGGGCATGGTATACCCTTAGTGGGTAACGATATAGATACCGATCGCATCATTCCCGCACGATATTTGAAAGCCGTTACCTTTGATGGTTTAGGTGAAGGCGCATTTATTGATGACCGGACAGCACTTAAAGGTGAACATCCCTTTGACCAACCCCAGTACCAAGGGGCGAAGATTTTAATAGTCAATAGAAATTTTGGCTGTGGCTCATCACGAGAACACGCACCCCAAGCGATCGCTAAATGGGGAATCCAAGCTTTAATCGGTGAAAGCTTTGCAGAAATCTTTTTCGGTAACTGTGTAGCAATGGGTATACCTTGTGTGACAGCCGATGCTGTTACTGTTAAACAACTGCAAGAGTTAGTGGCTGCCAATCCCCAAGCCGCCGTGACAGTGAATCTGGAAACCTTGCAAGTGGAAATTGGTGATTACACTGCCCCAGTGGTGATCGATCAAGGCACCAGAAGCACATTTATATCTGGGACTTGGGACGCTTGCGGTCAGTTGGTGGCGAATGCTAACCAAGTTCGGGTAACGGCTGCAAAATTACCCTACGTGAGTTGGGGTAATTTTGCCACAAGTTAGCATTCTCTCATTCCCTGGCTCTGCCGGGGAATGCTCTTTTATCAAGCCAAAAAAGCAATAATAGGAGTTTTCAGTTTGCAAATATGCGCCCCAAGAAAGTTACTATTTCACACCAAGCAGAGGTGGTAGCACTAGAATCATAACGATAACCGTCGTCGCGCATGAATGTATGTTCTGCTTCATACAAGACAACTTGGTGAGGTATGTTAGCATTGGCAATTTCTCTAATTATGGTTTGGCGATCGCTTTCTGGGATATGAGGATCAAGAGTACCAAATACCATTAGCATCTCGCCTTTGATTTCACTTACCCGCTGGATTGTATCGGCTACCTCTTTACCCAGTTTGCCACTGGGAATACCAGTCGGGTAACAGCAAACAGAAGCCCGAATTTCGCTTTTAAATGCGGCGCGGAAGGCTAAATGTCCACCAATACAAAAGCCGAGAGTGCCTATTTGATTTGGAGAAACGGCATTCTCTGTTTTCAGAAATTCAATCACAGCCAGGCAATCGGCATCATAATCAGCTACAGAGGTTCGACGAGCATCGTCATTACCTCGCATCCGTCCCAGATCGTCTGGCTCAATTACTAAACCAACTGGCTCAATTCGGTGAAAAATTTCTGGGGCTGCTACTACATAGCCATATCCTGCTAAGTAGTTAGCTAGACGAATCATTGCATCACCTAACTGATAAATATCACTGTAGAAGACAATACCAGGGTATTTTCCGGCTGCTTTGGGAGCCGCTACATAAACACGCATTAAGCTGCCATCTACTCTTAACTCAATATTGCGCTTAGTAATTTGCACTTTTTTGTCTCCGTGTATTGCCGAAGGCATTCATTCGCATCTACACAATACCCGAAGTTTTGCCAGTATCCGGTTACTTTCAACCCACAATTTGGCGTTCTTCTGCCAGTGAAAGTTTGTTGCGATCGCCTTAATACACCCGTTATCTTAGCGACAGTAGGCTATCCCTCTTTGTTTATTAGCGTTACAAAGGTTAGCAGGGGAAGCGGAATGAAAAAGCGATCGCATTTTAACGAACCTTCAAGATACAGAGGGCGTAGAGAGAGTTTATTCCTTGATATATAGTAAAACTGTTTACAATTAGGGAATTAAGTCTTTATAAGGTAACAGGCATTTGAATACGGCGGAAAGACTGGAAGCAATCAACACACCAGGAAAATTTGAGCTTTTAGTAACTTCGATACTTCGCAAGGATAATAAAGATTACAAAGCTATTGTACATACTGGTATTAATGCTCAAGGGGACACAATAAAGTCGCCAGTAGACGGATTTTGTCGAGTGCCTGGAAGTATTCCTCCTCGGTACTTACTCATAGCACACACCATAATGAAGAGGGATGATCTCGAAAAAAAGTGGTTACATAACCACACAACAGTTAAAAGTATTAAAAAGAATAGAAAGAATAACCCCTCTGAAAGTGATGACGGTGATTTATTGAAAGCCTGTCGGGAAGCTGAAGTAATCAGAACTAAGTTTACTGATGCTGAGTTTACAGTCATATTAGTTACAAACAAACATTTACCTAAAGGCATTGAACTTCTAAACAAGGTTTATGAAAAAGCAGCAGAACTTCATGTTGATGTTGATATTTGGGAACAGTCTCGGTTAGCTGATTTTTTAGATTCTACTTCTGAGGGACACTGGCTTCGCAAAGAGTACCTCGACATTGACGCTGAAATTTTATCTCACTCTTTATTGCGTAGTATTTGCGATCAAAGTTTAGTTAATTATGAAAAACAATTTTTAACTAATCCTACCAGTTGGATTGCTCGTGAAATTGATAGTCAAATTGAAAATAGAAAATATCTTAATGTTTACACAATTCAGCTTTTAATCGGTGAATCTGGATCTGGTAAAAGCGCCGCAGCATATCAATTATTAAAAAAGCATTTAGAATCTGGCGGATATGGCTTGTGGGTATCTGATGAATTACTTAAGGAATGTACTTTCCTTGAAAATGCACTTGATCAAGTTTTGCGAAATCTTTATCCAAGCTTACTACCTGATGCAGGTAGAGAGGCGTTGCGACTTGTCCAAGGAGACTCACGACTCCTACTAATTGTTGACGATGTTAACCGAGCAAATGATTCTACAAGGCTGCTACAAAAACTCATCAATTGGTTAAAGCCGCGGTGTTCAGGTACATTTGATTTACAACCTCTATTCTCACCGTCTTTTGTTGTGTGTCCTGTATGGCCTAAAATTTCCAGTTCTATAAGTCCTGATTTCAAGGAAACACCTTGGGTGGATAAAGTTTTCGTTGGCTCTATGAATCCAGCAGAAGGAATCGCAGCTGTTCAAGCTACTAGCTTGTTAGCTGGCCTAAACATTACAAGTACTGAAGCTACTTCTTTAGCTCTAAAGTTAGGTAACGACCCTATCCTCATTGGCTTGTTTGGTTCCCTGTTATCAACAAACACTCAAGCGAATGAATTAGCTAGTTTAACTGAAAACGTTATTGAGCGATTTATTACCACTACCATTGGGGCATTTTCTAGATCAGGGACTTTTTTAGAATATGAATATCGAGCGGCTTTATCTACTGTAGCCACTCAGATGCTAAAAAATAGAAACCTTTACCCACGATGGACAGAAATTAAAAATTGGTTGCAAGACTCTTCTGATGAGTTGGCTGCATTGCGAGAGTTAAGTATACATAAAAATTTGTGTCGCTTAGATCAAGAAGAAAAATTTGTTTTTCGTCACGATCGCATCCAACAAACTCTCTTAGTAGAGAGCATGATTAAGTTACTGAAAGAACCTAATTTCAACTCTGATATATTATGGGAGCCTTTCTATACAGAAATAATTGCTAAAGCAATTGTTCATTATCCACAAAGTCAGGAGTTTCTGAGCCAACTACGAAATCAGCTTCCCCTAGCATTGGTAGAGGCAATTAGATACTTTAGCACTCCTATTACTGGCTATCATCGGGCAATTATTGAAAAAGTAATAGAATGGGCAAATAGCAGTATCTCAACTGACTTAGTTCCAAAATCAGTTTTTGATGCAGTCTGCTGGAGCTTATGCGAAATAGAATCTCCCGTACTTCTTGAAATAACTGAGAGTTTTCCGAAATATCAATTAGTTCTTTTGGCTCGTCTCCGAAATGGTTGTACTGTCAGTGGTATTAATTGCTGTATCTACTATAATCAAATCTATTTTGCACCACTCACAAAAGATAGTTGGCGTGACCAAGCTCTAGAACAAGCAAAACGTCACCACAAAAAGAAGCTTCTAGTAGAGCTAAAGCAGATATTAAAATCTAATGCTATTACTGACGAAGAGCGAGCAGTTACTTTGACGCTAGCAGGTTTTCTAGGTTTTACTGAGTTAGAAGACGAAATAGCAACTTGTTGGCAACTTGTTATTGAAAAGACTCAAGTTCTTCCCATAGCTATTTGGGCATCTGTACAATGCTGTGGTGCGGAACCTAAAAAGCTCTTAGACCCCCTAATAGCATATTGGGCTGAATTACCTGACGAAAAAGATCAATATGACTCATCTTTAAAAAACGGGTTCCTAGATTTGCTTAGTTCAGCACTGGCGCATGGCATCTGCGATAATGTTATCAACTACCTAATTAGTCAGTGCAATGTACACGAATCATTACGTTGGTACATTGCACGCATATGTGGTTTTATTGACAAACTTAATGCTATTGAGTTTGTTGTAAGGAGCGCTGTTAATTTTGAGCGAACTCTAGCTGGTACAAACACTATCTCAACTTGGATGATAGACCTTACTAATAACTGGAATAATTCTCTAACAAGTAGGGGGAAACTGTCGCAAGCTTCTCTAGAGCGTTTAAAGTCTCTTTGGGAGAATACAGTCAATGATGAATCTTTAAAATATGAAGCATTTTGTTTATGGCTCACAGGATGTGAATTTGAACAAATCGATATCCTCAGAAGAATTCTATCTGATTCAGCTCTTTTTCGTGAAGCACTGTGGAGACGAGCACAACTCGGAGACCACAGCACAATAATAGACTTAATCTCTATATTGTCAAACCGTAGTTATTGGTTCTATGTTGCTCATCATGTCTGGTGTGACGATATAAGACTTGTAGCAGAAGGCTATTTAAAAAGTTTTAAATATGACATACCAACAGATTTCTCAGGTGGTTGCTTTAACACACATAATGATCTATCAATATTATTAAGTAAAATTCCTGTTGAAGATGCAGAAAGACTCTTAGACCATTATTGGGAGCATCTGGGTTACAGCCCTTCCTTTATTAAGACAGCTTTGTATATAGGTACACCTAAATGTCTCCAGCTTGGTGCTTCTAGTATCTATCAATGTCCAACTGATGTTCCACTATTTAATAATCTATTTGAATATCTTAAGGGATATTTTGGGTTCACCTTCACAATCAGTGATAGACGTGATTATTGGAGTGTAGAACTTTTAGAAAACCTACTACCTTACCTTGATCGATTAAGTAAATCTCAAATAAGGCAACTAACTGATGTTTGTCTAAAACTTGAAATTCCTGAATGGAGTCAAACATATCTTTCACATCGCCTAAGTGAAGTAGACCGAAGACACTACCATCCTTCAGATGATGATTTACTTCAACAACTAGATGAGTTTGCGGCTCATGAAAATGGTGAGTTACGAGTTAGATCCTGGCTAGAAAAATTTGATAAGCGGGAAGATCAAAAGAATCGTATTCTTAACATTGTGGATTGCTGGCTTGCATTAAATCCTACAGTAATAGGTCTTCAGATTGCCGCTATGTGTATTCGAGTTGTGGGCACTCGCAAAGATGTATCTATTTTGGATCAATACACAATAGAAGGCTTACCAAATGAAATTACCAGAATTAAAGATAGTACTCGATTTGCTGTTTATAGGCGTTATTTAGATTAGTTAAGTAATATATTTATTGAACCGCCTGGACTTCTCAAGCCGGACTTGACGAACCCGGCAAATGGCATTCATGTCATAAATATTATCATCTACAAAATACCCAACGTTTTTGGAGCATCAGGATAATCCTTAACCCACAATTTGGTGTCCTTCTGCCATCACCGCGATCGCTTAATATCCCTAGTCAAAGTTTGTTGCGATCGCCTTAATACATCCGTTACCTTAGCGAGGTAAACCAGTAAAAACTCACACTGATAATTAGTAAAGGGGATAGATGACATTCGCTTGCTGCGAAGCACCCATCCCCGAATAGCTGCCCAGATGATGAACCGGTATCTAATCATTCCAATATCGGCCGAGATATATCGATTGTCACTGGGATAGATACTGATTTAGAAGATATCTACGAAAAGATAGTTACACAATTACTGTTGTTCACCCCTTCTTCCATCTCCCATCGCCAACAACGCAGTCCCGTAAGCAGCTTCCGTATACGCTGACGCGACTACAGGAACCTGCAAATGACGCGCCCTAATTCCAGTCCAAGTGTGATTCGCCGCGCCACCGCCAGCAGTATAAACATGGGTCAACTTGTCTGCACCCATTTGTTGTAATAATTCATACCCTCGCGCTTCTATGCGGGCAATACTTTCTAACAACCCATGCAGAAATTCCACTGGGTTCTCTGGGCGTGGTGACAAACGTGGGGGTAAATTGGGATCATTAATCGGAAAGCGATCGCCTGCTTTCAATAATGGATAATAATCTAACTCGCTGGCAATTGATGCATCAATCTTACGGCTAAGGCTTTCTAACTCAGCGTTTGTGAAAAATTGCTTAAGTACTGCACCCCCAGTATTAGAAGCACCACCAGTCAGCCACAAATCACCCAGGCGATGGCTGTAAATTCCATATCTGGCATCTTCTACACGGGTACGACTTAATAACTTTAGTACCAACGTTGAACCAAGAGAAGTCACGGCTTCACCAGGTAATTTTGCTCCACTGGCGATAAAAGCGGCAATACTATCAGTTGTACCAGCACATACCAGACAATCACTGCGGAAACCGAACTTATCCGCAATTTCAGGGCGCAATTGGGCAATTGGAGTCCCAGGTGGTAAAACTTTGGGTAGCTGAATCGGTATTTGCAGCAATTCTTGCCATTCTGGGTATTTCAACTCTTCCACGTCATAACCCAGCTTTAAAGCATTATGGTAATCGCTAATACCTAACTGTCCATGCAGGAGAAATGCCAGCCAATCTGCTTGATGTAGGAAATATCTAGCTTCACTAAAAGAGGATAATTGCCTCATCCACATCAGTTTGGCCAGGCTGGAGGTGGCGCTCAACACGGTATGATTGGGTGGTGCGATACTCCTCAAATGCTCTAGGACAGATGATCCCCGCGCATCGTTGTACAGCAATGGTTCATCTACAGGATTGCCAGCAGCATCGACCAGCAAGACGGTGGAGGAAGTACCATTAATTGCGATCGCTTTAATTTCTCGCCGCAATTGTTCAGGTATTTGTTCCACCAGCACAAACAAAGCCTCCTGCCAAAAACTGGGCGTAACAGCCACTGGTGAGTCCTGGAAGGGATATCGCGCCTCAGCCTGGATGCTAGCTTCCTTGTCAATCACCATACCGCGTGCGCCAGAGGTGCCGAAGTCGATACCCAAATACAAATCCATATTTTTATAAATTTTTTTAAAAAACAATCACTAAGGACTACTGACTAATAACTGCTTTTGTTGCATCTTGTAACAAGATATTCCCCAATCTTGGCAAAACAAGGAAAAGTAGTAAACGAACTGTTCAAAATCTATTCAGGTTAGGAGGTTTTCAGCCATGCCTATCTTAGATACTCTGTACATCGCTCAGATATCTTCCATCTCAGATACTCAAGTCTACATCGCTCTAGTTGTGGCGCTGATCCCAGGAGTTCTAGCTTGGCGATTAGCCACAGAACTTTACAAATAACGCTACGATGTGACACAGTTAAAAAGCTAATAATCCTGGCAGTACGGGGTGCAATTTCTAGAGCCTGTGGCTTTATGTCATAAGTAACTAGAAACCTTGCACTTGCGTAAGCCAGGTTATTTTTTAACTAATGCCATACTTGTAGCTATTCCAAAAAAATGAAGTAATATGACAGCTAAATCAAGCAGTAATTACCGCCAGAGTGCTTTTACAGTGCTTCCCTTCACTAAGCGAGGTTATTTTTTAGCATCATGAACGCGATTCAACCGTCCAGACCACCGTTACAACCTATACAAAAACGCCGGGTCATTCCTCGACCAAAGCGCCATCTTCGTCAACGTTCTAACCAGGTGATGGCACTGGAAAGCACAGCTAAGATAGCAGTTAATCTTGTGATTACAGCCATTGCAGCATCTGCCTTTGCACAACTTTTGTCTTATCACTGGTTACAGCAAGAAAAGTTGCGAGAAATTAGTACTGACGTCAAGCTGATGGAAGGACATGTGAATGCTTTGCAGACGGAATTTAGCCGTAACTTCGATCCTCAGCAAACTAAAACTATTATGCAACAACAAGGATACCGATTTGATCCTAGACAGCGCCGGGTCGTGTTGATGAATCAGGATCGCCGAGAAGATGAACAAACAGAGTCATCACCCTAAGACAAATAGGGAATTTGGGATTATTCAGGTTTCTTGTGATTTTGCCTACGTATAAACTGGGTGTTAATTTATATTATTGCTAATAAATAATATTGATACAGCGTCGCTTTGCTCCAATTCAAAATAAAAAATCTACCAACTAGGACGCTGATCAGGTAGCAGCTCGTTTAGCCAATTTTCGAGTTGTAGACGTAAGCGATAACCAGTAATATCCTTACTGTTGTCGAGAGAGGGCAGTTGAGTCAGTGCACGACGATAATCAGCGATCGCATAATTCCAGTCACCCCAAAGATAGTAAGTCCTGCCGCGTTCAGCCCAGATATGACCTTCTAGTTGACCGAAAAGCAGTGCCATCTCAAAATTTTCAATTGCCTCATGATATTGCTCCAAGTCACGCCAGGTAATGCCTCGATTAATCCATGCCCGGACATGGGAAGGATTGAAATCAATCGCTTGATCGTAGTCGGCAATTGCTGCTGCTAATTCTCCACAAGCAGCGTAGCAATTTGCTCGGTTATTATAAGCACTAGCCAAATTGGGATTAAGTTTGAGGGCGGTGTTATAGTCACAAAACGCTTTTTGTTTTTCACCACTTTGGAAATAAATCAGCCCTCGGTTGTTGTAATCAACAGCATTGTCAGGATGGCGGGAAATTAGTTGAGTCAAGGTGGCGATCGCCTCAGTATAATCTCCTTGTTGAGCCAACTTCAAAGCAAAAGAGCGTAAGTAGCTATCCCTAAAAGTAGATTTGCTGCGATCGTTTTTATTATGTTCTTGGGCTTTTTTTGTACTATTTCGTACATACTTATATTGCTTACTTTGCTGGTCATCGTCAGCTAAAAATGAGTGAATATTCATCTTTCCCTGCCTGAAATCCCTGCTTTGTGAAATCAGATTCTATTTTTTTCTTGGTAGTGGTTTTACCACTGTTTATATTTTTAAGGTATTTATGGCTACTTTAAAGCTATCTGAAGAGAGAACTTAACCTACTCGCATAAGTAGAAATCTACGCCCTAAATAAACAATTGCTCCTCAAACCTAATCATGGATACTTCATCCCGAAGGTGAATTCCAGAAATAGCAGATGTCAATCTCAAAGATTAATCGAGTAGTGAGAGTGACAAATTGGTAGAATGCCAACAAGTCAGATGAGAAAGAGGACAAGGGGGACAAGGGAGATAAGGGGGACAAGGGAGATAAGGGGGACAAGGGAGATAAGGGAGATAAGGGGGACAAGGAGAATAACCCATGCCCAATGCCCAATGCCCAATGCCCAATGCCCAATGCCCAATGCCCAATGCCC
>NZ_JAQYWQ010000137.1 GCF_029379315.1 Nostoc sp. S13
GCCACGATAGTTTAGGGGTAGCCCTACGCAAAAATAGCTCGATGCCAGGTTTTATAATTCAACTCAACCCTCCTCAAATTATCATGAGGAGGGTTGAGTTTTTCAATCTCCCCCCATCTGCGAGAGTTTACAGTGTAGGTAAAGGTAAAAGTAAGGGTGAATATTGTATGGTAATTTAAAAAAACAGAACTTACGCATTGACAAATTAGACAAATTGGGTATTTTTGGCATCGGCGATCGCCGATGCCAAAATCAAGGTTCAAAGCCATTAATTGAGGATATTGAACAAGCACACTTGTGGCAGGTTTTACAAGCAAGTGCCTCAGACGCAGATTGGCTGACATCCGTAACTGAAAGGTACATTACTCGCCAGAGAGGATGGGAAATATTGCATATCATCGAATCGGTCTATCCTTAATCCTTAAACTTGGAGAGTACCTCCTGCTTTTAAATTGCCATACTGTTTTGGGATAAAACGATAGAAGAGGCTAGTCCCATTATCTTCAGTCTGATAAACAATCCCAGTTTTAGTATCTATAGCTACAGCCTCATGATTAAACCGTCCCATTTCACCTACTTGTCACGCCAGTACGTGTATTTCAAATTAGAGCCAAGTTTATAGTTCAGATATTGGATAGTTTTTAGCAGCGAACTTTTAACTGACAATTCCTAGATTGTTATAGATTTCGATCAGATTGCCATCAGGATCGCGAAAATGAGCTGTGCGGATTCCCCAGCTTGGGCGATCTTGTGGTTGAGTCACAACGATCGCATTCTGATCTTTTAGTTGCTCATAGACCTCATCTACGTTATCGACTGCGAAAATCAAGACAATTTTATCTCGATTGGCAACATATGAAGGCTGTTCGATTCTTGGGACTACTTCAGCCATTAATTCTTTTTTGAACAAACCCAGCTTGAGATGTCCGCTATTAAACTCAGCATATCCGCTATCTTCATCGCCCCAATCGACATCAAATTTCAGCAGATCGCGGTAGAACAGAAAAGAATCTTTGTAGTTGGAGACAAGCAGTCTCAGGTGTGTTAGCTGAAGCTTCATATCTGTTGGGTTAGTCTACTAACTGTGAATTCTAGGTTCTGAGTGCAAAGTCGCCAGTAACTCACTTTCGACAATTACTAATTCATCAAGCCGTTGCATGACAATTTCTCTGTCGAAGTAAGTAGCAGCTAAAACCCAATATATACCGTAGTGACGTGCTTCGGATGCCATTAACCCATGATAAAATTTTGCTAACTCTGGCTCTGAACAGCGAAACATCAAGTTCAAGGCCACGCCTGCTGCTTTGCGTTCAGAGTGGGTGAGAGTCAATCCTGCTGCTGCCGTTCCTCCATTTCTTGAGTAGAAATCATACTCTTGACTTTCTCTACATCTGCCATCATTAAAACTGCTCCCTGCATTTCAATGCCAAGCAATGGAGTAATTGCTAAGTAACATTTTATTTGCCTACCCCGACGATTGGTAGCATCGAGGATCATTTCTTGAAACTGCTTTTTCGCGGCTAGGGAGTCGCGGATGGGCGATCGCAACTGTTCGACGGGTAGCCCAATATCTAGGCTGAAGATAGACTGTCCTAAAACTTCATCAATTCGCAAGCCCCATAAATCTTCTACCATGTAATTCCAAATTGAGATATTAAAGCTGCTATCAATTACTACTATTCCAGTTTGGAGACTTCTGAGAATAGAGATCAGGAAAATGTTAGTGCGATTAAGTTCTGCGGTGCGATCGCTCAGTTCGTTATTAATTGTTTGTAATTCTTCGTTAGTAGATTGTAATTCTTCATTCATCGTCTCCAATTCTTCATTGGTAGATTGTAGTTCTTCGTTGGTGGTTTCTAATTCTTCATTAGTAGATTGCAGTTCTTCGTTGGTGGTTTCTAATTCCTGTTGGGAGCGTTGCAGCGCTTCTTGAAGTTTAATGTAACGAGTGACATCATGAAAGGCGATGCTGACTCCTAAAAAATTAGTGCTTGTTTCTTCCAAAGGCGTAATCCGCACATCCAGATATTGCATTTCTGTGTTTGACAAATAGCGCTCTACATTTGTCAGGTTGAGAGGGCGGCGTTCAGTATAAGCCCGTTCAATTAGCGATCGCAATTCAATTGGTCGATAGGAAAGCTCTAGATCCTGGAAGGGACGAGCTAAATCTTTGGGGGAAAGGGCGAACAAAGTCCGCGCCTGCTCGTTCATCATTACCAGGATGCCACTAAGATCAATGACTATTTGGGCGATTGGTGCTGTGTCAAAACCCATTTCTCGCAGCCGGAACTGTCGAGAAAAACGACTGTTAGATTCTTCATCTACTGAATTGGCCATAATTAAGAGGCGATCGCGAATATTCACCGACGATACCTTAGTAAATATCCGGTTTTTTAATTCCAATGGTATAAACAGATTAGAATGCATCAATAGCATCTCTGCTTTCCCCAAAAACAGATAGCCATTATCATTTAGTGCAAAATGAAACCGCGCTAGAATTCGCCCTTGAGTCTCAGAATTAAAATACATTAATGTATTGCGGCTGACCAGCAAATCTAAGCGCGAAATCGGCGCATCTTGAAGCAGATCGTGGCGACCAAAAATCACTGAGCGGCGCAAGTCTTGACGAAAGACATAGTGGTTCCCAACAATCTCAAAGTATTTCTGGCGCAGTTCATCTGGCACCGTCTGGATATCTTTTGCTGAATACAGAGCAAGACGTGCGTGTTTGAGAGCATCTTCATCTACATCTGTGGCATAGATTTTCACTCGTTGGCGAAATTCTTCTACTCCCAATATTTCACCCGTCAACATTGCCAGGGTATAAGCTTCTTCCCCAGAAGCACAGCCAGCGCTCCAAATGCGGATTTGCTCAGAAGTTTTTTTATTCTTAATCAGATTAGGCAGTATTTGCTCTCCTATGTATTCCCAAGCTGATGAATCTCGAAAAAAAGTGGTGACGTTAATTAGGATAATGTTGAAAAGATAATTAAATTCCTCTGGATAAACTTCTAAGTAGTCTAGATACCCTTCAAAGTTCTCTATGGTCAATGACTGCATCCGCTTGCTTACCCGACGCATCACAGTCGAGCGCTTATAGCCCGTAAAATCAAATCCTCGGTTTTGTCTGAGATAAATCAGTAGATTTTCAAATTCGGGATCTCTTTCTGCGGAAGTCATATTAATTTGGGACTTTAGATTAAAAATATTTTTATTCAATCGCCTTTAGACGACTTTAGCTATTAGCCTCAGAAGGAATTTTGAGGCAGATGTTGGCACTCAATTAGAGAACTCTGACTTGATTTCAACATTACTCATAACCAAACTCACCAGGGTGCTGGAGATTTCATCAAGGGGGAGAATAAAATCTACCTTGCCAGTTTGAATTGCGGCGGAGGGCATCCCGGTAAATTCGGCAGTTTTTATGTCTTGGACAATGACAGTACCGCCCATTTTTTTTATCGCTTCTATTCCCATCGCGCCGTCCCTACCCGTTCCAGTTAGCACAAGAGCGATCACTGTGTCTTTGTAAATGGCTGCAACCGATTCAAATAACAGATCAGCCGAAGGACGTAAAAAATGTACTAATTCCGACTGTGATAAGGAAAGTGTGCCGTCACTGTTGGCCAAGAGGTGACGATTCGGTGGAGCAATGTAAACCGTTCCTGGGGTAAGGTAATCTCCCTCTTCTGCCTGTTTGACATTAAGAGTAGTGCGCCGATCCAGAATTTCTGCCATGAACGAGCGGTGTCGGGGGCCAAGGTGTTGCACAATGGCGATCGGGGCTGTAAATTCTGTGGGTAGAGTCGATAGCACTTTAGCTAAAGCAGTCAGACCCCCTGCTGAGGCTGCGATCACGACAACATCAAAGGCAGCATTAGTAAAATAAGGTAGATTATTATTGCCCTCGTCTGCGATCTTAATCATAATTTTGCAGTTACGATTATCTATTAAACTTTTTTCGTGGCAAACAGCATTAATTTTGAATTTTGCATATTTAATTTAAATAAATTATAGGATGTATTTTACCTATTCAGCATTTTATTTATTTTTTTGTTAAATTCATCTTTTAATCTTCTTGTTCTAGAATGCGTTTTGCCTGTAACAGTTGCTGCTTATGCTCTTCACTAACTGTCGGATATTGCAGATTTAGTTCTTGTAATTTTGTGCAGATGATATTAGCAACAGTTAAGCGTGTAAACCATTTGCGATCGGCAGGAATAATATACCACGGACACCATTTAGTACTAGTATAGTTAAAAACTTCTTCATAAGCATTCATATAATCATCCCAAAAAGCTCGTTCTCGGACATCACTATCTGAAAACTTCCAATTTTTTTCAGGATCTTCAATCCGTTTTAAAAAGCGTTTTTTCTGCTCTGATTTCGAGACATTTAGAAAAAACTTTAGGATGATCACACCATTATTTACCAAATGTTTTTCAAAATTATTGATTTCTTCAAAGCGCTGTTTCCATATCTTCTTTTCCTCAGGTAAGTGGGGAAGTTGTTGTTTCTTAAGCATTTCAGGATGGACACGAGCCACAAGCACTTCTTCATAGTATGAACGGTTAAATATCCCAATTCGACCTCTTTCTGGCAAAGCCTTTGTTGTTTGCCACAGATAGTCATGGTCTAATTCTTCCGCACTAGGTTCCTTAAAACTAAATACCTGAAATCCTTGCGGGTTCACACCAGAGGTCACATGTTTAATTGTGCTATCTTTGCCAGCAGCATCCATTGCCTGAAAAATAATCAGCAAGGCATAGGTGTTTTGAGCGTAGAGAATATTTTGGTAATTTGCTAGTCTTTCAATATCTGTCTGTAATCTGATTGCAGCATCAGTTTTGTTATGAAGATTAGTCTTATAGGCTGGGTCATAATTTTTTTTCAGAGAAATGTTTGAACCTGGTGGAACAATAGACTTATCCGGAAATGAGAACTTTATTTGGCTGAAACCTAGCTCTGGAGAGGGTTTTAGAGGTTCCTGTTTTATATAAGCTAAAAAGCCAGCTATGTAAGGGTTTCAGCTATTTTGAGGTTTATTTGTGGATAAGTCTAATGAAAGCATCGTGATTCATGTATAAAATTTCCTAAGGGCTGTTTATACCGAAGCACATTTTGCGGTGCTAATTTCTAAAAGTTATGATTTATTAACTAAAAAATTTTGATTCAAAATTCATTTTCGTCGCTTTGGCATAGGACGCATTGCTTCACGTCCCAACATAAACATCCCTGTAACACCCAAACTGACAAACCAAATATATTGATACCAATATTGCCGAATCTGTTCAGCCGTACTGAGTTCTGGATGAAACGTGTTTAAGTACAGCAGCAGAACTAATATCATCAGTGCCCCAAAACCAACAAAGCTGAAGCCAACAGAAATTCGTACAGGTCGTAGTTCAAAATCACTAATAGTGTCTAGGTCAATTTCTGCCAGTTCCTTAAAAGAATCATCTGCCAAAGATGAGCTTGCTTGGAATCTATTGCTCAGTTTTGGTGGCAAAATCGGCGACAGTTTTGCTACGGTTGGGCGACGTAGCAAAGCCTCAGTATCCCGCAACAATTCCAGTGGCTTACGGGTAGTAGTTGGTTGAGCAAACTCTATGTCGTCGTCTGTAGCACTTGGAGCATTGGCTTTGCTTTCAAAATCCATAGCACATTTCAGAAGAACCAGGATATACATAGCCTAGCAAATCAGGACACAAATGCGCCAAAATAATTTGTAATTAGCGCCGTGTGCGACTTTCTTTCAAACCTAACCCCCAGCCCCTTAAGAGCTAGCGTTGGGGAGCAAGAATCAAACCCTCTCTTTGAGGGGCAGAGCAATGGAAGCGGGGTTCTAAGAATAAGTTGCACATCGGCGTTAATTATCCTTGTGATGCTCGATAGCGTTCGCGATAGCAAAGCGTTAGCGAGGAACCAGCGTCGGAACGAGCCGTCTGACTCGCTAACGTAATTCGTAGTTTGTAATTAATCTATTGATATTTTAGAGTAACTAACTTTAATTATGGGAAAAAGCACATTCTTTGCTCAAAGTTAGTGAATTTATATATTAGATAATTACGAATTAGGAATTACTCATCCATCTCTTTTAATGTAGCCAATGCCGATGGAGATAAACGACTGAGATAGCGGAATATCCAGTATTTAAAAATAGTGTTTAAAATCACAGGAAATGTTGCAATAAAGAAAAATATTACATTTCTACTGGCTGGCAAACCCAAATGTTCTGCGAATCCTTCCAGAATGACCTCCCAGCCATCTGGTGAGTGAAATCCTACAAATATATCTGTAAGTAGAATAATTAAAAAAGCCTTAGCACTATCGCTGAGACCATAGACAATGGTATCCATAAAAGACTTGAGAATCACAACTTCCCTTTTGCTGAGAGCGATAACTATACCAAAAGAAAATAGTGAGATTAAATCAGCGAAGATATTACTAAGATCACTATTACTTTTTATGCGGAATTCTTCAGATATTTCAACTGCTTTATTTTTTATTTTTTCTTGGGTTAGCTCTGAAGAAAGTGGTGGAGCTTGATTAAGCAAATATTCAAATCTCAGTTGTTTTTGAAAATTGTGTAATTCCTCAAGAGCTTCTTTTTCCATATCAGAATTAATGAAAACTTGAATTTTATTATCTCCTCTAATTTTTTCTAATATGGGAGTTACTATAAATTGTTTCGATAAGTTCTGAGTTAAAATAGGTACAATAATTAGAGTTATTAGAAATCTCAGAGCAATTCTTGTTCTATTTCGAGAAATTCGATAATCCCTCATAAATTCTTCCTCTGCCTGCGGGGAAAAATCTCCTTTAATTCTATTAAATGTTTTGCTTATAGACCTCGGAACGGCTCCAGTATTTTCAGATGTAGGTATTGCTTTAATATTATTAATATTAGATGAGTCTGGCTGTTTGTTAATTTCGCTCCGGTTAATTTGTATGGCTTGAGAAGTTGATGCTAATACGCTGTTGTTAATTAGTTTATCTTTAATAGTGTACTTGTCTACAACTTCATCAATAACCTTTAATTTTTCTAATAAAACAGAATTAGATATATTGACGATTCCCCGACTAAGCTGGAACTCTGCAAGCCTAACCTTGATAATAGTTAAATTTTTATCAAGGTATCCTTGCCAGTAAGACATCACGTTTTCAGTATAATTTCCTGATTCTAAAGATATTTTTTTATTATCAAAATATTCTCTCTCAATGTTTTTAATTCTTTCAGCTGCTTGTTGAGCTTCTAAAAGTGCCCTTTCTGGTGTATTTAAAAACCAATGGTTAAGCGATCGCAAATATTCTTTGAGATTTTGGCGAAGTAAATTTGCTGTTTTGGCGAATGAATCTTTCATATATATATGACTCTTTATATAATCTGTATTATAGTTATACCAGCATGGAAAAAGTCGTGTCTTAGGTTTTTGTAACAGAAAATTAACTATGAGAAATTAATTTATTTGACTACTATGAATAATGTATGTAGATGATGTGTCAATTATGAAACTCAGTCTGTGCATGATTGTGAAAAACGAAGCAAGAACACTGCCTAAATGCCTGAACAGTGTTAGAAATGTGGTAGATGAAATGGTAGTCTTGGATACAGGCTCAATCGATCGCACTCCCAATATTGCCCAACAGCTCGGTGCAAAAGTCTATCATTTCAAATGGTGTAATGACTTCAGTGCTGCCCGCAATGCCGCTCTAAAATATGTCAGTGGTGATTGGATTTTGGTATTAGATGCTGATGAAACTCTGACACCAGCAATTGTACCGCAGTTGCGAGAGGCGATCGCTAGAGACGAATACCTACTCATCAACCTCGTCCGCCATGAAGTTGGTGCAGAACAATCTCCCTATTCTCTGGTTTCCAGGCTATTCCGCAATCATCCAGATATTCGTTTTGACCGTCCTTACCATGCCTTAGTCGATGATAGTGTGTCAGCAATTTTAACCAAGGAACCTTATTGGCAAGTAGGTTATTTACCAGGGGTAGCACTTTTACACGTAGGATATCAAAAAAGTGCGATCGCTCAAAATAACAAATATGCCAAAGCAGCTACGGCGATGTCAGGGTTTCTTGCGACTCATCCTGATGACCCCTATGTTTGCAGTAAATTAGGAGCATTGTATGTGGAAACTGGGAAAATTTCCCAAGGTATGGAGTTGCTGAGACGAGGAATCAGCTTTGCTGAAGAAAACTACGATATTTTATATGAACTCCACTATCATTTAGGCATTGCCTACAGTCGGTTGCAAAAATCCCCACAGGCTATTTCTCACTATAAAACTGCGATCAAATTGCCAATTTATCCCATGCTCAAATTAGGAGCATACAACAACTTGGGTAACTTACTCAAAGCAGCAGGAGATTTCAACGGTGCGAAAACTGCTTACGCCACAACTTTGAAAATTGACCCTACTTTTGTTTTTGGACATTATAATTTGGCGATGACTTTTAAAGCTTTGGGTTTATTTACAGATGCGATCGCATATTATCAAAATGCAATCGAGTTAAATCCCAACTATGCCGAAGCGTATCAAAATTTAGGGGTAGTATTGCTGAAAGTTGGCAATCATCAAGATAGTTTAACAGCTTTTAGAAAAGCGATCGCTATTCATGAAAGGCATAATCCCGAAGAGGCGAAGAGACTACGCCAGGGGTTGCGAGAGATGGAGTTGATGTAGAGGTGAGGGGCATGGGGCATGGGGCATTGGGCATGGGGGAGAATAATAACTTTGGCGTTAACTTCTAACTTCTAACTCCTAACTTCTAACTCTTAATTCCTAACTCCTAACTCTTGACAAATGACATTAGAATATTAGTATCAATATTTCAGAGGTTCTTATGAGCCAAACCATTGATGAAAGGATACGTTGGACAAGCACAGACTTAGATTTATTACCAGATAACGGTAATCGCTACGAAATTATCGATGGGGAATTATTTGTGAGTAGGGCACCGCATTGGGGACATCAAAAAGCTACTGGTAATATTTATGCAGAATTAAGAACTTGGTCAATCTCAACAGGTCTTGGTGAGGCTGTGCCAACACCAGGAATTATTTTTACTGATGCAGATAATGTTATTCCCGATGTGGTTTGGGTAAGCAAAGAACGCCTCGCCATTTTACTTGACCAAGAAGGACATTTAACGGGAGCGCCAGAACTGGTTGTAGAAGTACTTTCGCCTGGAGTACAAAACGAGCGACGCGACCGCGAAGTCAAGCTAAAACTATATGCTTCTAGAGGAGTTCAAGAATATTGGATTTTGAACTGGCAATTACAACAGGTTGAAGTGTATCGCCGAGAAAAAGCAGTCCTGAAATTAGTGGCAACATTATTCGCAACAGATGACCTCTCTTCACCTCTGTTACCAAATTTTGTTTGCACTGTGGCACGGTTGTTTGTGTAAATACGTGGAACTTCAAGCTTGGTTCTCGAAAGTTCCAGTTTGGAACATGAAACTTCACCTTCGCAAGCTGAAACTTTAGTCTCAGAAAGTGGAACTTCGAGTTTGGAACTCGGAACTTCAGCTTCAGAACTCGGAACTTGAGCTTCGGAACTCGAAACTTGAGCTTCGGAACTCGGAACTTGAGCTTCAGAACTCGAAACTTGAGCTTCGGAACTCGAAACTTCAGGCTTGGAACTCGGAACTTCAGATTTGAAAATGAACTCCACTCGTTCTGAGTTGAAAAGGTGGAGTTAAGAAGTTGGAGAGTTGGTAAATTGTCCTCACAAATGACAAATGACTAAATACACGACTTGACAAATTTCTCCAATCTATCCATTCCCTTTTCAATCGTCGCCATATCTGTGGCGTAGGAAAGGCGAATGTTGTCATCAGCGCCAAAGGCAATTCCGGGAATGACTGCAACTTGATGTTTTTCCAACAAGGCATCACAAAACTCTAGGGATTTGAGACCAGTTTTGCTGATATCAGGGAACAGATAAAAAGCGCCATCTGGTGAGGCGGTACTCAATCCGGGAATAGCGTTGAGTCTCTCTAGCATTACCCGTCGGCGTTTGGCAAAGGCTTGGCGCATTTCTTCGACACAATCTTGATGACTTTCCAAAGCTGCGATCGCACCATATTGAGCAAAGGTACACACGTTAGATGTACTATGCCCTTGGATGGTACTCGCGGCTTTAATGATTTCCACTGGGCCTGCTAAATAACCAAGCCTCCACCCAGTCATCGAATAAGCCTTTGCAAACCCATTACTGATCAAAGTGCGGTCAAAAATTTCCTTCCCTAGAGAACCGATGCTGATATGTTCTGCACCGTCGTAAAGAATCTTTTCGTAAATCTCATCAGAGACGACAAAGATATCTGCATCAACTATTACGTTCGCCAGTGCTTTGATTTCATCTGGCGTGTAAACCATCCCCGTAGGATTAGATGGGGAGTTGAGGATAAATAACTTCGTTTTAGGCGTGATTGCTTTACGGAGTTGTTCGGGAGTAATTTTATAACCCGTCGTAGCATCTGTGGGCACAATCACCGAAACTCCACCGACCAAAGTCACCATTTCGGGATAACTTAGCCAGTAGGGCGCAGGGATAATTACCTCATCACCTGGATCGATTAGCGCAACTATTAAGTTGTACAAAGAATGCTTACCGCCATTGGTGACGATCACATTCTCTGACTTGTAATCAAGACCGTTATCAATTTTAAGCTTACGGGCGATCGCTTCCCTTAACTTTGGTTCTCCAGCTGCTGCACCGTATTTGGTTTTGCCTTCATCCAAAGCTTTTACTGCTGCGGCTTTAATATGCGCTGGGGTATCAAAATCTGGTTCTCCAGCGCTAAAACTACAAACATCTATTCCCTCTCCCTTCAGTGCCTTAGCCTTGGCTGCGATCGCTAAGGTTAATGAAGGTGTTACCTGACTTACTCTTGCTGCCAGCTTCATTCTTACTATTTTTGGCAAATCTTTCACTTATCTAAGGATATCCCAGAATCCTTACCAAGATTTGCTGTTTCTGAATTCCTTGGGGATTGAAAACTGGGGAATTGGGAAGAATTCCTGACCCTTGACTCTTAACAATGTATTCTGTATAACTTTAGTTTTAAGATAAACTAACTGTTTTTATGCAGATCAAGAAACTTTTCATCGCATCTTCTCTGTTAATTAGTAGTCTTTTTATACCGAATGCTGCCATTGCTCAAAATCACGGTACTCCCGGCCAATTTGATTTTTATGTCCTGACACTCTCTTGGTCGCCAGATTATTGTGCAACAAATGGCATCCGTGACCCACAGCAGTGTGGTTCTGGAAGGAAACTTGGTTTTGTACTACATGGTTTGTGGCCACAGTACCAAACTGGTTATCCTGCTAATTGTTCCACGCAAAAATTACCGTTGGAAGTAAAGCGGCGGTTTGCCAATTTGTATCCTAGCCCTAAACTTTACGATCATGAATGGGAAAAACATGGTACTTGTTCGGGGAAAACTCCTGCGGAATATTTGGCATTGAGTAAAAAATTAAAAGATGCGATCGCTATTCCCGCAGCTTATAATCGTCCGAATAAACCCTTGCGTACCACAATTACAAATTTTAAAAATTCATTTGTGAGTGCTAATAATCAAATTACTGCTGATGGTATAGCACCTTTTTGTTCTGGTTCGGGAAGATTTTTGCAAGAAGTCTTCTTTTGTTATTCCAAAAATGGTGAAGCTGGTATTTGTAGCGCCGAGATTTTGAAGCGATCGCGAAAAAGTTGTGGACAGCCAGATTTCTTACTGAGAAACGTTAGATAACAATCGGGTATTGGGCAGGAGTTGTTGAATTTTTAATTTTGAATTTATTTCTCCCCACTTCCCTGCTCCCCACAACTATGATTTGAAGTTAATTAATTTATCGAACACAATTCAGGAGTCAGGAGTCAGAATTCAGAATGAATTCTGTACGACTGGTGGATAAATAATCGGGTTTAAGACCCCCACGAAACAAGAAAATTTGGTGGTCTTCAATCAGTCGCGGGTCTGAATCCCCGACTGATAGCGTCACGCTTTCTCGTGTCCGCGTTCGCGCAGCGTCTCGCAGAGAGCGTCTTGATTCTGACTCCTGAATTCTGACTTCTGAATTCTTCAATTTTTACTATTTCTTATTTATTTCTTAACCTATCTATCCTAATCTTCAATTGTAATTAGAACCCATTCTTATTTTGAGATAGCAGATGTAATTAAAGAATCTGTTGAGGAGAAGGTTATATTTATAACCATAATTTTTTGAGTAGTTCGCTAAATTGCAACAACTCCAGGTTTTTTTTCTACTTTTAATAGTTTTTTTGTCACACAACTTGTTTTTGTCAGACTGCATTCTTGTCTTTTATTGGGAGTGCTAAATGGAATATTTATTTCTAGCTTTGGCGCTGGGTTTAGCACTCAGCTTTGAATTTGTCAATGGTTTTCATGATACTGCAAATGCAGTTGCTACAGTCATTTACACTCATAGCCTAAAGCCAAACATCGCCGTTGTCTGGTCAGGCTGTTGGAACCTAATTGGTGTGCTGACATCAACTGGAGCCGTTGCTTTTGGCATTATTGCTCTGCTTCCCGTTGAGTTGGTAATTAATGTTGGCTCAAGTGCAGGCTTCGCAATGGTATTTGCACTTTTGATTTCAGCGATCATGTGGAACTTGGGAACTTGGTACTTGGGCTTACCTGCATCCAGTTCACATACGCTGATTGGTTCAATTATGGGTGTTGGTTTAGCAAATTCAATGTTGTCTAAGGGTCATGTCTTTGGCGAGGGCGTGAATTGGGCAAAGACGGAGGAAGTTTTCACATCTTTACTAGTTTCACCAATTGTTGGATTCACCTGCGCCGGACTGCTGTTACTGCTGGCGAAAAGACTGATCAGACGACCAGAGTTGTACCGTGCGCCAGAAGGGAATAAAACACCACCGCCTTGGATACGTGGTTTGTTAATCTTGACATGTACTGGTGTGAGCTTCGCCCACGGTTCAAATGATGGTCAAAAAGGCATGGGTCTGATCATGCTCATCTTAGTGGGCATTCTACCAGGTATGTTTGCACTGAATATGGATACCAATGCCGGAGCGATCGCTCAGTTGGCCGCTACGTCCAACTCTGTAATTCCAGTGTTGCAACAACAAGGAAGAGGAACATTCTCAAACAGCCAAAGCATCACAGATGAGCTTTCCAACTTCCTCAAACCAACTGGCGAAGCCAACGACAAAACCTTCGCAGCCCTTGCTGCCAAAAGTCGGACAATTGGAGGCAAGCTTGCTGCTAAGACTAGTTTCAAGCAGCTTTCAAACGATGACCTTAGCTCATTACGAACCGATATGTATCTAGTCGCTGGAACAATTGGCAAGCTGGACAACCAGAAAAAATTAACCGATGCCAAACAAGAACAGGTGCTTATCAGCTATAAGAAGCAGTTAGATAAAGTAACTAAATTCATTCCCAATTGGGTGAAATTTGCCGTTGCCATTGCACTGGGTCTTGGCACAATGATTGGTTGGAAGCGCATCGTGGTGACAGTGGGTGAAAAGATTGGCAAAGACCACCTTACTTACGCTCAAGGAGCTTCCGCCGAGTTAGTCGCTATGACAACTATTGGCGCTGCCGATTACTTCGGTCTGCCAGTCAGCACCACTCACGTCCTGTCATCGGGTGTAGCAGGTACAATGGCGGCAAACCATTCAGGTTTGCAAACGGACACTTTGAGAAATATTCTGCTCGCCTGGGTGCTGACCCTGCCAGTTTGCGTACTGCTTGGTTCTGCTACATATGCGGGAAGCTTGTACATAGTCTTTAATATTCTGGGTTTGAAGTAGGAAAATGGGGCATGGGCATTGGGCATTGGGCATTGGGCATTGGGCATGGGGCATTGGGCATGGGGCATTGGGCATTGGTTATTAATTCTTCTCCCCCTGCTCCCCCTGCTCCCCCTGCTCCCCCTGCTCCCCCTGCTCCCCCTGCTCCCTCATCCCCCACTCCCCATTCCCCACTCCCCACTGACCACTCCCCACTGACCACTCCCTAAGCGATCGTCACATCCGACGACAAATAAACATCTTGAATGGTGTGAAATAGCTTCACACCTTCCTCAAAGGGACGCTGGAACGTCTTTCGCCCAGAGATTAATCCCGAACCACCAGCCCGTTTATTAATTACAGCCGTGCGAACGGCTTCGGCGAAGTCATTTTTACCAGTCGCGCCACCAGAATTAATCAGCCCCACACGCCCAGAGTAGCAATTCAGTACTTGGTAACGAGTTAAATCAATTGGGTGATCGGTTGTTAATTCTGTGTAGATCCGCTCATCTGTTTTACCGTAACTTTTACCAGTGGCTTTGGCAACTGCACCGTAACCATTGTTATTTTCGGGTAACTTTTGTTTAATAATGTCGGCTTCAATGGTAACGCCCAAATGATTCGCCTGTCCGGTGAGGTCAGCAGCAAGGTGGTAATCTTTATCTTGTTTAAAAGCGTTGTTCCGCAGATAGCACCAGAGAATAGTTACCAAACCCAGTTCATGAGCGCGTTTAAAAGCTCGGCTGATTTCTTGGATTTGTCTGGTAGACTGGTCTGAGCCAAAGTAAATTGTCGCACCCACCGCAGCCGCCCCTAAATTCCAAGCTTGTTCCACATCAGCAAACAATACCTGGTCAAATTGATTGGGGAAAGTCAGCAATTCGTTGTGATTGATTTTGACAATAAAGGGAATTTTGTGGGCATATTTGCGCGAAATGATCCCTAATGTTCCCAAAGTGGTAGCAACAGCATTGCAACCTGCGGCGATCGCTAGCTTGACAATATTTTCTGGGTCAAAGTAAATTGGATTGGGCGCAAAAGACGCACCTGCTGAGTGTTCAATCCCTTGGTCTACTGGTAAGATAGACAGATAACCTGTGTTTGCCAGACGACCACTAGAATAAAGTAGCTGGAGATTACGCAATACTTGAGGATTGCGATCGCTGTTGAGCCAGATTCGATCTACAAAGTCTGGGCCTGGCAAATGTAGTAAATCACGAGAAACCTTTGCTTTGTAGGTAAGCAGGTCTTCAGCCTCTTTACCTAGTAATGACTCGATAGAATTAGGCTCTATGAGCGTTGTAGTCATAGTGTTTTCCTCAAAAATTGAGCAAATGACCTTGCTTTTAAGATAGCATTTCTAACATTGCTAACCTAGTTGTACGGTCATTAATTATATGTATTCTTTCTGAATATATAGCAATCTTATTTTATAAGTGAAAATCAAAAGGCTGAGATTCCCGACTTATTTTAAGAAGTCGGGAATCTTGTTGTGAATGATTAAGTAGGGCTATACTACCGGAAGTATTCAATCAACTTTCAGAATTGATGTTTTCAACTTCAGTTACCAAGGTTAAACAGTACAATCATACTATCTTCGGATCATAGCTGAAAATTGAAAACCCATCTTCCCCCGATTGTGGTAACAATTGTGAACAGAATAAATACAATTCTATGAGTAAGTTTCAAATCGATATCGACTTCAGCAATATAGATTTAACTTCCCTTGAGACAGAAGAAGATTTTCAAAGAGAAGCAAAAATATTACTACCAAAGGTACTGGTAAAACTCGGTGAAAGTGTAGGTGAAAAGACTTGGGAAGAATTACAGCAAAAGCTCCAAGGCACCGGAGGTAAACTCAAATCTACTCCAAGCGAGAAACGTAAGTTTATTCAAGAAACAGGAAGAACTTATCAACGAAATGCCAGTAAGAGAGAAAGACAAGAACTGGAAGACTATATAATAGAGCAATTACGCCAGCACAAGCAGTAAAGATCCACCTAAGCCTGATCTACGTCGTGTATTTTGACTTCTACAGCAGGAGTCATTTCCAATTGGCAATTATTACTCCATAATTAAAGTTAGGGGCTTGGATATTGATACTACGTGTTTTGATTTTTACATAATTGAAATTAGTTGCTCTGTACCCTAAATGAATCAATTATCCAATTACGTCGGAAAAAGCGAATTGCGAACTGCGAATTGTTCGGTCAGAATTCAGGAGTAAAACAGGTTTTATATCTGGCTTTGAGACGAATCGTTGTGTACTTCACCTTCCTTGAAATCTGCTGTATTTTTAGTAGTAGTTTTGTCTTGTGTTGGCTTGAACAATTCACAACCCCTGCATTACTACCCACACTACCCCAGCCGCTACTAGAGGCACGCTGAGGTTATCTGTGCCGTGAGGTGAGACTGCCTCTGCTAGGGTTGCGAAAGTAGCAGTTACTACCGCCGTCAACAAAGCCCATCCTAAACCTAAAGGCTTTGCTAAGGAACTTAGCGACGAACCAGGTAGCAGCAACAGCACCAAGAAAATCACCACTGTACTCGCTACAAACATTGCTGCTGAACCCTCCCAAGAACGCACAGAATTTCCCACTTGGTATTTATGCTGTCCGAAGCGTCTGCCGATTAATGCTGCCAATGCATCACCCCAAGTCATCGCCATTATCCCAGCAACAGCGATTGGGGCGCTATCTACTGGCCCGTCTGGTCGCCACAGTAGCCCGAACAGCAGCGTCACTGAGATAGCGAAATAAACCGTACCAGGTGAGCTATCCTGGGTATCCATTGCCCCAATGATTCGGTAGCGGTAAAACAGGTAGTTGAGTCCGATAAAGGTAGCAAAAGGGATAATTCCGATTTCCCAGTGGTTAAACAGCAGCAGGACGCCGAAAACCCACATCCCTGCACCAATATGGATCACTTTGCGGGTCAAATCTGGCTTCACACCAAACAGTCTACGTAGTCCCTCGCCAATGACAAGCAGACCAGTAGCGTAAATATAAGAAATTGCTAGTCCGATAAAATCATTTGTCATTTGTCATTTGTCATTTGTCATTTGTCATTGGGCATTGGGCATTGGGCATTGGGCATTGGGCATTGGGCATTGGGCATTGG
>NZ_JAQYWQ010000042.1 GCF_029379315.1 Nostoc sp. S13
ATACAACGGGAAGAGTATCTCTATCTTATATTTAATTAAGTTGACCTACTTATAAACTTGGTTGCTATGCTCAGTGTTCTGCTTCGTCTGTAACGAAAGCACTTAAAAAATTATTGTCTCCACAATTTCGGCAAATCATACTATTATCGAACGCTCAGTATCGACTAACTGATCTTGGGTCTAAACGTTTAAGGGAAGAATTAGCCGAAAAACTGTTGCTTCAATAACTATATTGAGAGGGTCTGTATGCAGTTAATGTTATTTAGTTAAAAATTCCCAAATACTAAAAATAACCAATTGCTAATCTTAAAATAATTAGCAATTGGCTATATATTACAATGCACTACAAATAAATAATTAGCTATTCCCTAAGTTAGTGCTTCAGCACCACCAACAACCTCAAGGAGTTCTTGGGTAATTGCAGCTTGTCGGGCTTTGTTGTAAGACAGCGTAAGGGTATTAATTAGTTCACCGGCATTGTCACTGGCATTACTCATGGCTGTCATTCGCGCTGCTAGTTCACTAGCCGCAGATTCTTGCAGCGCCCGCAATAGCTGGTTACTCAGATACAAGGGCAATAGAGAATCGAGAATCTGCACTGGATCTTGCTCGAAAATCATGTCAGGAGCCAACGGGCGGACTTGCTTAGTCACTTTCTCGCGTTCTACTTCAAATTTACCGCCACGGGTTGTCAAGCGGAAGATTTCATCATCGGCTGCTTCTAGACCTTGCGGATCGAGGGGCAATAAGGTTTGCACCACAGGACGGGAGCTAACCAAGGAAAGGAATCTGGTATAGATTAACTCGATGCGGTCTACTTTTTCCGAAAGGAACAAGGAAAGTAGTTGATCGGCAATCTCATTGGCTTCCGGTGCGGTGGGAATTTGCTCTAGGCCGCTGTAAGTAGCATCAATGGGCTGATCGCGGCGTTGAAAGTACTGTGTAGCTTTGCGTCCGACGAGCACAAATGTATAGTCTATACCTTCTGCCTTAATTTCCTTGGCGCGGTTTTCTGCACGACGGATAACGTTATTATTGTAACCGCCGCATAGACCGCGATCGCCTGAAATAACCAACAGCCCGACTGACTTAACTTCCCGTTTTTTCAGTAGTGGTAAGTTTGCCTCTTCAAAGCGCAGACGGCTTTGCAAACCATACAATACTTGCGCCAAGCGATCGGCAAAGGGGCGAGTCGCTAGCACTTGTTCTTGCGCCCGACGCACTCTAGCTGCTGCAACTAGACGCATGGCTTCTGTGATTTTTTTGGTGTTTTTGACCGACTGAATGCGATCGCGTATTGCTTTTAGATTGGCCATATTCCGATTTTAGATTTTAGATTTTAGATTTTAGATTTGGGGTTTCGGATTTTAGATTTAATCCAAAATCCGTCTTGGAAAGTCTGAGCGCCGGAAACCGGCGCTCAGACTTTCCGCAAAATTCCAAAATCCAAAATTGCTAGGCTCTAGCTTTGAAGGTCTTCTTGTATTCGGTGAGTGCTTCCTTCAAGGCAGCTTCTTCTGCGTCACCTAGTGCTTTGGAGGCTTGTACTCCTTGTACATACTGGGTTTTTCCAGTCTTTAAGAACTCACGCAGACCTTGGGTAAAGCTAGTGACTTTTTCTACAGGTACATCATCTAAGTACCCATTAATACCAGCATATAAAATTGCTACTTGCTCGTATACCGAGAGTGGCGAATTTTGTGGCTGTTTGAGGAGTTCGCGCAACCGTTGACCCCGTGCCAACTGGTCTTGAGTGGCTTTATCCAAATCGGAGGCAAATTGGGCGAAGGCTTGCAGGTCGTCAAATTGGGCTAGTTCCAATTTAATCTTACCGGCAACTTTTTTCATTGCTTTGGTTTGAGCCGCAGAACCCACACGGGATACGGAAATACCAGGGTTTACAGCCGGACGGATACCAGCGTTAAACAGGTCAGAAGACAGGAATATCTGACCATCGGTAATGGAAATTACATTGGTGGGGATGTATGCCGAAACGTCACCAGCTTGGGTTTCGATGATTGGCAGGGCGGTCATACTGCCTTTACCTAATTCATCACTCAGCTTTGCTGCTCTTTCTAACAAGCGAGAGTGGATGTAGAATACATCTCCAGGGTAGGCTTCGCGTCCGGGTGGACGACGCAGCAATAGGGACATCTGCCGATAAGCTTGGGCTTGCTTGGAGAGGTCATCGTAAATTACAAGGGTAGCTTTACCCTTGTACATAAAGTACTCAGCAATACTTGCGCCTGTGTAAGGAGCTAGATATTGCAGGGTTGCTGGTTCACTGGCACTAGCAAAGACAACAACGGTGTAATCCATCGCACCTTTTTCTTGCAATGTCTGCACCACGTTAGCAACTGTGGAAGCCTTTTGACCGATCGCAACGTAAACACAAACTACATCTTCTTCTTTTTGGTTGATGATGGTGTCGATCGCGATCGCAGTTTTACCGGTTTGGCGATCGCCAATAATCAATTCCCGCTGACCACGACCGATGGGAATCATTGAGTCAATAGCTGTGATACCCGTTTGCATGGGTTCGTGTACAGATCGACGAGCAATGATACCGGGTGCTGGAGATTCAATCAAACGGCTTTCTGAAGACTTGATGTCTCCCTTGCCATCAATGGGACGACCCAAAGCGTCTACAACTCGTCCAATTAAGGCTTCTCCTACGGGTACTTGGGCAATTCTACCAGTAGCGGTTACAGAACTACCTTCTTGAATTTCCAGCCCTTCACCCATAAGCACCGCGCCCACGTTGTCTTCTTCTAAGTTCTGGGCGATGCCAATTGTGCCATCTTCAAATTCTAAGAGTTCCCCAGACATAGCCTTTTCCAGACCATAGATCCGGGCAATACCGTCACCTACTTGGAGGACAGTACCAACGTTAGCAACTTTGACTTCTTGGTCGTATTGCTCGATTTGTTTTTGAATAATGCTGCTAATTTCGTCAGGTCTAATTGATATGCTCATGTGTCTATCTTTTTTGCTTTGAGACGGAAAAATTAATTCAGTCAGGAGTGAGACGGAAAAATTAATTCAGTTACGAGTTAAGAGTTAGGAGTGATGAGTTAAAAATGCAAAAATTACAAGTTAAAAGTCAAAATAAATTATTATTTATTTAACTCCTAACCGGAGGTGGAGCGTCTCCGGCTCCGCTCCTAACTCCTGTACAGACGCGATTAATCGCGTCTCTCCTAACTCCTGTACAGACGCGATTAATCGCGTCTCTCCTAACTTTCTAGCTACTGGTTAAGCGCAATGAAAGGCGGCGCAACTGACCCCGAATACTGGCGTCAATTACCTGCGAACCTACTTTAATGATCACACCACCGATTAACTCGCCCTCTACCTTGGTTTCTAGTTCTACCTGGCGAGCATTCGTGATGGCAATGACCTTTTGGATGATTGCCTGCTGTTGAGCTTCTGTGAGGGGAACGGCTGAAATTACTTCCGCTAATACGGTTTGATTCAGCTGCCGCAACAGCGCCAGATACTGTTGAAAAATTGATTCCAAGAAGGCAATGCGCCGTTTATCTACTAGTATTAGCAAAAAATTGCGTAAGTAGGGGTTGGCGCCTTCACCGAGTATTTGTTTGATCAGAGCTTTTTTGTTCTCAGACTGAACAAACGGGTTGCTGAAGAAGTTGTGTAGCTGTTTGTCTGCTCTCAGCAGTCCCAGGAAAGTACGCGCATCTTCCCCGAACTCTTCTGTCAAATTTTTCGATTGCGCTATTGACAAAAGTGCCTGTGCATAAGGTTGGGCTACTTCGGCTGTTGCTACTTGGCTTGTCATACATTGCCTCCGAGTTGTGCGATGCTGCGGTCAATTAAACTTTGTTGAGCATCGTCGGCAATGCCGCCTTTGAGTTGCGATTCGACTTTTTGCAATGCTAGTATAGCAACCCGTTGCCGCAGTTGGGCGATCGCTCGCTCTGTTTCGGTGTTTAAATCTGCTGCTGCTGTTTGTTTCAAGCGTTCTACGTCTTGCACTGCTTTCGCTAACAAGGCTTCTTTCGCTTTTTGGGCGTTTTCTTCAGCAGATTTGCGGATGCTTTGTGCTTCTGCCTGAGATTGCTTCAACTGCTCTTGCGCTTGGGAAAGGGCAATCTTTGCCTCTTGCAAGCGCCCTTCTGCTTCCTGAATTGCGGTGGCAATATTGGATTGTCGCTCGTTCAGGATATTGCTTAAAACTTTACGTCCGAAGTAGAATAATATGCCAACCAGAATCGCTAGATTTATCAGGTTGGTTTCAAAAATGTCTAAGTTTAGACCGAAACCACCTTCTGCTGCGCCTTCTGCCAATTCAGACTGAACAGCGTTTGCTTCTGCGGCAAGTAATAAGAATGTGCCCATGATACCCATTTACAAGTGCGCTGCTCGCTTGCTAATACGTTGTATTTTCCCGTAGTAAATAAAGTATCTTTATCCAGTAGGGAAAAAGTGCCTTTTTTCGACACTTAATTAAGCGCTCTGGACTAGTGCCCAGTTGCGCGTATCCTTTGACAGAACCAGTCTTGTCAGCTTATCTAACAGGAGTTGGCCCCAATATTTTGTCTAGAATCTGGCTGCTTAAAGCATCAACTCGTTGCTCTAAGGTATGCAAAGCTTCCTGTTTTTGTTGTTCTATTTCAACAGCAGCTTGTTCTCGTTGAGACTGAGCTTCCTTTTGGGCCTCAGCGATTTTCTCGGCAGTAATTTTCTTAGCTTCCAGTTGAGCTGCTTCTACAGTAGCTTGCGATTGTCTACGAGCGTCTGCGAGTTGCTGCTCATATTCGGCGGCTAAACGCTCGGCTTTTGCCAAGCTTTCCTTTGCCTCAAGGGTATTCTTTCGGATATAGTTATCGCGATCGTCCAGTACCTTGGTCAGTGGCTTATAGAAAATTACATTCAACAAAGCTGCCAATAGCAGGAACTGCAATGCCATGAAGGGCAAGGTAGCATTGAAATCAAACATTTCTCTCCTCTTTGGCTGGAGTAGCAGTTTTCATGGCTAGCAACATCATCCAACCTTTCATATTTTAGAAACCCAGAGCCAACAAGGGGCAAGGGATTTTGGATTTTAGATTGCTGATAACGTCACGGAGAGCGAGTCTTGCTTACGGTACGCTGTTCGTGTTCGAGCGTCTTTGGGATTGATAGCCACAGCAAGCCTGCGTAGTTCAGAGATTTTAGATTGACGATTTTAGATTTGAGAGCAGGCATAGCTCAGGAGCATATACAGAAAACTCTTGATCATCCAAAATCCAAAATCTAAAATCAGTACTCAACTTAACATCAGAACGACTAGATACCCAAAATATTTTCGATTGTAGAGGCGTGATGATTCACGTCTCCACACTCACAAAAACTTTTAGGTCTTATCCTGCGAAGGGATTAGCAAACAGCAGTACCAGGGCAATCACTAGACCATAAATAGTCAGGGATTCCATGAAAGCCAAGGTTAATAGCAGAGTGCCGCGAATTTTTCCTTCTGCTTCTGGTTGACGGGCAATACCTTCTACTGCTTGTCCAGCAGCATTTCCTTGACCAATACCAGGGCCAATTGCAGCTAAACCAATCGCTAAAGCAGCAGCGAGAACTGAAGCAGCCTGCACTAATGGATCCATGTTGATTTTCCTTGCTTTGATTACAAAACTAACAAACATTACGTTAACGACTAGAAACGTGTTTTTCACGCTGCACCGGGTTCTTAGATCGCGCTTTGCGATGTTTTGAGCGAAAATGCTCTTGGAACTGTGCTATCAACTGAGAAGTTTAATGCTCCTCATGCTCTTCTTCACCATGTCCCTCGATCGCCTCATGAATGTATGCTCCAGCTAGGGTAGCAAAAACCAGGGCTTGAATGGCACTGGTAAATAAACCCAAAGCCATTACAGGTAGAGGTACAAATAGAGGAACTAGCAGAACCAGCACCGCTACTACCAATTCATCCGCTAATATATTGCCAAATAGCCGGAAGCTTAGGGAGAGGGGCTTAGTAAAATCTTCGAGAATTGCGATCGGCAATAGAATGGGTGTCGGCTCTATATATTTCTTAAAGTAGCCCAAACCCCGCTTGCTAAAACCTGCGTAAAAATACGCTAAAGAGGTCAGCAGTGCCAATGCAACAGTCGTATTGATGTCATTCGTGGGAGCTGCCAATTCACCCGAAGGCAGCTTGATGAGCTTCCAGGGAATTAACGCCCCTGACCAGTTCGATACGAAAATAAACAGAAACAATGTACCAATAAATGGCACCCAAGGGCGGTAATCTTTCTCACCTAGTTGGTCTTTCGCCAAACCACGAATAAATTCTAGGGCATATTCCATCAAATTTTGGATGCCACTGGGAATTCTTTGTGCATTGCGAGTAGCTGCTATTGAGGCCACTACTAAAATGCTAATCACAAACCATGATGTGAGAAAAACTTGCCCATGAATTTTAAGATTGCCCAACTGCCAGTAGAAATGTTGACCTACTTCTAATGCGGCGAGGGGAAAAGAATTAAAGGCGTTTAAGACACTAAGCATTTGCATTCTTCAAGCATTTTCCCCAACGAGCGAGGATGGGATTACTATGTTTGTGAGCCTGACTTTTTAAGAATCAGGAATGAACGCAATTTGCACCATATAGACGAGTAGCGTGGCTTTGTAAGTCAGAAATCCCAAAAATATGGGCAGAATCTGTAGCTCACGCCATTGAGTTGCCACGATGATTACTCCCATAAATAGAGCAAAACGAGTTTTGCTCAGACTGGTTTTCTCACTACCGAGCTGCTCAACGTCTCTAGCCAGCATTTTTAAGTAAACCACACCTGTACACGCCCCAATTAAATAATTAAGGGCAATGTTCAAGGAATAAAAAATCCACACAGAGATAAAAATAACCCCCGTCAAGACAAGCGTGATTACCAACAATCGCTGGAAGAGTTGATAGAACTCTTGCATGGACTTACCTGATTCTGTCTCTTCAGAACCAGTTTTAGCATCTTGTTGCGTTGTCGGAGTGGGCGCAATTGATTCGTCAGACAAGCTCACGAGACTTGAAACCAGTACAGTTAAACATGATGACTGCACATTCAGTCAGATGAATCATATCACGATCCGGTAACAATACTTTAGGAAAAAACAATTAACTTCTTGTCAACGTTAGACAGTCAGTATCGCGCCCCCAGCAGTGAGGGAGTGAGGGGGTGAATAATCAATAATCGCTGCCTAAAAATTCAAAATTTCTGATAATTCCAGCTTTTTTGAGGAAATAATTCTCCTCTAAAGTCGTGACATAGCATCTTGGTATTTGATCAAGTCGGTGTGAATAAAATCAACTGGTGCTTCAGGAGTGTATGGGCGTACCGCAAATCAGAAATCGTAGAGTAGCGGCTTGTGATTAAACATTGCACCATTGCTGAATTCCAGAAAACTTTAACTTTTAGGATGTACAATAACCCCGTTTCTTGGGCACTTTCCTAATTTACATTAATTTGCCGTAAGTGTTGAACAGCGAGCGCTGTTCAACACCAGTATAAATTTGTTTTGTTAACTCCGTATCTGAGTCCAGTGTAATTAAGCAGGTGTCAATAAAATCAGCTGCTGCTTCAGAAGCGTTCTTACCCCATCCAATCCCAGTTGCACACTTGCCAAAATATCTGCAACTGTGGAATTGTTATCACATCTTTGCATAAACTCAAACTCTGCTACTGATAAATTAACAATCTGGTAATCGTAATTAAAGAAACATTGACTGGGAAATCCCTGAATGCAAGGATTAAGTTCGGGAATCGCTATCAATAGGGCGTTATCGTCTGTCCAGTCGGCTTTGATTAAGGGAGGACGACCGAGGAAAAACTCGTAATGAGTTACTTCTGGATCTAATAATTCTATCAGGCGGTAAAGCTGGCGTTGGTTTAGCCCGCCGCAGGCATCGGTCAATCCTTTTACCCGTTCTAGTAACTCTGGTGCTTTCCCTAAAAGTCTCTCCAAATCCCAGAAACTCGGATTCGAGAAACCAATAAACTCCAATCCCGAAGCATCAATTAATTCAAACAGCGTCTCAATGTTGTAATCAATTTCCTGGGGATGAACGTACATATCAGCAAAGTATTCATCCTTGTAGTTTTCTAATGACCAACGTTGTTTATTGTATTTGACAATTCGGTTATTTTCTGGTAATGAAGCGAAGATTTGCCGCCCAACTTGGACGCCATCGCGGTAGTCGCCTTTTTTGTCACCTTGAATAAGTGCGATCGCTTTTTGCATGAGTTGAATTTCCCAGCGTCCCAATTCTCCATACACAAAAATGTGCATCAAGCCGCCTGGGGCTAATTTGTTCGCCAAAGCTTGAATACCGCGAATTGGATCAGGGGTATGATGTAAAACGCCAACGCAGTTAATTAAATCAAACTCACCCGGCAACTGTTCCACGTCAAACAAGCTGAGGTGATGAAATTCAACGCGATTAGCCCCTGAACGCTGACAACGTTCTTTAGCGACAGCTAAAGCGCCGCTACTGAGGTCAATTCCCACCACAGAAGCTTGAGGATTCAGGTGAACTAGGTACTCTGTACCTACACCAGTACCGCAACCTGCATCTAAAATCCGAATATCTTGCCTTTGAGGTTTTTCACCTGTGCAGAAGTTATGAGCCGCTAGCCAGTTCCAGCGCCAGTTATAGCCTGGAGGTGGTTCATCCAACAGGGCTTCCGGCGGAAAGGGGTAGGTATTGTAGAGTTTGGCAACAGCAGCACTAACAGTTTGGGAATCGGACATGATCAGGAATAACGCAGCATTTCTGAGTTTAGCGGATAGTGGATGATTAGGGCAAAGATTACTATTGCTTATTTCCTGCTACTTATCCAACAGCAAAGTCTGTAAATTCGCGTTTATAAGGAGCGTGAAATCCTAATACAATATCTTCTTTAGGTACACCAGCCGCGATTAATTCGTTAGCGATACCGATTTCTGTACCATCTCTTTGTATCCAAATTTTTTTGCCTTTGATATCAACATGAATGATGATTCCATAAATTCTCCGTTGTTCTTTCCAGCCAATATTTAAGACTTGATAATGATGGCGTTCTGCGTCAAACAACAATTGAACCTCGGTGCCATTAGCCACGTCGTTAGCGGAATGGTTACTTAAAATATCTTGAATTATTTGAGAGTAATTTATTCCTTCCATAAAACAATGTCCTGACTTAACGAATTAAATATTAAAAGTTTAATTTGATATTCTTTTAAAGAATCTTGAATAAATTGACGGGAGAAAAAGTCTTGGTATGTATCTTGGCTAATAGCTAGATATAAAAGGCGTTCTGGCTCTTCTTTTTTTAATGCTAGCCGATAATTCAGGGTTTGACCTAAAGCGAGATGAAATTCAGTTACTTCCGACGCACCTATAAAGGATTTAACTTCTACGGCTATTTTTTGACCTTGTTTTTGTGCGGCTAATAATCTTTCTGCTCCTAAATCCACAAAAAATTCAATGTCATCAACTTTCAGATGTAGTGGATTATGGGTAATGATCCAACCATCTTTTTCTAAAGCAGTGCGGACAGATTGATGAAATATATCTTTAGATGGCATAGGGAAATGGATAGGTATTGTAGAGTTTGGCAACAGCAGCACTAACAGTTTGGGAATCGGACATGATAAATAAATCTTGGGGCAATTCTGAGTTTATCGAATCTCGGATGCTAATAAGCATTGAAGAAGAATTCAGAAGTCAGAATTCAGGAGTCAGAATGCAATCAGTGGGGGATTCAGACCCGCCACTGATTGAAGACCACCAAATTTTCTTGTTTTGTGGGGGTCTTAAACGCCGTTTATTCATCCACCAGTCGCACAAAATACCCAAGTGAATTCTGGCGACTGGCACCTTTATTCTGTTTGATAAGGAGTAAAATTCAAGCCAATAGAATTAATAACGTTGTATTACAGATGGTAGATTACGGTTTGTCGGGTAAAGTTGCCCTAGTAACTGGTGTAAGCCGACACATGGGAATTGGTGCAGCGATCGCTCATTCACTTGCTGCATCTGGAGCAAATATCTTTACGACTTATTATCGACCATACGATAAGCTGATGCCTTGGGGTAGCAATTTTCATGAGGCAGAAGAAATCATTGAATCACTAAAATTATAAGGAGTCAAAGCCGCAGGGGTTGAGGTTAACTTGGCTGAGTCAGAAATGCCCAAAAAACTTTTTGACCACATTGAGGGCAGTCTGGGACAAGTAGATATTCTAATTAACAATGCCGCTCACGATCAACAAGCAGATATATACTCTTTATCATCCGAATTACTTGATACTCATTACACCGTAAATATTCGAGGTACTACATTGTTGTGTGGCGAATTTGCTAATCGCCATGATGGACGGCCAGGAGGACGAATTATCAATCTTACCTCTGGTCAAAGTCTGGCTCCTATGTCCAAAAACCTACCCTACGCTATTAGCAAAGGAGCAATAGAAGCGCTGACTCTAAGTCTCAGTGCTAGCCTAGCAAGTAAAAATATTAGTGTAAATGCCGTAGATCCTGGGGCAACAGATACAGGCTGGATGAGTAATGAAATCCGCTCAAAAATTGAGGAAAAAGCACCGTTTGGTCGTTTAGGTACACCAGCAGATGCCGCGCGTATCATATTATTTCTCGCCTCATTGCAAGGACAGTGGATTACAGGGCAAATTATTCGTTCTAGAGGTGGACAGTAACTTCATTCTGCCGTTTTCTATAAGAATGCGATAATCTTTCCATATCTTTGTTTTAACCTGTATTTACTTGTATGATTTACAACCAATCAGAGTTTGATTTACGCTGTGAATGGGGCCCACAAGGAGTTGCTCAACTCGCTCCCATAAGTGATGTAGTTGTGATAGTTGACGTTCTCTCTTTTTCTACCTGCGTGGAAATTGCCACCAATAATGGCGCGATAATTTTTCCCTATGCAATCAGAGATGAATCTGTCATAGATTATGCCAAGTCAGTGCGAGCAGAGTTGGCAAGTTATAGACAACGTTGGACTACAACAGGATATTCTCTCTCGCCAAAATCGGTGGTTCAGATTCCTGCTGGAACTAGACTAGTTTTACCCTCACCTAATGGTTCTTTTCTGACCTTACATACAGGGAATACACCAACTTTGGCTGGCTGCTTGCGAAATTGTCAAGCTGTGGCCGAGTTTGCTCAAAAGTATGGCGATAAAATCGCTGTGATTCCTGCCGGTGAGAGGTGGAAAGATGATGGTAGCCTACATCCTGCATTTGAAGATTTAATTGGTGCTGGGGCAATTCTCAGTTATTTATATGGCAGTCTATCACCAGAGGCTGAAGTGGCTGTGGCAACATTTCAGGCTTTCCAGCAGGATTTACCGGGGTACTTGAAAAAATGCAGTTCTGGTAAAGAGTTGATTGAAAAAGGCTTTGAGTCAGATGTTGAACTGTCAGCCGCTTACAATGTTAGTGACTGCGTGCCTTTATTTACTGATAATGCTTATGTAAATTACAGGCTACAAGGTTAATTAGGCATATGCCATATTTATATGCTTTTGCCTTGCCAAGTGAATTTTCTGTTTTTCCCAAGTAATGGTTGTGTCAATAATCTCATCTAAATCATTGTGCTTTGGTTGCCAACCCAAAACCCTACGGATTTTATCAGCACAAGCTGCAACACAGGCAGGATCGCCCGGACGACGTGGTGCGGCAATAACGGGAAAATCTACACCAGAAATAGCCTTAACTCTTTCAATAACTTGTCGCACGCTGTATCCTTGCCCGTAACCGCAGTTGAAAATTTGGCTTTCCCCTCTTTTTTCTAAGTAATCCAAAGCATCTAAGTGAGCAGTGGCCAAATCCTCGACGTGGATATAGTCTCGGATGGCAGTTCCATCAGGTGTAGGAAAATCAGTACCAAAAATTCGTACTTCCGGCTTGCGATTGAGTGCCGCATCACAAGCAGCCCGAATCAAGTGAGTAGCATTCGGTGACATTTGCCCCAATAGTCCACTTGGTTGAGAACCTGCGACATTAAAGTAACGTAGAATTACGTAGTGTAATGAAGATACTGCTGCATAGTCCCGGATCACCCACTCACTCATCAACTTGGAACGTCCGTAAGGATTAATGGGCTGTGTAGGATTCGACTCAGTAACAGGATTTTCTTCTACTTCTCCGTACACTGCGGCTGTGCTGGAAAAAATCAACTTGTTAACGCCCATAACGCTACAGCAGTGCAGCAAATTTAAGGTGTTGCGGGTGTTGTTTGCGTAGTAATCGAGGGGATGAGCTACTGATTCTGGAACAATCAGACTAGCGGCAAAATGTAAGACGGCGCTGAATTCATGCTGGGCAAAAACTTGATAAAGATGCTCAGTGTCTACTAAATCGCCAATAATTAGTTTCCCGTGTAGTACAGATGTTGGTGAACTTGTAGAGCAGTTGTCGTAGACCACGACATCATAACCAGCTTCCCCCAGTTGACGAACTACATGGGAGCCAATGTAACCAGCACCGCCAGTTACCAATATTTTCTTTTTCATTTTTTTTCCTTATCTACCTTTACCTAACAAAACAACTCGAATGGTTTTGAAAGCGATCGCTAAATCCAACCAAATGGAATAATTCTTGATGTAATACAGATCGTAAGAAAGCTTTTCGTAAGCATCTTCAATAGATGCTCCATAGGGATACATAACCTGTGCCCAGCCTGTAATTCCCGGTTTTACCAGATAGCGTACTTCATAGTAGGGAATCGCTTCTTTGAGTTTGACATCAAATTCTGGTCGTTCTGGACGAGGCCCAATCAGACTCATTTCACCCTGTAAGACGTTCCATATTTGAGGTAATTCGTCAATACGTAACAAACGTAGCCAGTATCCGACTCTGGTGATCCGTGGATCGCGTTGACTAGCCCACTGCGCCCCCAACTTCTCTGCATCCTGATACATGGAGCGAAATTTATAAACTTTAAATGGTTTACCGTATAACCCACTTCGCTGCTGACTGTACAATACTGGGCCAGGACTATCTAATCTAATTAGCAATGCAACCAACAACAGAAGTGGTGCAACTAATACTAGTAAAAACAGTATCAATATGACATCAATAACTCGCTTCAGTTTCTTGCTGAAGTAACCAGGCATTAGGTTAAAACCATCGCTAAATGCCAACCATTTATCTTGTAGCAGCGATGAAGGTAGTTTATACCAAAATGTTTCGTAAACATCCGGCAATGTGTAAACCGGAATACCTCGCAAGCGCATCTGCATTAACTGTTGCGCTTCAGATGTGGAAAAATTTATCTGCGCTGTAACTATGACTCCAGACCAGGATTTTTGACTCCATTGCGACAAATCGCTCAGATTTCCCTGATAACTCAGATTGCTTTTTGGTAAGTCTATGGTTTTTTGATTTTCCTCTGCTAAAACAGTCAACTTTCCTAAAGGATTAAGTCCTAGCAATTTTTGGGCAAATTTGATGGCATTATCCCCTGCTCCTAATATTAACCAACGACTTTTCTCTTCGTGCGATCGCACCAATTTCACTGCCACCAAGCGCAATATCACTGCCCAAATGGTAAAGATTCCCAAGCTAGGTAGAAAGACACTCCGCCACGACACCGGGTTATGTTTGCCAATATCTGATAAGTAAATAAGGGCAGAGATGAAGAACGCGATCGCAACGTTACAAACAATAATTCGAGCCGGCGCTCTCAAACCTGCAATTTGCCGATCTGGATAGTAAGCATCTGCTAAATAAAATGCTGCAATTATCATGCAAACAAATCCATAAGGCAATGGATTGAGCCAATGTAAAGGTTGATCTAAACGCAACCATTGTGCGATCGCTAAACAAATGAGCAAGCCAAAAATATCCCCTAACAAGAGCAATATCGGGAGGCTGCGGACTATATTTGGCAACCTAGCATTGGCAGGGTAACTAACATAACTTGTAAGAGTCATTGATTTTTATTATTTTTCAGTATCCTGGTATTTCTTGGTTAATTAAAAGCAGCAAGAAATTTCAAGATGGTAATACTAAAAACTAGCCGTATTGTGTCAAAGCATAGAGAAACGATAAATTTTCTACTGCTATATTTTTCAAAGCAATTGGGTATTGAGTATTAGAAGATGGCAGGTAAATTCTCAGTGCCTTTGCATAATATGTCTATAAAAAACACATTTTACTTGCGTTGGCTGTCCGACTCACACGCACGATGTATTTAAAGTTCTTGCCTTGACATTTGCATAATGCCATGAATGTAGGCTATATAAACTTTAAATTTAAATCATTACAGTAAATTTACTTTGAAAGTACATATTTACAGATTGATAAAATAATAGCAAAAAATTTATTCTGTCTAAGAAGATGCTGTGATCAACTTCATATCAAGGATTTTAATTGATAAGATGCTGTTATCAACTTCATATCAAGGGTTGTCATTGGTTAAGGTACAGTAATATTCACATAGATTTGGTATTAAAGTAATTTAAAATTTTAATAAAGAATATCAAAGGTACGTTGACATTTAGATAATATTTCTGGGATAAAAAAAGATGTAATAAAAAGGAAAGCGATCTGAAAAAATTACAGATAGGTCTGGCATTTTATATATATTTAGTTTTTAAATAATTAAACCTAAATATGTCCAAATGACTATCTTGGACTACCAAATTTGCAGAGCAAAATTAGTAAGTATTTCAGGTATTCGAACATATTCCATGCCTCCTAACCAACAAGACCAAAACTCCCTAGATTTGCAACAATACTCGCTGATTCTGAAAAGGCGTTGGCTAGTCATAGCTGCGGTGACTGCCTCTATTTTTGGACTGTCAGCTTTAATTGCCATCAGACAAAAACCAATTTATGAAGCAGAAGGCAAGTTGCTTTTCAGTAAAACTGACCGTGTTTCTTCGCTGACAAGTCCCTCCACACAAGTTGGAGAGTTAAACGGTGTGACTCTACTAAGCAGCCCATTGGATACAGAAGCAGAGATAATTCGCTCCAATCCAATAGTTAAGAAAACCATTACTAGCCTAAGCCTGACAGATCAGAAAGGAACACCTCTAGAAAAAGATGAGTTTCTCAAAAAACTCAAGGCTAAAAGTATCCGAGGTACAGATATTTTGGCAATTTCTTACCGCAGTAGCGATCCAAAAGAAGCCGCAGCTGTTGTGAATTCGGTGATGAAATATTACCTGGCAAACAATATTAACGTTAATCAAGCCCAGGCAAGGGTTGCAAAGAGATTTTTAAGTAACCAATTGCCTGATGTAGAGACAAGGGTAGTTAGAGCAGAGACAGCTTTGCGTAAGTTTAAAGAAGAAAACAAGGTATTTGCTTTAGACCAAGAAGCTACCACAGGTGTAGAAAGGCTCAATGAGTTATCTGGTCAGATAACTCAAGCTCAGTCAAACTTGGTAGATGCCGAGACTCGCTCACAACTTCTACAACGTCAATTGAAATTGAATTCGCTGCAAGCTGTGGATATGGGCAATTTAAGTCAATCCAAAGGTGTGCAGGAGGTGCTAACAGAATATCAGAAAGTAGAAAACGAGTTAGCGGTGGCACAGACTCGCTATACAAATGAACATCCAGCGATCGTTAATTTGACGGCAAAAGCAGCAGCTCTCAAAAAACAGTTAGCAATGCGAGTTTCGGAAAACGCGGGCAGTGAAAAATCTGTACCAACGCAAAATTTACAGATGGGGGAACTCAAGCAGACTCTAACTGCTCAGTTGGTACAGTCGGATGTGGAACGTTCAGCATTAGCCAATCGAATTAGGGTTTTGCAAGATGCATACACAATGTCCCAAAAACGGTTGGGTGTCTTACCCCAATTGCAACAAAACCAGCAACAGCTAGAGCGACAGTTGCAAGTAGCACGAGGAACTTATGAAGAACTGCTGAAGCGATCGCAAGAAGTGGATGTCGCTGTCAATCAAAATGTCGGTAATGCACAGGTGGTATCTATGGCTTTACTTCCTAACAAAGCAGCTAACAAAATTACACTTTACCTTGCGCTAGGTGGATTTTTGGGAATTTTGCTAGGTGTGGGGATAGCTTTAATGTTGGAAGCTATGGATCAATCCCTGAAAACTATTGAGGAAGCTCAACAGCTATTTGATTATCCCTTACTCGGTACAATTCCTCACTTAGGTCAAAAATCTAAAGGTGGTGAGGCAGAGTCTTTACTAGAACTGCCAATGAGAGAGAATTCTTACTCAGTAGCAAATTCAGCCTTTGAGATGCTTCAGACAAACTTGGATTTTACCGTTTTTGAGAAACCGCTAAAAGTAATTGCTGTGGTTAGTTCAACTCCAGGTGAAGGCAGATCATTTGTGGCATCTAACCTGGCAGTAGCTAAAGCACATATGGGACGCAAAGTGCTGTTAGTAGATGCGGATATGCGTCACTCCTGCCAACAACAAATCTGGAAATTACCCAACTTGCTAGGACTGAGTAATGTTTTAGTCAGTCAAGCAGAGTTTTCCCGCACTACCCAAGAAGTATTGGTTAACTTAGATGTGCTAACTGTTGGCACAATTCCACCTAATCCGGTAGCATTGCTAAACTCACAGCGCATGGTTTTGTTAATTCAAGAGGCAGCCAAAGATTATGATTATGTCATTATTGATACTCCTGCCTTGAGTCTGTTTGGTGATGGACTGATGCTAGGCAAGATGGCAGATGGGATATTGCTGGTTGTACGTCCTGGAGTGCTTGACTCTGCTGTTGCTAAGAGTACGAAGATCATGCTTGAGCAAGCGCGATCGCGTGTTTTGGGAATGGTGGTGAATGGAGTTACTGCTGATAGTGGTTATATGCACTACAGCAAGAAGGGCTATTACGACAAAAAGAGTAGCGATGCCTACGGCGGCAAGCTACGGAATAGCAAGGATAAAGTGAAGTTGCCTAATATAGAATTTTCCTAACCCTTTAGTACGAGTTTTAAGCAATTTATTCTGTATTTTGAGAGAAAGTAATTTATCTAACGAAAATATTTTTAGTGAAAAATAGCTTTTTAAAGAATGGTTTCTACAATACATTGGGGGGAGCAGTCCGAATCGGATTAGCTGTACTCACAATTCCCATACTAATTCGGATGCTAGGAATTGAGGAATATGGGTTGTGGACATTGGCTTATGCGGTAGTGCAAGTAGTTAATTTAGCCGAGGCAGGTCTTTCTGTCGCAACTACAGTATTTGTCTCACACGACATAGAAAAAGAAGATACCGATGATTTATCCAATTCTCTTTCAGAGACATTGACTGTAACTTTTGGGGGGATGCTAATATTTGCAACCCTTGCCGCTATTGCCCTGTTATTTGGTGCTGAAGCAATTGTTAGTTTATTTCCTAAATTAGGGCAAGTCCAACAACTAACAATTCGACATGCTTTACAGATTGGTGGGTTAGTAGTGTGGGCAAGATTGCTTCAAAGGGTTTTAATTGGTGTGGAACAAGCCTATCAACGTTATGATTTGACAAATTTATTCAATACAATTGAATCGCTATTCCTTTCTTTTGGAATGTTAATAGTGACTTGGCTAGGAGGACGGACAATCGCCCTGATGCAGTGGCAAGCTGTAGCAGCTATAGCAATTTTATTGAGTCATGTCTGGGTGTTCCGAACTTTAACCTATAACATAAAACTGCACGTAAACTGGAACCAAAAAAGAGGATTAGCAATAGCTCGATATAGTCTGATGACTTGGCTAACCTCGTTAGGGGGAATGATTTTTGCCAGAGGCGATCGCCTAATTGTAGGAGCTTTATTAGGTTCTAAAATATTGGGAGTTTATGCGACAATTACCGATCTCACAACAGTGATTAATCGATTATCAGATTTACCTGTACAGCCTTTACTTCCTGCTCTCAGCAAGATAATAACAATATTAGATAAAGAGAAAAGTAAGCTGCAACAACAGATTAAGCAAGCAGTTGAAATTAATACACTAGTTGCATTAGGGCTAGGAACTATATTTTTTACACTGGCACCGTTTCTTATCCATGTAATGCTTGGAGATGTAGTTACCAGTGAATATATTTTGGCATTCCGAATTGAGATTATCATTGGGACACTCTATTCGTTGTATGCAGTAGGATATTACGTTTTATTCAGTGTGAATGCAGTTGTAGAGAATCTAGCAATTCACTTATTCAGTAGCCTATTTTCTATTTTGTTAATTTTCATTTTCTCAAGTAGGTTTGGATTAATAGGAGCGGTTCTAGGTAATGCAGGATTTTTGTGTGTTTTGTCAATTATATTTTTGGGGATGAAGTATCTCAATATAAATCCAAATTCTTGGTTAAGATGGTATAGTTTTCCATTGTTTTCTTTTATTGTTTTTGCTATCGTTGGATTTCTTATTAAGGATAGTTTGGAGTGTATTTTATGCTTATGCATTGTACAAGTTATCATGTTGATTAAGTGGTTTATTGATTCTCAGGCAACAGAAAAGGATGTGATTATTGAATATTTATATAATAAAATATTAAAAAATTCATTATTTCATAAAAATAAAAAATACTAATATTTACTTTTTTATTTCATATATAATCTATGAATTTTCAAGTTAAACTGGCGCAATTATATATTATGCTAGTACCATTTATTACTGCTTTCTCGCTAACTCCTTGGCTGCCACTACCTCTTTTATATATGATGCCTGTATCTATTTATTTGATAGTAGTAAGACGATTGAAGATATTTAAAGAAGATTTAGAAATTATATTAATGGTGATTCTAGGAATTCTAGGTATGTTCTTTGCATTAGATAAACTAGGCATCAAGAATCTGAATCATATTTGTGCAATCCTTACTTCTATATTTTTCTTCTACATTGTTTTTAAAAGTTTAATTAATAGATTTAAATCCATTAATGTATTGGCGAGTAGTTTGGCTTTTTCTCTTGCATTTGTTTCTATTTTTATAATTATTGAGTTCATAGTAAGTAATTATTTAGGCATTACCATTAGTGACTTTGTTCCCTATGGTAATACTAATAAATTAACAGATGCTACACTCATGGGAAGTATTATCAGACCGCGCGGTCTAGCTATAGAAGCGGGTCACATGGCAACTTTTTATGAATTGGCTTTACCACTTTCTTTCATCTACTTAAAAGATAAGCCGTTATCTATACTAATTAGCTACTATTCCCTTGTACTATCAGGTTATATACTCCTATTCAGTGCAGCGTCATTTGTTGCACTTCCATTAGCAATATTAGTGAGTGCGGTTATCAGAATTCGTTCAAAAAGTTCTATTGCTTTAGTGATTGGGATAGTCATGATTACGTTTATAGCTTTATCTTCTGATATCGCACGACCCTATATCAATGAAACTGTAGGTGTTAGATTAGAAATATTTTTAGATCCCTCTCAACGAGAAAACTCTGTTGCAGATGATAGAAGTGATATATATCAGACAATATCCAATTTATTCCTGGTTGCACCATTCGGAATCGGTTGGGGTACAGCTTCTCAAATGGCGGTGGATAATGAGGCATTTGCAGGCATTATGATGCCAGAAGGTGGAGGGTTTATCAGTTTGTATGGTGAGATATTAATTGCTTCTGGGTTACTCGGCTTACTACTTTTTTTAAGATTTATTACCAAGAAGATTATTCAATTATTGAGATTAAGTTCCTTAGAGTCTCAATTGGTTTTAATTGCTGTATTATCTCTTTCTATACATTACATATTTATATCTAATTACTGGTTTCCTATGCTTTGGCTGTCTTTAGTATTGGCAGATCATGTTTATAAAAATGAAAAATTTATCGCGTAATTTGCAAAGCCAAGTAAATTAGGCTTGAATTTTTACGTTATATGTCAGGATTTAACACTTCTGGTGAAATACAATGCAAATCTCATTTGAAACAATGCAGCATAAAATTCTAATCCTATCTACTAGTTTGGGTTTAGGGGGAGCTGATCAGCAAGTAATAGAACTGGCTTCTAATCTTATTCAGAGAGGTCATCAAGTTAAAATTTTGTCAATGGTGCCTCTTGGAGTTATGGGATTAGAAGCTCAGTCTGACGGATTTGATATTGCGACTCTTAATATGTCACCAGGCGTTCCAGAACCGAGGGTAATCCCGAAATTAATACATCTGATAAATGACTGGCAACCTCACATTATACATTCTCATATGTTACATGCAAATTTATTAGCCAGAATCGTCCGACTTTTTACAAGGGTTCCAGTTATCATCTGTACAGCTCATAGTGTAGATGAAAGTGAGGGTGCGCGTTGGCGAGACATAGCCTACAGATTTACTGACTTTCTTTGCGATTTGACAATTAATACAAGTAAAGCTGGAGTAGAACGTTATATTCAGATAAAACTAGTTCAAAGAAATAAAGCAAGATTTATTCCTAACTTTGTGAATACAAATAAATTTAAGTTTGACTCAGAATTAAGAAGTAATATTCGTTCTAAATTAGGACTTGGAGATAAATTTATATGGTTAGCAGTTGGACGCTTCGATCCACTGAAAGATTATCCTAACACAATCAAAGCATTTGCGATTGTCTTAAAGCAAAACTCAAATGCTTTATTAATTATTGCCGGGATAGGAAAACTAAAATCAGACATTGAAGAATTAGTAAAAGAAATAGAAATTGAGTCAAATGTCAGATTCTTAGGTGCTCGTAGTGATGTGGTGGCATTAATGAATGGCGCTGACGCATATTTAAAGTCTTCGGCTTGGGAAGGAATGCCAATGGTTTTATTAGAAGCAGCAGCAACACAACTACCAATTATTTCTACAGATGTTGGTGGTTCAAAAGAGACAGTATTGGATGGCGAAAGTGGATTTTTAGTACCATCAAAAAATCCTCAAGCACTAGCCGAAGCAATGTTAAAAATGATGGCAATACCAGAGGTAGAACGATTACAAATGGGGCAAAAGGGGAGAGAATTTGTTGTTGCTAACTACAGCACAGAAGAAGTCGTTACACAATGGGAGCATTTGTATTGCAACCTACTAGAACAACGTCAAATTGCAGCTTCTATTTAGGGTAAATTTAATTACTAACTTGGGAATATTTTCTATGTTGAAAAAGCTTTCAGTTGTCACCACAGTTTATAATGGGCAGCAATATTTTGATAGAGCAATTCCCAGCATTTTAAATCAGACATACAGTGATTTTGAATGGATTATTGTAGATGATGGTTCGACAGATACAACTCCTGAAATGTTGGCAAAAGTTGCACAACAAGATAGTCGAGTCAAGATTTTTACTTCTGGACACTTAGGTCGTGCGAAGGTTCTGAACTATGCCATTGAAAAGGCGCAAGGAGAATATATAGCTAACCAAGATTTTGATGATATTAGTTACCCAGAGCGGCTCCGCCTCCAGGTAGAATTTTTGGATGCTCATCCAGAAGTTGGTGTTGTTGGATGTAATTACATCCTAGAAGACGAGAATCGAAAAGAACGTTATGTCAGAATGCCTGCAACTGAGCATGACCAACTTATAAAGACAATGGCAAAATGCATACCTTTTGCTCATACACTAGTCGCTTTCAAGAAACAAGCTTGGTTACAAGCGGGAGGATATCCTGATGTGGAGGATTCAGAAGAGTTACGGTTGTGGATTACATTTGCCAAACATGGTTGGCTTTTGGCAAGTATTCCCGAAACTTTAGGTACACATTGGGTTTACCCAAAAAGTTTTTGGCATCAAAATTTTCAATATTCCCAGCGTCAAAAACAGTTAGCTGGTGTACAATGGCAAGCCATTCGGGAACTGAATTTGCCATTGTGGATGGGCATTTATCCTATAGGACGACAGGCATATTTATATGCACCGAATCAACTAAAGTCCTTTGTGCGCCGTTTTTTAGCCGGCTCAAAAGAAAAAACTTTGGAATATAGCAAATCTAATTAATAACCCAAGTTGCTAATTATCAAAAAACGCCTATTTGTAAATACATAGTCTTAGTTATTAGTATTTATAGATACATAAAAGTTCGATTTTTATATCTAATTGATCCGATTATTGGGCACTAACTAGCAACTTACGTTAATATTCTTTGTCACAATTTTGTAACTCAGGTGAGGTTGCTATGTATGAAATATTCCCAAAAACCTGTCGTACTCTATATCATTACAAAATCAGAGCTTGGTGGTGCTCAAAAAAATGTTTATGATTTAATCGAAAATTTTCACAAAGACTATGAAATCCACCTGGCAACTAGTCAATTAGGTTTACTAACAGAATTTATTAGTGATTTAGATGTTGGTGTACATTTAATTTCTAACTTAAGTCGTGATATTAAATTCTCAGGTGAATTTCTCGCTATCAAAGAATGTATTTCATTGATTAATAAAATTAAACCTGATATCATTCATGCACATAGCAGTAAAGCTGGTGTCATAGCACGTATTGCTGGATGCATATCGAAGACACCTGTTGTCTTCACGGCGCATGGTTGGGGTTTTACTCAGGGAACGCCTCCACTTCAACGAACCGTGGCGCTGATAGCTGAAAAATTATTGGCACCACTGTCTGCGAAGCTAATTTGTGTCTCTGAAAGCGGTCGTCAGCAAGCCCTGAAGTTTGGTGTTGGCAATAAAAATTCACTCCACGTCATTCATAATGGCATTGCGAATATTCCTCTGTGCATGGCGAATTCTTCACAACAGCCACCTCGACTAATCATGGTGGCACGATTTCAAGAACCAAAAGACCAACCAACTGTACTTCGAGCGATCGCTCAACTGCAAAACCCCTCGATTCATCTTGACCTAGTTGGTAGTGGTCCATTCCTAGAGTCATGTAAAGCTTTAGCGCAATCGTTGGGAATTGCAAAGCAGGTTTCTTTTCTAGGCGATCGCACAGATGTACCCGATTTATTAGCGCGATCGCAAATTTTTATACTTAGCTCGCATCATGAAGGCTTACCTATCAGCATTTTAGAAGGGATGCGTGCGGGCTTGCCAGTTGTTGCAACTAACGTAAATGGTATTCCCGAAGAAGTTGAAAATGGAAAAACAGGCTTATTAGTACCGCCTAAAGACATAAATGCATTGGCTAATGCCTTACAAACTCTGATTGAGTCTCCTGATCTTCGTCTGCAAATGGGTGAAGCAGGTAAATTAAAATTTGAGCAAGAATTTACAGTTGAGCGGATGATAAATGAAATCAAAATAGTATATGAGAACATACTCAATCAAAAATCAAATAAATTTGTTCGATTTAATTTGGGGGTTAAAGCTGGCACCAGTTCGACCAGTCGCAATCCAAATTACTGAGCGAACGCAATCTCGTAAAATGTGTACCCGAGATTCAAATTCAAATCCTCTTGAAGGTACTACAAGTGGGCTGACAATAATCCCGCGACTTCCCAAAACTATTGATGCGATCGCTTTTGCTCTACTCATGTGATAATCCGACGTAATCAGGTAAATATGGTTGAACTTTTGGGCAACAAAATCTTCTACCAAACTCGTAAAATTAGTTACAGTATCTGTGGCTCTCCCATCCAAATGTAATTGTCGCTCTGGAATATTAAACCGCTGAAAAATACGGCGATTAATTTCTAAGTACGAAGCATAATCAGAAACCCAAATATCCAAATTTTTGTGACATTGCCAAAAGCGACCAGCAAATTCCATCCGTTCGCTATCACTCCCTAACACAAAAATTGCCTGCGGAATTGGGGCTAGATGGAGTGCAACTGCTAGCCTAACAGGAATAATACTAATCAAAATTAGTAAAGCAATTAAAACTAAGGTTAACTGTCCTTGTTTGCGCTTGAAGTAAAAACGCAACTTTTGTTGAGAATGGTTTTTTCGCAAACCATGTTTACGGTTTTTCATTCAAATCGCTTTATTAATTTGTTATCTAACAAAACTTCCTTGTTATCTATATTATAATTCACAATGAAATCCCTAAAAAAAATCATTAGAAAGCCGTACTATCAATTGGTTAATAGCCTTCCTAAAACCATAGCTAATCAATTACTATTAATTAGTAGCTTAATTAATAGTAATACGTGGTCTATTGGAATTTATGTTGGTGATTCTCCTATAAATGTCACTGCACCTGCAAATGTAAAAAATCCAGTACTGACTCACCAAGATGTATCTGATGTTAGAGCCGCATTTGTTGCAGATCCCTTTATGATTAAAGTTGGTCCAACCTGGTTTATGTTTTTTGAGGTTTTAAATAAAGATACACGTCGAGGGGAAATTGGACTTGCAACGAGTGAAGATGGAACTAATTGGAAATATGAACAGATTATAATTGCCGAACCATTTCACTTATCTTATCCATACGTTTTTGAATGGAATAATGAATATTACTTGATTCCAGAAAGTTATCAAGCAAACTCAATCCGACTTTACAAAGCATTAAATTTTCCCACAGAATGGAGTTTCTTTGGCAATCTCCTTAATGATGCATTTTTTGTAGATTCCTCTATTTTCCGTTACGCTGACAAATGGTGGATGTTTGCTGAAACTAATCCCGATCACAAACATGACACCCTGCGTCTTTACTATGCAGAGAATTTGCTCGGTTCTTGGTTGGAACACCCAAAGAGTCCAATTGTCAGTAACAATGCACACATAGCTAGACCAGCCGGTAGAGTTTTGGTGATGAACGATCAGATTTTTCGTTTTGCCCAAGACTGTCAGCCAGCTTATGGTACTCAGGTAAGAGCATTTGAGATTACCGAGTTAACGATTACAAGTTATCAAGAAAGACCAATTGAACAAAATTTAGTGTTGAAACCGAGTAATAATGGTTGGAATAGTAGTGGTATGCACCACATCGATGCTCATTTCATCGATGAGGGAAAATGGATCGCTTGTGTAGATGGTCGAGCTTAAATCCTGATATTAATATACTTTTTAACAGGTTCACATTCAGGTAATTTGACTTCATAAGTATGAAGTGCCACTGGATGAAGGATGAATTAAATGAAGCGGTATATGCCTCACTCCTTGTAGGCGAAATTTGGCAAGCTGCTTTCTCGTTGCTTCAAGCCCCATCCCTTTATCGGTGGGGTAATTTCATTTTTCTGATTTCTATGATTTATTTGCTTTACAAAAAGGTTTGTCCAAGATGAACAGGAGTAAGCTAAAAAGACGCACAGCAGCTGGAGTTATCTTTCATGTGTCAAATTAAAAGATGGTAGTCCTCTGGTTTGGCATGTTTACTATCGTAGTCAAAATAGAGTGAGTCTTTTGTATTCTGCGTCTAGCAAAAAAATGACGATACTTTTTATCAGTCAATCTTAGAAACGGCAAATCATTACCATTACTGTCAGGATATATAGCAGTCCGCTTTGATTTTTAAAATTATTTGTGTAGACAGTGAGTGGGGAGTGGGGAGTAGGGAGTGGGGAGTGGGGAAGAAGCCTTTTCGGAGTGTACTGATTTTTTTAAAAAATTAAATAGGAGTCCTATAGTGAGATTCAAAAACTCAGAAATTGCGATTTATGATTTGGGAAGTTGGTATGTTGGTAATACAAATATGTAAAAACTAGGCATTAACGAGTTTAAAAATAAATTTGGTGGATAAATCGTCAGAAATTTTAACTTTTATCATAGTATCACTATAAAGGGCAAGCTTTATTTAAAATTACTGAAGATATTTTAGGGACTACCATTTTTATTTAAAGCTGCCCTCCAACGTAGATTACGTGGGCTGTAGTCAAGCCCGTCAACTTATGCGGCAACTATTTTATGCCAACTTAATGGTGCAACAAATCGAAGGAATCTACGATCGCGTACTAGCAGACAAAGTTAAGAAAAAAAGATAAGACTATGAGTTCTATTCTAGTTACAGGTGTAGCAGGTTTCATTGGTTTTTACCTTTGTCAAAAGCTGCTATCTCAAGGTGATACAGTTGTCGGCTTAGATAATTTAAACGACTATTACGATGTTAAACTAAAATGCGATCGCCTTCAACAACTAAAGGAAAATGAGAACTTTAACTTTTATAAATTAGACTTAGCAGATCGAGAAAGTATAGCAAAATTATTTAGAAATCATCAGTTTGATATTGTAGTTAATCTAGCTGCTCAAGCAGGCGTGCGTTACTCCATCAAAAATCCCCATGCCTACACAGACAGCAATTTAGGCGGTTTCATCAATATTTTGGAAGGTTGCCGTCATTCCCAAGTCAAACATCTAGTATTTGCTTCTTCAAGTTCCGTATACGGAGCCAATACCAAGATCCCCTTTTCTGTAAACGACAATGTTGATCGCCCCATCAGCCTCTATGCCGCCACAAAAAAAGCTAATGAACTGATGGCATACACCTATAGTCATCTGTATTGCCTTCCAGCTACAGGACTACGCTTTTTTACGGTATATGGGCCTTGGGGCCGTCCTGATATGGCTTACTATTCCTTTACAAAATCCATCTTGGCAGGTGAACCAATTAACGTATTCAATTATGGCAAGATGCAACGAGACTTTACTTACATCGACGATATTATTGAAGGTGTGGTGAGAGTTATTGATAAAATCCCTACACCAGATTTAGATGCGAGCATTCCTCCTTACAAAATCTATAACATCGGCAACAATCAACCCGTAGAACTACTACACTTTATTGAAGTGCTAGAAAGTCATTTGGGTAAAAAAGCACAGAAAAACTTTTTGCCAATGCAGCCGGGTGACGTTCCAATCACATATGCCGATGTTGATGATCTCGTTCGAGATGTCGGGTTCAGACCGAGTACACCAATTGAAGTAGGATTAGATAAATTTACATCGTGGTTCAAATCTTACTATGGCATTTAGTGCTTGGTAGATAAAATCATAGTTTTTCAAGACGCGGATTAAAACTAGCTCCCGTCCTCCCAGTCACAATCCACAAAATTGATCGCCCACAATCTCGCACCACCCGCATCAAGGTTTCTGACTCCTCTCCTTGCGAAGGAACCTCCACAGGTGTAACCGCAACCCCGTGACTACCGAGAACGATCGCCGCGATCGCTCTTGCCCTCTTCATGTGATAATCGGATGTAATTAGATAAATATGCTGTAACTTCTGCCTGACAAAATCTTCTACCAAAGTCGTAAAATTAGTCACAGTATCCGTTGTACCATCTAAGTGCAACCGCTGATTCGGAACGTCAAACTGTTGGAAAATACGGCGATTAACATCCAGATTCCTAGCATAATCAGAAACCCAAATATCTACATTAGTGTGAGATTGCCAAAATCGGGCAGCAAACTCCATTCTTTCGGAAGCACTCCCCAAGACTAAAATAGCCTGGGGTATTGGGGCTTGATGGAGTGCAACAGCTATTCTTATAGGAATAATACTAGCGAAGAAAAAGGCGATCGCTAAAACGAGCATTACCAATATTTTTTGGGTATTGAAACTCAAAAGTATGCTGCTACTGTTAGCTACTACGAAACCAGGAATCAAGCCGAGAAATTTACGTCGCCCCTTCAGCATAAAATGTTAAATTTCAAAACAGGGTTAATTAAATGTCACACTGATTAGTTTGGCAATATTTGGCATTATCTATAAATCCCTGCAACTTATTCAAGGGAATTATCTGAAATGATGACCCACCCTGTACCTCAGCAGCGATGTAAGCAAACTTTTGCCCGCGATAAAACTGGTCACGTCCAACTTTGGTGATATATCGAGACTTCTGGAAGTCATTGGCAATGTTGGAATTATAAATATTTTGTAAGAGTTTCACTGCATTAGCATTTTTTGTGGCGAATTTGAGGCTTGAGTCACCACTGACAGTTATTCCTTCTTTAGTCACTGTCCCATTTTGAGAAGTGACATCAGCATAAAAGTATAATTTTCCCTTTGTACCTTCGTAGCCGTGGGCTTCGCTGTTGTATCTCAGAGTTGGTAGTTGAGGTCTGGTCTTTGCCCATTTGACAACGGTGCTGATGTTTTGCTCTGGAAGCGCATTTGCCGGAGTGACAGTCAAAATAACTGCGATCGCACATAGGGTAACATTGAATAAATAGTTAAATTTATAACTTTTAAGCATAGTATTTTCCCATTAAAGAATGCTCATAGCTAAAGCTAAAACCACCACAAGTTGACAATTATTTCCACAAAGGCCTTATTTCCGACAATCAAGTTAGTAGTAGCAAAAACAACTTAGCATCTCCGAATGACTACTGTCCACTAGCGTTGGGCATGGTCTACCGATACCGAAAACCTCGATTTTGATGCTTGTGGCACACTGCCCGCCCTGCTGACTTGAAAGTGCTGTTAGCTTTCTTTGGGGCGTTTAGTCAGTGCTGAGTAAAAAATATTACTCACTAAATCCTAATCCCTCTTTTATGTGTTCTGGTAGATGCAGTTCATCAAGGCTATTTAGTTACAAAACTTATATTTTATCTGAGCCAAACAAGAGTATCCATTCTTAAGACTGGATACATTCAAGATAGAGGTTCTACACACTTCTTAATAAACCAGCCTGGAGAACGCAAAACGTTCTAATCTAAAGCTAACTGGGTTAATTTACTGGCAGTTTTGCAGGCAATACTCTCAAGCTCATAAAGCACAGACACACCGATGTGTCAAGCCTCAAAGCGACCCAGACTTAACACATAAACGCTTATGATGGGAGTTTTACAAATCCGATGAGTGTTAAGGCGAGTGGTGGAAGCTCAGTTGCGCGTCCGCAACTATATCAAACCCTAGCTGTAGCTACAATTACCCAAGCGGAGCAGCAAGACCGCTTCTTGGGAAGTGGTGAATTAAATGAACTGGCAAGCTATTTTGCATCTGGTGCAAAGCGTCTAGAAATTTCCCAGAGGCTCACGGAAAATGCCGAGATTATCGTATCTCGAGCTGCCAACCGGATTTTTGTCGGTGGTTCGCCAATGGCTTTTTTAGAAAAGCCCAGAGAAGTAGAAATAGTACCTGTTACTGCTGGTGCTAATGTTCAACAAGGGATGCAACTGGGAACTGTAACCTACGTTGAAAGTCGTGGTGGGTTCCTAGAAAATTTACGCTCAATATTTAACTCATCCCCTAGTGGCCCGACACCTCCAGGTTTCAGACCAATTAACATTGCTCGTTATGGCCCGAGCAACATGGCCAAGAGCTTGCGGGATTTATCCTGGTTCTTGCGCTACGCTACTTATGCGATCGTTGCTGGCGACCCCAACATCATAGCGGTGAATACACGGGGTTTGCGGGAAATCATTGAAAATGCCTGCTCTGGTGAAGCAACGCTAGTAGCTTTGCAGGAAATCAAAGCTGGGTCACTTTCCTTTTTCCGCAATGATGCTGAAGCTACAGAGATTGTGTCTCAGTACATGGATGTTTTGTTAACAGAATTCAAAGCAGCCACACCTTCAAATAAACTGCGCCAACGCCCCTCTAGCGACCAGCAAGGGTTGCAACTGCCCCAAATTTACTTTAATGCGGCAGAACGGCGTCCGAAATTTGTGATGAAGACTGGGTTATCAAGTAGCGAAAAAAATGAGGTAATCAAGGCCGCATATCGGCAAATCTTTGAGCGCGACATTACCCGTGCTTATAGTTTGTCTATCTCTGACCTAGAATCCAAGGTGAAGAATGGCGACATCTCTGTGAAAGAGTTTGTCCGTCGTCTAACTAAATCTCCCCTTTACCAAAAACAGTTTTACCAGCCTTTTATTAACAGCCGAGTCATCGAACTAGCTTTCCGTCACATTTTGGGACGGGGCCCAAGTAGCCGCGAAGAAGTACAAAAATACTTCTCGATTATTTCTAAGGGTGGTTTACCAGCCTTGGTAGATGCCTTAGTAGATTCTGCTGAATACAGTGACTATTTTGGTGAAGAAACAGTACCCTACCTGCGCGGTCTGGGTCAAGAAGCACAAGAATGTCGCAACTGGGGGCCGCAGCAAGACCTGTTTAACTACAGTGCGCCTTTCCGCAAGATACCTCAGTTCATTACCACATTTGCTGCTTACGAGCAACCCCTACCAGATCAACATCCCTACGGTTCTGGTAATGACCCCTTGGAAATTCAGTTTGGGGCGATTTTCCCGAAAGAAAATCGCAACCCCAGCACCAGTCCGGCTCCTTTTGGCAAAGATACCAAACGTATCTTGATTCACCAAGGGGCAGGGATTAATAACCAAAATAGCAATCCCAAAGCACGGGGTGAAGCTCCTGGTACCCTTGGGGCTAAGGTGTTCAAGTTAGACCAACTGCCTGGTACTAGAGGTAAAAAGGCTGCCAAAAATTCTAGCGTTAGATACTCCGAAAGCTCGACGCAAGCATTGATTAAAGCTGCTTACCTGCAAGTTTTCGGTCGTGATCTTTACGAAGGTCAGCGTCCGAAGGTATTGGAAATCAAGCTGGAAAACGGCGACATCTCAGTACGAGAGTTTATCCGTGCTTTGGCTAAGTCTGATGTATTCCGCAATCTGTACTGGTCATCGCTCTATGTTTGTAAAGCGATCGAGTATATTCACCGCCGCTTGTTAGGTCGTCCGACTTATGGCCGGCAAGAAATCAACAAGTACTTTGACATCGCTGCTAAACAGGGCTTTTACGCAGTGGTTGATGCCATTATTAACACCGTAGAATACAGCGAAGCATTTGGTGAAGATACAATTCCTTACGAACGGTATCTGACTCCTGGTGGTGTATCAGGGCGACAATTGCGCGTTGGTAGCATTCGTGATGATGTTGCGGCGAAAATCCAGAAGGAAGTAACGCCGAGCTTTGTGACACTGGGTACAGTCACAGAAAATCGGTCAGAACCAGATATTCAGTTCCGCATTAACCAAGGTGTCAGCAAGCAACGCGAACAAACCAAAATCTTCAAGTTGGTGGCGAATACTAGTGACAAAGTTGCAGTAAAAACTTTGATTAGCGCTGCCTATCGTCAGATTTTTGAGCGGGATATTGCACCCTACATCGCCAAAAACGAATTTACAAAATGGGAAAGCAAGCTGGGGAATGGCGAAATTAGTGTGAAGGAATTTATTGAAGGTTTGGGTTACTCTAACCTCTACCTGAAAGAGTTCTACACACCTTACCCCAACACTAAAGTGATTGAGTTGGGAACTAAACACTTCCTCGGACGTGCGCCACTAGACCAAGCAGAAATCCGCAAGTATAACCAGATTTTGGCTACTCAAGGTATTCGTGCTTTTATTGGTGCCCTGGTAGATAGTGTGGAATATAACCAGGTATTTGGTGAAGATACAGTGCCTTACCGTCGTTTCCCGACCCTACCTGCGGCAAACTTCCCGAATACGGAGAAGCTGTACAACCAGCTAACCAGGCAAAATGATGACGTAGTTGTACCTAGCTTTAAGCCAGTGCAAGCCCGCGTCGGAGCTAGCGATACGCCGCTTTTGACGCAGGCGATCGCAGATATAGCAGCGCAAACAAATGGTATAAACGAGAACAAGCCCTCATTTGCTGAACTGGGTCGTTCCTACAACGATGGTAGCGGACAATCCGTAGAACTGGGTGTGCGTAAACATGCACGCATTTACCGTCTAACCCAAAGCAGCAACCAAGCCGAAAAACAACAGGCAATCAACGCGATTTACTGTCAAGTGTTGGATGTATTTAGCGGTGAAGTGCCTGATAATTTCCGCCGTACTGAACTAGACAGCAAACTCCAGAATGGTGAAATTTCCGTTCGGAAGTTTGTGTGTGAACTAGCTAGTTCCCAAATCTATCGCCAGCGCTTCTTGTCACCTTATCCTCATGCCAAGGTGATTGAGTTCCTCTTCCGTCACCTGTTGGGGCGTACACCCGCAACTCAGGAAGAAATTCACCAGTATAACAAGCTGCTAGCCGATAGCGGTTTGTCAGCTGCTGTAGAAGCAATAGTTGAAAGTCCAGAATATAGCCGCTACTTCGGTGAAGATGTTGTACCTTACAACCGCTTCCCATCTCTGCCAGCAGGTAACTACCTCGGTAGTGTAGGAGTTGATTAGGGAATAAAAAATAGGGAATAGGGTACAGATTATTTCCTGTGCCCTGTGCCCTGTCCCCTTCGTAACCTTTCGTAATAACGCTCTCAGATTGCAGTTAAAACAGTAAATTCTGAAAAGCAATATTACAAAGTGTTAAGAGCAGTCATAAATGCTCAACAGAATGCCGGAAAATGTTTTGCGGAAGGTAACTGAGTTTGAAAGCTTGTGTACTTATGTTGACTCAAGCAAGCTTGTAATTTATCAGCCGTAGCAGTTATGAAACTGTTGTGTCTAAAAGAACGAGAAAACAAACTCAGTAAACCAAATTTAAAGTCGCACCAGTTTAATCAAATCCTGGTTTCATTCGTATTGGAGGAATCCATTAATGAGTATCGTCACGAAAGCTATCGTGAATGCTGATGCAGAAGCCCGCTATCTCAGCCCTGGTGAGTTAGATCGGATCAAATCCTTTGTTGCAAGTGGTGAGCGCCGTGTGCGGATTGCTCAAATTTTGTCAGAAAATCGCGAACGCCTGGTTAAGCAAGCTGGCGATCAACTGTTCCAAAAGCGTCCTGATGTTGTGTCTCCCGGTGGGAACGCTTACGGTCAAGAATTGACTGCTACTTGTCTTCGTGACCTCGATTACTACCTCCGCCTCGTTACCTACGGTATCGTTGCTGGTGATGTTACCCCGATCGAAGAAATTGGTGTTATCGGCGCCCGTGAACTGTACAAGTCTTTAGGAACTCCTATCGATGGTGTTGCTGAAGGTATCCGTGGGTTGAAGAATGTAGCTGGTACATTGCTGTCTGGTGATGACGCTAGTGAAGCTGGTAGCTACTTCGACTACCTAGTTGGCGCTCTTTTAGGATAGGGTAAAGCTGTTTACCTACTTAAACAGAAGATTGCAATACGGTTGGAAATAAGGAATTAACAACATGGCTCAAGACGCAATTACCGCTGTCATTAACTCCGCAGACGTTCAAGGTAAATACCTAGACTCTTCTGCTTTAGAGAAGCTAAAAGGCTATTTCTCCACTGGCGAACTGCGGGTACGTGCAGCTAGCACCATCAGCGCTAACGCTGCTGCGATCGTCAAAGAAGCTGTAGCAAAATCTTTGCTATACTCTGACATCACCCGTCCCGGCGGCAACATGTACACTACTCGCCGCTATGCTGCTTGCATCCGTGATTTGGACTACTACCTCCGTTATGCCACCTATGCTATGTTGGCTGGCGATCCTTCCATTTTGGATGAGCGTGTACTAAATGGCTTGAAGGAAACCTATAACTCCTTGGGTGTTCCCGTCGGTGCTACTGTGCAAGCTATCCAAGCAATCAAGGAAGTAACCGCCAGTTTGGTAGGTTCTGACGCCGGTAAGGAAATGGGCGTTTACTTAGACTATATCTCCTCTGGCTTAAGCTAAGAAGTAGTTTGCGCTTAAGAATTTAGGTGCGGCTTTATTAAGGTCTGGAAATCAACCGTGAGTGCTAGAACGTTATATTGCTTATCTTGGTAAATTATCAGTGATGAGTGTTGGTGGTCTAGTATTGATGTTTGATTTCCAGCCTTTGAATGATTAAAAGATTTGCACTCAAGATTTTGAGATAAAAAAAGTTTTCATAAAGTATACAGGAGATTTTCAAAATATGTCCCGTTTGTTTAAAATTACTGCTCTAGTTCCCAGCCAAACCCGAATTCGTACCCAACGCGAACTACAAAATACTTACTTCACTAAGCTAGTTCCCTATGAGAACTGGTTCCGCGAACAGCAACGCATTCAAAAAGCAGGTGGCAAAATCATCAAGGTGGAACTAGCAACTGGTAAGCAAGGTGCTAATACTGGCTTGTCGTAATTCTGTAAATAGAAGATTATTTTAGGGAATTGGTAAGAGGTCGAAAAAGACCTCTTTTTTGTTGCCTAGATTTTTGAAAGTTAGAAAATGCGATCGCTCACTGGTGATTCTGCTAACAATCCTTGTATCATCATATCTCCTAAAAGCCAAGCAGTTAATCGGATTAAGTCATTGAGTTATAGTAAAAAATTGCCATAATCACCACTGACGATTAGCCACGATTAAAGCCTCTGCTGTTGAACTGTCCAAGGGCTTTGAGAAAAAATTTCCCTGGCCATATTCACATTTCATTGCTCTCAGGAGTGCTAGTTGTTCTGCCGTTTCCAAGCCTTCTGCTGTGACAGTTACACCTATTTTTTTAGACAGAGTGACAATTGTCTCAACAATATCTAAATTTCCTTCATCAACACTGCTTCCACTAACAAAGGAGCGGTCAATCTTCAACTCATGAATCGGAAAGTGGTGAAGGCGACCTAATGAAGAATAGCCTGTACCAAAGTCATCAATAGCCAACTTAATTCCTAAATTTCTTAGTAGATTTAACGTGGTGGTCACATTCTCGCCGTTTTCCATAATTACGCTTTCTGTGATCTCCAATTTCAAACTCTGTATGTCTAAACTAGTCTCCTGTAAGACTTGATTGATGTGCAGCAGTGGCTTTTGTTGACTGAACCAAGAACTACAAAGATTGACGCTAATCGTCAAGGCTTGCTCACCCAACTTCCCTGATTTTGGAGGGAATAGCTCTTGCCACTGCTGTGTCTGGCGGCAGGCTTCACGCATCACCCACTCATCAATTAAAATACTCAGCCCAGTTTCTTGAGCAGTTGGCAGGAAATCTTCTGGAAAAATAATACCCCGTTCTGGATGCTGCCACCGCACCAGTGCTTCAAAACCAGTTATCCTCCCGGTAGTAAGTGACACAATTGGTTGATAATGAATCCGAAACTCCTGACGTTCAATAGCTCGTCGCAGAGCCGTCTCCAACTGCAAGTGTGCCATTACCTGAATATGCATATCAGTATTAAACATCTCGTAGCGCACCTTGTCTTGTGCCTTAGCTCGGTACATTGCAATGTCGGCGTTACGCAGAAGGTCTTCTGGTTGGTTATAATCTGTCATGCTCAAGGCAATACCAATACTGACTGTGGTAAACACTTCTTGCCCATCTAAAACTACGGGAATTGCCAGTTTTTCTTGTATCTGTTCAGTCATACGTACTACGTGGTTGACATCCTGAATTCCTCCCAACAGGATTGTGAACTCGTCTCCTCCCACCCTTGCAGCTACATCTATAGAGCGCAGGCATTCCTTTAGCCTTTGAGCAATAGTCAGCAGTACTTGGTCACCAAATGTGTGTCCCAAGCTGTCGTTGATAAATTTGAAGCGATCTAAGTCTAGAAACAGCACCGCAAATAAATAATCTGAATGCCGCTTTGAATAATCGATCGCATTTCTGAGACTATTCATAAATAAAGTGCGGTTTGGCAACCCCGTCAGTGCATCATGAGATGCCAAATGTCGCAGTTGTGATTCTGCTCGCTTACGCTCTGTAACTTCAATTAGCAATTCCTGATTTGTTTTCGCTAGTTCTGCTGTTCGTTCTCTGACACGAGTTTCTAGCTGATCATGAGCTATTCGTAACGCCTCTTCTGCTTGCTCTAGTTTCTGATTCTTTTGTGAAAGTTTTTGAATGTAAGTTGCGATCGTTTGGATAAGGTTATTGAAGGATATTGACAATAGACCGATTTCATCTGATGTGGTGACAGGAACTCGCAAAGTAAAATCTGATGAAGAACTAACAAGTTGAGCAACCTGAGTCACAGCTTCAATCGGCCGGGCGATCGCTCGACTGGTAGAGAAGGCTAAGACAGCAGCAAACAAGACTGAGAGTACCATACTGATCGGAATAATCTGGTTTCGCAGATCCTCTGCTTTTGTCAAGGCGTACTTTGCTTCTCTCTCTTGCTGTCCAGCGCTTTTAATAAAAGTTGTGAGCTCGTAAGCAGAGCTAACAATTACACCAAATTCGGGGCCACCTGTAAAGTCTGTGATTTGTTTCTTAGCTGCACCACTTGATTGTGGTTGTAACATCTGCGGCTTTATCTGGTTGAGCACGACTTGAAGCTGTTGGTAGAATTTTTCCGCCGCCTGATAATCTTTGGACAACAAACGATCCAAGTTTTTTGTAGCTGTGGTTTGTGGTGATCGCTGGAGTTCGTTGATCAGCTGCTTAATTTTTTCTGCTCGCTCAGACAATTCCGACTTGTGTTGCTCAAACTCTTTCGGCTTTTTGAGTAAAGGTACAAACTCTCTGGTAGGTAGAGTTCGAAGCATGGCTACTTGCAAGTCACTCAATAGATCACCTTGTTGATTAGCACTGTCTTGACTGGTAATCGCTTCTTGCTGGTAGTAATTGCCAAGGGTCAATCCAGCGATCGTTCCTCCTAGAGCAATGCTCAGAGCTACAGCATAGCCGCCAATAATTTTATTTCTCAAACTCAAACGGCGCAGGATGTCTGATATCCTGTTTGAACGAATTTGTAATGGGATAAATCGACAGATGAGATTGGGTTGACTCTTCACAAGATTCTGGCTTTTAGAGTAAAGAATTCTGCTACACTTATATAAATCAAAGGAAGTAGCCTTCATTCTTGTACTCTAACCCGTACAGCAGGGTGCAAATAAACCAACCATTTAAAATGAGTGAAAACCTTATTTGGTAAGCTTTCTTAATTTTGAATTCTACGTAGCGGTACTACGCTTAGGTATTCTATCAAGCCCTTCAGAAGAGTCTAAAACTTTGTTGCAGCAAAGGTTTTAGATTAGCCGGCATTTTATCGGAGCTACTCTAAATATTACTCCCACTACAGTGATGAAACAGAGCTAATTAACTCTCAACAGTATTGATAACAGAAGGCAGTATAAGTTCTGGTGAACTCATCCACCAGCGAATAATTCTTTCTTCTTTAACGCTGCACTGTACGGCACCCCCCACTGCTGTTAGATATGTAATAACCTCTGGCAAAAGCTGACGAATCATTTTGCGTGTTCCTTGAGCAGTAAAGATTTCTACTTCCCCAAATGATTTTTCCATATAGACTGAGTAGAATCCCATATCTCGCAAGGAATTAATTAATCTTGGGTCTGACTGCTCCCGCGATAAAGTAATGTGCAGTTCATCTTGACGAAATGTTCCAGGTGCTAAAGATGCCAACTTCAGCTTAAAAGGAATTTCAATTTCTGGATTGAAAGATTTTTCCTCAATTTCTATGTCAACGGGAATATATTCCGCCTCAATGTACCCTTCTATAGCTTCAGAATTATCCTCTAAGTAGCGGAGAATACTAGCAAACTTTTCTCTAACTTGTGATGCACATTTAGTTTTTATTGTCAAGTGCTTTTTGGGAGGACGATGAGCAAGTCCTTCGGGATGACCTGAGAAATCGGAATTCCAAAAGTTCTGAGTCTCGATCAGAAATTTTTCAAAAGGAGTTGAAAGCGTCTGAGCATCTATATGAATGTGAAACTCACCTACTAATGCTGGACGAGTAGATTTACGCACAATTGTGTTTGTGGTGGTTTTGCTGCTATTCGTCATATTGACGCAAGCTTTTTAAATAGTTCCATTAACCATAGCCCTGAGAAAGTTAAGCCACTACCGTAATATTACTGAAACTTTATCTGGGCTTTGTATGAGAAACTTTCTGGATGCGTGACAAATTAAAAATTTTTCGGTTTGTCAAAAGTCAAATCAAGGAAAGCAAGAAGTATTGTGTTGTCAAATTTGGTAGTGGTCTGAGAAAAATATCCTTTGTATCAACTAGCGATCGCCAGAACAACCCCAGTCAAGGCGACTAGGAATTAGATTAATAGTTGCTAGCTGAGTGTATTCAAGTTGACCATTATCAAATGTATCGTTGTCAAACCTACTTAAGAGTTATAAGTTATGATTTATGAGCTTTATTACTAACTCCTAATTCCTAACTTTTTACCTGTACTGATCGTGAATCTACGCCGCCTGATTCCAATTTTTGATATTTCCGTCTCCAACTGGGGATTAGAAGCGCGGTTGTTGCGCTGGTTAACATTGATTTGGCTGTTCGTCGGCTTGATCATGCTATTTTCAGCATCTTATCCCGTTGCTGATGCGCGTCAAAATGATGGGTTGTACTACTTTAAGCGTCAACTGCTTTGGGTCTTAGTTTCCTTAATCGGATTCAATATTATAGTTAATTTGCCGTTGCAGAAAATTTTGGGACTATCCCATTGGTTTTTGTTGCTATTTTTGGCGTTAATTTTTGTCACACTGATCCCAGGATTCGGAAAAAAGGCTTTTGACGCAGCGCGTTGGATTGCGATCGGGCCAATTCCGATTCAACCTTCAGAATTGATTAAACCCTTTTTGGTGCTGCAAAGTGCGCGGCTTTTTGGTCAGTGGGAACGAATCAGTTGGCGGGTTCGCTTGGCTTGGTTGGGTATTTTTGGTCTGGTACTTTTAGGAATTCTTGCCCAGCCAAACTTGAGTACAACAGCACTTTGCGGCATGACTATTTGGCTAATTGCTCTAGCGGCTGGCTTACCTTACAAATACCTGGGAGGAACAGCAATTGGTGGAGTGATGTTGGCCATACTCAGTATTAGTATTAAAGAGTATCAGCGTAAGCGGGTGATGTCATTCCTCAATCCGTGGGCGGATGCTACAGGAGATGGCTACCAGTTAGTGCAAAGTCTACTAGCTGTGGGTTCTGGTAGAACTTGGGGATCTGGATATGGGCTTTCTCAACAAAAGCTGTTTTATTTACCAATTCAGGATACCGATTTTATTTTTGCGGTGTTCGCGGAAGAGTTTGGTTTTGTTGGCGGTATGGTATTATTGGCACTTTTAGCTACATTCGCTACTCTCGGATTAATCGTGGCGCTGAAAGCTAAAAATATAGTACATCGATTGGTAGCGATCGGTGTGACGATTTTGATGGTAGGACAATCATTGCTCCACATCGGTGTTGCTACAGGTTCCCTACCGACTACTGGCTTACCTTTGCCCATGTTTAGTTATGGTGGCAATTCTATGATTGCTAGCTTAATAGCTGCTGGGTTGCTGATTCGGGTAGCACGCGAAAGTAGTGAAGCTGAGGTAGTACCGTTGCGAAAACCCCTGCTTGAAAATGGGCGCAGACGCCGAGCTTTTCAGAAAAATAGGAATTGAGTTAGTAATAGCCAAGGTAGACAAAGTTTTACGCTCTTTACACAGATCAAATTGGGAGCATCTCAATGAGTGTAAAAAGCCTTGTAAAACCTCACCCCAACCCTCTCCGTGGGTTCAAAGAGGGAGCAAGAGTCTTGTTTCTCATCTGATATATTTGCTTTCACTGAGATGCTCCCATCAAATTGAATACATTATGAAAGACGTAAAACAAACAATAATTAGTTACTCCATGATACTGCTGGGGATGATGCGATCGCTTGACGAGTGTGTCCACCGATACAACCCCAGATATCAGGCTATAAATCTGGTAGTTGGTAGTAAGATCATCGTCTAGCGCTCAGTTCTAGCTTGTAACGACTGTCTTAAAAGTCAAGCGATCGCTTCTTTAAAAACTCAGTTGGGTGAGCAAGATGCCCGCCCATTTTTGTTACCTTCTGATGATTGTCATTTTGAATGAGCGAATTACTTACGACTGATCTAATCGCCGTTGCCATTCAGCGTCAATTTGTGCAGAACGCTCAACTTCCTGGTCGAGTAAGTCAGTTTCGCTAGAATAGACTAAATCTTCGCTGCCAATGACTTTTTCTGTCGCAAATTGTTGGGCATAATCGATTTTTTGTTGCAAAGGCGCATCAGGACTTGTCAATATCCTTGCTCTGGAAATGCGATCGCGGTTGCGATCGGCTATTTTGCGATTACGCCACTGAATCCAGAAATAACGCAATAACGGTATGGCTAAGAAACCTGCTCCGTAAGCCAATAGCAGCCAATAAATTCCTTGCACAAAAGCTGCTAGTCCACCTAATTGGGCGGCAACTGTGCCATCTCTCAACAAACTTCCCAGTACTAAAGCACCAACAAAATTTAGTACACCCAACCCAGCACTCAGCATAATTTGCCCGGAACTGGCGGCACTAAAACGCCACAGAAATTCCTCCAAGTGATCTGATATTGCATGACGGCGCTTTTTAGTTGCACTCACCTGCAACTCTGGGAAGTAATAAACAATTTGCCCTTCTGGACTTACCGTCGGTTGCCCATTAAATCGCGTCAGAACGGGCAGCATATAATCTTCATACTCTGTTGTATATCCTTCGCCAATGTCATCCAAATATGGAGAAATTTGTTCCGCTACCACTGCGCCACGGTTACTCCGAATCACCGTAGCAATTTCTTGCCAGCGACGTTCTTCTAAATTGACGTTAGGATTACCATCGCCAAACAAAAACGAAAACACAGCTTCAAAGAAATTTAGATTGCTTTCTTGACGCCTTTCACGTCGCCGTTCCTGGTAGTGGTTGTCATAATTTGGGCTAAGATACCAGAATAAATTTGGAAAATAGAAGAACCCCCCACCACCGAAACTACTGCCCCGATTGTTGCCATTACGATCTGAGTTGGTAGAGGTAATGATAATGTAGATGGTAATAGTTATCAGGACGATGGAAACAGTTAAGAAAATTCCAAAAGAAATACGAATCAAGTAAAACAGAACATTCCAGACCTTTTTCCACCATTCCTGCAATCGTAACCGGAAGTATTTATTACGCAAAATTGCTCGGAAATTTTCTGGGAAAAGGTAAACTATATCACCTGAATCCGCTACCTGCAAATGTCCCCCAGCATCAGATGCCAGGGCTAACAAGCTTTGATTAGCTTCAGCGACATTCAATCCTGCCTGAGTTGCCACATCTCCAACGGTGACACGGTAACCCAGTTGTTCCACAGCTTGCATGATGGTGGGACTAGGAGCCATTGCTCTCCTCTCCTGTTGAAACTTATTCCCCTTTTCTTAAGTATAAAGTTTTATTTTGAAGGACTTGGCAGGGGCAGGATTGAAGCATGAAATCATTAGATATATAAATCACATGAATTTGGCAAACCGACACTAAAGTTGAGAAATCAACAAATGACCTGACAGACAACATGTTATAATTATTTGCTTCAGCTTGGTTAACCAGCAAATTTTCTGCTCAAATATGGTTCAGTACACTCTCGCTCAAAGCCCAGAAATTATCCTTACTGTTTCTGGAAAAGATTCAGCCAAAGCCCGTGATAAAGCAATGGATCAGCTCATGGAACTGATGGATGCAGGTAAGCTACCCACGGAACTCGAAGAAGGATTTGGCCCTCAACAATTAATTGAGGTTAAAGAGTCAACTATTGATACCGCTAGCGGTGAGGATACCATTACACTAGCTGTTCAGGTTCTGAGTAACCTGGCCACGCTCAAGCTGAAAGTTCAGGAGTCACGAGCTGAAGCGTTAGAAATTCGCAAAGCGGTTGATGTTCTGTTCACCGACGAGTCGGTGACAGAAGAGGAAATTACTCGACTCAAGGAAGGTTTTAAAGTTCTCAAAAATTTTGCTCAAGCTAATGTACGTTACCAGGAAGCGCGATCTAAAGCAGAACAGGCTCGGCAGACTCTGGATCAAGCTCTCAAATCGCCTGAGAAGTAACAGATTGAGACGCATCTTAAAAATGTAATTAAATACTCTAAAAGACAGGCATAACAGCCTGTCTTTAGATTTACTGGGGCGCTAGGATTCGAACCCAGGGATGGCGAGACCAAAACCCGCTGCCTTACCACTTGGCGACGCCCCAACGACTTTACTCTAGTTAATATAGCACTTAATCGTGGGTTAATGTCAAGTACTTTAATAGTTGATTTCAGATAATGGGTTTTTACAGCAGGACATTGATTGGTCGGAATCCTTGCACTTAGCCTCTTTCATCACTTTGGAGTCAACCCTTGAATCAATGTTTGGCTATATCGTCAAACTGACGTTAATTTATCCGATAGTGATTAAAGAGGGTTAAGGGACAAAATTGGGCGATCGCAATTCCTTTGCATCTAAAATCTGCTTCACTTGATGATCAACGCCTTAGGGTACAGACTATTTATTTTTATTGATGACTTGTTGGTAAATTGCCATCAACTGCTGATAATTAGCTTCAGGAGCATACTTAGTCTCATAAACCTGGCGAGCATTTTTGCCCATAGTTCTCATCGCTTCCGGATGAGTGGTTGCCCATTCAATTTTGGCTGCCATATCCGTATGGTTGCCGGCTTCAAAATGTAAACCAGTTACTCCATCCTCTACAATTTCTACCATGCTACCTAATTTGGACACCAGTACAGGTAAACCGCAGGCAAAAGCTTCAGCGATAGTTAAGGGAAAACCTTCGTACCAAATGGAAGGAAATACTAAAAATCGTGCATTCTGCATTAGTGCTAACACTGTTGGCTTATCCTGAAAGCCTAAAAATTCGATGAAATTTTCGGAACTGGTATTTTTAATCTGTTGCTGTAACTTTTGACGGCAAGGACCATCACCCACAATTTTGAGTGGTGTACATAAGTTCTTCTGTATATAGGCATCGATTAAAACAGAAACTCCCTTTTCTTCAGACAATCTCCCAACAAAAAGTAAGTAGTCACTATGTTCACCATTTTGGGTTCCAGAGTCTGGAGCAAATACAAAATTAGGTTTGATGTACAACTTTTTTGCCGGCAGTCCAGCCTGTAACATTTTGTCTTTTTGAAATTGGGTAAAGACAATATAAGCATCTACCTGTTCCTGCCAAGTACCACGCAACCGATGCCAGCTGTTCATTGCTGCTATCACCGAGCTTTGTAGACGTGAGTTGCGGTAGCAGCCATGTACAACACTAGACCACGGCACTGTTTGTCCAAAGCAATCCACACAAACCTTTGCATCTCGAAAAGGTATTGCTTTGGGACAAGCAAGCCGATAGTTGTGAAGAGTTTGGACAATACTTAGCCCATGCTCTCGACAAGCATCATATATGGAAGGAGAGAGTAGAGGAAAAAAGTTATGTACATGGACAACATCAGGGCGCAGTTGGGAAATTTTGATGCGAACTTGTTGTTTTGCTGAATATGAATAAATTGCACTAATAGCAGTTGCAACTTTATCCCAGGTATTTTTAATATCATGATTACTGACTTCTAGTAAAGATACCTGATGATTATTTGCTTTAAGTAAGGATTGTTCAGCTTTCACTACTCCATCCTCACCCCCTGCAAATTGATAACGGTTATGTATCAACAGCACTTTCATGCAGTTAACTCTCTGAATAGTGGAAGGAAAGAACCAACTAGTAGATCATGCAAAGCAATTACACCCTGATTTACAGTAGTTTTACTTTTCTATAGCCAGTTTTTCTACAATCGGCAACACTACAGCCAATTTTTGATGGAATTTAACAACAGAGGCAGCAAAGTTTAAGTTAAGAACCCCAAAATCTCCGATTTGGTGGCTTGGAATTAGATGGGGGGTTGAAGCCTCATTGTTTATTCCTACCTCCTGCCTCTTACCTGCTGCCTTCTTTACTTAGTTTTTTACTTATGTATGCTACCAGTATCGCTAAAGGAGCTATTGAGAAGATATATACTATGACGTTATCATTAATCATCCCTATAGCCATAACTCTAATTCAATTTCAAGTAGGATTTATTCTGGTTTGAAATTTCTTCGTAGAGTTGAATTAACTGCCTTCCCTTACTTTCCCAACTGAAAGTCTCCCTTACCCTCTTCTGCCCGGCTTCACCCATCAATAATCTTACCTCTGGGTTACTAGCCAAATACGTCATAGCCTTAGCAATATCAGTTACTGCTTGCTCAGGTGTATTTGCCTTAATTTTAAAGCCAGTTTCCTCTGTAACCTGAACTGCTGGCCCTCCTAAATCTAGGCAAATCACTGGTCGCCCTGCCGCCATTGCCTCTAAACACACAAATCCTCCAGATTCATGCAAGCTGGGATGAACTAACACATGGCAGTTCTGTATTTTACTCCATGTATGTTCGCGAGACAGATTACCTAAAAACTTGACTTGTTTACTAATATTCAGATATTGAGTTAATATTTCTAGCTGTTTGCGTTCAAATCCTTCTCCTACAATCCAATACTCAGCATTATGTAGGTTTGCTTGGGCAAATGCTGCTAATCCCAAATGAAACCCTTTCCAGTGCAGAAGTCTACCTACGCTAATAAATCGAATTACAGAATTGTCGAGAATTACAGAATCTGAAAGGTTTGCTATTTCATCCTTAGATAAACCTAATGGAGAATAAATTTGGACATTTTTTGTGCCCACTTGGCGCAAGCGTTTAGCTGTATCTTCTGTGGTAGCGCGGGCTAAGACACTTTGTTGTGCAGTGAGGCGAACTAAGGGATCGCACTCCCCTATCCAGCGAGCCAAATTTCGCAAAACCTCGTATATCTTCCCACGGAAACTAAAATCTTGACAAAAACTTTTGGGAGATGATTCCCCACCACCAACTGGGCCCCAGATGAAAGGAACTGGTAGCAGTGAAATTAAACTAGGGCTTGAATACCTCACATAAGTTACATGATGTAGGATATCAAAGCCAATCTGCTTGTGGAGTGAACTGCTGATAAAATATGCCCAAATCTGCCAAAGGTAATAATGAACATAAACTCCCCATTGTTTTCCCATTCTCTGATGACTCCAGTCTATGATCCAGCCTAGAGGATCTAAGTAAACAACGTGCAAATTGGGCAGGGGGTTACGTGCTAGTTCAGTTTCAAGACCTTGACGGTGACAGTTAGATGTGAGTACCCAGATTTGGTGATACTTGCTTACCTCCCTAACAACATTCCAACCTACTCCTGGTTCAGAACCCTTTCCCGGTTCACAAGCATATGCACAGATGAGAATTTTTAACTGTTTCATACGCGACATTTCCTCAATGTCGCTAATATCGTTCCAACCATTGCTCTGGTAGTTGTTAAATGTAGCTTTGAATATCAAAGCTAGGGGCAGCGAGATTATTTCTTTTCATGCCAGTCAGTCTCACCCTATTTCCTTTTCCTTCTCCTTAATCCCCAGTCTCGTGAAGGAAGACTGCTGCAATCCGACTTGATGATAATAGTTGCTTCGTAGCCAGCCAGATAAATAGTGGAATCGTCTTAGCATAGCGGCCGCAAAGTCGGCGCGGTTCTTGAATCCATCTATACAGCCATTCAAGTCCTAAGTCTCGAACTATGCGCGGTGCCCGCTTGTGAATTCCTGCATAAACTGGGAAAACTCCACCCAGTCCAATCATTACAGCTTGTATTTTACCCTTATGTTGAGCTATCCAATTTTCTTGCTTAGGACATCCCAGAGAGACTAAGACGGCGCTAGCACCACTAGAATTAATCTTTTGAATCAAAGCTTCGTCTTCAGTTTCACTCAGGGGACGAAAGGGTAGAGGTTCCATCGCCGAAATCTTTATCTGCGGAAATTCCTGCTCTAACCTTTTTCGCATCCTAGAAAGAATTTCAGTTTGGGAGCCTACAAAGAAAATACTAAGATTTTGTGTTTGAGTTAGCTGACACAATGCTAGGAAAATATCCATTCCTGCCACACGGTCTTGGTAAAGCGCTCCCATTTTTCGCATCATCCATACAAGAGGCATACCATCAGGAGTAACTATATCTGCATTTCGTAATACTGTGGCAAACTCTGGATTCCAATGAGCTTCAATGAGCATATGTACATTGGCTACATATACAGTTTTACTCTCATGCCTACTCGCCCACTTCACTATTGTTTGTACCTGATCGTCAAAGCGCAAAGCAGTAATAGGAAAATCAAGCACTTTTTTAGTTGGTAGAAGCACTCTCGCCACCATCAATAACTCCTGTGTCCAATAAAAAAATCCATAGATTGCCTAGATCAATCCGAATATTGAAGAATTCGGATTGGATTACTCCTGACTTTTTGTAGGCTTGTGTCATCGTTGGAAGTTAACACATGGAGATGCAATTACCTTCTTAATATACTTCTGGCTTAATCAGTAATACTGGAATTACTTGTTGTGTCCTAGCTTACTGTTTTAAGTAAGAGATTTCAGACACTACTTGGCAAAATTCATACTTCCTTCATAATTAATTGTTGATTTGTTCATATAATCATTACAATTGCGATAAGTTCCTTATAAATATGTGTTTAATTGCGTAATATTTGCTACATAGAAAAATTAGATCATGAAGGAAAATACTAGACACTTAGTACAGCTTTGCGTAAAATCGTGGCGAATTGAGGGTTAAAATTTAAACGCAAAGGGGAGGCAGCGCGTTGCGGGGGTTCCCCCGGTTGTAGCGACTACCTCGCGCAGAGGGAAGCGCAGAGGCACGCAGAGAATTCGCTATGAATTAATGAAATGTTGTACTAAGTATCCGGTTAAGAGGTTCAATTTAAATTAGTATATTTTCAAGAAGAGGTTAATAATTTTTTCTTATGACTGTCGAAATTTATTACAAATTTAATTTAGTCTATGTATTGAAAAATCCCTAAAATTTCTTTTTTTATGAAATAAAAGCCCAAAAAAGAAGGGAAAGATAAACTTATCTTCCCCTGCTCTGTTGTTTTTGTTGTTGTCTGGTTTGTTAGTTTCTTTAAGTCTTTGCCGTAACATTTGCCTTTGCTTTTTGAGCTGCCGCTTCCTAGCCGAACCACCTCTACCTTTCTCATTCCTGCCTTCTTTACGGGGTGATTCCCATCTTTTCAGGCGCATAACTTTTAACCTCTCTAGTAGTTGTTTGGTAGTGGGCAGGAGGAGAATCGAACTCCTATGACCGCAAGGCCGCCACATTTTGAGTGTGGTGCGTCTACCAATTCCGCCACCCGCCCTTATGTCCAATCTTAACTATTATACTCTAATTGAGGGATTTTATAACAACTCGGAAAATTAATTATCAAAGCTTTGCTAGAACAAGCTCTGATAATTCTAAAGCTTAAAGGCATGGCAGCGTCAATAAACTAGGGTCAATATCCTCTAGTTTTGCACAGCCGCTAAGTGCCATTCCCACATTTAACTCATCTTGTAGTAGTGAGATGACGTGAGATACACCGGCTTGTCCTGCTACTGCTAGTCCCCACAAAATGGGTCGTCCGATCAGTACCGCTTTTGCTCCTAATGCCAGAGCTTTGAGAATGTCTGTGCCCCTACGAATGCCTCCATCCAACAGTACTTCTACTTTACCATCCACTGCGGCTACTATTTCAGCTAGGGCATCTAAAGAAGCGATCGCACCATCGAGTTGTCTGCCACCATGATTGGAAACAATAATTGCTTTGGCTCCATATTCCACAGCCCGCACAGCATCATCTGGGCGTAAAATTCCTTTGATGACTAAAGGTAGTGGAGATAAAGACTCTAACCATTCTAAATCGTGCCAAGTTACTGCTGGGTTTAGCTGTTGGGCAAAATAGGTAAATAACCCAGATTCGCCTTTTTCATGGGAAATATCTAGCCCTGAGATAGTAGCGAGATTAGCTAGGTGTAAGTCTAGGGGTAAGGCAAATTCGTTACGTTTATCTCTCTCCCTCTGTCCGAGAACAGGTGCATCTACAGTCAGACAAAGTGCTTTGTAGCCTGATTTATAGGCTTTCTCTACCAAAGCACGAGTTAATCCCCGATCTTTATGGATGTAAAGCTGGAACCATTGCAGAGAATCTGAAAATTTATCACATGCAGTCGCTACTTCTTCAATGCTCTTTGTTGCCATTGTACTTAACACCATGCCCACACCAGCTGAGGCGGCAGCTAGGGCTGTGGCAACTTCTCCGTCTGGATGGGCTAGACATTGAAAAGCCATCGGCGCAATTAACAAAGGTAGTTGCAGGGGTTGTCCTAAAATGGAGGTAGTGAGATTGCGATCGCTGACATCAACTAATATCCGAGGTCGCAGCTTGACTCGCTCAAAGGCCGCACGATTATCCCGCAATGTAATTTCGTCCCAAGCACCACTACTATAGTAATCAAGTGTAATTTGAGACAAATGCTCTTTTGCTAACTTTTCGTACTCAAAAAGGTTAATGGGTTGAAAGCGATCGTCGTTAGATAAGTCGGTAGACATAATTAAATATAAGAACTTTTGTTCGTAGTGAGCGGTTTCTCGCTCTGCATAAGATTTTAAATCACTAGAGCCGCTTACCCTTCGGATATTCTCTAATCCGATTGTCTGATTGAACAGGCTTAAGTAATCATCTATTTATTAATAAAGATGGAGAACCCAGTATCTCCGACTGAGTTTTTCTAAAGGAACCTAGCTAATAATTCTTCCCTGGATAGTTGCAGTAATAAAGGAGTAAATTCCTCTGGTGATAATGCTGACAAAGCTTCAATAATTACTCTTACTTCTGCATCTAAAAAACCAAAGCGAACTCGCAACAAATTCTCTATAACATTCCGACGTTCTGCTTTAATTCCTTCTTTAATTCCTTCTTGGATTCCTTCTTGGATTCCTTCTTGGATTCCTTCTTGGATTCCTTCTTGTTTAGCTTCTGCTAATTTTTGCTCGTAAATAGGTGATAAGCGCATAATTAAATCTCTATCCTCCTCGTCTATATTTTGATTGAATTCTAAGGTGGTCTTTAAACTCAGTAATAAATCAATTGCTTTGGAACGTAAGGGATTATTTAGGGGAAGTGCTTCTAGTTCATTTATTGCTTGTTGCTGGACTCTTCCCTTACCTAAAATTCTCAACCATAGTGTTTCTTGTGTACATGGTAATTGGTGAATTGCCACAATTCCTGTTCTCAAATAATCACCTAAAAAATGTACTCCTATTCCCCAAACTTCTTCATTTAGGTTAGTTCTAAAACCATCCAATATAGATTCAGAAGCTGTAGGTGAAAAAATCCATAAACGTGGTAAATCTGATTCCGCAATCCGATTTTTATCACCTTTAGTGTGACGCTTAACTTCCGCGAAAATATCAAATAATTTATTCATACAACTACGAATTTCCGCAATTGTAGCTGCATTTCTAAATGGTTCAATTAATGCAGGTTCAGCCGCAAATTTTCCTAATAGTCCTAATTCTATTGTATCGCTTGTGGATTGCGGTGAAGGTAGAAAATAAACATCAATCTCTCGGATTTGGGCCGGAACTTTCCGACTTGTTTCCACTTCTCCCAATGGCTGTAATAATTCTTTAAGATAGTCTTTTGCGAACTGGTCGTAGGGAAACCTGGTCATTAGCTGATTTTCTGGCTGTACCAATATTTTACATGAGTGGGTAGACGCATATTCCTATGGAGAAAGAAGTAAGCTACGGGGAGCGGCTGATCGCCAGACATTGCATTTATAATATTGACAAATAGATTAATTAATGCCTAATATAACTGCTATAGCGTTTTCTGGTCTAGTGAGGTACGGTTGGTAAATTAGGTTGTGCATTTTA
>NZ_JAQYWQ010000138.1 GCF_029379315.1 Nostoc sp. S13
ATACAAGGTCAGTACCAAGTCGAGCGTTTTACATTTAATTAGGTTGAGCTACTTAACAGCCAAATTATTAGTCAATACTCAGGACGCATTCTCGAAATCACGCAGACACCAGGACAGGTTGTTAGCGCTGGTACTCGTCTGGCAAGCATAGAGGCAGAGAATCCCAAAAGCAAGTTAGTTAGCGTTACCTATTTTCCCGTTGCTGATGGTAAGAAAATTCAAGCCGGAATGACAATTCAAATTACCCCCCAAACCGTGAAGCGGGAACGCTTTGGCGGCATTGTGGGTTCAGTCACCAATATCTCACGCTTTCCCATTACTAAAGAGGCCGCCGCGTCAGAAGTAGGCAATTCAGAAATCGTGTCAGCTTTGATATCTGAAAAACAAGAAGGTCTAATCCAAGTATTCTCTGACTTAAAACTAGATAGCAATACACCAAGCGGCTACAAGTGGTCTTCTTCCACAGGACCGCACTTGAAAATTTCTTCTGGAACTACCACCGTTGTGCGAGTCAAGGTAGAAGAACGCGCTCCCATCACCTTCATTTTGCCTATCTTGAGGTCTGTCAGTGGTATCTATTAAATCTACTTTAGTAACACCTTTTAATCCTTGGCAGTATTTACAAAAACTACTGCCACGCAGAAGCCTACGGGTAAAAACACCCACTCTCCTACAAATGGAAGCAGTGGAATGTGGTGCTGCGGCTTTAGGAATTATTCTAGGTTACTACGATCGCATTGTCCCTTTGCCACAACTGCGTATTGAATGCGGAGTTTCCCGCGATGGCAGCAAGGCATCTAATATGGTGAAAGTTGCGAGAAACTATGGACTAGAAGCAAAAGGTTTTAAAAAAGAACTAAAACAACTTCAAGAACTGCGCCCCCCTTATATTAGACTTATCCGGAAATGAGAACTTTATTTGGCTGAAACCTAGCTCTGGAGAGGGTTTTAGAGGTTCCTGTTTTATATAAGCTAAAAAGCCAGCTATGTAAGGGTTTCAGCTATTTTGAGGTTTATTTGTGGATAAGTCTATTGTCTTTTGGAACTTCAATCACTTCCTCGTAGTAGAAGGATGGAGTAAACAACGGGTTTATATCAATGACCCGGGCACAGGCCCCCGTCATGTGTCTTTACAGGAATTTGATGAGGGGTATACCGGAGTTGTGCTGGTGATGGAACCAGGCGCGGGGTTTACGAAAGGTGGTCACAAACCCAGCATGATTTTATCTCTGTGGTCACGGCTACAGGGTTCGGGTGAAGTTTTACTCTACTGCGTAATAGCGGGATTTTTCTTGACTATTGTCGGGTTAGTGATACCTGTGTTTAGCCAAGTGTTTGTAGATGACATTTTGGTGCAGGGACAGCAGTTATGGTTGCGTCCTTTGCTTGTGGGAATGGCGATCGCTGCTATACTCCAAGGATCATTAACTTTACTACGGTTACGCTACCTGCGTCGCCTGAAAATCAAATTAGCTGTGGGTATGTCCAGCCGCTTCCTGTGGCATATTCTCCGCTTACCTGTTAGCTTTTACGCCCAACGATTTGCTGGAGAAATCAGTAATCGTACTACTCTCAATGACCAAGTAGCTGATGTTCTGGCGGGACGGTTAGCAACTACAATCATCGACACATTGATGGTGTTTTTTTACGCCCTGGTCATGGTGCAATATGACTGGGTACTGACCTTAATTGTAGTTAGTTTTGCTACTGTAAATGTCTTAACTTTACAACTGATTTCTCGTCAACGCGTAGATGCTAATCAACGATTGATCCAAGAATATGGTAAAGCTGCTGGTGTATCTATTGCCGCGCTTCAAAGTATAGAAACACTCAAAGCATCAGGATTAGAGTCAGATTTCTTTTCCCGGTGGTCAGGTTATTACACTAAAGCTCTCAATTCCCAGCAGGAACTGGGAGTTACAAATCAGACATTCTCAGTATTACCCAAGCTATTATCTGCCCTTTCTTCTATGTTGTTGTTGGTTGTCGGTGGTTTACGGGTTATGGATGGGTATCTTAGTATCGGAATGCTCATTGCTTTTCAAGGTTTGATGCTCAACTTTCAGCAGCCTGTTAACAATCTGGTCAACTTCGGTACAACTCTTCAAGAACTGGAGGGTAATTTAATTCGCCTTGATGATGTGCTGGATAATCCGATTGGGGAAGGAAAAGGAGCAGAGGAGCATACTTCGACTTCCTTCGGCTACTTCGACTCCGGCTCCATCGAGCGAAGCCGAGATGCTCAGTACAAGTCCGCTCAGGACAAGCTCAGTAACCAGGGGAGCAGGGGAGCAGGGGAGGGAAAATCATCCTCCAGTTCTTATCTTCTTCCTAAGTTGCAGGGATATGTCGAGTTGCGGAATGTTACGTTTGGCTATAGCCGTTTAGAATTGCCCTTAATTGAGAATTTTAACCTGTCGATTAAACCAGGGCAGCGAGTAGCTTTGGTAGGAGCAAGCGGTTCTGGTAAATCTACCATTGCCAAACTTATAAGCGGACTTTATCAACCTTGGACGGGAGAGATTTGCTTTGATGGAAAATTTAGAGAGCAGATTCCGCAACAACTGCTCACCAACTCTGTTGCAATGGTAGAGCAGGAAATTTTGCTGTTTGGCGGTACGGTTAGAGATAATTTGACCCTCTGGGATACTACTGTACCAGATAAAAGTCTGATGCGGGCATGTATTGATGCGGCGATCGCTGATGTAATTCTCTCTATGTCCGGCGGGTTTGATGCCGAACTCATAGAAGGTGCTGCTAATTTAAGTGGTGGTCAGCGACAACGCTTAGAAATCGCTCGTGCTTTAGTAAATAATCCCTCTATCCTGATCATGGATGAAGCCACCAGCGCCTTAGATGCAGAAACAGAACAAATCATTGACCAAAATCTCCGCCGCCGAGGATGCACCTGCATCATTGTTGCTCATCGGTTAAGCACTATCCGCGACTGCGATCAAATCATCGTTCTAGAACGCGGAAAAGTTGTACAACAAGGCACTCACAAAGAATTATGGCAAGTAGATGGTGTATATTCGCGCTTGCTTGGCACTGAAGGGTAGAGAGGGGGAGAAGTAGATTACTATTTACTATTTAAAAATCTAAAATCTAAAATCCAAAATGCTAATACAGGGGCAAGTTTATATAGTTAATGGCAATGAACCGATTCTACTGGATGACCCTTCACGGGTATGGGTAATTCAGTCTGGCTCTATGGCTTTGTTTGCCGTTACAGTTAAAAGTGGTGTTATCGAAGGGACACGCCGTTATCTGTGCAGTATTAGCCAAGGAGAGGCACTTTTTGGAACTGCTAATTCTACTAATCAACATCGTCAGATTTTGGCAGTACCCACTGGGGAGACTGAATTACTACAAATACATCAGGAATGTTACCGAGAATTAGTAGCCAGTGGAGATGTCAGCACCATAGCCTGGGTAGAAAATTGGCTGTTACAACTCGGTGGTGTATTGTCCCACGTTACCACTCCAACAATCCATATAAAAGCTAAGGAAGAATCACGATTTTCTTTAAACAATGGTCAGACTTTCCAGCCAGAAGCAGGTGTCACCTGTTGGGTTCAACTTCAGGAAGGGACTGTCCGCTTTCTGGGGTTTGAGGAACTTATTTTAACTACAGTCAACGCAATTTTTCCCCTGACTGACAGAATGTGGTTAGAAGCAGTGGAGGGGGTACAACTTACAACTAAGACCACTAGCCAATTTCAAAATCCAGATACCCTTCTGGCTGGGTTATCTCAACTGCATACTCAACTCCTACAATGCCTTAACTTGTTAGATGAGCGGGAAGTACAGGCAGAGATGACACGATTGCGCGTGCGCCAACGCCTCAATCGTCAAGTTACAGCGCAGGCTATAGGCTCTTTAGCATCAACATTGAGTTCCCAAGATGGAGACTTTTTCCTAGAAGGCACTCCTTTGTTGGTTGCTGCTGGAGCCGTAGGGAGAGCTATGGGTGTAAAGATTCGTCCCCCGTCTCGCTTTGAAAACCTGAAGCATGTTAAGGAGCCATTAGAAGCAATTGTCCGGGCTTCACGTATCCGAATGCGGAGGGTACTATTGCGAGATAATTGGTGGGAGAAGAATTCTGGGCCAATAGTTGCCTATACCCAGCAAGATAATCGACCAGTAGCACTGCTACCAGTTTCTGCAACTCGTTATGAAATTTTTGACCCAGTTGAGCATACCCGCTTCCGGGTAGATGAGCAGATAGCTGCAACACTGGCTCCTGTTGCCTATATGTTTTATCGCTCTCTACCTGATAAGGTACTGCAAACTGTTGATATACTGCGATTCACACTTAAAGGACGTAGCCCGAATCTGGTAGTAATTTTATTGACGGGTATTGCTGTCACACTGCTAGGGATGATTACACCCTATGCCACTGCGATTATTGTAGACAACGCAATTCCTGATAGCGATCGCGGATTATTGCTACAAATAGGATTGGGGCTACTCGTTGCAGCCTTAGGGACAGGTCTATTTCAGCTAACTCAGGGCTTTGCTCTGCTGCGGATTGAAACAGCTGGGGATGCTTCCACTCAGGCTGGTGTCTGGGATCGACTGCTCTCCTTACCAGTATCCTTTTTCCGACAGTACACAACCGGAGATATTTTCTCCCGCGTCTCATCTGTGAGTACGATCAGCCGACGACTTAGTGGGAGAATCCTAATTAATCTTCTTACCAGTCTGTTCGCGCTGTTTTACTTAGGGCAGTTATTTTATTACAACTACAAATTAGCTTTGATTGCAGTTGCATTTGCCATAATTGCGATCGCTGTGACTACAGTCTCTGGTTTACTATTGCTATCTAAGGTGCGTCCGCTCTTGGAACTGCGGGGCAGTATTTTTGGGCAGACGGTGCAGCTAATTAATGGCATTTCCAAACTGCATATTGCTGGGGCCCAAGAACGTGCATTTGCAGCTTGGAGTAAAAATTATACTCAACAAATTAAGCTAGAACTTAGTACACAACGGGTTGAAGATGCTGTTGCACTTTTTAATACAGTAATGCCCATACTAACTTCGGGAGTCCTTTTCTGGTTTACTATTAAACTCCTAGAAAATCCTCAAACTTCAGGAGTTATTGAAATATCCCTTGGAACTTTCCTTGCTTTCAATGCAGCTTTTAATAACTTTACTAGGGGAACCACAGATTTGAGCAATACAGTTACTGAAATTCTGCAAGTTCTTCCCCAATGGCAACGCACCCAGCCTATTCTTTCGACTATACCAGAAGTGGATCTGTGCAAAGCCGATCCTGGCAGGCTGATCGGCAATATTACTTTAGAACATATTACATTCCGCTACCGCAGTGATGGGCCGCTAACGCTGGATGATGTGAGTATCTCTGCTGCTCCTGGGGAGTTTATTGCTCTGATAGGTAGTTCTGGCAGCGGAAAATCAACTATTCTCCGATTACTACTGGGATTTGAGACTCCAATTGCAGGTAGTATTTACTATGATGGTCAAGACTTGTCAGGATTAGATGTAGATGCAGTCCGCCGACAGTTGGGCGTTGTTTTACAAAATGGCCAGTTGAGTTCAGCTTCCATTTTCGAGAATATTGCAGGCGGCGCTCAGATTACCTTGGATGAAGCTTGGGAGGCGGCGCGGATGTCGGGATTCGCTAACGATATCACCACCATGCCAATGCAAATGCATACTGTCGTGAGTGAAGGAGGCGGTAATCTTTCTGGAGGACAACGACAACGGTTGTTAATTGCCCGCGCTCTGGCATTAAAACCCCGCATTTTGTTATTTGATGAGGCTACCAGTGCGCTCGATAACAGAACCCAGGCGATTGTCAGTGAAAGTTTAGAGAACTTACAAGTTACCAGAATTGCGATCGCTCACCGACTAAGCACCATCCGCAACGCTCACCGCATTTATGTACTCCAAGCTGGCCGGGTTGTACAACAGGGAACTTTTCAGGAGCTAGCTGCTGTTGAGGGGCTATTTGCCCAGTTAATGGCTCGGCAAATGGCGTAGTTCTCTGAAATTTGCCAAAGCCAAGTTAAGGCATAGTAAGTATAAAACGTTGAAGCCGCCAGACAGGCAACGATTAGCGCTCGAAATAGCTCTGAGGGAATATAGAAACCCCTGGCTCAAACTTTCGTTAGCCAGGGGTGGTTCATCATTAGATACTCAAGGATATTTATAATTACGTAGCTACCAACTCAGAATCGATTTCCGACGGCGCACTATCTTGGACTAGCGATCGCGTTTCACCGTTGCGCTGAAGAATACCGCCAACCATTGCCAACAAGGCATTTACCTTGCGGGTTCGCCACATATCTACGAGTTTTTGCACTTCAGTTGCAGACATCCGTCGCATCATCGCTTCGTAGAGATAAGCAGCATGTCCAGTTTCATCTTGGGCAATATTTAGCATTCCTAACTTTAAGTTCCGAGCAGTTGACTCGTGATCAGGTAATACTTTCGCCATTCGCGTAAAGTCTTTGCTAGCATCTAACTCCAGAATGTATGTGCTAGGCATAAATACATCCCAATCAATCACAGCCGGTTTAAGCTGTTCTTGAGGGTAGCCCTCATAGAATGCTGCGAAAAAGGGACTACGCTGTTGTGATTTTTTTGTCAATGTAGTTTGGGGTTGACGCTTAAAATCTATAACTTGTTTATCCAACTGTTGTAAGGCGTGGGCAAAAATTTTACCATGCCTAGTTTCATCTGATGCATGTTTTGCTAGTTTTTCGGCTAGCCATGTATCGCCTTCGGCAGCTGCGCGATCGCTAAGTGCAGATAAAAACGGCACAGAGCCAGATTCGGCCAACTGAAACCCCGCAAGGATGTTGGGGCGGGTTTTAGAATCACGAATTTGAGCAGCAGAGTAATAGGCAAAAGCACCTGAACCAGCTAAATGCAGAACGTGAGTCAAGAAGTTCATCAGAAATTGCCCCTGACAATTGCAAGGTTACAATTCTTATACTAGTCTGCATTTTCTATTCGGTTGCCACCAGAGGGTCTTACCATTTTTGATTTGGAATTGCCTGTGGCAGTATGTCAACAGTTACCAAAAATATCTTTGCATTTTGCTAGTATCATCCCACAGAAGTAATGCAGGTGAGTTTGGATGGAGAAATTAACTAAACCAGTGCGATTTTGGCTTTGTGCAACGATCATAATTTTAGGTTTGCTAGGCTGCGATCGCTTTGTCAGTACTTCTGGAGACGCGGTTGAGCGAGTGAGTGATGGCGATACTTTAGTAGTGAAAGATACCAACGGCAAAAATATTACCGTGCGCTTTGCTTGTGTCGATGCGCCAGAAATAGCTCATACTAACAAAGAAAAGCAGAGTAAACGCATTAGCGATCGCAATCAATTTACTTGGGGTGTGAAAGCACGAGAACGGGTGCAAGAACTGGTGCAACAAGGAGGCGATCGCGTGACTTTAAATATCACCGATAGCGATCGCTATGGACGCCAAATTGCCGAAGTCCGTTTAAAAAATGGCACTTTTGTACAACAGGTATTGTTGCAAGAAGGGTTGGCAAAAGTGTATCGTCCCTATTTAAATAAGTGTCCTAGTAAAAACTTAGTTCAACAAGCCGAAGCTGAGGCTAAGGAACAACGGCTTGGTATTTGGAGTGATGCTAAATTTATTAACCCTTGGGAATATCGCAGCCTATATAAGAAGTAAAAACTTGAAAATTCTACTCCTCTCCCCAAGTTTGCAGTTGCAAATACACTAGTACCAGCGTTACTGCTAGTAACACTGTCGCTGCTGCTGCTGCATAACCAAAATCAAACTGAGCAAAAGCCTCTTGGTAAATGTAGTAAACTAGCAAATTAGTCGAATTCAGTGGGCCACCGCCAGTCATCACATAAACTTGCTCAAAACTCCGCAATGTAAAAATCGCGGTAGTGATGATTGCAAATATCACAGTCGGACGCAATCCAGGCAGAGTAATATACCAAAATTGTTGCCAAGCATTTGCTCCATCCAAATCTGCTGCTTCATAACGACTGGGAGGAATTGCTTGCAACCCGGATAAAAAAACCACCATATTGAAACCTAATTGTTTCCAAATACTCATTACAATAAGTACTGGCATTGCCCAAAATGTGTCTCCTAGCCAGGATATGGGTGGAATGCCAAAAAAATCTAAAAGTCCGTTAACTGGCCCTGATGTTTGAAACAGCCAGCGAAATCCCAAACCGGCTGCCACAAGTGAGATAATGGAAGGGAGAAAATAGGCACTTCGCAGCATACCCCGCAAGGGAATGGAGCGGTTTAATAGCACTGCTAATCCCAAAGAAATAACTAAACTGGGAATGATTGTGGCAACAGTAAAATAAAAGGTGTTACCCAGAACTTGCCAGAAGTCGGGGTTGACTAGCAAGCGCCAATAGTTTTTTAAGCCTATCCAATAAGTACCTTTTAAAGTGAAACTACCAGCAGTGAAGCTAAGGTAAAACAAATAAGCGATCGGCCAAATGATAAAAACGCCCAGCAAAATTAGTGCTGGTGTGAGAAAAATCCAGGCAGCTACTGTATCATTATCCAACCACGACTTAGTATATATTTTTGGCATGTGTAATTAACCCTCTTAGCTTAATGCTTAATATTTATGTAAGTGTAGTACCAGTACTGCCGGATGATACACCAGAAATACTCCACGCCAGAATTAAAATTAAAGAACATCGGATTTTACCACAAGCGATCACTTGGGTAATACCAATTTTTTATGAAGCTGCAACTGCTTCCGCGTCACCTCATCTGGATAATGCTGACGCTGCGTCGCCTTCACAAACGCCTGCTCGTACTGCTGGAGTTTTTGATGATAGCTTTCAATCTGCGTTGTGATTTGCGCTTCAATTGGTGCAACATCTACATCCGTCAGTCCCAAACGCTGCTGCTGTTGGCGTAAGTCAGTCCGGGTTGCCTTGCTGAGAGGATATTCCTGCTGCGTCGCAGTAAAAAACAGCCGTTGGTAATCCTGGAGTTTTTGGTGATATGCCTCTACCTCAGCCGTAATCTGGGATTCAATCGCCGCAATATCTCCATTTGCAAGCTCTAATTGCTGCTGAGTTTGCCGTAAGAAGCGATCGCGGCTTGCTCTACTCAGGGGAAACTCCTGTTGCAGTGCCGTTGTAAACGCCTGCTCATAAGTTTGCAGGTTTTGCTGATGCGTCTTAAACTGTGCTGTCACTAGTGCCTCAATCGGCATCGTGTCCTCATTCCGCAGCCCCAAAATTTCCTGGAGATTTTGCAGATCGTGGCGATCGCTATCGGCAATCGTCTCGTCTCGCTCCAGTAGTTCGGTAAACACCTGTTGATACTGCTGGAGTTTTTCGTGGAACTGGTCGCGGTACGGTTCCAACACCTGATCTTCAATCGCCTTCGCCTCAGTTGTCTCCAATCCTAAGCGAGTCTTCTGATAATCCAATGTGCGACGACCAACAAGAGAAATTTCGCCTCGATGAATAAATCGCGCTACCTCTTTATGGTATCGCTGTCTGGGATCACCTGGAGCCACCTTTGTCAGTCGAATTTTAAAGCCTTCTCGGATTGCATAGATTTCCGGCTTCATCGCCGGTTGAAGTTTTTGCACCTTCTGACTGGCGTATTCATGGAGTTCATCGACGGAGATAAACTCATCCTGATCGCGATCGGCTTCTCCCGACTTGATACCTTCAATCAAAAAACGAGTGTAAATCGATAAATCTTGCCCTTCCTCCTCAAAGGAATATTGAGTCGAAGTAGAAGAAGTCAATACAGCTCGTCCTTCACCGCCCAACTGCTGCCGGATGTCAATTGTGCCATCATCTTTGGCAGACATCCCCTCAGCAAACGCGCCACTAAAACAGCTATCTAGGATCACCACCTGCCGCCGGGAGCGACTTTCGATCATGCGATCGTGAATAAAATTGGCAGACACCGACGTTGAGCGAATCAATTCACCCTGCGGCGTCTTACTGGTGTTGCGAGTCGCCAGATACAGCCTACCGCGATCGTCTTTGATGCCATGCCCTGAAAAGTAGAGTAGCAGCAAATCATCCTTGTGCCGATTGGAAAACAGCATTTCGATCGCCATTTCCACAGCTTGTCGTTCAGGATTTTCTAGCCGCAGAATATCTGACGCAGCAAACTCGCCTATCTCTGGATGCAGCAGCACCTCGTACACGGCTTCCACATCTCTAACTGCACTGGGCAACGGATTCAGCCCTGGCTCATACACACTGACCCCAATCAGCAACGCTAACTTCGCCATTAAACTTACCTATGCTGCGATCAAATCCTCTGCGGCTTTAATCTCTGTGTTGTTCCCTTCATACCAAGTATTAAAATATCACATATATCAATTGGACTAGTTATGTGCAAAATTTAATCAAGCGTAGGCGTAGCCAGTCGTAGACATCGCACGCAACAAGGATGAAATTCTACCTATTTATGTGAGAAAAATCCAAGCAGCTACTGTATTATTATCCAACCACGATTTAGTATATTTTTTTGGCATCTATAATTTTCCCTCTTAGCTGTTATGACCCTGTGCCCTGATTCTACCCTTAGCTTAGTTTCTCCCAACATTAGCGATGATTGCCAACAATTCGCCCCTTTAAAACTGGGAATTATGGCTTCTGGGAATGGCAGCAATTTTGATGTAGTTGCTCAAGCTATCCAAGATGGGCAGCTAAATGCTCAAATTCAAGTTTTAATTTACAATAACCCCTCAGCGAAAGCAGCCGTAAGAGCAGCGAATAGAAGTGTAGAAGCTGTTTTATTGAATCACCGCAACTATCAAAATCGAGAAGAGTTTGATCAGAAAATTGTGCAGACATTGCGGCACTACGATGTGGAATGGGTGATTTTGGCAGGTTGGATGCGACTGGTAACGTCAGTATTAATTGATGCTTTTTCTGAGAGGATTATTAATATCCATCCTAGTTTGTTACCTAGTTTCAAGGGAATCCATGCCGTAGAACAAGCCTTGGCATCTGGGGTAAAAATCACTGGTTGTACAGCGCATATAACTTGTTTAGAAATGGACAGTGGGCCAATATTGATGCAAGCCGCAGTACCAGTACTGCCGGATGATACAGCAGAAACACTCCACGCCAGGATTCAAATTCAGGAACATCGGATTTTGCCACTAGCGATCGCTCTGGCAGCTTCTTCGTCAAAAGGTACACTAAACCTAGTGTAAAAATACATAAAGCAGTTCTCGTACCCTGCTACGGTGTACACACAAGTCTGAAATAGCTGATTAACCAAGGTTTTACTCCACCCTAGCCCAATATGGTTCAGTTAAGGCTATGCAGTGCTTAAAACAACAAACACAGGAGGATTGGTTATTATTCCAGTGCCTCTGTGTTTAACTTTTTTAGAGCGAAATGAGGAGGAACTGTAGGGAAAATATTTTGCTTCTATCCAGATTCTAAAACATTACTATGCTGATATCGCAATCCCAAATCATTTGTCACAAACAAGATCCTCGACTTACCGACGTTTACCGGGAGCATTTAATCTAGGGGAAAAACTCAGTCAGTGCGCTCGCCTTTCCCAGATACGGCAATAATCGACCATCCCAAAACGTTCTGCCTGTCTTGCTCTTTACTTAAACCCCCAAAGTGAGTTAAACCTTTTGTTATCTCCTCAAACTCGGCGACGGTAATGTCGTGATAACGCCCGATCACGATCATTTGTTAACCCGCTACAGTTAAAAGGGTTATGCCAAATAAAAACGAGGCATTGCATAACTTATGTAAACAATCGCTAACCTATCCCTGGCCACCAATTACAGCGATAGCCCTACACACCGTCACAGCGATCGCGCTGACCAAAGCTACCTCGCCACGTTACCAGACCTCGCTAATTTATGAGCTTGCCACCACGCCCAACTCACCAACTGAATTAATAATTTTAAATGTATTAAATAATGTATAGTACAGCAATTAACAGCACTTAGTAGAGTATTAATAAGTTTAAAAGCATTGCTTACACTGCTTTAACAATTGCAAACTACTGCAATTGTTAATCGCTTCTCAAAAATTAAGGAGCATAGATATGAGTAACATATTGTCTGATTTATCTAATCTTAAAGAACTTGAATTGCAAGAACTGTCTGAGGAAGAATCTCAACTTGTAGTTGGAGGTAATTTATTTGGAAGTATTGTTGGCGCTGTTGCTGGTAGTTATATCGGCTCTAAAGCAGGACTAGCTGGTATTATTGCAGGAGGATTAGTTGGAGGTGCAGTAGGGTCTGTAGCGGAAGACTTCATTAACGATCTATCCCGCCGGAAGCAAGTCCTAATCCCACTAACAACTTCATCAACTGATGGGGAGACAACAACAACGACAACGTCAATACTCTCAACATAGATACAACCAATGGCAGGGCAAGCCTTTCAGGCGATTGTTTCCTTGGCGACCCTCTAAAAAAGGGGTCGCCGCAGGCGGGGGGATCTTATCCGAAGCGTATTGCATCCTCTCTCATAAAGCTATTCACCAGAGTTAGTTTCAGCCGCTTGATACGCTTGTAGGAGCCTAGCATGATCGAGAGTAAATCCTACTTGCATTGCTATCTGGGTAAATAAATCAATCTCAGGCTGTTGCCAATCACGGGGTTCAGAACACTGATGTGCAATTAACAAGCCAAATAGCTGCTCATCTTTGATAATGGGTGCTACTAAATTTGCTTTCACACCAAAGGATTCGAGCAGTTTAATGTGACAATCAGCCAAACCGGCTTCATAAATGTTGTTTGTTGCAACAACGCGACCAGACTGGTACTTTTCTACATAGCCTTGAGTGAAGCAGGGGTCATGGATTTTAGACCGCAAAACTTTGGGATAACCTGAAACCACCGATTCGGCAATTATAATTCCGAACCAATTAGCGTAAAAGCTATAAACCAGCACTCGGTCAGTACTTAGTGCTTTGCGAACTTCTTCCACAGTGGTTTTAATGATATCCTCTTCGTTGAGCGATTGGCGAATCTTGCGGATAATATCCACTAGTAACTGACTTCGCATACTTTCTGCTTCGATTCGTTGCAGCAGCCTGGCATGGTCGAGAGCAAATCCCACTTGGATAGCTATTTGGGCAAATAAATCAATCTCAGATTGTTGCCAATCACGAGGTTTGGAGCATTGATGTGCAATTAACAAGCCAAATAACTGTTCATCTTTAATAATAGGGGCTACTAAATTTGCTTTCACAGCAAAGGATTCGAGTAAGCTAATGTGACAATCAGCCAAACCGACTTCATAAATGTTGTTTATGGCTAGAACGCGACCAGACTTATACTGTTCTACATAGCCTTGACCAAAACATGGGTCTCGGATTTCAGATTGCAAAACTTTTGGGTAGGTGAGAACAACTGATTCGGCAATCACAATTCCAGACCAATCGGCGTTAAAGCTATAAACCATCACTCGGTCAGTACTCAGTACTTTCCGAACCTCTTCTACGGTGATTTTGAGGACATCCTCTTCGTTGAGCGATTGGCGAATGCTGCCGATAGTATCCGCCAGCAATCGACTTTGCACACCTTCAGCATCGATTCGTTGCAGCAGCCTGGCATGATCGAGAGCAAATCCCACTTGCATCGCTATCTGGGCAAATAAATCAATCTCAGGCTGTTGCCAATCACGGGGTCTGGAGCATTGATGTGCAATTAATAAGCCAAACAGCTGTTGATCTTTGAGAATGGGGGCAACCAAATTTGCTTTCACAGCAAATGATTCCAGCAGGCTAATGTGACAATCAGCCAAACCGGCTTCATAAATGTTGTTTGTGGCTAGAACGCGACCAGACTGATACTTTTCTATATAGCCCTGAGTGAAACATGGGTCTTGAATTTCGGCTCGCAAAACTTTTGGATAACCTGGAACCACTGATTCGGCAATCACAGTTCCAACCCAATTAGCGTTAAAGCTATAAACCAGCACTCTGTCAGTACTCAGTACTTTGCGAACCTCTTCCACAGTCGTTTTCAGGACATCCTCTTCGTTGAGTGATTGGCGAATGTTGCGGGTAGTTTCTATGAATACCTGAGCTCGATCTGCCTTTGAATCTACCTGTTTTAAAAGCCTAGCGTAGTCAAGAGCAAATCCTACTTGCATGGCTATGTGAGCGAACAAATTAATTTCAGACTGCTGCCAATAGCGAAGTCTAGAACACTGATGTGCAATCAATAAACCGAATAGCTGCTTACCTTTAATAATGGGTGCCACTAAATTAGATTTGACAGCAAATTGCTCTAGCAGCTCAATATCACCATCACTGAGATTGGCTTGATAGATATCATCAATAGCACGGATACAACCATTCTGATATTTTTCTATATATCCTGCCTCAAACCCAGTATTAGAGACTATAACCCCTAACATTTTCGGTAAACCAGGTGCTACTGATTCAGCGATAAAGGTTCCATTACAGTTGGAGTTGAAACAAAAGATGGTTACACGATCAATGCTTAAAGCTTTACGAATTTCTTCTGAGGTGGTTTTGAGAACATCTTCTTCATTGAATGATTCTCGAACCCAGCGGGTAATTTTTATCGATAGCTGGGAGTAATCAGCTTCGGCTTCTTTTTGTTGTAGCAAACCCGAAAGCATCTCTGTGAATAAGTTTATGTTACTCTCTAACATCACTAATTCATCTTGGCTAGCGATCAAAGATTGAGTAAACTCACTATCTGGACGTAGCTTATTTTTTATAAGATTAGAAGTTGCCGCAGCCTTGCTGACTCGACTAATAGCTCGATTAGCCACAAAAATAGCGATCGCACCTGTAAAAATTGCTGTTACCCCCATTCCAGTTAACAAGAGTGACAGTTGTCTTTGTAGAGCTTCAGTTTCTGTTGAACTTTTTACACTTTCTTGTCTGACTTGCGGAATTTGTTTGGTAATTAAATTAATACCGTAGTAGTAAGTAGCTGTTCCAATTGCAACCACAGGAAGGACACTGATGCTGAGTGCCCAAACTATAGCTTTAGTCTTTAAATTCCATTTTTGTTGCCACAGCCTTTGTTGAGGATTTTGTCTTGCTTGGTTTTGAGAAAAAGACTGACTCATAAATGAAACCTGGATTAGTGCAATTGAGAATCAAGTAAATAACCTCACCAAAAAATTTTATACACAATTTACTGAACAATACCTGGCTTTCAGGAGTCTTTTTTTTGAGGCACTAACCTGCTAGGTCATCTCCCATAATGTTTTTGTTCTCTTTGACCTCAAAAAAATCGGGTCTGATTAACGGGCTTGTTAATAATCAAACTGTGCCAATTTCAAATTTTAGATTAAAATAGGACTTACACGCTGTACAAATTAGCCATAATATGTACTATAGAAAATGAACGTTTCCGGCGCTGAACACACCCCTGATTTGATCACATCTGGACTGTGTTGGGTGTTAAATATGGCTCAAAAGCCCAAATTTAGTATAGTACATATGTATGATGCGTAAGTCCTATAAAAATTATTTCGGTTTATGCCCCGCTCCTGACTTCGTATCGTTTCTTTACGAGACGCGCAAGGGACGCTCTCGGCAATCTAAAATCCAAAATTTATTGACTGCCGTATCTAGCGATATCTAGCGGTTCCCGTGAGTACGAGAGTCTGATATGACTGTAATTGTCCAAACAGGGGAGTATGGATAAATCCTGATGTTTTTTGAGTAGTTAAAATGGCTTCCGTTTGAACAGGAGTTTCTGCTTTACCGATAGGTAGGTTGATAATTGGTAAGAGTAAGCTGAGTCTGACTACATTTCCTCCCAGATTGGGGTTTGGTGGTTTGCTAATAATTACCGTCAGTAGGGTACCGATATCAGTAGCTAATGTCTGAATTTCATCACCACTGAAATGAGCGGAACTGTTTTGAGTTTTGTAATCAAGCTGTGGAACTCCATTGAGAATTGAATACTTGATATAAGTACCTTTGCCCTGAAGTTCAAACTCATTTGGCTGTTGCACAACAATTGCTTGTGCTGGCTTTGTGGATTTGGGAATCAAAAAAGATAATAGTGATGTTGTGGTTAAGCCAGTCACAAAGGTGAGAGCAGTTTTGAGAATTTGACGGCGGGGTGAACTCTGAGATACATCTTTCAGGTTAGGGTTCATAATTGCAAAATACCAGAAAGTAAAATTGTTATCTTTTCAATCATCCCAAAAAATTATCCGATTGTGGTGACAAACTGTAAAATCTAGATTCCGGTTTTTCACACTACATCAAAAAATAACCTTTCAAGAATGCGCGAAATATATTCTGGGTAAGGATTACGATCAGTGCGTCCCCGATAGCGAGTCTTCTCTGCGATAGGCTACGCGTTCGAGGATCATATTCCGTCGCAGACATCGCGGGACTTGTGAGAAATGGGGGATAAGTGCTAATCTCAACCTTTTGTAAATATATATTTATTTTCATAGAAAAAGAAATAGAAGTGAGAGAAATACTGGATAATTCTGCGAGTAAATCTAAGTAAAAAGCAGACAAAGATTTAATTAAATAACGCGATGTGCAACTTTCCCTACATGAAAATCCCACCCTATGCAAAAGCTACGAGATTGTGATTATTATCTCTTGCAGGGGTGCGACAAATATTAGACATCTCCGAAAAAGAATGTAGAGACGCGAAATTTCGCGTCTCTACAAGG
>NZ_JAQYWQ010000139.1 GCF_029379315.1 Nostoc sp. S13
TTTGACTTTGCCACTCTTCAGATGTACGGAGCTTGTTCAAAACTCAAATAGGATTCCTATAGTTATCCTTTGAATAGGATACAAGCAAATCAAGGGACATGGTACGATCTACTTAGTACCTATCAGTAAATTACCATTAGGGTTTAGGGTAGTTCTGTACCAATCCCTTTTAGGGATTGAAATAATTCAGATATGGCTACTGACAATACACTTACCAATAAACGGATTCGCCTCAGAATTCCCAAAGATTATCACCAGGAACCTGTCATTTCTCGCCTGGTGTCTGATTATGGACTGACTGTGAATATCACCGCAGCGATTTTGGGAGCCAATGCTGTCGGTGATGGTTGGTTTGACCTTGAACTACAAGGAACAGATGCACAAATTCAGAGCGGGTTAACCTATCTCCGCGACTTGAAGTTGGAAGTCTGGGATGAGACTAAAGTAAGTGATTGGTAAAGTTATAGCAACACATAGTAGGGGCGTACAACTAGCTGTGCGCCCTCACGAATGCTAATCTAAACCTCTCATTTTTTCTGACTTTTCACGGTATCTGGAAAACCTCTCTTCTTTATCTCTCTCCTAAAAGGAGGAGCCACTGCGTTGGGGAGCCAGCGGGGGAACAGGGGGTTTTCCCCATGAGCGACTGGCGTCGGCTCTGCCGACTTGTTCGCGTAGCGTCTCCCCTTGGGAGAAGCACGTGGCGTCAGAGACTTTGAATTTTCCCCCTTTCGGCGTCGGGAAGGGGGTTAGGGAGTTAGGTTTTTTTAGTATGCGATAGAAATTAGTTTTTCAAAATCTTGGTAATCAAAACTTTGTTGTTTTTTGGAGTATTTACCACATACATCATAGTACACTTTATTTTCTTGTATATTAAAGAAATATCCTTCTATTTCGGATTGCTGTTGTTTAACTTTAAAAACTACTTTGTTAGTTGTATATTTACCATATTTGCTAATCAGATAAGCAAAATTATTAAAATTTCCATTTTGAGCTTTTTCAAATTTTAATAAATCATCATCATCATTATTCTTACTTTGTAAAATTAATGCCTGTATATCTCTAAGAGTTTTGAGATGATTAATTTCAAAGTTATCATTTTTTGTGGTAAAGACGATAATTTGATGATAATTATACAAAATTCCAATATCGCAAAAAGATTTTTTTAGATACCTTTGAATCTGATTATAATGATTTTTTAAATTCACGTCTTCTCGTTTTACTTCCACAATTATCAAAGGAGATTGATATGGCTTAAAATTACTATTTTTTTGCTTTTTGTATATTTCTACATCATGATGATTTTCCTCAACTTTGATATTAATAATATCTGGAAATAACCCACTTTCTTTAATAAGAAAATGAATAAATATTTGTCTAACCAACTCCTCTGGTCTTCCATTAATTGGAATTTGTATTTCCCTAATCAAACATTTTGTATATTCTTGATAATCTTTTTTATATTTGATGAGTCTTGTATTTATTTCTTGTTGTAAATCAGTCATATATCTTTTGGTAGCAATTAATGGTGGATAAAATAGCTTTAGGGACACAATTATATTGCGCCCTAAACTGTGTATTAAAGGTGTAATTTATAAATTTAAATTGTTTATTTTTCCCCAAAAAAGCCTAGTATTTTAGTAATTAATTTCTCCCAATGATATTCAGCTTTGCTTTTTAAGAATGTATTTAAGTTTTTCTCTTTTTCCAGTTCTCGCTGAAATATCAAACATACATTATCGACAAATGTTTCTCTCCTCTTCCTCTCCTTACCTTTTTCATCAAATAGAGCCTTCCAAAAAGCCGAATCTTCGTTTCGAGGTAATAGTTTTCTCGTGATTTCTTCTTCAACTTCTTTGCCTACTTCGTATATAAAATCGTCATATAATACGTAAAATTTTTTAACTAATTCAGGGAACAATATCTTTAAAGATTCATTCACAGATACAAGCTCATTCAGGATATTTTCTAATTCCTGTTTTACTTCTTTAGTAAATTTTTTCAGCATTTGATCTTCATCTATTCCTCCAGCAACAACCCTCGCATCATAATATATATCTATATCTCTTGGCTGATAGTAACCGAAATTTCTATGGATAGCGTGTTTCGTGTTCCATGCAGGATAAACTCTGCGATAGTATTTATTAACATATTCATCAATAAAATCTTCATAAATAAAACTAGGCACTCTTTTACTTAAATCCCGTAAACTCTTTATCTTCTGAATGGCATTTTGAATTACCTTGATTTCTGATTCCTTTAAAACATCACTATTTTTGATTTTCGCCGAGCTTTTTTTGATAGCCTTGATTTCATCTAATAAAATATTTCGCCTACGTTCTACTACACCCGCTATAGCTTCGAGAAATTCATTTTTATCTGCCTGTACATCTTCTTCATCGTAGTTTTCATTTAGCTTAACTATATCATCACGATAGTATCTCAAGGAATCATAGAACAAGATATTTTTTTGGAAAAAATCTACATTCAAATTTTTGAATGTAGCTTGAACTTCGTCTTGTCTGATTCTAATTCCTAAATCTCTATCTTCATCAGAGCCATGCACTTTTTCAGGCTCATTTTTGCGAGGTAATACCAAAGTGACAAATCTATGATGAAAGTCTTTAGATTTAGACGTAAGATGATAAATTATTAATTTCCTAATATTAGCTTCAGGAGCATCATTAAAGGGAGTTACAAAAATACAGATGGTATCCTGACTGTCAACATATTTTTGCAAGTCTTTACGAATTGGGTTCTCATCAAGTCCTTTGGTATCAACAACTGAATCGAACTGAGACAAGTTGGAACCAGATAAAATACCATCGCTCAGATAAAGATATATTTTCCTTGGAATAGCAAACTCCTTTAACTGAACATTATTGATGGCTGCAAAGGTATTTTTTATCCATTCTTGCTCATTATTCTGGTTGTTAAACTCAATTTTAGTAGTAGTTCTAGCTTCGAGATTTGCATTATTCAATGCAGTATTTTTCAGTAATTCTACTCCTGATTCATTAAGTAACTCCTTCGCTTGGTCAGTTCTTAAAATGTTCTTTTTATCACCATCATCGACTGTTTTAGCAGTGATTTTAAGTTCTGTAATATTCCTAATAACTCTCTCAATTTCTTGAGAAATGATTATTTTATCCTCTAACTGTGTATTATCTCTATTAGCAATAGAATCGCAGAAATCAAAAATAAGATTTTCCATTTCATCAACTGTATAAGGCTCTATCTCTATGTAAGTTTTTTCAGATGCCTTAATAATTACTTCACATATAGTAGTTCTGCCCGCTCCGGTTGATAGTAACTCTTTAGTTTCGGTTACACTTTTAGTTTTGCCATTAATTGTCTTGGAAACCTTGAAGTCGCTAATTAAGTTAAAAAGATGACAGATGACTGTAGTTTTTCCTTGACCAATAGTACCTATAAAAACAATTTTATATTTATCTATACTAAGAATTTGCTCGATTTCTTCTAATCTTTCCAGCTTTGAATTCAGGTTATTGATGCCTGAAGCACCTGATAGCTTTTTGATTTCACGTCTTAAATTTTGCTTCAATGATGTAATTTCTTCTTGCGGCAGTGTACTCAACATACTGTTTTCCCTGTTTCAATGCTACTTACTTGATACTTGCAGTATGCCCACTATCAGCTAAAATCTAACACTGATGCATTATTTATTGTCTGTTGTATCCCTAAAAAAAAGATGAGGCGACTGATGCTGATATCTAACGCCTCTCAGGAAAAGTATTTAACATCAGCAGAATTTGATCAAGAGGATGAGAACAGATTTCAACAACCTTTCGGGATAGGGACGGGTTAAAAGATTTTTATGCCACATTTCGCACTTCAAATTGTAATATCTTAACAATTCAATAAATATTACAAAAAATGCTTATTCTATTAAGTATTAGCACTGATTTATTCCACCTAAAAGTGAGATGTATAACGGTTCTCACTTCGGTGCAATCCAGTCGAAACCTCACCCCGTATTTGAGTAAAGCAAACACTCCCCTCTCCTTGCTAAGGAGAGGGGTTGGGGCGAGGTTAAAAAATGTACTTAATGCAAACGAGAATTGCTATAGGTGAAATAATATTATAGAGAAGCTACATTCTAGTTCTCTAAAGTGACATTAATTTATCAAAGAGAATATTAATCTGTTAACAGTGACATTAATTAGTGAAAAGTGAGATTAATGTGTTAACACTGATAAATAATTAGTTAATGTATAGCAGAGGGCTTGAGAAGGTGGGTGACGAGGGATTTGAACCCGCAACCAATAGATTAAGAGTCTACTGCTCTACCGTTGAGCTAGTCACCCCCACCAATATCGATGATAGCAAACTTCTGACAGATTTGCTAGTGCCGCGCCCAAAAAAGGAATTAAAGGACAAATTTGACGGTGAAGGTGGTTTGACCTATTGCACTCTTTACATAAATTGAACCGCCTAAATGTCTGACCATTTTCTGCACTAATGCCAATTCCAGTCCAGTACCGCTATGTTTCCAAGGATCATGTTTGGAAAGGTGATAGAAAGGCTCAAAAATCCGTGACAGTTCATTGCTGGTAAGCTCTATTCCAGAATTGGTAACATTAAGCTGGACTGCATCCCCTATTAGGTGAGCAGAGACTGTGATGTATTCGCCTGCTGGGGTGTATTTGCAGGCATGGTTGAGCAGTTCTGTGATAATCCGCTCCAAATCGGTGATATCTGTCTCTAAAGGCGGCAACGCACGCTCAACGATCAGGTTTAAATGTTGTCGCTGGCAGCTGGTGATGTCTCGAAAAGACTCGACAATGGGGTGAAGCCAGCTTTGTAAGTCAATGGCAATCAAAGTTGGGGGATCGGGTTCGGCTTCGAGATATGTGAGTGTGAGTAAGTCGTTAATTAACTTGTTTTCTCGCCCACACTCGTTATGCAGAATCTGCAATAGTTGCGGAACTATTTCTATACTTGATATTTCTGCTGGTGTGAGAACACTTTCGAGAGTTTGGACTGCGAGGCTAATGCTAGTTATTGGTGTCCGCAGTTCTTGGGACAGGGTTCTGAGAAATTGGTTTTTGAGCCGATCGCCTTTTTCTAGTTCTTTTACCTGTGCCTGGGTTTGTTTGTAAAGCTGGGCTTGACGAATAGCGATCGCACATTCATTTGCAACTTGCTGCACTAGCTCGATTTCAAATTCATCAAATGCCTCTTGTGATGGTCTTGTCAACCAAATATTTCCCAAAATCCCTTGAGTATCAAAAATTGGACAAGCCATCTGGGACATAACTAACAAATTTGGTTGCCATCCCGGCACAATTTCCAAAAATTGCAATGGTTGTTTTTGCAACAGGGACTGATAAACTTCCAGACGGTCTGCAATCTGTCTGGTCAATCCTTGACACTGGGGTAGGTTCGTGCTGTACTCGTAGGCAATAGTAACCAGGGTTTGGCAGGTGCTATAGAGTTCGATTTGGCAACGAGCGAGGTTCAGTAACTGTGCTAATTCCTGGGTAACAATCTGCAACACCTGAGTCTCATCCAGACTGTCGCGGATTTGTTCTGTCATGCGTCGCGCCAAGGCTTGAAAGTTTCGCACCTGCTGCAACTGATTGATCTGCTTCTGTTTTTGCAACTCCATCTTGGCTTTGAGATCCTTGATCTGCTGATGAAGTTCTGCCTGCCCAACAGCAATGCCGATTTGAGTTGCCAACTGCTTGAGCAAATCTGTTTCTGTTTGCTGCCATTGACGCGGTTCGTGGCAATGCTGGGCAATCAACAGTCCCCACATATCTTGCTCTTTGAAAATCGGCACGACTAGATTGGCTCTCACCTGCAAAGATGCCAGGAAATCTATATAGCAAGAATCCAAGCCGGATGCATAAATATCCTCAATAACTTGAATGCAACCTCGTCCGTAGTGTTCTCGATGTTTGCGACTGAAGCACGGATCGGTGATGTTTTTTACCAATAGTCCCTGACTGGCAACCACACTTGATTCGGCAATGACTACCCCACTGCCATCAGTCTCGAAGCGATAAATTAGCACGCGATCGCAATTCAAAAACTGCCGGAGTTCTTTGGTTGCTTTATGGATAATTGTTTCTAATTCTCCTGATTGGTGAATCTGTCCAGCGATCGCTTCTAAGAGTTGCTCTCGTTCAACCTGGAGTCCAACTGCTTGTTCTGCTTGGTTCACAGGCATCATATTACTACTAGTACCAATCAGTCGATAAATCCTAGAGTTAGCATCCCTGAGTGGGGTGAGAGTCGTACTCCACCAAGTAGGAATTTCTTGGAATTGCAAACATTGTTCGTAATAAATAGTTTTGCCAAATCGCACGCAGTCAGAATAATGCTGACGCACCTTAGCAGCATCGATGGCAGAGAGAATATCCTCTGGTTTTTTGCCCCGGAAATCGTCTGAGCGAATACCTATCCACCGCTCATGAGTGGGATTTAATCCCACATACCGAAAGTCTCCGTCCTCCAGCACATCTACTATAAATATTGATGCCTCTACAGAATCGTACATGCTCAGTAGAAACTGCTCGCTACTGCTTTTATCATCTACTTCTGTGCCAAAAAGAATCTGAGGAGGTGATAATTTTGTCAACTCTATAGTTGATTCCACTGGATTTTTATTCATGCGAGAGTCCCTGTCTGGTATTACTGACTCTTTTAGGCGCTCTCTTGTCGTTATGCTTGTAGTCGATGCACTTTAGCGCCTATAGCAAAGTCTTGTCAGCTGTTGCTCATGGAAATTTGGATCTTTCTCTACTTCTAATCAGAAATCTAGGAAAGCTAAGTAGGAGTCAGCTTAACAAATCCTGCTTTTTGAAGGCGAAAATACATTTGCAGGTTACGGTACACTTACTGAAATTTATTTTTAACAGTTTCTTAAAATTCTTGCATATATCTCAGTACAAGCATCAGTATACGTCAATTAAGTTTATTATTCTTAATAAAGGGAGTGGGGAGTGGGGAGTGGGAAGTTACGTAGGCGTAGCCCGCCGCAGGCATCGCAATTTGTGAGCATTGATTCCTGTGAGGATACCAACTAACAGCCAAGTGATGGCTAATCCCATGACTTCGCCGAAGAATAACTGCGTCAGGCGGTGCAAGATCATCCCGACAGCAGAACCCACAGGGACAGCAACAGCCCAACTTGCTGAAGAGACAAATATCCATCGCCACGCCATCTGTTGGGGAATTGCCAACCATTGTGCCAATCCAATCCCCAAGCCGCCAAGCGCCCCATAAACCGCCCCAGAGAGGATTCTCAGGGGAAAAATCTGAGTGCTAGGTACAATCCAACCCACGGCACCAATACCGATCGCGGTGATCATACTCCAACCCAAAAGACTTGACAAAATCCACCTGATACAAAATATAGGTTCTTTGAGAAGACAACCTTGAGGAAGTGCGATCGCAAATCCGCCGATAGCTGCTTCTATTACCCCAACATCTGGCTTTTCGCCGACTTCAATTAAGAGTAAACTTAATAAAAAACCGCCAAAAGTAGCTAAAGTCCACAGCAATGTAAAACCAAATCTAGTATTTTCAGGCGGGAATGACATCAAAGTTTCTTTGGTTGTAATAGTCTGACAGTTTTAGCATGAAACATCTCAAAAAAAGCTTTGCGTCGCTGTTGGGGTGATTCAGGTACGATGTAACCCCACAGACTCTCCCAGTAGAAAAAGGAGATACCATCAAAATTGCGATCGCGCACTAGCTGAACCTGTTGTCGAACTTGTGCCATTTTTACAGGATTACCCACCGTTCCCGTTGATATACCAATTCCTACAGGAATTAGACTTTGAGCCAATTTCACAGATGGTTGTTCCAATTGAGCGATAAAAGACTTTTTATCATTTCGATATACCTGCAAAATTAACTCATTAACTAAACCTTTTTTTACCCAATTTTCCCAATCTTGCAAATAGTATTTATAGGCGAAAGCTTGATAGTTGGGAGACAAAGATATTTTGACTTTGGGTTTAACCGCCTTGACAGCTTGATAGATTTCTGCCATGAAATCAGTAATTTTGTCTGCCCGCCAACGCATCCATTCTGAGTTAAAAGGATCACCAGGGGGACTTTTGCCTTGATGTTCTTGCTGGTAGAGTTGAATAGTGAAGCGATCGTAGCCAAACTGTACCGGCATCCCAAAATGGTCGTCAAGCTGAATACCATCCACATCGTAATCCCTAACTACTTCTAAAATTAACCCTTGGATAAACTCTTGTACTTGCGGATGTAAAGGATTCAACCAAGCCTGTTTACTCACCAAACCATTCTCGATTTCTTCCGGTGGGGCATCTTGGATAGAGTTTATACCTTGTTGCCCAATTGTCAACCAATCGGGATAACGCCTTGCTAATTGTGAATAATGCGGCGTCATGAATCCGTATTCAAACCAGGGAATGACTCTCAAATCTTTATTTTTGGCAAGTGTCACTATGTTTGCTAAAACATCCTGTCCACCGTGCATGAAGTTAAGCAAAGGTTGAGTATCGGAGCCTGTAGTCATTTTAGCTACAGCACTCTTATAAAAAGTATGTCCTCGATTCCAAACTACAGGATAAATTGTATTAAAATTGAGAGCCGATAATTGATTTAAAGCACGGTTAATACCCCAAGGGACAAATAGTACACCACTGGCAACATTAGTGAGCCAAACGCCGCGAATTTCTGTAGTTAAAGGATTTGTTTTTCGGGAATAAACTGGCAGTGAAGAGAGTGAAAAAACTGTTAAAGTGACTACTAATCCCAAACACAGTAAGTAAGAAAGACCACGGCGAGCAACCCGATTCATTTGTAAGCGTGACCTAGTGCGAGCGGAATATATATAACTACAAAATAAAGTTGTAATCCTCCGGATGATGCAAAGAAATGATGATTTTATGCCAAGATATAAATTAATAAATGTGCCTTAGCGGAGAATTCGCGCTATTTTTAATTCTGTGAAATACAAGAGGTGATGATATGCGTACTTTTCCCAGATTAAGCACACCCCTCAAACTCTCGTTCCCAGTCTTTGGCTGGTAATGCCCCTGATTGAGGCTCCGCCTCTTATACTTGCTTCTCAGCACCTACTCTTTTGAATGGGAATTTTCCCGCAGGTTTGGTCAGTGTATGCCCCACATCTAGGATCTATTTTTGTAGTATGTAAAGAAGCACTTTTGACCTGAGATTATGCCCTCCTCTGAAAAACCCCTCACCTACCCATCCAGCCACAAGAGCAATCAAGTCGATAACTACCACGATACTTTAGTCGCAGATCCTTATCGTTGGTTAGAAGATCCTGACTCTGAAGAAACAAGGACTTGGATTGAGGCAGAAAATCAAGTTACTTTTGGCTACTTGAGTGAAATTGCTAGCAGGGAAAAAATTAAACAGCGCCTCACCAAACTTTGGGATTATGAAAAATATGGTATCCCTTTTAAAGAAGGCGAATCTCTGCCAGACGGTTCTAGCGATCGCTACTTTTATTTTAAAAATGACGGGCTACAAAATCAAAGTGTCCTCTACACTCTGAAAACCCTCGACGACCAACCCAAAGTTTTACTCGACCCTAATAAACTTTCAGAAGATGGCACTGTTGCCCTTTCAGGATTATCCATTAGCGAGAATGGTAAACTTTTAGCATACGGTCTATCTGCCTCTGGTTCTGATTGGCAAGAATGGAAAGTCCGCGATGTTGAAACTGGTGAAGACCTGCAAGACCACCTGAAGTGGATTAAATTTTCTGGTGCATCGTGGACACATGATCATCAAGGTTTCTTCTACAGTCGCTACGATGAGCCGAATGAAAAAACTCAATTAGAAGATGTTAACTATTATCAAAAGCTCTACTATCATCAACTAGGTAAACCCCAATCAGAAGATATACTAATTTATCATCGTCCTGACCAAAAAGAATGGGGTTTTGGTGGTGGGGTTACTGAAGATGGACGCTATCTAATAATTTCAATTTGGCTGGGATCTGACTCCAAAAATTTAGTTTTCTCCAAAGATTTGACTAATCCTAATGCTGAAGTCGTAGAACTAATTAACCAGTTTGAGGCAGATTACAGCTTTATCGACAATGATGATAGCGTGTTTTATTTACGCACAGATTTAAATGCGCCACGCGGACGAGTAATTGCGATTGATACCAAAAACCCTGCGCCAGAAAATTGGCGAGAAATCATTCCCCAATCAGCAGAAACGTTGGAAAGTGTAGGTATACTCAATAACCAATTTGTTGCTGACTACCTCAAAGATGCTCACAGCCAAATTAAAATTTTTGACCTCAAAGGTGCGTTTGTACGCGAGGTAGAACTACCTGGACTCGGTTCAGCAGGTGGCTTTGGTGGTAAGCGTCATGATACGGAAACTTTTTATAGTTACACCAGTTTCACAACACCAGGAACTATCTATCGCTACGATATGATAACTGGGAAAAGTACCGTTTTTCGCCAACCACAAGTAGATTTTAATCCGGCTGATTACGAGACTAAACAAGTTTTTTATCATAGCAAAGATGGTACTAAAGTACCCATGTTTATTACCCACAAAAAGGGGATTAAATTGGATGGTAATAACCCCACTTATCTCTATGCTTATGGCGGTTTTAATATCTCAATGACACCTGGTTTTTCTGTGAGTCTTTTAGTATGGATGGAGATGGGTGGTGTCTATGCTATGCCCAATATACGCGGCGGTGGAGAATACGGCGAAGAATGGCATCAAGCAGGAATAAAAGATAAAAAGCAAAATGTCTTTGATGACTTTATTAGCGCAGCTGAGTGGTTGATTGCTAATAAGTATACTAAGACTGATAAGCTAGCGATCGCAGGTGGTAGTAACGGCGGTTTATTAGTGGGTGCTTGCATAACGCAACGTCCCGATTTGTTCGGTGCAGCTTTACCAGCAGTCGGCGTCATGGATATGTTGCGGTTCCACAAATTTACCATCGGTTGGGCTTGGACTTCTGAATATGGTTCAGCAGATAATCCAGAAGAGTTTCCAGCGCTATATGCTTATTCGCCACTACACAACATCAAACCAGATGCAGCTTACCCAGCAACCTTAATTACCACAGCCGATCATGACGATCGCGTTGTCCCTGCTCATAGTTTCAAATTTGCCGCAGCTTTGCAAGAGGCTCACGCAGGTGATGCGCCAACGTTAATTAGAATTGAGACTAAAGCAGGACATGGTGCGGGTAAACCCACAGCTAAAATTATCGAAGAAGCCGCAGATAAATGGGCTTTTTTGGTGCGTACTTTGGATGTTGAAGTTTAGGGGTTAATTTATTTGTAGGGTGGAATGGCACTTACTTAAGCAAAAGTCACTGCTTAGATCCCCGATTTATTGAAGAAGTCGGGGATCTAAATCGAGTTGATTTCAAAAATCAAATCGGGTTGCTATAGATAATTTAAAATTAAATCATCACTCTAGGCAAATATTAACTATGAGATGGGAAGAAGTTTGTGAACATAAACAATTACAAGATTTACCCTTCAAAATTGAATTAAATAAATGGGGTCAAATCGTAATGAGTCCAGTCAAAATTAAACATTCTTTTTATCAAGGAAGAATCCAACGTTTCTTAGAATCTTTCTTGAATACAGGAGAAGTGATGCCAGAATGTGCTATCAACACATCAGACGGTGTGAAAGTTGCTGATGTTGTCTGGTGTTCAGATGAACGATTTTCTCAAATTGAAGATGAAGTGTCAGCATCTATTGCACCAGAAATTTGTGTAGAAGTAAAATCCAGTGGTAACACTTTGGAAGAAATGGAATTTAAAAAAAATTTATATTTAGAAGCTCAAGCTGTGGAAGTATGGTTATGTAATGAAGAAGGTCAAATGAAATTTTATAATAAGCAAGGTGAATTAGAGCAATCTTTGTTAGTTCCTAACTTTCCTAAGCAAATTAAACGGTGATTGTAGAGAAGATGGGAGAGAGCGTAGTTTACCGCACTTCGACAAGGCTCAGTGACCACCGTAGGCATCGCCTAAATTACTTATTTGTAAAATACATATTAAAATTATTCATCAACTCTACTTCGAGGCCCAATCAAAAGAATCGTTACTTGATTTAAGTCATCATCTATTTGATAAGTGCAACCAAATATTGATACCATTTATTATAACTGCTGTATATTCAGGGGCTAGACACTGAATACTATTCCTCGCGCAAAATGGCGAATCATAACTCGTCTACCCAGTCGCATCAAATAATTATCACTTTATAAATGCGATCGCTCATAAAAATAACAAGTTGAAAAATCTGTTGTAATAAGCCATTCATCAAAAGATGTGATCACCCAGATGCCAAATTAAAAGGAAATCAGGTTAAGCAGTAAGGGTGGAGAGAAACAATTATTTACCTTCACCCTTACCGCTTTCCTGCATCTGAGTAAAAAGAAAATTTAATTTCTTTATCCCTCTTGTGCTTAGAACAGGACAAATTGGGCTGTCCCCTTCAGATTGATTATTGTATAAATTTGTTTCTGCTGCTGGTTCAATTGAGGAATCGTAGAAAAACGATTAAATGTTGTGATTCCGTTAGTTACAACTTTTACTTCCTCGCCGATTCCAATTTTTATACGGGGTATGAGCAAGCTAAATGTGGTGTAGTCACCATCTTCTGTCTTCTGAATAGTTACCGTCTTCTTAATAGTCACAGTCACTAGTGTACCAATTTCCGTTTCTACAGTACGGATCTCATCTCCCGCAAAGTTTAATGTCTGTTTCTGGTCTTTATATTGGAAAGAAGGCTTGCCAATAAAGCTTGTTGTTGAGTAATTTATACTGATTTTCTCACCTGTTGAATTATACCCTGTGAAACTATACAAGTCCGGTGTGTTTTCTTGTGAGGCATGAGATTGTAATACAGGTATTGCTGCTAAGGTTATACCTAATGTGAATGATGCAATTAAGTTTCTTGTTTGCATATCTCAAAAAGTTATTACTAGTTTGACGAAGATATCTACCCTGATGGGATGACAATAAGAATGAAACCAATTATAAAAGTGGATATTCCGGAAAACTTGTCAAATGAAACACATCGCAATCGTTGTTAATATACTTGTAATAATTTGTAATAGTGCGTAAAGTTACATTTGTCTTGAAAATCGAGAAGTGGCATTGAAGAAGAATTCAGAAGTCAGAATTCAGTAGTCAGAATCAAGACGCTCTCTACGAGACGCTAAAAGCGAACGCGGACACGAGAAAGCGTGACGCTATCAGTCGGGGATTCAGACCCGCGACTACGAAAGTTGACCACAAAACAAGAAAATTTGCTGGGGGTGCAAAACCGCCGATTATTCATCCACCAGTCGTACAGAATTCAGAATGAATTCTGACGACTGGCACCTTTATTCTGTTCAATAAATAAGGAAAGGGATTTTTATACCCTCGTTGTGGGCTATTACTCGTAGGTGTCTTGCAAATAGGTAAACTTGAAAACCGACTATTACGGCATGGCGGAAATAAAGCTACCATTGAAAATGGTAAAAAAGCCGAGTATGTAAGTCTTTTGACTTCCAGAAAGCGATACTAAGGTTTTGTTTTATAATTAGAAATTTTGCATTTTCCATTGCTTATGAAGCTACGCTCATATATGCTTGTAGGGTTTTTTCTTAGCCTCCTGCTAAGTATTGTGCCTTTTTCGGGCAATTTCACCAATGCTGCAACACCAACAGCAGCCGCACCTGTATCTGCTGTCTCATTCACCCAAGGGGTACAAAAAACGGTATTGGACAATGGCTTAACAGTGCTAACTAAAGAAGTCCATACCGCTCCAGTAGTGAGCGTACAAGTTTGGTATAAAGTTGGCTCACGTAACGAGGTTAAGGGACAGAATGGGATTTCTCACCAGCTAGAACATTTAATGTTCAAGGGTACAACTGACCGTCCAGTGCAGTTTGGCAGGTTATTTAGTGCCTTGGGTAGCCAGTTCAATGCTTTTACTAGTTATGACGAAACAGCTTACTTTGGCACAGTCCAACGAGACAAACTCGAAGCATTGTTGACACTGGAAGCCGATCGCATGGAAAATTCCTTAGTTGGGAGTGAGCAACTCACAAGTGAAAAGCGGGTAGTGATCTCGGAGTTACAGGGGTACGAAAATTCACCAGGCTTTCGTCTGAATCGGGCAGTGATGCGAGATGCTTTCCCTAGCAGAGCCTATGGCTTACCTGTGGGAGGCACAAAAGCCGATGTAGAGAAATTCACGGTGGAGCAGGTGCGGAATTATTACCAAACCTACTACAGCCCAGAAAATGCCACGCTGGTGATTACGGGGGATTTTGCCACGGAACCTGTACTCAAAGTTGTGAAAGAAACTTACGGGAAGTTGCCAAAACGACCCAAGACAGTTGTGGCGAAAAATTCCGCCCAGGTGACTGCTCCTACCTCTGTTGCTAAAAAAGCGGCGATCGTTTTGAAGCAACCTGGAAGTGCGGCATTACTGCAAGCGGTGTATCCGTTAACAGATATCAACCATCCTGATGTCCCGGCTATTGATGTGATGGATGCCATCCTCACAGGCGGACGTAGTTCTCGGCTTTACCAGGCTTTGGTGGAATCTGGACTTGCTAGTTCAGTGAGTGGCGGTGCTGCCGAACTGATCGAACCAGGTTGGTATGAAATTAATGCTACGGCGGCTCCGGGTAAAGAGTTGGGGAAAATTGCCCAGGTACTCCAGGAATCTTTAGCAAAATTGCAACAGCAGCCTGTTACCACAGAAGAATTGAACCGGGCGAAGACACAACTGCAAGCCTCGTATATTTTGGGTAATCAAGACATTACTAGTCAAGCTACCCAACTGGGGTATAACCAAACTGTGGCGGGGGATTATCGTTTTATTGAAAAGTATCTGGCGGCGATCGCTAAAGTTACCCCTGCTCAAGTCCAGGAAGTAGCAAAAACTTACCTGAATCCGGCTAAACAAACTATCGGCTTCTTTGAGCCAACTCAACCAGATGGTAAACCAGGAACTTCCAGCGCTGGTTCTGGTCGCACAGTGGAAAATTTCAGCCCCGGGAAACCTGTAGATCCAGCAGAATTGGCTAAATATCTCCCACCTGCCACATCAGCTACAGATTCGGGCAAACAACCACTACCAGAAGAGTTTACCTTAAATAATGGTTTGCGGGTTCTGCTGTTAAGTGATCGCACCCTCCCCACGATTAACCTGAGTGGACAACTTGACGCCGGTACTGAATTTGACGGCAATCAAAAAGCTGGATTAGCGAATCTGACTGCAAACAACTTAATGAATGGGACGCAGACTAAAAATGCTTTGGACTTGGCAAAAACCTTAGAAGACCGGGGAGCCGACTTAAGCTTCAGTGCTAGCCGCGAGGGAGTTAACGTTAGTGCTCAGGGGCTTTCCGCAAACTTGCCGATATTAATTCAAACTCTGGCAGATGTCTTAGAAAACGCCACTTTCCCTGCCGAGCAGTTAGAACTGAGTCGCCAACGGGCGTTGACAAGTCTGAAAGTCCAGCTAGATGACCCCAGAGGACTGGGACGACAACTATTTCAGCAAGCAATTTACCCAGAAAATCATCCATTCCATAGCTTTCCCACAGCCGAAAGCTTAAAGAGTATTACTCGTGATGATTTGCTTGCCTTTTACCAGACACACTACCGACCAGATAGCACGACGATCGCCTTAGTTGGAGACTTTGAGCCAGTTAAGGTAAAAGCTTTGCTAAATCAGCAGTTTGGCAAGTGGCAAGCCACAGGTAAGCCACCTGTGCTGAAAATAGCATCCGTACCATTACGGCAAACTTTGACACGTTTAAACAAACTAATTCCTGGTAAAGCAGAGGCTGTTACCTACATCGGCTACAACGGCATCTCTCGGAAAGACCCGCGTTTTTATGCAGCATTGGTGCTGAACCAAATTTTGGGTGGTGATACCTTATCGAGCCGCTTGGGTACGGAAGTGCGCGATCGCCAGGGTTTGACCTACGGTATCTATAGTGCTTTTGCCGCTGGAATCAATCCCGGCCCGTTCTTGATTCAGATGCAGACTGCTCCTGGAGATACCCAAAAAGCGATCGCCAGTACCCTCGCTTTACTCAAACAGTTGCGCGAACAAGGTGTAACTGAGGGTGAATTCAACTCGGCAAAACGCTCAATTACCAATAGCTACCCCGTGGATTTAGCTAATCCCAGTGATGTATCAAGCATCATTTTGGATAATGCTGTCTTGGGACTTTCACGATCAGAAATCCGAGACTTTCCCCGGAGGATTCAAGCAGTCACTATGGCTCAAATGCAACAGGCAATTGAGGATTTAATTAAGCCAGAAAATCTGGTGATTGTCACCGCCGGGCCTGGAGATACTGTACCCAAGATTGGATCGTAATTTCACATAAAGGTGCAAAGTACATCTTTGCACCTTTACGTGTTGGCTGAAATTATAAGACTATGATTTAATTTTTGAAAAAACTCCGTACAACTCGAAAAGCCTGATTCCCTATTCCCTACTCCCTACTCCCCACTCCCCACTCCCCAGCTCCGTAGATAATTTCAGAAATCAAATATAGGAATCCTATTTGAGTTTTGAACAAGCTCCGTACATCTGAAGAGTGGCAAAGTCAAA
>NZ_JAQYWQ010000140.1 GCF_029379315.1 Nostoc sp. S13
CAATGCCCAATGCCCAATGCCCAATGCCCAATGCCCAATGCCCAATGCCCCATGCTCAATGACTATTGTTACCTTACTTAACATTTTTTGCTACCACCTCTCGCACGCGATAGATAGGCCGTCCTTGGGATTCATGGTATGTACGCATGAGCAATTCTGCCAAAAGTCCGAAGCAAAACAACTGTACTCCCGTGACAAGCAGGAGAACTGCTAAAATCAGCAAAGGGCGATTGCCAATGTCCTCATGGAAAGCCAATTTGACGAAAGTCAAATAAATTCCGATCGCAGTTCCCGAAACCATTGAAATCAAGCCCAACAGCCCAAAAACGTGCATTGGGCGGGTGAGGAATTTTTTCATAAACAGAATAGTTAACAAATCCATCAACACCCGGAATGTCCGCCAAATTCCATATTTACTACGACCAAAGCGACGGGCGTGATGACGCACTGGTACTTCAGTAATTCTAGCTCCTTCGATGTACGCCAAAGCTGGTAAGAATCGGTGTAATTCTCCGTAGAGGTTCATATCAGCCAACAGTTCTGCACGATAGGCTTTCAGCGAACAGCCATAGTCATGAATATTCACGCTAGTGGTATGGCGAATTAGCCAATTGGCAATTTTGGAAGGAAGTAACCGATTTACAGCACCATCTTGGCGTTTTTGCCGCCAACCACTCACCAAATCGTAACCCTCGTCCAGCTTTGCTAATAACATGGGGATATCAGCCGGATCATTCTGGAGATCAGCATCTAAAGTGATGATTGCTTTACCGACTGCATAATAAAACCCAGCAGCCATCGCCGCAGTTTGTCCGTAGTTGCGACGCAAAATCACCGCCTTTAAATCAGTGCGGATTTGCGCCTCTTTCTTGAGAAATTCCCCGGAACCATCTGTAGAACCATCATCCACACAAATGATTTCATAATTTATCTGACTAGAGGATAAAGTAGATGCGATCGCATCTAGTAAAAGCGGCAAACTTTCCACCTCGTTATGTATCGGTACCACCACTGAAACATCTGGGACAATTGCTGAAATAGCCTCATTTTCCCCAGTCAACCCTTGATAAACTAACCCACTCCTCATATTCCTCTGCGTCCTCAGCGTCTCTGTGGTTCGTAACTCTTAAAAACTTTACCAGCACCTCGCAGCTGCTGATAGTACGACTGACTAACCGCATCTCCCTGTTCCGAGAGAATATCAATCCCAATACCATTTCGTCCCTGCTCTTTCCCAGAACTATGGATATAATAACCATCGGCCAAATAAAGTCCGACATGGGTTGCTTTTTGGCTAGTTCCAAAAAATACCAGATCCCCGGCTGCTAATTCTGCAATAGTAATTGTTTGAGTGAACCCTTCCTGTTGATAGGCATCTCTGGGTAGCCAAATACCCACGGAAGCAAACGCCGCCTGCATCAACCCTGAACAGTCATAATTTGGCCCAACTGTACCGCCCCAAAGGTAATAATTTGATTTTTGCATCGCTTCTTGGGTAAAGGCAATAACCTTTGCTAGGAGTTTTTTAATCTCAGATTCAGAAAATGTTGCAGCCTGATAAGGTACAGTAGCAAATTGTAATGAATCAAAATCTGAAAGGGATAGCCATCCCGGATAGTCATCTTCACACAAATACACCTCAACCATTGAATTTTGATGATTTGATGTTACCCATAAATGTCGCCCAGATGCGGCTTGAGTTGCTAAACGTGTACATTCAGGAGAATCATATAAATTCAGGTCAGCTAAACATTGATACTCCCCTGATTGGGGACTTTCCTGCGGAACGCTACGCGTAGCTTGCTTCCCCGTAGGGGTACGCTCAGTTGAACGATTGGGGACTTTCCTGCGGAACGCTACGCGAACGGCTTCGCTCAGTCGAGCGATTTGGGATTTTAGATTAAAGGACATTATTAGAGAATGATTTTTTTTAATAAAGACGAACAACTCGAAAATCTTGGTAATGGCATTTTAGATGCAACTTGGGCAGAATTTCCGACCTTAGCCCGGAATCAAATTGCCCTGACTTGGGTTGTTTACGATCCCCCAGTGCTAGTAAATACTGGTGGTGCGCTGACTCCCAACGCTTTTTGGGATCATCCAGTTCGTGGCTTCACTTATCGCGGTGTGGAGCGGATTTATCCCGCCAGTGTAGTTAAGCTATTTTATCTGGTGGCGGTAAACGAATGGCTAGAAAAAGGCATGATTCAAACTTACAAGGAGTTGGAGCGAGCCTTGCGAGATATGATTGTAGATTCTAGCAATGATGCTACCAGCTTGGTTGTGGATATCATTAGCGGTACTACATCAGGGGCAGAATTACCAATGGGGCCTTTTGAAACCTGGAAATATCAGCGTAATATTGTTAACCGCTATTACCAATCTTTGGGTTGGGAAGAAATGCAGACGATAAACGTCTGTCAAAAAACTTGGGGTGATGGTCCCTATGGACGGGAACGGGCATTTGTGGGAGAGTTACTGGAAAATCGCAATATGGTGACAACAAATGCGATCGCTAGGTTACTGCATAGTATTGTCGGTGGGGTGGCGGTTTCAAGTGGGCGATCGCAAGCAATGATGGCTTTGCTCAAACGCAATCTCAACGATTTACCCCCTGATGGCGAGGAAAATCAGGTAACAGGTTTTTTAGGTGGTGTACTGACTGAAAATGCTCAAATTTGGTCAAAAGCAGGTTGGACAAGTCAAGTTCGTCATGATGCTGCGTATATTGAGATACCAGATCAGCGCCCTTACCTCTTAGTGGTATTTACTGAAGGTAAAGCGCAGGCTAAGAGTAGGGCTATTTTACCCTTTGTTTCTCAGCTAGTTGCCCAAGTGATCGCTAGTCTATGATCTCCTGCGATCGCATTGCCAGAATACCTATTTCTTCCTTTGCGACGGCAGTCGCTACAACTCTTAGCCACCCCCTTGCGAAGCTTCCATCCGTTGTGGGGAGTGGCGTGGGAAAATAGGCAACGCGCTGCCTCTCCTTTGCGGTTCGTTAAACAAGTAACTTTTAACCAGTTCAATCACTCATTTATCACTCCCGGTTCGCCCATTTTAAATTGAGTTAGAAAAAAGCTGAACGATTAATAGGGGTTGCAGTCTGTAATACAAATGTAATCTGTGCCGACTTTGGGCGATCGCATAAAATATAGAGGGGATAAACATTCAAGAAAAGAATGGAAAAGCTAAGGATTATCAAGTTAAGCAGGTTGTTATAGACGCAATTGAAAAATTAGAAGCGATTGAAAAATTTGAGGAAACGAAAGATGGTTAACTACGACCACTACACCTATAAAGTTACTTGGTCAAGGGAAGATGAAGAATTTGTAGGATTGTGCGTTGAATTTCCTAGTCTATCTTTTCTCGATAAAAATCGTAATACAGCACTCGAAGGTATTACAGACTTGGTAAAAGATGTAGTAGCTGATATGGGAGCGAATGATGAAACTCTTCCAGAACTATTTCAGAAAAAAATTACAGTGGTAAATTTGTAGTTCGTATACCTCCAGAACATCATCGTAGACTAGCTATAGGAACAGCAGAGCAAAACATTAGCTTAAATCGCTATGTAAGCCTTAAACTTGCGTGTTAAAGTTTTCGCTTTATCTATCCCAACGCCCTACAGCCCGTCATATCCAATCAATCGAACCCAATCGCAAATGTAAATAGTATTTAGTATAATAAAAGAGACTTATTCTTTTAGCAGTTGTGTCAACAATAAATTGTTTTAGAGAGGAAAAGATGATTACATCTTTATCGATAGAAGATAATATTCAGACTATAAATTCGCTTCACCAAAGTAGTTTAATTTTAACTAATGAAATTAAACACTTAGTTGATAATTTAAATGAATTATTAAAATATGATATTACCGAAGTTATCATACATGAAATAACGGAATATACAAAAGTTCTCTATGAATTAAACTTGAAATTGCAAGAGGTAGATAAACCATTAGAGAAAATGATATTAATACGGAATTGGCGTACTAATATTAAACATTTAACCATAAATCGTCAAGAATATATAACAGATGAAATACTAGGGAAACTTCTTAATGAAATTCTTGTCCATCTTGCAAATTTAGAACACAATTATAAAGAGTTAGAAATTTTACAAATTACAATAGCATATTTACAAGCTATTAATAAACCACTTGATGAAAAACTAACTTGGCTGCAAAACTTATATTCTTCAATGTTTTATATATTGGAGATACTAGAGGATGAAAATGCTTCTTTAATACCAAAAAATGCACTCCAAAGGATTGAGATTACTTGTGAAGCTCTATCTTCCAATAAACGTTGGAGAGAGTATATAAAAACACCCCAAATTGATGAGAATGAACAAAAAATCAAAAACTATATCAATAGTATTAGACACGTTGCAAAAGCAATTTTATGGGAATTAAAAAAGCTAAAAGAAGATCAGCCTAATGTACAATCGCTGTTAAAGTTTATTCAATCTTCCCCTGAATGGAAAGGAGATGATTTTGAAGAATGTTTAGATTTTATCAATGAAGAAAGAAGAAAGTGAGGAGTCAGTGTATTTATTAGATACAAATCATTGTAGTTTTATAATTATTCAAAAAGACACTAACGTAATAAATAAATTAGAATCGCTACCGAAAGATACGATAATAGCTATTAACAGCATTATATATGGTGAGTTAATTTTAATGGCTGAAAAATCAGATAATAAAAAAGAAAATACAGACTTAATAGAGTCCTTTGCTAAAAATTTAGTTATACATCCAATAGATCAAGATACATCTAAAATTTATGGTAAGTTTCATGCTGAAATTTTTGATAAATTTGCACCAAAAGACAAGAAGGATAGAAGAAAGTTCAAAATAAAAGATATAGGAATATATCCCAACGATTTATGGATAGCCTGTACAGCCATTCAGTACAATCTAACTATAGTATCTGAGGATAGTGATTTTAAACAAATGAGTACCGTAAGAAGTCTTAATTTAGAATGTTGGAAATCCAAAGCGGGTTCAATTGTTTAATATAATATTTATAAGAAGAATTCAGAACTCAGGAGTCAGAATAAAGTCATGAATTCTGTACGAGTGGGTGACGAATATTGGTTAAAACCTCGCCCGAAGTTAAGCGAAAAAAATTAAAATATTCTCGCCTTAAAACTCTATCCCTGTCTTGCAAAGTTCAGATCGGCGGAAGCCGCCGCTCCAGACTTTGCGCTTTATGGGTAGAGTATTCTGAATTCTGAATTCTGAATTCTGTTTTATTATTTCCTTGTTTTTAATAAAATACTGACATTAATTTGATTTAAATGAACAAAGTTGACGAGGCATTAGAGGTTGACTTTTAGGACAAACAAAACAAGCAAAGACTAAAGATGCTACAAATCACCCCAATCAAAATTCAGGAAGTGTCGAGCATTCAGCTTAGTATATTTTTCAGTGTGTTTGATATCGCGGTGTCCGAAAAAGTTTTGCATTTCCCTGGTGTTGTAGAGCGAACCGGGAGTAATGAGGCTCAACTACTCATTAATGGTATAAGATGCAAGGCATATTTTTATAGAACCTGTTCCGAAGCTGTGGCTACTCTAGCTGTATACGCTTGATAATGAAGATAGGCGTTATCTTCACATAAGTTTATGTTCTTAACTTGGTTAGACAGCAATAGTTGGTTACTGGAAATCGGCGGGAAACGAATATTAATTGACCCTTGGTTAGTTGGTTCGTTAATTTTCAGCAACTTGGATTGGTTATTTAAAGGTTCGCGATCGCAAAATCGTCCAATACCAGATAATATTGATTTGATCCTGCTGTCTCAGGGTTTAGAAGACCATGCTCACCCACCAACGCTCAAGCTGCTGGATCACAGCATCAAAGTTGTAGCTTCTCCCAATGCTGCCAAGGTAGTACAGCAGTTAGGTTACACCCAGGTAACAGTATTGGCTCATGGTGAAACTTTCACTTTAAATAATCAAGTAGAAATCAAAGCTTTTCCAGGATCTCCAATTGGCCCCACTTTAGTGGAAAATAGTTATCTCCTCAAAGAATTGGAGAGGGATTTAACCGTGTACTACGAACCTCACGGGTATCATTCACCACAACTTAAGCAAGCTGCACCAGTTGATGTGGTGATTACACCGTTTGTTGACTTAACGCTGCCTTTGCTTGGGCCTTTTATTAAAGGAGGAAATAGCGCTTTGGAAGTGGTAAGGTGGCTAAAACCTCAAGTAATACTACCTACAGCTGCCGGGGGAGATGTGCTGTTTGAAGGATTGATCACGAAACTGCTTCAGACTAAAGGAAATGCTGAAGAATTTCGTTCGCTAGTAGAGAAAAACAATCTTTCGACACAGGTACTTGAGCCGAAACCAGGCGATCGCTTTGAACTACCATTACAAAAGCGAGCATTAGTAATCTAAGTTGCACTTAGCCCTGGCGATTAGAAATCGCGGCTATACAAACAAAGTGCGCCTAAGCTCGACTTTATCCATTTTTTGGCAACGCTCAAGCTGAGGCTGAAACCTTTGTGGGACGGTAGCTTTACTTTTTGGATTTAACCGTGAATCAGTTACATGGAAAAAGTTTTTGCTCTATTAAGAGATGCAAGTCTTAATTTTGGATAAAGTCGAGCTAAGTGGACTAAGAGAAAATCAAGGATTTGCTAACCTGCGGAGGCAGGTTTTGTCTGTGTAGCCGTGACTTCCAGTCGCCAGGGCTTCTAATTTCGTTCGATAGCCTTTTAGTTGTCGGATTAGCTGCTTGAGATTTTCTTTCCTTATGGACTTGCCAATTATTTACCACCCAGATTACATTGCTCCCCTACCTGAAGGGCATCGCTTCCCGATGTCTAAGTTCCGACAACTTTACGAATTGCTGTTAGCTGATGGTGTGGCTAATCAAGAACAATTTCACACCCCGGAACGTCCACCGCCAGAATTGATAGAGTTAGTCCACACTCCAAGCTACGTTCAAGCTTATTGTGAAGGAACCCTAGACCCCAAAGCACAGCGACGCATTGGTTTGCCTTGGAGTCCAGCATTAGCGAATCGTACTTGTGTAGCGGTAGGTGGTACAATACTTACTGCTAAACTGGCACTTAGTCAGGGTTTAGCTTGTAATACAGCTGGTGGAACTCATCATGCCTTTCCTAATTATGGGTCTGGTTTTTGTATTTTCAACGATTTAGCGATCGCTTGCCGCGTTTTACAAAAACTTGGACTTGTCCAAAAAATCCTAATTGTGGATTTGGATGTTCATCAAGGAGACGGCACCGCTTTTATCTTCCAGGATGACGAGAGTGTTTTTACTTTCTCCATGCACTGCGAAGTCAATTTCCCCGGTACTAAACAAAACAGCGATTTGGATATTGCTTTGCCGATGGGAATGGAGGATGACGCTTATTTACAAACCTTAGCGAATTACCTACCAGATTTATTGTCTAAAGTCAAGCCAGATTTAGTATTTTATGACGCAGGTGTTGATCCTCATATAGGCGATCGCTTGGGCAAATTAGCTTTAACTGATGCTGGCATTTTTCGCCGGGAAATGCAGGTTTTGAGTACTTGTATGAGTAGCGGTTATCCCGTCGCCGGTGTCATTGGTGGCGGTTATACTGATGATATGAAATCCCTAGTTTGGCGGCATTCCCTGCTGCATCGGGCCGCTAGTGAAGTTTATCAGCAGTACAAACTTTGATGCAACATTTATTCCCAAGACTTCTTGCAAAAATCCTGATTTATAATTTTGAACCACAGATGAATTATCTATTTCATCTGTGATTTGATTTTTCTAAGTAGCAAAACTTTGTCGGCAAAGGCAGCAGTGGATGAACAACGGCAAACTCAGAATCTACGAACTAGCAAAAGAATTGAATTTAGATAGCAAGAAGCTATTATTAATTTGCGAAAAACTCAACATTGTAGTCAAAAGCCATACCAGTACAATCTCAGAATCCGAAGCAGAACACATTCGTGTAGCGGCAAATAAACTAACAGCAAAATCATCGAAAATTAAAACAAGCTCTGAAGATTGGGGCTATATGTTTATTGCTTCAGCAATTGATAGCTTTATCCGCCATTTAGAAGGTAAAACTGCCCTGGAAGCATATCCCGAATTTAGGGAGCGACGCGATCGCGCCAATGAGTTAATGTTGGAATGTGTCGGGAAAAAGCCTTCTCTATTTTATGTGCGTCGCAAAGGTGCAGGGAAAGAGGCTAAAGAAGAAATTTGGGATTTGACAATCGCAACAGACTCCGATGATTTTCAGTTACCCCCAAGACTTGAGAAGCTCAAAAAAACATTAGGATTTAGAGTTGCTGTACAAAAAGATGGACGCGGCGGTTTAAAAATATTGTCGGCTCAGTTGTTACAACCCTCACGGGGACACGCCGATAGCTATGCTGTACCTTGTCGCTTACGTTTGCTGCCTAATCATCAGCATCATCTCGACATTCCACCCGCAACATTGAAACGCATCGCCGTCGCGCCAATCTGTGGCGATCATGTGCCTACAGAAGATCAACTTAAAGCTTGGAAAGCGTTTTTGCAAATTGAAGAAAAAGTTGCTAAAGCGCGTCAATTTTGCGTGCGTTACGTAAGTCATAACTATAACTTTAAAAGACGGATCAGTTTTGAAATTGATGTAGCCTCAGCCACACTTGACGGCTTTTATCAAAATTCCCTCGACGTGGAAAACTTCTGGGAACGAGCAAGACGAACAAAAAACGAAGATTTAAAACTTTTTGAAACTGCTCCCGTCGGCAAAAATTGGATTACGGGTCGTCAATTAGGGACTGTTGAAGAAGTTGACCCCAACCGTTGTATCATCAGCCTCAGACTAGAACGCGACTTAGCTGAATACATGGCAGCAGAGCGTTATCAATTACCAGCTACAGGATTTTTGTGTTTTGAGGCAGTTGGTGATATTCAGCAGATTCAACGCAAGAAAAAAGCTTTGGAAGATTTGAATAATGGTTACACCCAAAATCCCTACTTGGGTAACTTTTTATTCGATGCTTCTCAGGCTAGACAAATCAAAACAACTATCGAACTTCAACCACAGGATTTGTTGTTATCTTCTGCTAATCCTGGTCAGAAAGCAGCAGTAGAAAAGGTACTTGCCGCTAAGGATCTTGTTCTCATCCAAGGTCCACCAGGTACTGGTAAAACTACCGTAATTGCCGAGATTTGCTATCAAATTGCGCTTCGCGGTGGACGCACTCTAATTGCATCTCAAGCTAATTTAGCAGTAGATAACGCCCTGAGTCGATTAGTTCATAACCCAGTGATTCGGGCTGTACGCAAGGGGAGAGCCGAGAAAGTTGGAGAAGAAGGACAGCCATTTCTAGAAGACCAAGTGATTGGCAGATGGCTAGAAAATACAGCAAATGACTGCGAAAATAATCTTAGTAAACGGCTCGAAAATATCCAAATCTTCAGTCAATTACTCGCATCATCGCCAAGATTCACAGCCTACTTCCAAGCAGAGGAACAATTCAATCAGCAACAAAATAAATTCTTTAAAAACAAAGTAAGATTAGAGTCAAACTTTAAAAATAAAGAGGAGTATTACAACGAAACTGTAGCAAAACAGAATCAGGTGCAATCTCTAATTGTAGGTCTAGAAAACATCTTAAATACTGCACAAAATATCAACTGGGAAGCTCCAGAAGTTACAGATTTTTTACCACTTCTTAAGCCCTACACAGAAGGTAACAGTTTAGTAGAAGAATTTTTAGCAAATGTTCGTCAAGCCATCAAATATACTGATGAACTTGGCTTTGTGCGTTCGACGGTTGGCGCTTTTGGTCTAGCGGTTTGGTTGCGTGAAACTGTTACAACAGAAATTTCGGAATTTAAAACTGCTTTTACTCATGCTCAAGAGGCAACTGAAGCCATGTCAGAAGTTGCAGCACGGGTACAGGTTGTTAAAGAGCATTTTGGCTCGTTAAATCAGCTACAACCAAATTATCAGCAATATCTTGCCAAACTGCAAAATATTCAGCAAACAATCCAGATTTGGGAAAACCGCAAACGGGAAATAGATTATATTATCTCAGCAGTTAAGGAATGGAAGTCTACAGCATTTTCACATCTGTATCAAACTTTGAAAGATTGTCATCAATCAGGTTTACCACTAACAGATAATTTAGTAGACTTACCACTAAGTTTATTGATGTTTGCTAACACCTTAAAATTACCAATAGTACCAAAAAATTACAATATCAATCTACCAGACTGGGAGCTATTGACAAAGGCGATCGCTTATGAAATAGACGGAGGTTTTACTGACAGGCGGGGTAAACAGCATAATTTCAGCTATTTTTTACAACAAAATTTTAGTCAGATTCCAATGGTGCTATCAAAGAGCGATCGCACGCAATGGCAAGAAACCTATCAACAGTTTAACAATTATCAGCTACTCAACCCCAAACAGCGAAAATTACTAGTTGAGAATACCCAAGTTTTTTTAATTAGAATTCAACGAACTTATGGTGGATCATGGGAATGGAATAACATCGACTCTACTCTCACCCAGATTACACAAGAATTACTAGATACTATCCTTACAAATGCACGTCAATGCGTTTTAAAGGTTAAAACGGAAACTGAACAACAGCTTCAGCATCTGCAACGACTATTAAATGATCTTCAGAAAAATGAAATTAGCCAACAGCAAATATCTATTACTCAAGCTGAGGTAGAAAAAGCACAACAAGACGCTAATTTGCAACTTGGACGAGTTGTTAATATCTTACAAGAACTTAACCAACAGCCAAATATACCTGCTCAATTACGCATTTTAACTGAAAAATATATCGCAACACAATCAAATATTTGGGAGCAGCCTCAAGAATTCTCAAAGCAAGTGAATTATTGGTTAACTTACATCAGTAAACTTGAAACCTTAATTTCGTCATTAGAACCTTTTGCTGTGTTGGAGATAATTAAAAACTCTCTATATGAGCATTTATCAAAGCTACAAAAAGAAACTGAAACTTCTCTACAGGAGCTTCAGAAATTACAAATTAATCTCCGCGAAATAGAACAGAAATCACAACCACAGCCATCACAAAATCTAATAGTAGAAAGAAGTTGGTGGTTGACAGAATGGCAAACAATACCGGATAAATTTAAACCAGAAAATTCTGCTGCCGACTTATTTAATATAGAGTTATTGCGCGGTCTTCATATTCAGTTTGAATTTTGGCAAAAAAAACTCGAAAAAGAAGATAACTATCTTAAAAAATATCAGAATTTTGTTCAAGATTGGATCGGAAAATTAAGAAATCCAACTGAAGGCGATAGTGACGATTTAAGGCGTATATATTTAGATAATGCTAATGTCGTTGGTATCACCTGTGTTCAAGCTGCAAATAGGGGTTTTTCTGAAGAATTCAAATCCTTTGATGTCGTCATCATTGATGAGGTTAGTAAGTGTACTCCACCAGAGTTACTAATCCCAGCTTTGAAAGGCAAAAAGTTAGTCATGGTAGGCGATCATCGGCAATTACCACCTATGCTTGATACTAGCACTTTAGAAGAAGTTGCTCAAACAATTGGTAATACACGAGACGAACTACAATTCTTAGAAGAATCACTATTTAAAAGTCAGTTTGAATCTGCTGATAAAAGCATCAAACAAATGCTAACTACACAGTATCGAATGCACCCATTTATTATGGGAGCAATCAATCAATTTTATGATGGTAAACTAGAATCTGGTATTTTGGAGCCGGATACAAAACGCGCACATCATCTCGCAAACGAAATCATCCAAGAATCTCAGCATATTCTCTGGGTAAAAACGCCTATAGAAAATCCGTTTTTAGAGCAACGGAACGGAACTTCTTACTTTAATACTCAAGAAATTGATGCGATTGAACGTCTATGTCAGCAGTTCGAGATTACTTGGGCTTCTAAAGTTGCTAATGGTGAACCAAAAAAAGAAATTGCCGTAATTACGTTTTATGGTGCTCAATTAAGAAAAATTGATGAACGTCTGCAATCTGAACTTTTCCCTTCGCTAGAAATTCGTACTGGTACAGTAGATAGATTTCAAGGGATGGAAAGACCTGTTGTAATCGTTAGTATGGTTCGCAACAATAGTAAAGGAGATGTCGGATTTGCTAAGAAACCAGAACGGGTAAATGTTGCATTTTCTCGCGCTCAAGAACTGCTGATAATTGTGGGTTGTCATAATTTATTTACCCATCAATCAGGTAAAGTCGGAAGTATGTATTCGGAAGTTTCAAATATTGTCAGTCTTCATGGGGGTTTTGTTGATGTTTCTCGAATCATTTGAAAAGTGGTTTTGTTGTTAATTAAAGGCTTAGGTTAGGTGAGAAACAGCAAATATAAAAAGGTGAGAAAAAATAATTTTTAAGCTTCTAGGAAGAAGTTATAATTAACAAACTGCCCTCCAAAACTGATTATTTCTCATTTAGAAACAGACTGGCGACTTTTATGACCCCAGCAGCGATGTCTGACGACAAGCCCTTCGGGTTCAGGGGAGCGCAATCGACGGAAACCGTCAAGACTGCGACTCCCTCAACGCAAAGCGTCTACGCTACACCCACAAAAGAATCACCTCTTTTGTTTGAAGAACTGACTTGGAGAGAATTCAAAGCAGTTGAGCAGTTATTAGACCGTCCAGGATATCGGTTGTCTTTCCTGGATGGTGTTTTGGAGATCCTAAGAATGCCTGGAGAACCCCACGAAACTGTTAAGAAGAGAGTTGCCGCATTGTTAGAACTTTACCTGCTCATGGCAGGGTTTGACTTTACTCCAACTGGGTCAATGACCTCAGAAAGTGAATCGGGTGCTGTCAAGCGAGAGGCGGATGAATCTTATAAACTTGCCCCTGGTCGAATGCGTCCCGATTTGGCGATAGAGGTGGTGTTTACCAGTGGCGGTATCAACAAACTGGAGGCATACAAGCGGCTGTTGATTCCAGAAGTGTGGTTCTGGGAAGATGGAGTGTTAGAAGTTTATTCACCTGCGGAAAGAAGGCAACGTACTTCACTATGAAAGGGTTTCCAGTAGTGAGGAGGTTAAACGGATCGATCTGGATTTGTTGTTAGACTGCATTAATATGGTGAATCATGTTGATGCTATCAAGACTTTTCAGCAGGCGCTTCAGAAATAGCTGGCGATTTCAGCTAAACCTATTAATAATAATCTCAAGAATTTTGTATATAAAATTGAGGCAATATACTGGACAAATTAGCCATCACTAAAGCTGATATTTTTCCTCGTAAAATTCCGGCTTGGAATGACTGTGTAGTATTGATAATACAGACTAGATAGTAATTTTATTTGATTACCCTCGTAACAAAGTCTTGATCAGTGTCGCGTAAAAGTTAATCAGTTAATTCAGAAATACCATCAAAGGGATAGGGTATGCAGTCAGGTTAGTGAGATAAAAGATTTACTCGTGCGAGGGCGAAATATACTAGGTCATCGCTCAATCAATGAAGCTGCTATTTCTCAGGTGAGTGTTAGTAAAGCGCCAGGCCTGTGGAATCCCTCATAAAGCTGAAGCAACTAGCACAAAATAGCATCGATGAGATTCATAAACCAGTAGGGGTCTGGAGTCGGATTATTGAATGGATGCTTGCGGTTGCTGTCAAGCATAAAAGTTTGGATTCCATAGCTCAAAAGTTACGTCCATATAGCCGCCGTTATGGTGCGGCGGTAACTCTTGAGGCTATTAGGAGACAAGCCCAGATTATATGTTAAAGAGTTCAACCTGTTGAGAGTGAATCGGCTATCTCTCAAATTACCGCAGAAGTAGTCAACAGCATAGTTACGAGTGCGCGTAGATGGCTAAAGCAACTACAGACTGAAACAGAAAATGAGCAAAACAAGCTTGAGGTTCAATTAAATGAAGAGATGAGGTTGGCGGCTAATGAGCAGCAAAAAATATCTGCTAATCAAGAGCAGCTAGAAACTTCTTGTAGTGAAGCGTTTTTCAAGAGATTGGCAGTACAAATACAGAATTACAATTATTGCAAGAATCACTGTTTAAAATTCACTTTAAAACTGCTAATGATAGTATCAAACAAATGTTAAATATTCAATATCGAATGCACCCAATAATTATGGGGGCAATCAATCAGTTTTATGATAGTAAACTAGAATGTGGGATTTTGGAGTTTGATACAAAACGCGCACATAATTTAGCAGGCAAAATCATTAAAGAATCTCACCATATTATCTGGGTAGAAACGCCTATAGAGAATAAATTTTTAGAGCAACGTAACGGAACTTCTTACTTTAATACTAAAGAAATTGATGCCATTGAACGTCTATGTCAGCAGTTCGAGATTACTTGGACTTCTAGAGTTGCCAATGGTGAACCAAAAAAAGAAATTGCTGTAATTACATTTTATGGCGCTCAACTCAGAAAAATTGATGAAGGCCTCCAATCTCAACTTTTCCCATCGCTGCAAATCACCACTGGTACAGTAGACCGATTTCAAGGTATGGAACGACTTGTTGTAATTGTGAGTATGATTCGCAATAATAGTAGAGGAGATGTGGGATTTGCCAAAAAGCCAGAACGAGTTAACGTTGCTTTTTCCCGCGCTCAAGAACTATTAGTAATTGTGGGTTGTCATTCGCTATTCACCCAGCAGGGTGGACAAGTCGGGAGTATGTACTCCAATGTTTCAGATATCGTGCGTCTACATGGAGGTTTCATTGATGTTTCTCGCCTCTTCAGCTAAACCTATTGATGACAATCTCAAAAATTTGGTAGACGAAATAGAAGCGCAAAGCCTTAGTTTATCAGTTTTAGCCGCGCGTCAATTCCGTTATAGTTTGCGTCAAACTCCTGTAGAAGTAAATATCAAAGAACCCCGCCAGTTTAACGTACTCGAAGAATTTATCATCCGCGCCGCTATTGAATTTAAACCTCCGCCAACAGAGGATGAATTAGCCTCTGTACTTGGGCTTGATTCTGTATTTATTAAAACTACTACTGGAACTCTTCGGACATTACAAACTCTATCAGCAACATCGCCACTAACAGTCACTCCTGAAGGTCGCTCATTTTATGAAAAAGGGTCTGTACCACAGCCGCCATATCCTGTACAGCTTAATGCTATTACAGACCCTTTAAGCGACAAGATAACCTTTCAATCTGAATCCTTAAACGAGACAGTGATAAATTTGCCAGATTTGGCAGATTTTATAACTATTGACCATACAATTAGTGAGATTTCTTTGTTATCGCTTGAGGAAATACAAAAAAGTATTCAGGCTTCAGGTTTAGCACTTCATCTGCCAGAAGAGGGAAAAATAGTCACTTCCTCTAAGGTAATAGCTTCGACTGAAAAATTTTGGAAAAAGATATCGCTTTTCATTATTTTTGATGCCCTTGAAGATAAGTTAAGCATCCAAATAAGAAATGGAAAGCAAATATTAGAGTCAGCATCAAATTGGTTAGAAGTACTACACGCTGAAGGTAAAATATCTCTGCAAACATTGTGTAAATTATCAACTGAATCCATCAATTTTGAACGTGAAGCTATTCTCAATGAAAAAAATACTGAAATAGAAGCTAGACTCGAAAATATTCGCCAAAAGGCGCTAGAAACTGCGACACAAACCAGTAAAAAAGTAGATAATTCTACAGTGGTAGGGGAAGCTGTACACTTACGTGATGGACAAATTAGCCAAGCTTTTTCAGAAATTTTAAATTCTGCTAAAAGTCAGGTTTTAATTTATTCTCCTTGGGTGAATCAGGCAGTTGTCAATGAAAAATTTCTAACTCTGCTACAGAAATTAGCTAATCGCGGAGTTTGGATTTTAATTGGACATGGAATTGCGCGGCAACTAGAAGATGAAAATAAACCAATTCCACCAGAAGTAGAGAAAAAACTTCGAGCGATAAAAACACCTGATGGTTTACCATCTGTACAGGTTTTTTGGTTGGGAGATTCCCATGTTAAAGAAGTAATAGTTGATAAAGAAATTCATCTTTGCGGATCTCATAACTGGTTATCCTATCGCGGCGACTACCTACCACGAGGTGAGTCAGTTTATAAAGTTACAAATCCCCATCAAGTTCAGGAAGCTTATGAATTTCTCGCTAATCGCTTTCAAAATAACGCTCAAAAATTATGGAAAAATGCTGTAGAAAACCGTGATTTTAAACTTGCTGTAGAGTCTTTATGTGTGTGGGGTGCACTAGGCATGGAAGACATTGCACTCCAAGAAATACAGCAAAATAGTTGGTTGGAACTTCTGCCTGTGTGGTTGAATGTAGCACTTCAAGGGTTAAGGTCGAAGAATATACAAGCTGATTCAGCAAGTTTTAAAACGGCACTTTCGTTGCTGAATCAAGTTTCTATTGAAGAGGCTTTTATTGAGTCATTACAGCAGGGATGGCGTAAAGTTATCCTCGCGATCGCTACTAATAATCCTAAAACTGCTTTAAACTTACTTAGTGATGAAGTATGGGCGCAGTTTCTAGGTCTCAATATTGCCCAGGAGAGTGATTCACCTACTGATTTTATTTTATATCGTGACTAACACATATTAGAATATAGGAATCCTATTTGAGTTTTGAACAAGCTCCGTACATCTGAAGAGTGGCAAAGTCAAA
>NZ_JAQYWQ010000043.1 GCF_029379315.1 Nostoc sp. S13
AAAATTTGGTGGGGGTGCAAAAACGCCGATTATTCATCCACCAGTCGTACAGAATTCATTTTGAATTCTGACTCCTGACTCCTGAATTCTGTTCGATAAAAGTCAGCAGGAGTTGGAAGCGATGTTTGGATTAACCGATTGGAGACAAACTAAATTTTACCAGGAAGTAAAGGAAGAAACAAAGCAGGAAGTAAAAGAGGAGGTTCGAGAAGAAACAAAGTTAGAGACTATCCCCGTCTGCTTAAGTTTGGTTTAAGTATAGAGCAAATCGCCGAAGCATTAGAATTGGATGTTGAACAGGTACGACAAGCTATTGAGAAGCAAAAAGAAGAGCGAACAGGAAGTAATTAACAATTCAACATTCAAGAGAGTTTGATATTATGTGCGGCTGATTAGTTGTCAAAAGCGTGTTTGATACTCTACTACACCACGACTATCATCAGATAAATTAGTGGAAGCACGCACACGAAATTCGTCATTTATCCGGTAATTAACACCCCATTGGAAGGGGTCATTTGTTGTCAAAATTTTGATACTGGAAACGGATATCTTAGAAGAAATATCAACCCCAGCCTCTGCTGCTAATTCCAAAGTTGAAGTGCTCCTTCCCGCTTCGGGATTATCAGAAATAACGGTAGGAAATATCCGCAATTCACTCAAGCCAAAGGTACTCCCAATCTGGTTAAAAGCTGACTGAAAATTGTTAAACACAGCCGAACCTGCGATGTTAATCAGACCTAAAGTACTGTCACCACGTCCTTGGGTGTCTACAAATCCACCTCCTAAAAGAGCAACAATTTCGGTTTGACTACGTGACGGACTGCTTGTTAGTTCTAGATTTTCATTTAGTTTGCTGGCGAGACTATTGATAGTGGCTTCGACTCGAACACTCTCTAAAGCTGATAAACCTGTGGAATTTACCCGGCTGAAATCATTATTTTGAGTTACATCTAGTACCTTGGCAAATAGCCGAATGTTCAAGTATGGGTCGCGGGGTTGAGAGGAACTAAAAGTTGCAGTGTGTTTATAGCCAGAAGCAAGGTTAAATTGGGTAGTAAATAAATTGACCCCACCTTTCTCTAAGCGGATAGTACCATCGGGTATAGGCTGATTGATTGAGCCGTTAACTATGAGATTACCAGTGGCGCGGAAGCTGAGAATAGGAGGACGGGTAATTTGGACGTTTTTGCCTAGTTCCAAATCTAGATTATTAAATTTAGCGATCGCATTTCCCCTTTCATTGCCAATTTCAGGTTTGCTCTGCTTATTGGTATTTATGGGTGATACGCCAATACTACTGTTTGAAGATGAAGCGGTGCCGGTAGATTCTGCCAGCAATACCTGACCATCAAATAAATTTACTTTACCGCCAATTATGGGGTTAAGGGCAGAACCAGTAATCTGCAAATTGCCGCTAGCGCCTCCCTGGTAAAGTCCCTTGAGATTCAACTCTAGCTGATCATTGATATTAACAGTCAGGGGATTGTTGATAATCACGTTCTGATTGTTGAAAATGGGAATTTCTCCAGCAGCTTCTACCTTGCCACGACTAAATCTACCCTGAAGATTTTCTACTAAGATGCTGTCAAAATTAAACAGCACTCTACCTGTGACACCTCTCACCTTACGTGGCAAAGCCTGGGCTGAAAAAGTAGCATTATTAATAGTAGCAATTCCATTTACTTCGGGTTTTTTGAGTGTTCCGCGTACCTTCAAGTCTACTTCTCCTTCACCTTTCTCAAATACCACTTGATTAGTGAATGCGTTTAACAGTGCCAATCCTTCGTTTTCCAACTTCATATCCAGAGTTATTTGCTCACTGTCTGATGCCACAGAAGCAAAAGGCAATTTATAAGGTATGCTGCCAGTAATATCAACAGGTTTTGGGCCAGCAACCGCTACAGTACTACCAAAATTTAAGCGTCCGTTGGTATAGCTGAAACTTGCGATCGCTGACTCTATTTTGCTCTGATTTAGTATTCCTTCTGTGATTTGCAATTCCCCTATAGCTTGGGGATTAGCAATGCTGCCTGCTAAAGTTGCTGTAGCGTTAAGATTACCTGTGATTCCAACTGGCAGTTTAACAAAATTATTCAGTATTTGTACCGGAAAATTATTCACCCGCAACTGACCAGATTGTTCATCACCGCCAACGTTACCCGTGAAGGCAATCAGCCTGTTTTGAGATTCGATTCGTAAAGGTCGCAAATTTAAAACACCGTTCTCAAAGTTGCCTTCGGCAATCACGTTGTCGGCAGTATAAAAACGCTTTCGTTCCTCCTTTTTACCCCAGGCAAAGTTTTGTCCATTCAAATTAAATTCCACTGACAATCCATTGGCTGTAGCTGTATTTACAGCCACTTCCCCGTTGAAAGTCCCCTTTAAGTCTGCCAAATCTGGTATGGGAGTAGAATTAAGTCGCTGTTGTTCCTGTTCTGCTACCAGGACTTCAATTTCAGAAAACCGTTGGATTTGGTTAAATAAGGGCTGATTTGGCGCTCCTTGGGGAGTGGTGGTTAGATCCTCTGCTGTGCCGTAGATTTCTGCTGAACCACCTGGCAAATTTTGTAAATCAAATACCTGTGCTACAGCTAGAACATCTTCGATTTTACCCTGGTTGACATTCAGTTTACCTTGTAGTTGAGGGCCTTTAGGAGTTTGAGCCAAAGTACCCACAAGGGCATACCGACTGTTGCCTTTGACAAATTCGCTACTGGCGAGTGTGGCTTTACCGTTACCGTAGCGGAATTGAGCAGCTATTCGATCGCCTTTAACTCGGCCAATTTGCGGATTGGCGATCGCTAAATTTCCTGTTGCTGCCAATGTCTGCTGATTAAAGAGCAAATCCCCAGTTAACAACCCAGCTATCTTACCAGTACCCAAACGAGTAATTGCTGGCGGAGTCAAATTTAATATTTGCAAAGGGAAATTTGCAACTTTGAGTGTCCAATCATTCCCTTCAACATTACCTGTGGCTAATGCTTGCTGCCATTGTACTAAAAAAGATTTAGGGCGATTATTGGCATCTAAATTGAAGTCCAGGTGATCGCTTTTCCCTGCCAAGTTCAAATTTAAACCGCGTCCCTGTGCTGAATCGATGTTTCCAGTTAACAACGGCTCAAAAGCAATATTTTGAACAACCAAATCTCGTAAGTTGATTTGCCCGATCACATTTGGCAAAGGCAGCTTACCAGTGATTTGACCATTAAAATCTACTCTCCCCGCCACAGCAACCTGATTAGGAAGATTGATCGGTAACTGTTTTAGGTTGTAATTCTGGGCTTGGACGTTGAGATTTAAGGCAGTAATTTCCGGTATACCCGCTTTTGTTGCATTGGCTAATATATTACCAGTAACATTTAAACCTGGAGCAGTGGCTCGCTCAATGGTAAGCCTTTCACCATTCCAAGCGATCGCAGCCGTCAGGGGTTGCTCAAGGCCAGGGATACCTTGGGATAATTGCACCTGTCCAGCAGCCCGCACATCAGCTAATTTGGATGATCCAAGGGTGCCAACCAATTGCAACTGACCGCCAAATTCACCCCGCAATTGCTGATTTAACTGATTTAATTCCACACCGTCAGCATTAACTACAGCTTGATAGCGACCATTGGCCAATTGGATATTAGAGGCTGCGATCGTTCCACCTGCAACATTCAGCCGTCCCTGACCACTGGCTTGAATAGTTTGCGGTTTAAAAGAGTCAACAGAACCCGCCACCTTTACTTGACCAGTTAAGGTTCCCCGGAACTGCTTTGGTACTGCTACCAACTGCTGCAACGGGAGATTATTTGCTTGAACTTGCGCCTGATATACACGATTAGCCACTTGGATATTAGAGGCTGCGATCGTCCCACCCGCAACATTAATTAGTGCCTGACCGTTGGCTTGAACAGTTTGCGGTTTAAAAGGATCAACAGAACCGGCGACGTTGAACTGACCATTTAAGGTTCCTTGGAACTGCTTTGGTACTGTTGCCAACTGCTGGACAGGAACATTCTTAGCCTGAACTTGCGCCTGATATAGACCATCAGCAATTTGAATATTAGAGGCCGCGATCGCACCGCCACCAATAGCAAGGCGACCCTCACCACTGCCACGGAGGGTTTTTAGACTGAAATTCTCTCTGTTGCCTGCTATTTGGAACCTACCCGCCAACGGATTATTTAAAGCTGGGGGAGACTGTTTCAATATTTGTCCCAACCGCACATTATTGGCTACAAGTTCAGCAGAGAAGCTTTGGTCTTGCAGTTGGATATTAGAAACTGCAACTGTGCCGCCACCAATTTGAACTCCTCCACCATCAGTGCGAATCGTGGCAATTTTAAATGGTGCTGTGCTACCTGAGAGGATGAGACGACCATTGAACTGTGCCTCCCCCAAAGAGACATTTTGCAGTTGACTTTTGTTTACAAAGGGTTCCAACTTCACCCCAGAGGCAACAGCCACAGATTGCCAACGCTGATTGACATAACTACCAGTTGCCCGTACTTTACCACCACTGACATTCAGAGCCACATTACGGAAAGAGACGGTGCGATCGCTAGCGATTGCTACTTCGCCAGTTCCAGGGTAAGTTCCGTTAGGAGCTTGGAATTGTACCAGAGTTTGAACATTGGTAGGAGCGCCAGTTAGTTGGGCTGTCGCTGAGACATTGCCGATTTGAAAATTGGGTGTTGTTTCGTAAACTTTTGCGATCGCATCCCCTGGAACATTCTTAGCAGCGAAATTTAAATCCAGTCGCGGACTTTTACCGAGTTGAATTGTACCAGCACCTGTGATTTCACCACCAAGTTTAGCGAATCCTTGAATATCTTTCAGGGTAATTAAAGAAGAACTAGTCGCAAGCTCAAATTTACTAGTGATGTTATTAAAATCAACTTTGTCAATCCGGGCAGTTTGAATTGTGGCAACTGTGCCTGAGAGAATTGGCGCTTTTGTTGATCCGGTAATCTGCAAAGAAGCTTCTACTTGTCCAGCGATCGGCACAGGTAGTTTTACCTTAAGAGTCTCTTGGGCATTAGCTAAACTCACCGCATTTACACGCCCCGCCAACTTAAACCCGGCTTTAGAGTCGATGATTCCCGTAGCCACGAGAGGAATTTTGCCGTAGTTGGTAGTAACATTATTTAACTGCAACTCCGTTCCCTGGAAGTGGAGGTTTCCTTGGGTATTGCTCAACAGTTGCGGCACTTTCGGAATTTGAACTGTTACGCCTTGCACAGTAGCGTTGCCAAACAATAAAGTCCGCTGTCCTGGCATCAACCGAACAAACAAGTCACCATTAGCTCGACCCGCCTGTAAGTTCACTGGTAACTTGATTAAGCGAGTAATATCCGCAGCCAGAAAATCTGGCGATCGCAACTGAAAGTTCCCTGCTAGCATCCGAGAACGTGTCTCTCCCTGAATGGAAATACTGCCACCACTATCTGCTTGACCCCCGACATCAAACCTAATGAATTGGTTATTTGCTAAAAGTTGGGCAGATCCATTCAGTTGAGAAAATGTTACGGGAGATGAGGAGGATGTTGCTCCTGCTCTCCTCTGCGGCATCAACGCCAGCTTGGCATTGCGAAACCGCAGGTAGTCCAAATCGGTTTTAATTACGCTGCCTTCACCAGACGGCGCTATCTTAGTGGAAACCCAGCGCCCTTTCTCATCCTGTTCAATGTAAATATCTGGGTTAACTAAGGTGACATCTAGCTTTAGGTGGCGGTTAAAGATTAGTTGTAACAGGTCAAAACCCACCTCCACAGATTCGACTGTCGCCCGATCTGGATCTGTGGGTGTCGCTGGAATAGTTGAAGCTCCAAAGTGCACTCCCGTCAACGAAAATTGTGTGACTCTTCCCAGTTTTAGCGGCCGGTTGAGTGTAGTCGTGAGAGTTTGTTGTGCTAAGGGTGTTAATTCTGTTTGGACAAAAGTCCACAACCGCCAAATACCGACGACAATTGCAAACAGTAAAAGTCCGCCCAAGGCAATGCTACCCCGACTCAACACCAGCAACCACAAACGTTTGCGGATAGGGGAAAGGGAGTGATGATCTTGATTGGAAGGGTTAGTCATTTGCTTTGACAGTATTAATTGCCAGATATCGCTGGTACACACAAGCATTAACTGGCAGATTGATTCACTATGCCATTTCCAGGATACGCCAACTAAATCCAAGACTCATTGGTTGAGTTAGGGAATTTGCTACGAGCGATCGCCAAACATAATCCACTATTAGCGAGCGATCGCTAATAGTGGATTATATAGGACTGGTATTTGATTTTTGAAAAAAATCAGTACACCCCGAAAAGGCTTCTTTTTTACTCCAGTTGGTTTCCTGAGTATTAAACTCACCAAAATTAGCTAGCTGTATCAAAGCGATAAACGGCTGACTGCAAGCATTTGTAGTCGCCAATGTTGTAGACCTTTTTTAGGCGAGCGCGGCTATCTTTATCAAGACTCTTCAAGATAACCAGACGACCTTATACATTTCAATATTTCTGCAACAAACTAAATGTATCCTTAATGCTCCGCTTTTTATGGAAATTTTTTTAATTAAACTCTTTCGTTCTCAGTTACTTTAGATTAACTTCATAAAGTTTCGTCTTCTAAGTCAGTAGAGGCTGTTTTAATAATTCAGTAAATCTAGGGTTATGATCTATTCCAATATGAGCCTAAATTTATTTTAATGCTTTCTGATTAGCTGTAGCACCGAAGTACAGCACTGAATAGTTTTGCCTCATTGATAAATTTCATTTAGGCATCTGCTATCCATTTGGAATCCTCAAATAAAGAACATTTATATAAAGCTTTTAGAGAAAGTGATTACCCTTCATTTAAGAGAATATTAATGTTGTTACCTTAGTGAGATGAAGCAAAAGACAAAAAGATTTCTGAAAAATCTGTATTTGAGAACAAATCATCATTATCTTTCACGACAATAGTATTAAGCCATGTACAGTCATAACAGACGGGAAATAAGAACCTGGAAATTGAGAGGGAATCTCACATGACATCTTTTGAATCAAATGATAGTAACAGCATTGAAGCTCAGGGTATAAGTCTAGAAATCTGGCGTACAGAATGTTTAGTATTACCCATTCCAAAAATAGAGCCTAATGCTAATACTCCTGTAAAGCTTCATATTAATATTAGCAACAAAATGCTAACTCACTTTCGCTTCAACCGCTCTGGCACTTTAATTCCCCAGATTGTCGGGTCAGATGATCAAGTTTTACAAATGCAAGAACCGAAAAATCGGAGAAAAATTAATAAATATGATGATTATTTAGTTCAGCCAGGAGACTCTACTTTTACATTATTATATGCAAAACTATCTTGGGAAAATAAAAAGTTACAATTTCAAATTCCTGATTTACCTAATGAACCTAGTAATTATTGGACTGTCAATGATATCCAATTAGGAACTTATCAACTACGGTTCATATATCGCACTAATATTAAGTCATGTGCCTAGAGGATTGACAGCGCATGAAGATGTCGTTCTTGAGAGTGTAGCTAATATGACATCAAGTGAATCGAATGAAATTAATGCTGTTGAAGTAGATGGTGTCTGGTTTGAAACTCTAGTACCGGAGCAAATTTTGCGCTTACCAAAACAAAATATAGTACAGAAACTTCTGAGTATTTTGAAATTTTTATTACCAATACCGCCAGGTTATCTTTCCCCTAAATATTCTGTACAGATTGGTATACGAATTACTAATAACACCTCAACCCCCCTTAGATTTAGCTTTTATTTCACCATACTTCCAGAACTAGTGAATGCGTACGGTCTAATTCCATTGGAGGGTGGTTGGATTAGAGCTTCAGCATCTTTAGAATCTGATTACCCTCTCGCTATGCCAGGAGAGAGTGTAACATACTTTCCTGAGATAAAATTTTTTGGGACTTGGGGTAATCGATTTGGACTTAGCATAACCAGTGGAGATAGTGGTACATGGTTTTTTCAATCTCTCAAGCCAGGTAATTATCAGTTCCGATTTATCTATAACAGTCCAAATGAAAAGGCAACACTGTACAGTTCTGTGAGTAGAGATATGAACTTAATAGAAGGGATTTGGACGGGTGAAGTATTAACTCCGTTTGTGGAGTTACATTTAGCCCAGCTTTGAAGTAAACCTAAATTTTTATTTTCAACAAGACTCACAAGGCGAGGTCATGCATCATTTGTCCTAGCAGCAGTAGCAGTTATGACACTTGTTGGTTGGCAATGGCAATGGATAAACATACGTCTTGCTGCGATCGCTGGCATCTTAATTATCCCAGCTTTACTGCTCACTCAAACCAGGGCAGGATTATTAGCCTTACTGGTAGCCACTATCTATTTATTAGGACGCCAGCATTATAAGCTTTTAGTAAGAGCAACACTGGTGTGTTTACTGGTAATTGGCATCGTTACCACCACTAGGCAGATCAATAATTTACCTCTGATTAAACAAATCACATCAGACCGGGTTGATCTGTGGCAGTTAGCCAACTATAGAATTAGTCAGCGTCCCTTACTCGGATGGGGAATGGATGGTTTTGGCACCGCTTATTCCTATGTGCGCCCCGGCAAAAAAATAACTAAAGTAATTCGCTTGGGTGATTTTAGTTTCGATTACCAAGACGAAAATGGCGAAATAAAAACCGCACAACTACCCACAACTAAAGCACATAATTTAATTTTAGATACGATTTTATCAGTAGGATTACTGGGGATCGCATCCTACCTAGCCCTGTTAGGATGGTGTCTGTGGCAGGTGATCAAATCACCTTACCGGGGAATTGAAGCAGTCTTCATTGCCTATCTTGCCTTTACCTTCACCTGGTTTGAGTGCGCCCAATTTACGCATCTAGCTTGGTGGTCGCTCAGTATATCTGGAATGTCCCGTGTCCCGAAAATCACACTTTAAAACCGCTACGATCATCTGTTTGCTGTGTCTGCTATTGGGCAGCACCCAGTCAAAGCCAGAGTCAGAATGGACACAACAGATGGAAGCAGAGTTTCAGGCGCGTTCCCAACAAGCAATTACACTCTTTGCAGGCAGTAACTACGGTTCGACAGCCTTTGAGAACGAAAAAAGGTCTTACCCTAGAGCGATGATGGACTTTCTTGCAGGTAATAGAGAAAAAGCGATCGCCTTTCTGCAATCAGAAGACGCTGATGCCGATAGAAATGCTCACACCTTGGGAATTGACTTTTACTCTGGCTTTACCCTTAAAGGGCAAGTTCGCAAATACTTCTACTTTGGCAAATATCTTGACCCAAACTATCGCCAGCGCATGAAGAAAGCGATGGGGATTTTGACCGAAAAAGACCCACTGACACGTACCTTTCTTAGCCCTCGGAAATTTTGGTCGGCATCAACTGATAATTGCGATACTTGGGTAGACTGCCGCAATACGGATAATTTAAAAGCTATGCGGGAAGTAGGAGTCTATTTATTTGCTGAGGAAACAGGCAACGAAGAGACACGTAAAATATATAAAGAGCGCATCCGCCGCAATGTTCGCACTCTCTACCAAATTGGACAAGGGGAGTGGGATTCGGAAAACTACTTGGGACATGCTGTTACTACTTATGTAAATCTCTACGATTTTGCATTAGACTTATCCGGAAATGAGAACTTTATTTGGCTGAAACCTAGCTCTGGAGAGGGTTTTAGAGGTTCCTGTTTTATATAAGCTAAAAAGCCAGCTATGTAAGGGTTTCAGCTATTTTGAGGTTTATTTGTGGATAGGTCTATTAGATCGAGAGGTAAAATCTCTGGCTAAATCTGCACTCGATTGGTTTTTCACTGAAGGCGCTTTGAAATATTGGCGAGGTGGATTTGGTGGCCCCTCTAAGCGCGACTATAGTCAAGGTAACTGTGTTTGGTGTTCTCTGGCAACTCATGAATTAGGGCTATATTTTGGGGATTCACCCCTGGCAGATCCTAAACCAGATGCCGACGAAGTACACCTAATTACCAGCAGTTACCGTCCACCATTAGCTGTTATTGCCTTAGCACACAAGGAATTTAAAAAACCTCTAGAACTACTCAATTCCAAACCAACTTACGAAAACTGGAAACTAGGAAAAGACGCAGCACCCCAGTTTTACGAAACCCTTTATTTCGGTAACACTTTCCAACTAGGGACATTAGTTCAAGGTTCTGGTGGGGACTGGAATGGTTTTAAAATGATGGCGTTTAATACTAAGCGTGGGGTAGATTACTTTATCGCAGCTACCGGAACAGACTCGACTTCAATATCCACTTCATCCATTGGTGGTGACAACGTTGCCCAGTATCGTAATTTGGTAATCTGGCTCAATAATAAACCACTAGCACCGTTTCAATTTTTCTTACCTAAATCAGCCTTGATTGAAACTCGCTTGGGTGTAACTTTCATCAGTTACGAAAAGACATGGGTGGCGTTAACACCAATTAATTTGCACCTGGAAGGGATTAATTTAACAGCCAATAAAAAAATTCAGTCACGATATCCTGATGACCAAATTCTCACTGCTGCCGGTACTGGGAGAACATTAACCGGATTTGCCATCGAAGTCGGTGAGCAACAAACCTACGGCAGTTGGGAGCAATTCCAGCAGTCTGTGGTGAAAAAGTCGCGTTTAACTCTGAACTCTTCTAATAATGGAGTGGCTGAGTATCAAGGGGTTTTCGGTCAAGTAAAACTGCAATATCAGGGTAATAAATTACCAAAAGTTTGGCGGAATGGACACTACCACGATTGGCGTGATCATTTCGCCCTCTACCAAAGTGCTGATGGTAATAAAACCCCGATTTATTCAGGATGGAAGTCAAGTAAGCTTAAAATTGAGGCGGGTGGGTACAAGTTCCAGAGTCAGAGCGAATAATATAAAATCTCACTTTTCACACTGAACTAACTTGTGTTAACTAGCGCACATTCGGTCAGATTTGGCGGAATGTTTTTTTGATTATGAAGTCAAGTGAAAGAAAATCACTCCTAACAGAAATCGTTAATTACTACTGTGGCAGTACATATCAACTACAAATCAGATATTTAGTTCATAATTCCAAATCCGGTTCTTGGCCTTTTCAGGAAAATCTGAATAGAGTGAAAATTGTTCCTGTGACTTTGCCTGAGGCACAATCTAGAACTTTAATATTAATAGACCTTAAAAAAGACAGATGATTACACCAATGCGTGTTTTTGTGTTAATGTTTAATGCTCGAACGGAAAATGAGGGGATTCACACGATTCGGGAGGGCGATCGCAATAAAATTCTGATGTTTGAGTCAGAAGACGACGCCACGCGCTTTGCCCTGATGTTGGAAGCTCAGGATTTCCCCTCACCGACACCAGAACCGATCGATGCTGAGGAAATCAAGGAATTTTGCGAAAGTGCTGGATATGAATGGGAAATCATCCCAGAAAACAGCAATTTAGTTGTTACTCCCCCAGAACTTAACGTCGAAGAAACCGACTGGCAAGCAGATGCCCAGAAGAAGGATACTATTGAAGACACCTTCCCTCTCAATCAACACCCAGTAGAAGAACCAGGATTGTCTGATTCTGAACTAGAAAAAATTCGTCGCAAATTGGAAGGATTGTTGTAATTTGTCATTAGTCATTAGTCATTGGTGAGCCAGTGCGGTCTTCTCCCAAAGAAAGAGGCTAGCGCCAACTCTTGCAGACACTACGTGAACGCGGAGCGTCTCCAAGAGTTGGGGGTTTCCACGCCACTTGATGCCAGTGCGCTCAAGTCGGGACCGCCCACACGCCTGGCTCCTCCACTTGAGGAGACCCCAAGACCGCAGTAGCTCCCCATGAGCAACTGGTGCTAACGTAGCGGTAGCGAGGTACGAGCGTCACCCGAAGCGTCATTGGTTATTAGCCATTGGTCGCTTGACTAATGACATAGACGCCCAAAGGGCGGCTGATCGTAAGGTAGGACAAAAGACTAAGGACAAGTGACAGAGGACAAATGACAAATTTGCAGGAACGCGGACATCTTTTAACCGAGTTGGTAAATCCTAACAGTCTTAACTTAGACCAGCTCAGTTCTCTGGAATTGGTGGAGCTGTTTAATAGCGAAGACCAAAAGGCAGTTGCGGCGGTTGCGGCGGCGAAAATTCAGTTGGCACAAGCAATTGAGCGCACCGCAGAGCGTTTGCGCCACGGAGGACACCTATTTTATATCGGTGCGGGTACAAGTGGCAGGCTAGGGGTGTTAGACGCTGCTGAGTGTCCACCTACTTTTTGTACGCCTCCAGAGTTGGTACAGGGGATTATTGCTGGTGGTGCGGGTGCGCTGGTACGTAGTTCTGAGGATTTAGAAGACAGCATTGAAGATGGTGAGGCGGCGATCGCCCAAAGACACATTACCCAACTAGATGTAGTAGTTGGTATTACTGCTGGTGGGACAACACCTTATGTCCACGGTGCGCTTCATGCTGCTCGTCAACGGGGAGCCACTACTATTTTTATCGCCTGTGTTCCGGCTGAACAAGTTAGCTTTGATGCCGATATTGACATTCGCCTATTGACAGGGCCAGAAATAATTGCCGGATCAACTCGCCTGAAGGCTGGTACAGCTACGAAGTTAGCTTTAAATGTCCTTTCGACTGGGGTAATGGTCAAGCTAGGCAAAGTTTATGGCAATCGGATGGTAGATGTGGCAGTCACAAATCAAAAGTTACGCGATCGCGCTTTGCGAATTTTACAAGACCTCACAGGTTTAAGTCGGGAAGCTGCTGGTTTTTTACTAGAACGTAGTGGCAAGTGGGTTAAGCTAGCGCTATTAATGCACTGGACTGGTTTAGAAAAAGACGAGGGCGATCGGCTTCTTTCAGAACACCAAAGTAATCTCAGAGCAGCTGTTGTGAGCTACAAAAACGACAAACAGCCCTGAGAATTTCTTTATCACCGATTGTGCCAGTTGCGTAAGTCGTGTATTATTTACCTGCAAAGCTTGGAGTGCTGAGAGTTGGTTAATGATTTGGTGTAGAACGTTTTCTACAGGATTGTCAGCAACTTGTGTCTGTTGGAGGGCGTTACAGGAATCTATAAAAATGGCGATCTGATTGCTATTTTACAAGATGTATCTGGAGGTGGTTTTCTTCTGGGCGTGGACGTTAATTATGTCTAAAACTTCTCAACTTTAGCAATACTTCGCCAAAATTAGAGGATTGGGGCTAGACAAAAAAGCTAAATTCCTTTGAGTGTAAGGGTTTCATGCTTTAGGATTGGGCTTTAAACCCATAGCCGGAAACCCTGATTCTGCGGGCGTTCTAAAAAATTGGCGAAGGTATTGTATATGGCTGCTACTTGTCTTAGTAGCACGTCTTTTTTTAAAGATAATATTTCCCAGAAAAGTTCACTACAACTGCTCTCAATGAATAAATGTAAATTTAAATTAATATTTTTATCATTTATTGCTAATCTCAATAACTAAAGCAAAAATATCTAGATACTGCTAATCTTTTTTAAACAGAAATTCAGAACTTATACGGATATAATTCCCTATAAAAATTCTTAAAATAATATATCAATACTGAATTCATCTTTGTGGGCTATAGCAACCCACTGGAGTGATGAAATATTAGCAGAAAAGTAAAGTCTCCCAATAAAAAACTCTATACTAGATCACTTATTTACTAGCAAGATTTTTGCTATCCTCCATCTACCTTGCTTTTAATAATCTTGATTTAGGCTGCTATATAGCAAATGTATTTGTACTTATTGACATGTCTGCTGACCACTATCTAGTGTGGGTTTTTCAAGACTTGGCTTTTTAATAACAGGAAGAAAGTATGTCCCACGGGGAAGTTATTTCAAATAATCTAGTAAATGAATTTCAAACTTGTACTCAGCTGCAATATAATGGCAAATTAAACATTAAAAGTTCAAAGGGCAGCCAATGGACTTTTTACTATCGGCTGGGACGCATAGTTTGGGCAACGGGGGGAACTCATCCTTTCCGACGCTGGCGTAGACATATGGCTCAAAATTGTCCCCAGATTGATGTTGATAAGTTACAGGTGCGTTTGCAATACCTATCAATCGATTACTGGGATTATCACCTTTTAGAAATCTTGTATAAAAGGCAGAAAATCCAGCGCGAACAAATTAACTCTATTGTCGAGAGCACGATAGCAGAAATATTATTTGACGTAGCTATGCAAGGAAATTTTGCTTCTATAAGTTGCAATCGCAGTCAAGAAGTTATCTTAGAAACACCAATGAGCTTCACCAATGCAGAAATGTCGGTAAAGCATATGCAAGACTCGTGGAAAATTTGGTCAGAAGCTGGTTTAGCAAATTTTTCTCCTGACTTGGCGCCATTTCTGCGGCGACCAGAAAAACTCCAGGAGATGGTAAGTCCATCTGTCTACAAAAACTTTGTCAATTTCATCAACGGCAAATTCACTCTGCGAGATTTAGCGGTGAAAATGAAGCAGAGTGTACTGCCACTCACCCGTTCCTTGGTTCCTTATATCCTTAAAGGAATCATTGAATTGGTGGAAGTAAATGACTCGCCCTTAGAAATTACTGAAGTCAACAATAACTCTACCACCACACAACTAAAGAAGCGGACTGCTCCCCTAATAGCTTGCGTCGATGACAGCCCTCAGGTATGTAAAATGCTAGAGGATATTATCACTTCCAATGGATTGAGGTTTGTCAAGATTCAAGATGCTGTACAAGCTCTACCAACGCTCATTCAGGATAAACCAGACCTGATTTTCTTGGATCTAATTATGCCAGTTGCCAGTGGTTACGAAATTTGCACTCAGTTGCGACGAATATCTGCCTTTGCCAACATACCAATAATCATATTAACAGGCAATGATGGTTTTTTAGATAGAGTTCGTGCCAAGGTAGTCGGTTCTACAGATTTTCTTACTAAACCCGTAGTCGCTGATAAGGTGATGGCTATAATACGTAAATATTTACCTGCATCGAGTGTATCCATCGACAAGAATAAATCTAATTTAGAGGTTTTTAATTAGGAGGAATTAGAGGCTAAGTAAGTGGGGAAGAGTAAATCAAACTAGATTACGCAATATAAAATTAATAAAATTAGCTCGTAGTCAGGGCTTCAGTCCTTGGTATAAACCTTTAATTATTCATATCTAGTTACTTATTTATAAAGAAAATATTAACAGTACTTACGCCAAAAGGCAGTGAAAGCCTTGATTTACGGTAGCGGGAATTCATGAATTGCTACTACATTTCGTACTTGATAGCCTAAGTTCTAATTAAATGCAAGGTGTGTTAGACGAGAGTATGGCACTAAAAGCCTGGAATAGTGTCCTACTCTTATCTAACCTACCCTACAAAACTACTTAAATTTTTTCAAAAACAATTTACGATTCCTATATTAAGTTATGTTTAGCACGTATTTTTACTGAGGCTGATACGTAAAGATTGAATCAAGATTAGACAAATACAAACTTTTGTATTTTATAGCAGTCCTGTTTGAGTTGTGAAATAGTGGTTAGGGCAAAGGGGTTAGGGGCTAGTAGCGGAAGGCGGAAGTCAAAAGTTATTTGTACTGAGCGTAGCCGAAGTAAAAGTCAAAAGTCAAAAGTATTACGGAATGGACTTTTTAGGGTTTTTAAATGGTTGCTCGTCTTGCAAAGTTCTGCGGGAAATGCCGCTCAGACTTTGCGCTATTTACGCCGTGTTGTACTAGTCGCTTGCATGTCTTTGTTGAGGAATCATTTAGGATTTGTATGTCTAATTTGTTTACATTCTGAGAAAGGTTTAACGAGTAATTGCCATGAATACTGTTTTAGTTGTTGAAGATGGCTTAACCGATATGGAAATAATCAGCCGTTACTTGCAACAGGCAGGTTATTCTGTGATTAGCGCCACAAGCAGTGAAGAAGCTCAAGACAAAATAGATAAAAAAAAGCCAGATCTAATATTACTCGACGTAATTTTACCGGGGAAAAGTGGCTTTGAAATTTGCCGAGAATTGAAAAGCAATCCCAACACTAGCAAAATACCTGTGGTTTTTTGCTCTACTAAAAATACTGATGTAGATAAAATTTGGGGTAATATGTTGGGGGCTGATGGTTATCTATCAAAACCGATTGAACGAGAAGAATTACTGGTAATTTTGAATCAATTGATTAATAAGTAAGAATGCAATAAAGAAACAGTCAATCAAAGTCACTAATTCTAAATTAAATAATCACTGCAAATAGTGGTTAAAGATAAATCATCTACGAGAAAGGATAAAGAACTTTGGAAACCAAGGAAAAGTTTTTAAGCTTTAATTTGGGAGTAAGGGATACAGCCGTAATTTCGTTACAACACATCACAGAAGTTTTGCAAGTATCATTACCAGAAATATGTGGCGTTCCTGAGATGCCCAGTAGCGTTTTGGGTATTTATAACTGGCGCGGTGAAATGCTTTGGTTGGTGGATTTAGAGGCCATGTTAGGTTATCCTCCAATTTCGCAAGGATCAAATTTACTTTCAATAATGATGGGGATTGTTCTGGAAAACAAGGGTAAGTATTTGGGACTATTGGTGCGACAGCTTATAGATATTGAATGGCTGGATACTAAGCAAATGAAACCCGCAACTACTGAATTATTTTATCCTAAAACCTCACCTTTTTTACAGGGATACTTTATTAATGATTCGGAGGAGATGATTTTTAATTTGGATGCCATAACGATTATTCAAGCTCCCATGTGGGAGATTCATAATTGAACATTTGATAATGAGTGATTAGGCATACTATTTTGACAACTCATAATCCTTAATTAGCAAATACGAGTCGATTCTTACCTGCCAAATATCAAATTACTACCCATCACAATTTTTGAGGTTAATCACATGACATTTTTGTATAAAAATAGCCAAGAAAATGAGAATATAATCTCGGAATTAGAAAATATTAATGGTGACGCTAATATAGCGAATATTGCTAGTGATGAAATATCTTTATTAAATGCGATCGCTGAGGAATTTAAAAGTTGGCGGCGACAGTTGCAAGATATTACAACTCATCTGCGCCAAGCGCCAGACCTTGATACACTATTCAAAATTACTGTAGCGCAAATTAGAGAAAAGATTGGCTGTGATCGCGCCTTAATTTATCAGTTTACTTCCCTGGAATCAGGTAATGTTTTAGCAGAATCCAGAACACTAGGTTGGACACCGACTTTAGGCGAAAATATTCCCGGAATTATTTTTGGTTTATATAGCAATAAAGACTATATAGAACCTGTAGTTGTTGACGACATCAATCAGATTCAACTTACCCCTTATCAAAAGCAGCTGCTAGATAAATTTCAAATTAAAGCTAGTTTGAGTTTACCGATTGTAGTAGAAGGTAAAGTATGGGGGTTACTGGCAGTAAATAATTGCCAATCAACGCGGCAGTGGCAAGAGGTAGAAATTAGTCTACTATCTCAAATTACAACAGAACTCACCTACAAATTACAGAGCTTTGAATTTCACAAAGAAGTAGAAAATCAAACACAGGCAAAAAAATCAGTAGCTAAAGTCATCGATAAAATTCTCCACGTATCAAATATCGATAAGATTTTCCAAACAACCACTCAAGAAGTACGTCAATTACTAAAATGCGATCGCGTCGGTGTTTATCGCTTCAAACCTGACTGGAGTGGCGAGTTTATCGCGGAGACAGTGGGTAATGGTTGGATAAAAATGGTCGGTCCTGATTTTAAAATGGTCTGGGAAGATAGCCACTTACAAGACACTCAAGGAGGACGTTATGCCAAGGGTGAAACCTTTGTAGTTAAGGACATTTATCAAATGGGCCATGCTCAATGTCACATTGATATTTTAGAGCAGTTTGAAATGAAGGCTTACATGATTGCGCCGATATTCAGTGGAGAGAAATTATGGGGCTTGCTGGGAGCTTATCAAAATTCTGGGCCGCGTGATTGGCAATCTTGGGAAGAAAGCTTTTTAACTCAGATTGGCTTGCAATTTGGTGTGGCCATATCACAAAGAGAATATATCGAGGAAGTACAGACGAAATCTGATCAACTAGCTCAGATACTTGAACAAGAGAAAGCTTTAACCAAGATAGTCAACCGCATCCGACAAACCTTAGATGTAGATAGCGTTTTCAAAATAACCACTCAAGAAGTACGGCAATTACTAAAATGCGATCGCGTCATAGTTTTTCGCTTCAATGCCGACTGGAGTGGTGAATTTGTCGCTGAGTCAGTGGTTAGTAATTCGATAAAACTGGTAGGGCCTGATATTAAAACTGTCTGGGCAGATACCTACATACAAGAAAATAAAGGGGGTCGATATGTCCAAGGTGAAAGTTTTATTGCTAATGACATCCATGAGGTAGGTCATTCTTCCTGCCATGTTGAGATGTTAGAGCAGTTAGAAATTAGAGCTTATGTGATTGTACCTGTATTTTCTGGGGAAAAATTGTGGGGATTATTAGCAATTTATCAAAACTCCATAGCTCGTGATTGGCAACCTTGGGAAGTCAGCTTTTTGATTCAAATTGGTTTTCAATTTGGTGTAGCTGTATCACAGGCAGAATATCTTGAACAAGTGCGAGTTAGGTCTGCACAACTAGCTCAGTTAGCAGATCAAGAGAAAGTTTTCACTAAGATAGTCAACCGCATCCGCCAATCTTTAGATGTAGATAGCGTCTTCAAAACAACTACTCAAGAAGTGCGTCAATCACTAAAATGCGATCGCGTCGCCGTCTATCGATTTAACCCTGACTGGGGTGGCGAATTTGTCTCTGAGTCTGTGGGTAATGCTTGGACAAAACTGGTAGGCCCTGATATTAAAACCGTTTTAGACGATACCTACTTGCAAGAAACTCAGGGAGGTAGGTATGTCAGAGGTGAAAACTTTATCGTTAATGATATCTATAAAGCAGGGCTTGCTCCCTGCCACATTGAGATTTTAGAGCAGTTTGAAGCCAAAGCTTACATAATTGTTCCTATATTCTTTGGGGATAAATTGTGGGGCTTGCTGGCAGCGTATCAAAATTCCAGCACCCGTGAATGGCAAAGCTGGGAAGTTAACTTTTTAGTTCAGACTAGCTTGCAATTTAGCCTAGCTAAATCACAGATAGACTATTTGGAATTAGTTCGGGTAAAATCTGATAAACTAGCTCAGATAGCGGAACAAGAGAAAGCTGTTACCAAGATCAGCAACCGCATCCGGCAATCTTTAGATGTAGAAGAAATCTTCAAAATAACCACTCAAGAAGTACGGCAATTATTACGATGCGATCGCGTCTGTGTCTATCGCTTCAATCCTGACTGGAGTGGTGAATTTGTGTCTGAGTCAGTAGGTCATGGTTGGGTAAAAGTGGTAGGCCCCGATATCAAAACTGTCTGGGAAGATACCCACTTACAAGAAACTCAGGGAGGTCGATATGCCCAAGGGGAAAACTTTGTTGTGAATGACATTTATCAGGTAGGTCATTCTACTTGCCACATTGAAATTTTAGAGCAATTTGAAGTCAAAGCTTATGTAATTGTTCCTGTATTTGTTGGGGAACAATTGTGGGGTTTGCTGGCAGCTTATCAAAATTTGGGAACTCGTGATTGGGACGAATCGCAAGTCAATTTGTTAGCACGCATTGGCAGTCAGTTAGGACTGACATTACAACAGACCGAATATATACAACAAGTCCAAGCGCAGTCAGCAAAATTAGCAGAAGCAGCAGCACGAGAAAAGGCAGCCAAGGAGTTACTACAACAGCGATCTATTCAACTCCTAATAGCCCTTAAGCCCGCTCTCACCGGCGACTTAACGGTACGCGCACCGATTACAGAAGACGAGCTAGGCACGATCGCTGATGCTTACAATAGTACTCTGCAAGCACTGCGACAAATCGTTATTCAGGTACAGGGGGCCGCTCAACAAGTTGCCCAAACTTCTAGCAATAGCGACGCTTCATTAGCGGGATTGACCAATCTAGCGCAACAACAATCTGAGGAAATTACCGCAGCTTTAGGCGAAATTCAACTGATGGTGGACTCTACTCAAGCTGTGGTGGTAAATGCTGAGTTGGTGCAACTAGCAGTGCAACAAGCCAATCAAACTGTAGAGTCTGGCGATACTGCGATGAACTTGACTGTCAAAGCAATCCAAGGAATTCGTGAAACAGTTGCTCAAACCAGCAAAAAGATTAAACGCCTCAGTGAATCCTCGCAAAAAATCTCCAAAGTGGTGAATTTGATTGGTAATTTTGCCACACAGACAAACGTATTAGCTTTGAATGCAGCCATTGAAGCCACCCGTGCCGGTGAATATGGCAAAGGTTTTGCAGTTGTAGCTGATGAAGTCCGTTCTTTATCTCGCCAGTCAGCAGCAGCCAGCATTGAAATTGAAAAATTAGTCCAAGAGATTCAAGCAGAAACCGGAGAAGTTGCAGTAGCGATGGAAACTGGCATTCAGCAGGTGGTAGAAGGCACAAATCTTGTCAATGACACTCGCCAAAACTTAAATGCGATCGTTTCTGCAACTGCCGAAATTAGTCAGCTAATCGAGCGAATTACCGCAGCAACTCAAAAACAAATGACCCAATCTGTAACAGTAACTAAATCAATGCAAGATGTAGCAGAAATTGCTAATAAAACTTTTGCTGAATCTCAAGAAATTGCTACTGTGTTCCAAGATTTATCAGGAATGGCAAAAGACTTATTAACAACTGCTGGTAAGTTTAAAGTGAACTAAGTAGGGAGTGGGGAGTGGGGAGTGGGAAATGACAGCTTTTGAAATTCGATCTTATCAAGATTTAAAAGTTTGGCAAGAAGGCATGAATTTAGCTGAAGCTTGCTATCAGCTAACTATTGCATTCCCGAAAGAGGAACTTTACGGAATGACTTCACAGATTCGTCGGGCAGCTGCATCAGTTCCAGCAAATATAGCTGAGGGCTATGGACGAGAGTATTGCCCGGAATACATAAGATTTCTCCGAATAGCGCACGGCTCTCTCAAAGAGCTAGAAACTCACTTGTTACTATCAGCTAGAGCCAAAGTTGGACTTACAGATACTCAACTAGTCACTCCAATTTTGAGGCAATGTGAATCTGTAGAAAAACTACTCCCTGCTTTGATTCGTTCTTTAGAGAATAAGGGGAGTAGAGAGTAGGGAGTAGGGATTACGCCTGATGTGAATTAAAAAATCCCATTTTTCCATAAGGATTTCCAGGCTTGCACAAAACCATCATTTTGTAATCATTAACGAAACTGAAAGGTTTTCAACTCTCAATTCACATTATACGTAAATTTCAATCTTCCCCATTCCCCATTCCCCACTCCCCACTCCCCACTCCCCATTCCCCACTTATGATCACAGATAAAGAAATTCGCGAACAAGGATACATCTACTTTCTGGCTGAAGCCCCAGAATTAGTACAAATTATTGAACAAGAACTATTTAGCCTATCGGAAGATTATAGCATTGCCAAAGTTCACAATTTAATGCGGGCTACTCATACACTTAAAGGTGGAGCCGCTAATGTTGGGCTAGAAGTAATTAAGATGATAGCCCATTTTTTAGAAGATGTATTTAAGGCTCTATATAATCCAAAAGTGGTAATTGATGCCGAATTAAAAACATTTTTATTACAAGGTTATGAATGTCTGAGTATAGCATTAAATACTGAGCTAATAGGCAGTACTGTTAATGATGAAGAACTGCTCCATCGAGCAACTTCAGTGTTTGTACAGTTGCAAGAAAAACTGGGTGATGCCTTTGGTGCTGAATCTCATATTCCCAGTTCTGAAGAATTGGGATTTGATATTGTGCAGTCCGTTTTTGAAGTGGGAGTAGAACAACGTCTAAACACTATTGCTGAGGTTGTTAACAATCCACCAAATAGTGACGAATTTATCGAGTTTTTAGACTCTCAAGCTGAAGTGTTTTTCGGCTTGGCAGAATCTCTAAATTTACCTGGATTGAGAGAAATTGCCCAAACAATTTTGTCAGCGTTGCAAGCAAATCCTACCAAGGTGCAGCAAATTGCAGAAATTGCTCTTGCAGATTTGCAACAAGCACAAAAACTAGTATTAGCAGGCGATCGCACATCTGGTGGAGAAACTTCTCCAGGTTTACGAAAACTCACGGTCGTGGCAAATAATCAGTTATCTGAAGAATGGCAAAATGATTCATTTGCTGACCCATTTTTCATCGATGAAAAACGATTTTACCAGTTTATCACTACATCTGATAACAATAAAAACCAATCCGTCAACCCCACAACTGCAAAGTTTTATTTAAAAGTAATTCGCTATATTTTTGGCTGGTTTAATCACCAAATGGAAGTACCAGAGCCAGAACTCAGTTTGACCTTACTGGTTCCCACATTAGAAAGAATAAGTCTACTTAATTATATCGAAAACTGGCTGAAAAAGTTTATTGATTTTGTTCAAGATGAAGACGATAGTCAAAGTCTTTGTATTTATCGACGTGGGATCATCTTAATTATCCTATTTGCAGTTGCAAAATTTGAATATTCTATTAACGCTTCTGACAACTACATCTTAATAATTAAAATATTACAAAAGCAAATTCATCTATTAGCACAAAAATATAAAGATTACCCTCCTGTTACTAGCAAAGAGAAAAATTGGCTTGATAATCCCAAGTTACAAACACTGTTAGTTTTTAAAGAAATATCTAAATCCGTATCTCCTCAAGTAACTGATAACTTACTAGAAGCAATATGGGGAGAAGAAACTAGCCAAAATATTGCTGCTGAAGTCGTGACGATCCAGACTGATGATTCATCAGAAAAGCTTGATTCATTAACTGTCATTGAGCCGATAGTTTCTGAAACAGCTATTGAAGTCATGCCTGATTTAGCTACACAAATCAACAAAGAAATAGAAGATAAATCACAGTATATTCAAACTAAAAATTTGCGCCAACCTTCATTTATTCGAGTAGATACAGAGAGACTGCAACACCTCAATTATTTAGCAGGAGAATTGCTGATTTACCAAAAACGGCGTAGTTTGCAAGATGAACAAGTCAAAGAAATAATTGAGCAATTAATACAGCAACTCACTAGACACCAAACAAGTTTAAATGAATTACGTGATTTACCATTACAAATACAAAACATTACCTCACAACAAACGCAAGATTTTGCAGTGAATTTTGACTCTCTAGAAATGGATGTATATACAGAATTTCATCTGACATTGCATGAAGCAATAGAAGAGGTACTGCAACTACAAGAAACTACCGAGTCTCTTGACTTGCTCGTAAGGCAAGCTGCTCAAATTAGTGACAAACAAGAGAATTTAACTCTTAATATTATAGATAGTTTAGTAGAAGCACGAATGTCGCCTTTGGGCAATATTCTGAATCGCTTCCCCCACATGGTAAATAAGTTGGGAAATGTTTATGCCAAACTTGTAGAATTGAAACTTACTGGTACTGCGGTGCTAGTGGATAAAGCGATCGCAGAAAAGCTCTACGATCCCTTATTACACTTAGTGCGTAATGCTTTTGACCACGGTATTGAAACTCCGCAAGTTCGCCGAGAGCTTGGTAAACCAGAACAAGGTTTAATCGAAATCTGCGCCTATCATCAGGGTAGCCAAACTGTTATCGAAGTTCGGGATGATGGTCAGGGATTGAATTTAGACAGAATTCGCAGAAAAGCTGTTGAATTTGATCTCATACAAACTGAAGAAAAAACTACAAGCTCTGCTTCTAATCTGGCTGATACTGAAGTTTTAGATTTGATTTTTTCGCCTGGATTTTCTACTGCTAATAAAGTGAGCGAAATTTCTGGGCGCGGTATGGGTTTAGATATTGTGCGTACTCAGATGCACGCACTGAATGGCTCAATTTCAGTTGAATCCTTACCCAACCAAGGAACAATATTTATACTCAAAATTCCTTTTTCTATGACTACAGAAAAGTTAATGCTAGTTCAAGCCAAAGGTGTTGTTTATGCCCTTCTTTTGGATAGTATCGAAAAAATATTGATTCCCTCTGAACAACAGATTAAAGAAATTGAAGGGAAAAAAGTCTTGCATTGGAATACAGACAATGATGATAGTATGGTCAGTCTCCGTCAACTTTCAAACTTGATTGATTATAATGGTTCATTCATTAATAGTGCTACTCCATACAACACATCAAATACTCACGACCCAAGCATAGCGAAAAATCCGGTGCTTTTGCTCCGACGAAATCAGGGAATGGTTGCTTTAGAAGTTGACCAAATAATTGGTGAACAAGAACTAGTAATTAGACCTTTAGGAAATGCGATCGCATCACCAAAATATATTTATGGTTGTAGTAGTTTAGCCAATGGTAATCTCATCTTAGTGATTGATGCTTTATTGCTGGTAAAGTTTGGTGAGATCCAACAAACAACACTTGATATCAGGGTGCTACCAATAGCTTCTTCGTCAAATAAAAAAGCCTTGCCGATATCAGGACATAGTTTTTTATCTACACCATTACTTACTGCATCTACTTCTACAACAACTATAGAAACTCAACTCAGTTATTCTGAAGAACCAGATAATAAATCACCAAAAAGTGCATCTACTTCCACAGCAGATGTAGAAACCCAACCCAGTTATTCTCAAGAACCAGATAATAAATCGCTAAAAGTTATTTTAGTAGTAGATGACGCAATTAGTCTCCGGCAAACTCTATCTCTGACTCTGCAAAAATTTGGCTATCAAGTAATACAAGCTCAAAATGGTATAGAAGCTCTAGAAAAGTTGCAGTTACATCCAGAAATACAAGTTGTCATCTCCGATTTAGAGATGCCACGAATGAATGGTTTTGAGTTGTTGAGTAATTTCCGTCAATACCCCAATTTAGCAAAAATACCTGTAGTGATTCTCACTTCTCGCAGCTCTGAAAAACATCGTCAGCTTGCCCAAGAATTGGGTGCAAAGGCTTACTTGACCAAGCCTTATTTAGAGCATGAGTTTCTTTCTACAATTAAGGGTTTAATGAATAGTAATACAGATGATTTAAACCATTCACTCCTAATGGTAAATCATTAATAATTTGGGAAATTACATCGCCTTAATTACCAGGTAGATTATTTGGATCTACACCTAGAGAACGTAAATACTGCGCTAATTGTTCAGCCCTTTGACGTTCTTGTTCAGCCCTTTGACGTTCTTGTTGTACCTGTTCTGCATCTGTTAAATAGCGGTTTCCTTGCTGATCATACCAACATAAAAACTCCTGTTGTATCCCAGCAATTACAGCTTGGTGTCGCCCAATACCTAACCCTACCTCTGGCATCAAATAGGGTTCACCAATTTGTAGTTGGTAGTTTCCATCTATCAACTTATACACTTCAAGGGGTTGATGTTGGTCGCGTCGCCAAAACTCAGGGTTATAAATTACGTAGTACAATACACCGAGTTTTCTGTATATATCTAGCTTCTCGTCGTATTCACCTCCTGGAGTGTGGGATACCATTTCTAATGTGAATATTGGAACTATCCCATTTTCTTCCCAAACTGGGTAACTTTTGCGTGATTTACCACCCTTTTTCCGTTCTACTCCCACACTTAAAAAAGCATCTGGCACTACAGGTACTCTAGGATTTACTCCTGTGGTGTGATAGACTCCCATATCTACTCCGAAGTACCAATCCAAGCGATTTGCCCAAATAGAGTTAAGCAAGAAAAGTAAAATGTTGGGCAAAAAATTTTGGTCTTCGTTATCCACTGGCGTATCGTCTGAACAGGGAAGTTCATCAGTAGTTGGTAACGCATTTTTGAGATCAGGTGAGAGCATAACCGTTGTCTCGCTGGCGTTTGATGCCTTTATTATAAATGAGTGACCAAAAGTTTAGCGTTTGGGTGGAGCTTCACCAAACTTAATCAAAAGTGCGATCGCAATACTAACAAGCAAAATTAACGTCATACTCAAAGCTGAACCAAATCCCCAATTTTGCGTTGCTCCCAGAAACTGGTTATAAACTAACCGCGCTGCCGTCATACTAGAAGCACCACCAAGTAATTCTGGATCGACAAAATCCCCCAAACCTGTGATGAATACAAGCATGGAAGCAGCCGCAATTCCAGGAAAAATCTGCGGTACGGTTACTTGCCAAAAAGTTTCCACCGGATTTGCACCTAAATCAGCTGCTGCTTCTAGCAACCGCTTGTCTAGCTTTTCGAGAGAAGCATATAAAATTAAAACCATATAGGGTAACAAGCTGTAACTCATGCCAATAAATACAGCTTGACTCTGGTTAAGTAATTCCAAAGTAGGCAAGCCTAAATTGCTGAGTAAACTGTTCAATAAGCCAGTAGGACGAAGAATCGTAATCCAAGCATAAGAGCGAAGTAACGAGGAAGTCCACAAAGGTAATATAAAGCCTAATAGCAGCAAATTCCGCCAACGCTGCGGCGCTATCTGAGCAATCCAATAGGCAACGGGGAAGCCCAAAATTAAACAAATTATGGTGGTGCCAAACGCAAAAAATAGCGATCGCACAATTACTTGCAAGTAAAGGGGGTCAAATATTCGGATGTAGTTTTTGAATCCGTTGGGATTAACCAAATCTCCGGGTCGGATGTCTGCAACTAAACTCAGTTCAAAAATTATCAAACTTGGCAGCACCAACAAAAGTAATAACCAAATCCCAGATGGTGCAAGTAATACCAAAGGTTGGAGCCAATTTCCTCGCAGACGATGCAATTCTTCTATTTTAGAAATATCATTTTTTTCAAAATTCATAAACTCCCCACTCTCCTACAGACGCGATTAATCGCGTCTCTACTATTTTAGCTGCTAGTTAATTGAGTCCAATAACGATCGTAAACCTCTTCAAATTCTCCTACAGGACTAACACGTTCACAATTTGCTAAAACCGACTCTGAGGGAAACAAATTAGCGTTGTTCTGGATGATTTTTGGCAATTGCTCAAATCCAGCACTATTAGGCGTAGAAATATTCAGGCGTTGACTGATTTGGGCTGCTAATTCTGGTTGCAAAATCATGTTAATCCAAGCATAAGCTCCAGCCTGGTTGGGAGCTGTTTTGGGAATAACAATAGTGTCTGTCCATAATGAAGAACCACTGCGAGGAATTACATATTTTAGTTTAGGGTTTTCTTGAGAGATTTTCACTGCATCTGCTGAATAACACATTGCCAATAGTAAATCTCCTGCCAGAATTTGATTTTGCCAAGCGTCGGTGTCAAAACGTGCGATCGCAGGTTTTAGCACCTTCAACTTTTCATAAGCTTGTTTGATTTCTTGTTCATTTTTTGAGTTATAAGAATAACCTAGCATCCGTAACGTCGCACCCATCACTTCTCGAACATCATTGAGCAAGGTCATCTGCTGATTAAGTTGCTTTTGGTTTTGCCAAAGGTAATCCCAGTCTTGTGGTGCATCTTTAATTTTTTCGGAATTGTAAATTAAACCAGTTGTTCCCCAATTAAAAGGGATACTATATCGGTTATTCAGGTCATAACTAGGATTCTGAAACCGGGGGAATAAATTCTCTAAACCGATTAAGCGATCGTGATTTATTTCTGTTAATAAACCTTTGTTTACCATCTTCTGCACCATGTAATCGGATGGGTAGATGATGCTGTAAGTGCCACCGCCCCCAGCTTGCAACTTAGCCAGCATGACATCATTGGAATCATACACATCCGCTAGCACTTTCATACCGGTTTGAGTGCTAAAAGTTTTCAGTAATTGGTTGTCAGTATATTGCGTCCAGGTAAAGATATAAAGTTGGTCACGTTGACCATTCGTATTAGAATTAGCACGTACTTCAGCCAGCCTCCAGCCACAACCAGCTAAAGATAAGCTAGAAAGCGCTGCCACCCCTTTTAAAAATTGGCGTCTGTTAGTCATTAAGATTACGGGATACCTCGTAGCCCCTGGCGTGACTTTTTGGGGTAAATGTGTCATTCTTCACACTTACTATCAAAATGTTACATCACACACCGCATTTTTCCTGGTACAAGGGTTGTGGACACTATCCCTTATTTCATCAAACTTCCTCAACGAGATCCCTGCATGGAAGGAGTTTTTCATCATCTGGGTATCAGTGGAACAATAAACCAGAAGTTTTTATAGATGAAATTATGTAGATTTTGACTATCATGGCTTAGACTAGTAAATCTATGATCATATTTCTTATAGCTTCAATCAATAGGCTGTTATGCTCTTCGCAAGAAAGCCAAACAAGTTTGTAGAGAATTGCGGCACAAAGTAGTTAAATATATTGTTAAAGATTTGTAAACTAGTTAGCAGCCGAGTAGCCGCGTGTCACATCTTGTTAAGGAATTATTATGAGACAACTTGTTATTGCTGAACGCGTATGCCTCATTGGTCATATCGTGTCAAAAGCCTTTGGACTCGTAGGGATGCTACTGGTCATACCTAATGCCGAAATAATTTTCAACTTATCGCAGGTTGGAGAAACCGCCATGCAGTTAAGTATGGCAGGTGGCGGTGTAGTTGATATCATTTTGGGGACAATAGCTGTCTCTATTTATGCCTACCGGACATTGGGATTAGGAACTTGGCTAGCATTTATGCTGCCGGCTGTGTTGATCTCTTTGGGAAGTGAACTACTGGGAACCAGCACAGGTTTTCCATTTGGTGATTATAGCTACTTGAGTGGCTTGGGTTATAAGATTGCTGGGCTAGTTCCTTTCACAATTCCTTTATCTTGGTTCTATGTTGGGCTGTCGTCTTACTTAATTGCTATATCTGGTTTGAAAGTGGCGCAAAAACCCAGTTGGGGACGCCACATTGCTGCTATAGCCGTTGGTGCTTTGCTCTTCACTTGCTGGGATTTTGCCCTTGAACCAGCTATGAGTCAATCTTCTCTGCCCTTCTGGTATTGGGAACAACCAGGAGCTTTCTTTGGGACACCTTACCAGAACTATGCAGGTTGGTTTGGTACTAGCGCCCTGTTTATGAGTGTGGCAGGATTATTGTGGAGAAATGCCTCGATTAAATTAGAGCGATCGCAACTCAATTTACCCTTAGTCGTTTATTTAACTAACTTTGCCTTCGCCGCCGGACTAAGCTTGGCCGCTGGGTTCTCCATCCCTGTGTTGCTCGGCTTATTGCTTGGTGTAACTCCTGCTGTGGCCCTGTGGTTAAACAGTTCAACCACACCCACTCAAGTTGCTGTTGAATCAGCAAGCAAGGAAGTCTCGGTGGCAAAGGTTGAAGTTGCCTTGAAATAAGTCATTGGGGAGTGGAGAGTTAGGAGTTAGGAGTGGAAGGGAATAACTAATCCTCCATGCCCCATGCCCCATGCCCAATGCCCCATGCCCCATGCCCCATGCCCCATGCCCAATGACTAATGACTAATGACAACGCTTTGATAGTAGAAAGTGCCATCTCCCTTTTCTTGCTACTTATCCAAGTACCAGCAACGGCGATTCTGTTTTCGCGCCTGCTAAAGGGGCCAAGACGCCTTCCTCCAATAGAACCGCAACAGCCGACGCCGGATCTTTTGGGTAGGGTTAGTGTCGTAGTTCCCACATTAAACGAGGCGCTTCGCATTAGCCCTCTGTTAGCTGGTTTAAGTCAGCAAAGCTACGAAGTTCGGGAAATAATTGTTGTAGACAGCAAATCTGGTGATGGTACCCCCGACTTGGTAAAAGCGACACAGCAGAAAGATCCGCGCTTTCGCCTGATGACAGATGACCCCTTACCCTCTGGTTGGGTGGGGCGTCCTTGGGCGTTGCATAATGGTTTTCTATATAGCTCTGAGGCTAGTCAGTGGTTTCTCGGACTGGATGCTGATATCCAACCGCATCCTGGTTTGGTTGCTGGTTTGGTGAAGACGGCCGAAGCACAAGGCTATGACCTCGTTTCCCTTTCACCCCAGTTCATCCTCAAATATCCTGGGGAGTGCTGGCTACAACCGGCTTTGTTGATGACTCTGCTTTATCGATTTGACCCAGCCGGGATCAATACAGAGCAGCCAGAACGGGTGATGGCAAATGGGCAGTGTTTTTTGTGTCGTCGCTCAGTTTTAGCTGCTGTGGGTGGTTACAGCAGTGCGAGTGGTTCTTTTTGTGATGATGTCACTTTGGCACGAAATATTGCTGCTCAAGGGTATAAGGTGGGCTTTTTAGATGGCGCAAAGGTGTTGAGGGTACGGATGTATGAAGGGGCGATGGAGACGTGGAAGGAATGGGGGCGGAGTCTCGACCTCAAAGATGCAACTTCTCGTTCTCAGTTGTGGGGAGATTTATGGCTACTCACATCTGTTCAGGGTCTACCCCTTTTAGTTGTCCTCAGTTTTTTGTTGATTTCTCCCCCACTCCCCTACTTGCTACAGACGCGATTAATCGCGTCTCTACCCACTCCCCCACTTCTTCTGCTGGGACTGAATTTATTTCTCCTGGTAATTCGCTTTGCTATGCTGATAGCGATCGCACCTTCCTACGATCGCACAACCGCTAAAGGCCGCTGGTTGTTCTGGCTTTCCCCTTTGGCTGATCCCTTAGCTGTGCTACGAATCTTCTTATCTGCGTTCCACACGCCACGCGAGTGGCGGGGACGCAAGTATAGTGCAAAAGAGGGGGAGTAGGGAGTGGTGAGTGGTGAGTGAGCGAAATTCCCTACTCCCTACTCCCTACTCCTCTTCACCTCCTATTTGATCCCCACGTTCCAGTTCCCAAAGAATTTGATTTCCTTCACGGCGTACCCGTGACACTATCCAGTTTCGCCAGCGCCATTGATCTCCCCGACTGGTGACAGCGCTGGCGTGGACATCCATCAAGTCTGCTAACTCAGAACTGGTGATTAAGTAGCCTTTTTCAGAAATTTCGTCAGCGATACGCAGAGTTTCGACCAAGCTGCGGAGTTGCGAAACCCTGATTTCTGAGGGTTTTTCATCGGTTGCAGCCGCAGCTAGCCCAGTTGATGGTTCCATAACAGTTATTTCTGGTGCAGAAGTACTGACTTCTTGTGTAGTTTGGTTAATTATTCTAGAGCTTTTTTCAGAATCAGCTACTTTTGCTACATTTAGTTGGCTGGAATTAGGTAAAGAGTTGTAAAAATCTGTGGGAGATAATTGTTGTAGGGAAGGGATTTTGCCACTGGCATAGGTGCGAGCGATCGCATCACAACGTTCGTTACCTATGTTACCAGAATGTCCCCTGACGTGTTGCCATTTTACCTGTTGGGTATTGAGTTCGTCGAGAGTTTCCAAAAGGTCTTGGTTTTGGACGGGTTTACCATCTGACTTTTTCCAGCCTTTCTTTTTCCAGCCTTTCACCCACTTGGTAACGCAGTTAATCAGGTATTCGCTATCGGTATGAAGCGTGATTGGTTGGGCTTGTTGAGATGTTTGCAGGAATTGTAAGGCGGCGATCGCAGCTTGCATCTCCATTTTATTATTAGTGGTATGAGGGGATGCATCGCCCATTTCGTGGATTGAGCCATCGCTGAAGTAGACGACGACACCCCAACCGCCAGGGCCAGGGTTCCCGGTGCAAGCACCATCGGTGTATATGCTTTGAATTGTGGGTTGGGTGGACATGGTTAGGGTATCAAACTGCAAAGGACGCTAAGGAGAGGCAGCGCGGTGCGGGGGAACCCCCGCACCGCCTTGCTTGCTGAGTGACCTTAGCCTACTGTTAAGGTGAATTCTAGTAATAAAATTACCATAACCGTTGGTTTCGACTTCTCTTGGAGACGGTACGCGAACGCTCAACCAACTGAGTGGTCGAGAGTTGAGCGTACCCCTGCTCTTAAGCAAGCTACGTGTAGCATCTCCAAGAGTTGTCGAAACTCGTCAACATAGGTATTTTTTTCATCAGAAATCGCCTAATTATCCTCTGCTGATCATTCTTGGCTTAATGTATATTGGCTAAATCCCGGTCTATAAAACCGTTCTGGTGCAGAAACATCTACTCCAACTCTGTGAGAAACTGCAACAGATTTAGATTTGAGAGCAACATCACCGCACGCATCTTAAGGGGGATAGACGATCAACGGTTAACAGTACTCATGTCAGAGTAGCGCTCACCTGCTGCCACATCTTTTGGTGCAACGGCTTCAAGTCGATTCAACTCTTGTTCAGTCAGGGTAATTTCGGTAGCTGCAACATTCTCCTCCAAGTAAGTACGACGTTTTGTACCAGGAATTGGCACAATATCTTCTCCTTGAGCGAATAGCCATGCTAAAGCAAGCTGACTAGAAGTTACTCCTTTTTCGCTGGCAATTGCCTTCACTTGCTCTACTAATTGCAGGTTTTTAGAGAAATTTTCACCTTGAAAACGAGGAGAATTTCTTCGATAGTCATCAGGTGCCAGATCATCAGGACTAGCGATCGCACCTGATAAAAACCCTCTTCCTAATGGGCTATAGGGAACAAACCCAATTCCTAATTCCCGCACAGTAGGTAAAATTTCATCCTCTGGATCGCGGCTCCACAAAGAATACTCTGATTGTAGTGCGCTAATAGGATGAGTAGCTTGCGCCCGTCGAATTGTAGTAGGGGCAGCTTCCGAGAGTCCTAGATAGCGCACTTTACCAAGCTTGACCAACTCTGCCATTGCCCCGACAGTATCTTCAATGGGTACGGTTGGATCTACGCGATGTTGATAATAGAGGTCAATCACTTCAACTCCCAGGCGTTTTAGCGAGTCATCGCAAGCTTGATGGACATATTCTGGTCTGCCACTAATCCCTTTCCAACCACCGTCTTCAGTGCGGACATTGCCAAATTTTGTTGCTAATACTACTTGATCTCGGCGATCTTTAATTGCTCTGCCTACTAGTTGCTCATTAGTAAAGGGCCCATACATATCAGCTGTATCAAGGAAATTAACTCCAAGTTCCAATGCTCGATGGATAGTAGCGATCGCCTCAATTTCATCACGACCACTATAGAACTCAGACATTCCCATGCAACCAAGTCCGATATTTGAAACTACTAACCCTTGTTTGCCTAACTTTCTGGTTCTCATAAAATCATCTCCTAGTCAGTAATTGAGCTTAGAATATTAGGTGTTTCAGGATTATCCCTTTCTGGATCACCAAGTCATCTATTATTATAAGTATTTACTGATACAAGTAGGTTGATTTGCGGGTATTTCAGATTCATATTACCAGCCGTGTTGAAGCAGCTTTCTTGTCAAGCAATTTAAATAGTAGCAGTGCGATGCCTACGCACTCATTCAAGCGTTCGCGTAGCCTCTGGTAGAGAAGAGAAGGAAAGGCGGACTTCGTATGTGTAGGGGAGATTTCTAATCGCCAGGGCTACACATACGTTTTAAATCTTGTAAAACTGCGGCGGCTGATTGATAGCGATCGCTAAAATGATAGCAGACCATTTTATCTAAGATTGCCGCTAATTCTTCGCTGACCGGCGCTGTTTGTCGCCAGATCACATTACCCGTTTCTGGATCTGGGTGGAGTTCTTGCGGTGGTATCCCAATTATGGCTTGAATGCCAATCATTCCTAAAGCATAAATGTCACTACATAAGCGGGGATGACCGGCAAATTGTTCTGGAGGTGCATAACCCCGCGTCCCAATGGCTACTGTGGCTAATTCTGTTTGCTCACTACTCGACGGTTGCATCAATTTGACAGCACCAAAGTCAATCAACACTAGCCGATTATCTTGAGTGCATCTAATAATATTAGTCGGTTTGATATCACGATGAATCACTCGATGCTGGTGAATAAATTCTAGAACTTCTAAAACTTGTTTGAGCATCTCCATCACAAATGATTCATTTTGCACATTTTGCCCAGGTGGTAATTCTTCACTTAGAGTATGTCCCTCGATATATTCTTGAATTAAATAGAATTCGTGGTCATCTTCAAAATAAGCAAGTAGTTCGGGAATCTGATCATGTTTACCCAAAGATTCTAAAATTTCAGCTTCACTATTAAACAACCTGCGAGCAACTTGCAAAAATCGTGTATCTTGACGGGCTGGCATTAACTTTTTAACTACACAAATAGGATTACCCGGTCGTTGAGTATCCTCTGCTAAATAAGTGCGACCAAATCCACCTGCACCGAGAGTTCTAGAGATTTTGTAGCGTCCACTTAAAAGTAAATCACCAGATTTTATTTCTAGTGAATCAATTGGGGGAGGAAAGTCAAGATATGAGTCGGGAATTGCTGTTTTGTCTTCTAAGAGTACATTTAATTGAGCGATCGCTTCTTGTTGTTTTTCAACTTGCAAAATAATCACCTGAGTTTGCCACTGATTTTGGTAGCTAGTATAAGCAATAACACAGACACTACTAATTACCAAAGCAAGAGCAGGAGGAACTAACGGCACCCATCCGGCTAGAAAAAACAAAGCAACGCAGATTCCTACTAAGCCAAGTAGAGTTGTCCCTACTACCACTAGCAATAGCAACGGATTTTGCCACCGCCATGCTAAAATACTGCCTAAGAGCGACCAGCCCCACACCCAAATAAGTTCCGCCCAGTCAGGCCAATACCAAATTAGAGGTCGTCCATCCAACACTGTACTGATCAATTGACTTGCTATCTGTGCATGAATAAACAGAGCAGGCATTTTGGCTGGTTGATCTGGCAAAGTGCTGTAGGGCGTATAAAAGCCACCTGGAGATAGATTAGCTCCTGTAGTACCAATAATTACAAGACGGTCTTTGACTAAACTGGGGTTGACTTCGCCACTGAAGACTTCTGTGAGGGTTACTTGGTCGGCGAGGCTGTTGGGGTGACGGTAATTTAATAATATTTGATAGCCATTTGCATCCAGATGTTGATAACTACCAGAATTAGCTTGTAAACGTGGGAAGAGGGTTTTACCTAACTGAAACTCTCCTTTCTTAGTGAACTGGTATTCAATGCCTTGTTTTTCCAGATAATTAATTGCAATTAGGGCACCAAATGCAAATGATGTTGTACATTTCTTGTCTGTAGAGTTAGCAAATAACAAACTGCGGCGGAGAATTTGGTCATTTTCACTATCAGTAGCCACATCGCTAAAGCCAACATTATCTATAGGAAAATTAGGTGGTGGTGGAATTTCATCTCTACCCAAGCTGCTGAACAAACAGGTGCTGATGATATTATCTTGATTTTCAAGATTAGCTGCCAAACTGTTATCTTCTGGTTGGAAAAGATATAAACCAACAATTCGCGGTTGATAAGACTCTATTTTCTTTAACAGCTGATTGATTGTACGATCTGATAGAGTCCATTTCTCTCGTTTGAGGTCGTCGTCAGTAATTTTTACTAGCAAAATCCGCGGATCAGGTGCTTGTGCTGGACGCGATCGCAACATCTGGTCATAAACTCTTAACTCCCAAGGCTGCAACCATTTGAGTTCTCGAACTCCCCAGATAAAGGCGGTGACTCCTACACTGGTAACAAAAATAATTTGCAGCCAGCTTTTGCTCTTGGAAGTTTTACGGGAATCCTGAAGTTTGACAAAGGGGACACGAAGTTTTTCTAATAGTCCACTAATCACGGCGTTGCGACGGTAGCCTGAATTGGGTAGATGTTGCAGGCGTAAAAGTTAATTTTCAGACTCTAGGTTAAAAGCTAATTAACCTGAGCTTCTATTAATGTAGCAATTTACTCGTTGATTAGAGACCTTGGTGTATTCCTACTCTAAAAGCAAGCTGACGCGCAGCGTCTGGTAGAGAAGGCTTTACGCTACGCTATCGGTGACGCGCCATGCGGCTAATCATCTGTTTGAGATGTTTGAGCATCTTCAACAGGACTTGCAATTGGGAAAGAAATAGGATTAGTAGATGGGGTTAGTGAATCTAGCTGGGGTTGTTCGAGTGATGCTTCAATGTTTGAATCAGCAAAATAGGAGCCAAAGATTTTATCATAGTTAGAAGCAACAGCTAAAAAAGCGCCACCCAAAATATAGATAGGTAATGGCAGATTAAATTCTTGCAACCAGTCAAACAGTTCCGCCAAGGCAAACAGCACCAAAAAGCAGGCAAGCCAAATCCTCATATTCTCATAACCTGGATTGAAACAACTCTATTACTAGCTTAAATAGCTTGCATGATAGTTGATGTAGTACATAATCATAACCCCTATAACCCTAGATAGATGCAGTCAGAATTATAGGGGCGATCGCACTTACCGTCCAGGCTGGAGAAATTAAAGCCAACGACTCCCTCACGAGAGCCGTTGCCTGATTATGATAAAGCTGCCTCTACCTGTTTACCGTTAGTTGATATTAGAAGGTGTGATGGCTTGATATTGTAGAGTCGGAAGAATCGCTTCATTGATATCTATTTTACGCGGGATGACTTTTTGTGCAAAATAAAAATCAGCAACGCCCTGCTGTTGGGCAATGATCGCAGGTGTCAGTTTTCTCAATCTATAAGCACTACGGCGTACCACCTTTTCTACAATTGATACATCTAATTTCAGATCAGGAGCTAACTGGTTAGCAATTATAGTTGGGTTTTTTTCAGCAAATTCTCCTGCCTTCTGTGCTTCCTCTAAAAACACTTGCACCAATGCCGGATTTTGGGTGACAAATGAACGCCTGCCAAGATAAAATCCGCCTAGAGTGTTAATTCCGGCTGCATTTCTCAAAATCCGAATCGGAGTAGTACTATCACTTTGCACAACAGCTAACAACGGATCGCCACCCACCCAGGCATCAGCTTTACCTTGAAGAAAGGCGTCGCGGGCTTCAGGTGGAGTCAAAGCAACGATTTGAATATCGGTAATTTTTAACCCTACCTCTTGCAAAGCTTTTGCTAGTAAATACTGGGCATTCGACCCTACCTGAAAAGCAATTTTCTTACCTTTAAGATCCGCTACTGTCTTAATGGGAGAATTAGCTTTCACCACAATACCTTGGTTCGTCCCATTGGTAGGTATGCGTCCAGCAATATAGACAAATTTAGGGGGGCCTGGGATTGTGGCTTGGGAAAATATTGGAGGTGTCTCTCCGACACTACCGATATCCACCTTACCTGCATTTAGCGCTTCTATCAATTGCGGCCCTGCTGCAAATGGCCCAACCCAATTCACAGTTACACCCAATGCTTTGAAACGTGGCTCAACAGCTTTACTGGCTTTGACAATATCACCAGAACTTTGATAGGCCAAGTTAATTACTTTGGCGTTTGTCTGCGCTTGGGTGCTTTGCACAAGGCTACCCACAATGGGAGATAATAAAGCAAAGAATCCCAGTGCTGAATATTGGGCAATACGCTTTAAAACTGTGCGGCGTTGTGGTTGAAATAGCTTGTTCATGAGTTGTGATTTTCCTCGTAAGTTTTAGCTTTTAAGTTGTAATCCATATTCTGCACTTCAAAATGTATTATATGTAATTCAAAATCATTACCAATAATGGTCATGTTATCAAGTATTAATACTGACGATTATTAGTAGTTTGGCTATGCTTATGATTAGATTGCGTAGGCGCAGCCCAACCTAGACATTGCTAGATTTCGTAATCTTTGTATATTACAAAATGAATTGCGGAATGTGGGTTGTAAGTCTTACTTTCAAAAGTAAGTAAGATAATTGGAAGTTGTTCTGTCAACCTCCTAGAACACCAATTTAGTATTAAAACTTGAGATTGCACTAATTCAACAAATCTCTTTTTGGTTTTAGTAAATTGGTATTCTAGTTGGTTTGAAAAAACTTAGCATTTATAAAAAAATCAAGTCGGGAGATTTGCAAAAAGTGGCTTTTCCTCAATTAGGCTTGTTTAGCATGAAGCATTTAAAGGGATTCAAAATTGGGTATTGGAAAACTCTTTCCTAGCCCCCAGTCCCTAGTACGTCACGGCGTAAATAGCGCCAAGTCTGAGCGGCGGTTCCCGCCGTTGGCGCAGCCCGCCGCAGGCATCTGAACTTTGCAAGACGAGCAACCATTTAAAATCCCTAAAAAGCCCATTCCATAATACTTTTGACTTTTGACTTTTACCTCTCTACGAGAGGCTGCGCCAACGGCTACGCTCAGTACAAGTGACTTTTGACTTCGGCATTGCGGTACTAGCTTTCATATCTGATTATTTCTACTTTTCACTTATAAGTGTTGGTGGAGTAATAGCTGCATATTCTTTGGGTGTAAGCAAAGCTTCCTGAACATCAATCTTTTTGGGTAATATTTTTTCCTTATAAAATAAATCTGCCACACTTTGTTGAGCTTTCATCAATTCTGGAGTAATTCCTTTTAGTCGATAATTAGCGCGTCCAGAAATTACTTCTTGAATGGGGAGATCAATTTTAAGTACTGGTGCTATTAGTTTGGCTACCTCTTTACGATTTGCTTCTGCCCATTGACCGTTTTTATCAATCTCTTCCAAGATAATCCGAAGTAATTCGGGATTTTCCTTCGCAAACTCGCGTGTTCCTACATAATATCCGCCTGGAGTACCAATATTTGTAGCGTCTCTCAGCACACGCGCACCGTGGAGTTTTTCCACTAAAGCTAAGTGAGGATCGCCAGTTACCCAAACTGGAATAGTGCCCTGAATAAATGCACCACGGGCTTCAACATTCGGCATACTCAAAACTTTAATATCACTGTATTTTAAGCCGACTTCATCTAAAGCTTTGATGATAAAATAGTGAGAAGCAGAACCTTTTTGGAAGACGACTTTTTGTCCTTTTATATCAGCTAAAGTCTTAATTGGAGAACCTTTAGGAACTGCGATCGCACTACCTTTACCAGAAGTAGCAGTAATTCGTCTACCAGCAAGATAGACGATTCTTGCACCAGCAGCTTGGGCAAAAATCGGAGGAGTTTCTCCAACCGATCCAACATCAATTTTGCCAACATTCATCGCTTCCATAAGTTGCGGACCCTGGGCAAATTGCGCCCACTCAACTTTTACACCCAAGGGTTCCAAACGTTTTTCTAAAACTCTCGTGACCCTAACTAAATCACCAGAGCTTTGATACCCTATTCGCAGCAGTTTCGTTTTAAAAGTAATGATTTTTGTCGCTGCTGTCTCTGCTTTTGGTTCGGTTGCATTATTTGTATTATTGCTGCGTGACGTACAACTGATTAAAGTGGTAGATAAAGCCAAACAACCCGGCATTACAAATAACGCTATCTTACTGATTATTGTTGACTTTCTTTTTATGGTATTGCTAAACATTTTACACCTGTAGATTCAATCCAAATATTTAAAGAGGGATATAGCAATCTATTCTCTCATTATGTGGGAAAAAGTTGGTCTGAGTATTTTTCCGAACCAAATTAGCTATTAATTCTAGGTTAGATTTTATCGGATTTTGTATTTAAATAAAGTATTGATGAACACTTCTTTTTAGATAGAAGAATATTTTTATATATGACCAGATAATGTGACGATTATCATTTTTTAACAAAAAATTCCGTGCGTTTAAGTTGCTTGAGTTTTTATCAAGCAGTAAGTTTTGTGTTGGGGTTAAATCCCCATTACAAAACTTGTTGTTGTTAGGTCTGTATTGCACTCAACACAGAAGCGCTATATCTAGTTTAGGAATGAGGGTGGATGACTCCAAGAGCATCTCAATGAGTGCAAATATACCAGATGAGAAACAAGATTCTTACTCCCTCTCCGAACTCACGGAGAGTGTTGGGGTGAGGTTTTACAAGGCTTTTTACACTCATTAAGATGCTGCCGATGACTCCCACCATATCATTAAGAGCAGATTTGAGATTTTAACAGCGTTATAACTGTCTGACTCATAAAATCTAAAAGGGACGACTACCTGCAAGGCTAACCCGCTTTAATACCCGTCGCTCATTCGGATCAAATGCTTGACGGTAATGCAAGGTAGCTTGATTATCCCAGTAGACAATATCACCTACAGACCATTTGTGTTGGTAGTAGAATCGGGGCTGATTCAAATGCTGACGCAACTGTTCAATCAGTTTAGATCCTTCTTCTGGCTCTAGCCCGACAATTTCCACTTCCGTAGCAATATCTAAGTAAAGATGCTTTTTACCACTCTCTGGATGTGTCCTAACTAAAGGATGGGGAAAGATCGGACTTATTAAAGGAATACTCTTGTCTAAACGATACAAAGAGCGTGGTGCCTTCCGGTCTTGCAAAAATGGGTTGTAGGTAATTAACTGTAAATCTGTAATCCGTTTTTTGGTGGTTTCATCTAACGCTTCATAAGCCAGATTGGTATTTAACCAATAAGTATCTCCACCTTGAGACGGTATTTCCAATGCATAAAGAAGCGAACCACTAGATGGAGTAAAAGTCCATTTGTGGTCAGAATGGAAAGTGAGTTCCCCAGTACCGGTATAGCCACCATCGACGTTGGAAATTGGAATCACCACCGGAGTTTCTCCTGGTTTAGAAGCCAATACTGGAGTTTCATCAGACGGTACAAAGAGTGCGCCAAAGTATAACGAAAAGCTCAAAAGTTCTTGATCAGAAAGCTTTTGGTCTTTGAAGATCAAGATGTGGCGATCGCGCAGAGCTTGCTTAAGTTGTAATATGACTTCAGGTGCAATCGGTTGACTGGCATCAAGATCGGTAACTATCGCTCCCAAAGGGGCATCAATAGACCTAATTTTAACCTCTGTCAAAGTCGAGGTAGGCATAATATTCTCCTGTGTTTTAGTTTCTTCTTGGGATAACTACTTATTAGCTAAAACCTCTGAGGGAGTAATTTTGGCGTACTCTTCAGGTGTCAAAAACCCTTCTCTAACATTCACCTTTCTGGGGATAAGTCCTAAGCTGTACCACTTGTCTGCAACTTCCTGTTGCTTGATAATGGTTTTCTCGGTAATTGGTACCAGCCCATACTCATATTTCTCATGCATTATTTCTAAAGTCGGTGGATCTAGCTGAGTTACAGGAGCAAGCAGTTGTGCTACTTCTTTGGGATGATCCTTAGTCCAGATTTCTGCCTTTTGTAGCTCCTCTAGAAACACTTTGATAACATCAGGATGAGCCTGATAAAACTGGCGTGAGGTTGAGTAAAAGTTGCCAGTATCTCGCAACTTCCCACCATCTGCTAAAACACGAGCTATTTTATTTTGTTCATTTCTGGTAGCAAATGGCTCCCAAATATACCAAGCATCCACCTTGTTCTGACTAAATGCCGCATTTGCGTCTGCTGGTGGTAAAAAAACTGATTTGACATCGCTCAGTTTCAGTCCCGCGTCTTCTAATGCCTTAACTAATAAGTAGTGACCGATGGAGGCTTTCTGGAAAGCCACTTTTTTGCCCTTCAAATCGGCAACACTTTTAATCGGAGAGTTTATAGGAACTAAAAGTGAAATTGATTTACCACTGGGGTGTGTAGTAGCTAGATAAACAAGAGGCGCTCCTGCTGCTTGTGAAAATACAGGAGGCGATTCGGCTGTAGATGCGATATCCAGTCCATTTGCATTCACGGCTTCTAGTTGTTGTGGCCCAGCCGCAAACTCAGGCCACTGTACTTTAAAACCCAGAGGCTCTAATCGCTTTTCCAAGGAACCCTGCTTTTCTAAAACTGCTAGAGCAGTAAGTTGTTTTGAACGTACAATCCGTACTACTTGTTTCTGAGTTGACTTCTCTGTAGTGTTAGATGAAGCTACCGACTCAGGGGAAGCTGCCGACTGCTGAGTGTTATTTTTGGCTTCACTACAACTCGATAGGGCTGTCGATACCATTAAGCAGTAGCCCAGAGCAAACAACAAAGAACGACGTGTTGTTCTCTGGCTTTTCCTGAATTCAAACTTTCCTTTTAAAGCTGGCATGGGTTGTTTTACTTATTCCCCTGTAGGTGGTTAGAACAATTATGATTGATTGCAATATAAAGAATAACAAATATTATCTATCAATTTATTTAAAAACGATAATAATTATTTTTTTGGAGGTTGAAAAACTTTATTTATGAAATTAGGAAAGAGAGTGGGTATAACCCACCCTATAAGAACTTGAGGAACTGAAAATTTAATAGTTAGGAGCAAAAAATTTAGGAAGTGGAGTGAGAAAGGCTCACTCCAATGTCGTGCTAGTGGAAGATTGAAATTTGTGATTGAAACTCTATATTGTTGATGTTCAATTTTGCTAGTGCTTCCAAGCGACTAGGATTGTAGCTTTGACTTCTTCTGTAAAATGTCCAGACGGCTCAACTGCTAGTAGCGCTTCTTTGAGATCCGTTTCAAATGCTGGGGCGTTATCGCCATAGAAAATTTTGAGAGAGAAGGCTGTAGTGTATAAGTAGCCGAGATAGCTATCGACAGTCCAAGATTTTTCAAATGGCACTTCATAGAATTCTTGACGAGCAAAAGCCGAATTGCCAATTATGACTTCATGGGGAGGATCGACTGGCTTACGAATGCCTTGTCCTCGTTGTCCAGTCCGCCGCTCTTCACCTAACCATTTCTTCACTACTCCAACAGCAGCTTGTTTCCAAGGTAGATTGCTTTGCCAAGGGTTATCACCAGTCTGAAGCAGTGCTAGTCCACCATCATCAGTAAGCAATTCATAAAGGCGTTCAAGCACTAATTCGCGTTCCATCCAGTGGAAGGCTCTACCAATAGTCGCTAACTTAAATATCCCTAAACTAGAGTCAATTAGTTCTGCTCCTTGTTCTAACCAAGTAATGTTATTTGCTCCGACTGCTGCTGCTTGCCGTTTAGCTTCGGCAATCATTTCTGGATCGGGATCGATCGCCACAACTTCTTCAAATTTGGTTCGTAGAGGAATTGAAATTAATCCTGGCCCAGTACCTAAATCAAGGAGTCTTCCTTGACCATTGAGATTAAATATTTCGGCTAGTTTGTCGAATACAACAGGTGGGTATTTGGTTCTATATTGAGCGTAGCCCTCTGCGGCTCCCTCAAATAAACTTGGGTCGTATGTGGGAAGTGTTTTTAGTTGAGTCATATCAATTTTGGATTTTGGACTTTCCTGCGGAATGCTACGCGTAGCTTGCTTCTGTGTTCGCGGAGCGTCTCGTAGAGAAGGAGTACGGCTACGCTCAGTCGAACGATTTTAGATTTAGGTAAGTAAGGTGGAAATTAAATAAAGTCCACCCTACAAGACAGCGAGTAGACAGCTAAAGCGCCTAGCGCGAGAGTGGGGAGTGAGGGAAATCAGAGAGATGAGGGAGTAAAGTGAATAAATTCTTGCCAATGCCCCATGCCCAATCCCCAATGCCCTAAGAATATTGCGTGATCACAGGTAGCTGATCGTTGAGTACCCAATCGCCGATCGCTCGCAATTTGTAGTCCACTGGATCGTGGAGGGTAAAGGTTCGTAAATCTCGCCAGTAACGGTCAAATCCATATTTGGTTGCAGTGGCGCGAGTTCCGGTAACTTCAAAGACGCGGTTGGTAATATCTATACCTACACGGGTAGCTAATGCTTTGGCTGCGGAAACTGCGATCGCTACTTCTCCCCTTTCTTGATGAGTAAGTTCTACATCTTTGTCCCATGCTGCTTGCACCTTCTCGGCTGCTTGGTCAGCTAGAGCGATCGCAGCTTGAATTTCAATCCAAAAATCACCGTAATGATGCAGAATATATGGGTCTTGAGTAGCACTATCTACCCCTGATGTAATCCACGGTTGAGTAGTAGTTTTAGTGTATTCACGAGCTGCTGCAAAGGCTCCTTTAGTAATTCCCAGATAAACGTTGGTTTTTGTTAACTGGGCAATAATACCAAGAAAAGTTGAGAAGGCATTATCAGGGGGATTGGATGGCCCTAAAATCTCATCTTTCTCTACTAGGACATTGTTAAATGTATAACTATTGCTATCAGTGCGACGTTGCCCGATGTTGTCCCAATCTTGATTAGAAACTAACCCTTCCCTGTCTTTAGGAATGATGAATATGAAGGGCAATTCTACGCCATCTTCCAAAGCGGAGAATACTCGAAAATCTGCAACGGAAATTCCTGTGCCAAAGCTTTTAACACCATTAACCCGAAAATTATCGCCTTCTGGATTAATTTTCAGCCTAGTATCCCGCGTATTAATGGCGTTTGCCCAAAATAAGTTATTCTTAGCAGTTTCTCTATAATATTTTTCCTTTTGGGACGGCGTGCCGGAAACGTGACCCAAAGCTGTCAAATTGAGATGATTACCATACAACTGACCAATTGAACCATCAGCTTTTGAGAGTTTTCTGACAATTTTTAAGGCATCAATCCAAGTTGCGCCAATCCCACCATATTGCTTAGGTACAATCAGTGATAACAAGCCACTCTCACGCAGTTTATTAATTTCCTCTTCTGGAATTCCGGCTTGGGCATCCCTTTCAACTGCGGATTTAGCAAGTTCCTTGGATAGTGAAGTTGCTAGGTCAATGTAATCCTTTGGTTTTGTAATTTCTAGCACCATAATCAAATCATCCTTTTAGGAATTTTAAAGCAATAAATTATCTAAAGAAACTTCATTATTTAAGAGAAATGTAGAGTGGGCAAGGCCCACGCTACAAGTGAACAGAGGAAATGGAACATGGAACGTTGTAATTGTCCTTTGTTATTAGTCCTTTGTGCTTTGCAAATGACCAATGACTAATGACAGTTATTTCTTCGCTGCCAGATATTCATTTGCGGCTTTCTCAACACCTGTGCCTTTGAAGAAGTCTTGATTGAGACTGGTGTACAACTCCAAAGGATGGATTGAGAGGAAGTAGCGAAGGTCTTCTTCGGTAATGATTTCATGTTCTGCCATTGAGTAAGCGTTGGCAGTAACGGCGGTGATATCAGGCACATCCCAATGACCGGAATCGGAACCTAAGAAAGCTTTAACGCGTTGGCTTTGCCCGCCGCAGGCATCGCCAAAGGGATTAGCTGCACGATTAAAAGCTTGGGATACACGGGTATCGTCTGATTCCGTACCGAAGTAGAAATGATTCAAGAAGCGATCGCGTACATCTTCTGGTTGCTCAATTCCTGCGAGTTCAAATTCATCGAGTTCGCCTGGATCTTCTGGTGCCAATAGTTGATGGTGGAATCCTAAACCGTCACCAATTTTATCTAAGCGTCCATCGACAAGTTCGCCACCGTAGCGGGTGTACAACTCTACAAGTGCTTCCTTATCAATAATGGCAGGATTGTTATTTGTCAACAAATGTTGTTTGTTGCGGGTTTCCCAATGCCAAATAATATCAGCGTATAGACTAGCACCCCAAGCTGAACCACCTTCTAAAAAAGCAAACTTTAATTGTGGGAAGCGGCGGGTAACTCCACCAAAGAACAGCGATTTGCATAATGCTTCCGCCGCAAAGGCAAAGTGATTAATGTGATTATACTGGGCATTGGTGACAGAACGTTGAGTTGTCCAACCTTGGCTGGAAGCGTGAGTTGTGGGTACAACTTTCAGTTCTACGCACTTAGCCCAGAATGGATCGTAATCATACTGGCTATCTAAGCCAAAGTTATCAATCCAAACCACTTCGTTAGCTACTTCTTTGCCATACTTTTCAAAGGCAGGAATTGGACGACGGACGTAACCGGGGATTTGAATTGCTTTGAGTCCCAGAACATTCACCGCATATTCCAACTCTTCAATCCCTTCTTCGGGAGTGTGGAGTGGAATGGCGGCGATGGGTGTTAGGCGATCGCTATAAGGGCGGAAAATGTCAGCATGGTAGTGGTTAACTGCCCGACAAACAGCCCGCCGCATTTCTTCGTTACCGATATTCGGAGCCAAAGTTGCCAAGTTGGGGTACACAACGGCAAAGTCTGTACCAGCTTCTTGCAAGCGCTCATGCAGCAACTTCGGCAAGCTAATGGTAGCCAAATTCAAAGTATTTTTTGTGGGACGACCCCACCAGTTAGGGCGATTCGTGCGATAAGCAAAACGTTCTTCCCAACTTTGCTTGTACCACTTAAAGCGGGATGATCCTGGTAAATTCTCTTTGAAACGTTCGACAAGCGCAGTTCCACCAACTTGCTCTAAATAATCCAAGACTGCTGGTTCAAATTCCTGAGTATGTACATCAGTGTCAATGATCGGATAACCAAGTTTTTCTCGAATTTGAGCAGACCTGGTTTTTTGTGGACGGTCTAGAGCAATTGTCATGGTGGTTTACCCTCATCAAATGTTTATAGGCATTGGCAAAGACGCGATAAATCGCCAAAGAATCAATCCTTTGTAGAGACGGCGATTTATCGCGTCTCTTTCCCAGCCAAAAATTCATCTGCGGTTTTCTCGACAGCCGTACCTTTGAAGAAGTCACGATTCAGGCTGGTGTACAACTCCAATGGATGAATTGACAGGAAATATTGCAAATCTTCTTTGGTGATAATCTTGCGTTCTACCATTGAATACGTATTAGCAGCGATCGCAGTAATATCAGGTACGTCCCAGTGACCAGAATCGGAACCCAAAAAGGCTTTAACACGTTCGCCATAGGGATTAGCTTTGCGGTTAAAGGCTTGAGCTACACGGGTATCATCTGATTCTGTACCGAAGTAGAAATGATTCAAGAAGCGATCGCGGATATCTTCTGGCTTGGTAACTCCTGCTACGGCGAATTCATCCAAATCACCTGGTTCTAGGGGAGATACTAAGTCAGCGTGGAAACCTAAACCACTGCCTAGTTGATCCAAACGACCATGTACTAGTTCACCACCATAACGGGTATAGAGTTCTAGCAGTTCTTCATAATTAACATTGGCAGGATTGTTATTTTCCACCAAATGGTCTTTATTGCGGGTATCCCAGTGCCAAATTAAATCGGTGTACAAACTAGCACCCCAAGCTGAACCTCCTTCTAAAAAGGCAAACTTGAGTGTCGGGAAGCGGTGAGTGACACCACCAAAGAATAGAGATTTACACAGTGCTTCCGCAGCCGAAGCAAAGTGACCAATATGGTTGTATTGGTAATTGCTAATCGAACGCCGATTTATCCAGCCCATACCGGAGGAGTGGGTGGTGGGTACAACTTTCAGTTCTACACACTTCGCCCAGAAGGGATCGTAATCATACTTACTATCTAAACCAAAAGTGTCAATCCAGATGGCTTCGTTGGCTACTTCTTCGCCATACTTCTCAAAGGCGGGAATCGGGCGGCGGATATGTCCAGGGATTTGAATGGCTTTGAGTCCCAGCACTTTCACTGCATATTCCAACTCTGTGATCGCCTCTTCGGGCGTATTCATGGGGATGGAAGCAATGGGTGTTAAGCGATCGCTATAAGGGCGGAAAATCTCAGCGTGATAAGTGTTAACTGCCCGACAAACAGCCAGCCGCATTTCTTCATTCCCAATGTGTGGCGCCATCGTTGCCAGGTTCGGGTACACAACGGCAAAATCTGTACCACCTTCTTGCAAGCGTTCGTGCAACAACTTTGGCAAACTAACGGTAGCTAAATTTAAAGCATCGTTAGTAGGACGAGTCCAGAAAGGAGGGCGGGCGGTGCGGTTAGCGCGGCGTTCATCCCAAGATTGCTTGAACCATTTAGAGCGAGATGCACCGGGTAAGTGTTCTTGAAAACGTTCTGCGATCGCAGTTCCAGCAACTTGCTCTAAATAGTCCAAGAATGCTGGAGGAAATTCTTGGGTATGTACATCGGTATCGATGATCGGATAACCCAGTTTTTCCCGAATTTGAGCAGACTTAGTTTTTTGTGGACGGTCTAGTGCAATAGTCATAGCATTTTAGCTGAATTTTCAAATGGAGTGGGGAAACTAGCCGCTTAAGACCGGGCGGGAGGACAGATAAATCTACTTGCTCTGTACATCAAGGAATTATTGAGCAGGAGGGAAGTTGGAAGCCTTTGAGCTTGGAAGTTGAGCCTTTGAGCCTGGGAGTTGAGCTTTTGAGCTTGGAAGTTGAGCCTTTGAGCCTGGGAGTTGAGCTTTTGAGCTTGGAAGTTGAGCCTTTGAGCCTGGGAGTTGAGCTTTTGAGCTTGGAAGTTGAGCCTTTGAGCCTGGGAGTTGAGCTTTTGAGCTTGGAAGTTGAGCCTTTGAGCCTGGGAGTTGAGCTTTTGAGCTTGGAAGTTGCGCCTTTGAGCTTGGAAGTTGCGCCTTTGAGCCTGGAAGTTGCGCCTTTGAGCTTGGAAGTTGAGCCTTTGAGCTTGGAAGTTGCGTTTTTGAGCTTGGAAGTTGCGCCTTTGAGCTTGGAAGTTGCGTTTTTGAGCTTGGAAGTTGCGCCTTTGAACCTGGAAGTTCCACTTTTGAAAGACTTGATTACAAAAATCTGTTTTTCTTACTCAGAAAAGTTACTGATTCCCGCCTTTTCTGCTCCCTCATTCCCCCACTCCCCACTCCCTATTTCTCAACCCAATCCGTTAATTTAAAGTTCGACTTTGCTAAACCCTGCGAAACTAAAAAATTCTTAGTACCTTCTAAAAGTTTCACACCCTCGGCTGGTAAGGGTTCTTCTGATACCTGTTTGAGTGGGAACGATACTTTGATGATATCGACGGGATATTTAGTAATTTGGGCGTGGTACTGATAATATTCTTCAGAATTGGCTTTTAAATCCTTGGCTGCTTCTGTGAGAATTGCATTAAATTTCTGAGGAAAATCAGGTTGTTTCGCCAGAAAGCTTTCGGTTGCTACAACTAATGATGTCCCTGACAAACCTTTATGATTCGCCGAAGAATCAATCACTGGAAACCCTTGTGATTTCAGAAAAGGCCCCAGATCACTGGAAGTTGCATAAGCTGCGACATCACCACGTTCTAAAGCCGCTTTTGCCTCAGTAGTCATTAAGTGGACAACTTTTACATCCTTGGCAATTTTAGCTTCAGCTAACAGACCCAGCAGGTATCGATGCATATAAGAGCCTTTTTGGGTAGCTATTTTCTGACCTTTAAGTTCAGCGAGCGATCGCGCCCCATTCTTTTTTGCCACTAACCAGGCGGTTGTATTAAACTGAGTGATCCGCAGCAGTCGGGTTTCAACACCCCTAGCTCTCAAAACTATGGCTGGTGTATCGCCTAAAGAGCCAACATCTAATTGACCTGCGACAAGAGCTTCATTTAGATCCGGCCCGTTAGGAAACCTGGCAAAAGTAACGTCTTTAAATCCCGCTTTTTGCAACTCACGCTCTAATATTCCCTTTTTCTTGGCCCAAGCAAGTGGCCCTGTAGGTTCTGAATTACCTACATAACCTATTCGTAGGGTAGAAATGTTATTAGATGCAGCTACAGTAGTAGCACTATTGGCATTAATCGATTAGACTCATCCGCGAATCATGAAAGCTTACCAGAAGAGAGTTACAAGGATTTGCACGGGAGGAGCGATCGCCATCTGGCTGTACGAGGAAATGAGGGTTTGA
>NZ_JAQYWQ010000141.1 GCF_029379315.1 Nostoc sp. S13
ATACAAGGTCAGTACCAAGTCGAGCGTTTTACATTTAATTAGGTTGAGCTACTTAACGACTGAAACCAATTTCTCCAGCATAGTGTAGAAGAACAAGAACTTCTTCTTCGGAAGTTAAATCTGTTCTCTCTACAAGTAAAATGTCCTCGAATTGACCGATACTAGGAACGTCGAACTGAAGCAATTCATGTATTGTCTTTGCTACTTTTTCTCTATCGCCTTGCCAGAAGATACGAAGAACTTCATTCATGCACCAACGTATTGATTCAGTCACAAATTTTGAGTCCATATGATTTGGTGTGTAATTAGGACTTATATGTACAGCACCTCGTTGACTTCTGAATTTGTAAACTGTGCGTAGAACACGCGCCAGATGTAACGCATCGTATCTAGATTTCATTGTGTGAGTAACATGCTCGTTTTCAATATATTTCAGGCAATCATCTAAGGACTTAGACTGATTGAGGTTTCCTGAATCAAAGTGATACAAAATCCTGGCAAGGATTTCGCAGAATTGACCTCCATCTAACTCAGCAGGTTCCCAATCACGTTGAATGTAGCGACGTTCCATTGAAATGAACTCATCTACTAGCTGGTTGGCTAGTAGATTATCAATTGGAGGAGAGATTTGGTGAACGATAAAATTTATTTCAGCTAACCCCATAGACTAAATTGTCCAGTTCTCGATAATCTTGCAATGCTCAATCGTTTTGTATTTGACCGCGTGCTTGAGCTATTAATTGTTGAACACATTTTTCTCCTTCAGTTGTCAAGAACCAAGCTGAAGGGCTTTTAGTGGCATTGTCAGAAACTAAAGCAGGCTTCTTGCCTTTTGCTCTACCAAGGTCGCGATTAATTTGACTAGTCGAAATTTGCCCTGATTGTCGAAAGTGTTTATTGAAGGTTGTAGAAATTTCACTCCCTGTCAACTCCAAGACTTCTGCTTCTATCTAAACTACATAAAGAAGCCACATGGACTTATCAGTTGTAGACCAATCTTGCTGAGGATTTCCCCATTTTGATGGATCATGCTTCCAATCTACTGCTAATGCTTTAGCCTTTCCATTCAACGTTGAATTCGTAGATGTTTGGGAATACTGTCTACTAGAGCGTTTTTTCCGACTTTTGGGTTTAGCCTCAGATGCCAGTTGAGGTAAATCCTTATTTTCAATAATTTCACCTTCAACAATATTAGACGCTGGCAGCAATAAACCAGACATTTGCTGTCCCACCGCTTGAGCCATAAACGGTACATCCTCACGACTACCTTCAATTTACAATTCAAAACCTGTTAATTTCAGCTTAATTTTGAACTTGTTAGCCATCTCAACCTCCTTAAAAGTAGTTTTTTACAAACTCTCAAATAGTGCTTTGCTAATTTTAGCTATCAAGCACATATATGTATATTACTCAAAATACTACTTTATACTACATGGTGTATGGATTCCCACATCTTACTCATAGAGAGATTTCTATAACACTCATATGGATAACGGTTATGAGACACCACTCTATGTGTAAAATACACTTATGGTCTACAGCCAAGTTCCTATAAAGATACCATGTGTTTCTCAGCAGTACTGGCATGAACCAAAAATTTTTTGTCTAGTAACACATTTCAAGAATTGCGTATTATAATTGAAATATGAAGCGCATGGGTCCGTCACGGTTTCGACAGGTTGGCGAACGCTGCTCTGTGATTCAGGTCGAGAGTGAGTCTCCTCTCGCAAATCAAAGGCTCGCAAAAAAAGTAAATGCGAACAACATCGTTAACTTTGCTCGTCGGGAAGCTCCAGTACTTGTAGCTGCCTAAACACCTCTTATAGGTTCGAGCGTCTTTAGTTTGACTCCGTTAAGGACTGAAGACCAAACCCCAACGGATGCTCTAGCAAGCGTTCTCTGGTTGGCTTGCTGGCTAAGATTAAATCAGAGCATCCTACGTTCGGGATAATGAACGATTCCCGCCTTGAGGGTCAGAAAGGCTAAACCTGTGAATGAGCGGGGGGTCAATACCCAATTTGGACAGCAGTTCGACTCTGCTCGGATCCACTAAGAATAAGTAACAAATCCACCAAACACTTTAATGTTTAGGTGGATTTTGTTTTATCTAAACAGAATTCAGGAATCAGAAATCAGAATTCAGAATGAATTGGAGTCCAACTGGCGAATAGCGCAGTGTAAAGCTTTCTCTTCTCCCTTTGGGAAAAGGGGAGACGTTCAACAATCAGCTAATTATTCTGTTCCTGGGATTGTGTAGGTGGACTTTCAAACCTGCTTCCTCTTTTTTTAAGTACCCGCCGTAATCGGTCTGCACTCAAGCTTACTTGACGGTCAGATGCCAGTTTTTTTGCCAGTTGTTTTGAGTTATAAGTCTGTGGCTCTTGAGCTAAACAATTTTCTAGATAAACCAAGTCTGATTCCGAATATCGAGGTTTTCCCCCTCGACCAGGAGCATCCCACAGACCAGCTAAACCCATCTTTTCCCAGCGATGAAGAGTTTGACGTACTGTTGAAATTGCCCAGTTTAAGCCTTTAGCAATATGCTCATTTTTTAAGCCGCGAGCATTCAGCAGTAAAACTTGAGCACGATCCTTGGTACGTTGAGGAACATCTTTGGCTTTTCTTAACTCTTCTAAAGTCAGCTTTTCTTCTTCATTTAGAAAGACTTTCAATCGGCATCCCATAAACGATAACCTTTCACACAGTCAATTTTTGGCATTGTTATGTCTATTCACGCCTCTATATTTACTACGGCATGTATTTAATAATACATTTGCAAATGGAATAACAAGTATTAAGTATGCCGAAGTTTAGCCCTATGGCTGTTATGCGCGAAGTATTAGCTTGAAAAGATTGTTAATATTTGTAATTTCTCATCCGCAATGAATTTTCGTAAATAGTTAGGTACACAAAAAACGACACCCTTAGTCTGTACGGGTATGTATATTGAATAGCTAGACACCGTAGCTTATGGCTATGATGAAAATAATTTGTTGGCTTTGTCTTGATTAATGCTTAGGTTGATAATAAAGAAACTGTATCATTAAAATTATTAGATTATTCGTATTGTTACCGTCATTCATCGAAACTTTAAAAATGATTTTTACCCTAGTTTCTACTTTAATGAGCAGAAAAAGATATACAGTCCCAGTTATTTTTATTCAACTCGTTTCAGAAACTTATCCTTGATTATCTCCCAAAAGACATCTGTTTTCTCTACTTTACATAAAATTTATATTTTACGTAACCAGATTCTTGCTTGAGACAACAATATATCTAACACCCATTGGAAAAAATAGTAATAACAGCTTATTTGATAGATATTTAAAATGTGGGGAAAATTTGTCCTACCTTTCCTACCTTTCCTACTTTTCCTACCTTTCCTACTTAGTTATAACAAAGGACTTCAAAAAAAGTAACTTTTTCTATTCTCTTAAGACATCGATTTTGCGATCGCCCAATATTCTGCGCCACAATTATAAAATTTCTTTGTAATTGTGGTATGTCCTTAGCATTCATAGGTCATTTTCAAAAAGAAAGGTTCTCTAACAGTCGTGGATGTGTGATATTTTTAAATTTTTAAGTTTTTATTGTCAAATAATATGATGAACATGATATTTTTGAATTAGGATAAAACCAGATGAGTAGCAAAACTAATACTCCGTAAATCTCTAGAAATACATTAATATTTAGTAGATTTCGTAAGTCATATTTTTTGCGAAAAAACAGCAATAATTGATACAAGTTAAATTTTTCAAAAACTGATATTCATTACAACTCAAAAAAAGAATAATCGCGACAATGGGGGCAGAAGAAAAACCTGTTAATTTGCGCTCGGAGACGAATAATGGTAGCGATGTCTACGACCGGCAAGGCCAACGCAGAGAACGTTCAACATCGGCTAACTATACAAACTGTAGAAATTGCCCCTAACACAACGGCGATTCGCTCTCTTGATTGGGACCGCGATCGCTTCGATATCGAATTCGGACTGCAAAACGGCACAACCTACAATTCATATCTAATTAGGGGTGAACAAACAGTTTTGATTGATACTTCTCACCAGAAGTTTCGCGATCTGTATTTGGAGACTCTCAAAGGTCTTGTTAACCCCAAAACAATTGATTACATAATTGTCAGTCACACAGAGCCAGACCATAGCGGCTTAGTAGAAGATGTCCTCCAATTAGCTCCTAGAGCCACTGTCTTAGCCTCAAAAGTTGCGCTTCAGTTTTTGGAAGGGTTAGTACACGATCCTTTTTCTAAGCGGGTTGTAAAAACTGGCGATCGCATAGATATCGGCAAAGGACACGAAATAGAATTCGTGAGTGCGCCTAACCTGCACTGGCCGGATACAATCTTTAGCTTTGACCGCAAAACCCAAATCCTTTACACCTGCGATGCTTTTGGGATGCATTTCTGTGATGATCGCACCTTCGACGAAGATTTAGAAGCGATCGAAGCTGACTTTAGATTTTACTACGACTGTTTGATGGGCCCTAACGCTCGTTCTTTGGTGAATGCCATGAAGCGGATGAGCGAACTAGGGAAGATTAATATTATTGCTAACGGTCACGGGCCATTACTATATCACCATCTAGATGTTCTAACTGGGTGCTACGAAAATTGGAGTCAAAAACAAGCTAAAGCAGAAACAACAGTTGGCTTGTTTTTTGTCTCAGATTACGGGTATGGTGAGCGCCTTGGTCACGCAATTGCCGAAGGTATACTGAAAACCGGCGTTGGCGTAGAAGTACTGGATTTGAGTACTGCTGAGAGCCAAGAAATTCAAGAACTAGCCGGGAGAGCAGCTGGCATCATTATTGGTATGCCTCCGACTAGCGCCGCCGCCGCCCAAGCTAGTATCAGTTCGCTGCTAGCAGTCGCCAAGAACAAGCAAGTGATTGGGCTGTTTGAGTGTTACGGTGGGGATGACGAACCCATTGATACACTCCGCAGACAATTTCTCAACTCTGGCATCAAAGAAGCCTTCCCAGCGATTCGGATTAAAGAGGTTCCCACCGCATCAACATTCCAGTTGTGTGAAGAAGCGGGTAAAGACATCGGACAATTGCTAGTGCGCGATCGCAACATCAAGCAAATCAAATCCCTTGATGTCAACATGGAAAAGGCGCTGGGTCGGATTAGCAGTGGACTGTATATAGTCACCACTAAAAAAGGAAATGTGTCAAGTGCAATGCTGGCATCCTGGGTAACGCAAGCGAGTTTGCAACCATTAGGATTCACAATTGCCGTTGCCAAAGACCGCGCCATTGATTCCTTAATGCAAGTAGGCGATCGCTTCGTCCTCAACGTTTTAGAAGAAGGCAATTATCAAGAACTCAAGAAACACTTTCTCAAGCGCTTGCATCCCGGTGCTGACCGCTTTGCTGGAGTGAAAACTCAAACCGCGAAAAACGGTTCGCCGATTCTAACTGATGCTTTGGCATACATGGAATGTGAAATACAGACCAGCATGGAATGCAGCGACCACTGGATTTTATACTGCACCGTCCAAGAAGGTCGTGTTTCCAAAAACGATGGAATAACAGCCGTTCGCCATCGCAAAGTAGGTAATTACTACTAAAGATTGGGCATGGGGCATGGGACATGGGGCATGGGGTATTCTCCTTGTTCCCAGTCCCTATTCCTAATGCCCAATGCCCTATTCCCAATGCCCAATGCCCAATTCCCCAACTTTAAACAGCTATGACCAATTCCAAGCCACGCGACGTCCAAGTTCTACCAATTGCTACAAATACTAAGGCTATCAGAGCACGTAGTTGGTCACGTCTGCGGTTTGAAATTGAATACGCACTTGAAAGAGGTACTACCTCCAATTGCTATTTAATTGAAGCTGATAAAACCGCACTTATTGATCCACCCCCAGAAAGCTTTACCGAAATTTATTTAGAGGCATTGCGGCAGACTTTAGATTTGCAAAGTTTGGATTATATCATTCTGGGTCATTTTAATCCCAACCGAGTTGCAACCCTCAAAGCAATTTTAGAACTGGCACCACAGGTAACTTTTGTCTGTTCTCTTCCCGGTGCGAACAATTTGCGTGCTGCTTTCCTAGAGCAAGATTTGAAAGTCTTGGTGATGCGGGGGAAAGAAACTCTGGATTTAGGCAAGGGTCATGTTTTAAAATTCCTCCCCACTCCCAGTCCACGTTGGCCGGAAGGACTTTGTACTTATGACCAGCAAACCCAAATTCTTTACACAGATAAGTTATTTGCAACTCATCTCTGTGGTGATGAAGTCTTTGATGATAACTGGGAAGCCCTCAAAGAAGACCAGCGTTACTACTTTAACTGCCTGATGGCTCCCCAAGCTCCTCATGTGGAAGCAGCTTTGGAGAAAATATCAGATTTGCAAGTGAGAATGTATGCTGTGGGTCATGGGCCCTTAGTACGCACCAGCTTAATTGAACTTACCAAAGCTTATGGAGAATGGAGTCGCGCTCACAACGATCGCGAGATTTCCGTTGCCCTACTTTATGCTTCAGCTTACGGGAATACGGCGACTTTAGCACAAGCGATCGCTCTGGGATTAACTAAAGGTGGAGTCGCAGTCAAATCGATCAACTGCGAATTTGCGACCCCTGATGAAATTCGGACTAACCTAGGACAGTCAGACGGTTTTATCATCGGTTCTCCCACCATTGGCGGTCATGCGCCAACTCCCATTCATACTGCTTTAGGGATTGTGCTATCAAGCGGTGACAACAGCAAACTTGCTGGGGTATTTGGTTCTTATGGTTGGAGTGGCGAAGCATTTGACTTAATCGAAGGTAAACTCCGGGATGCTGGATATCGCTTTGGCTTTGACACCCTCAAGGTCAAATTTAAACCTGATGATGTCACTCTCAAGTTCTGTGAAGAACTAGGTACAGACTTTGCCCAAGCACTGAAAAAGGCTAAAAAGGTACGCGTACCACAACAAACTGCTACTCCAGTGGAACAGGCTGTTGGTCGGATTGTTGGTTCCGTTTGCGTGGTGACAGCGAAACAAGGAGAAGTGTCCACCGGAATGCTAGGCGCTTGGGTTTCTCAAGCCACCTTCAACCCACCTGGACTAACTGTTGCGATCGCTAAAGACCGAGCGATCGAATCTTTAATGTATCCAGGCGGTAAGTTTGCTTTAAATATCTTACCTGAAGGCAATCATCAAGATTACATGAAGCATTTCCGTAAATCTTTTGCGCCTGGGGAAGACCGATTTGCCAACTTTAGTACAGCAGTTGCAGATAACGGCTGTACCGTCCTTACCGACGCACTAGCATATTTGGAATGCTCAGTCAACCAACGTCTGGAATGTGGCGATCATTGGGTTGTGTATGCAACTGTCGATGAAGGTAAATTACTCAAGCCTGATGATGTTACTGCCATCAACCATCGCAAAACGGGCACTCATTATTAGATAGTCAGAAATTTAACCTAAACAGCGACTTTAGCTCAAACATAGCCAAGGTCTTTTATGAGAAAATTCTCTTTTTTCTTGTGGGATGGGCATCTTGCCCGTCCCAGTTTTTTTTGTCCATAGCTAAATGTTAATTTTCTGGGCAGATTATTGTGATCTGCCCAGTGGCGATCGGGTTTCGCAGCGACGAAATTCGACGAGTCGTAACAGTGGGATGAGAAGCAATCCACAATTTTAAGAGGAATCAACAACTCAGTTATTTTGCCAGCAATGCCGGAGATGTGAATGGTGATGGCTTCGATGACCTGATTATTACGGCATTTAGTGTCTCCCCTGACACCATCGAGTCGCCTGCCAAGAGCTACGTGGTGATTAGCAAGAGCAATGGCTTTGGAGCCAACATCAGAAAAATGATGCGTGTAATTTCAGTATTAAACCGGAAATAACATGAATTCACTTTCTGAAATTCCGCAATTGCCACCAAGACAATTGTAAAAACACAGTGTAGCCTTTAATTAGAAAAACAGTATCAAGCAGTTCCGAGACAAAATGTTAACTATTACCACTAAATTTTTATAATATTTTGTTGTTCTTATGGCTCCAAAACACACCAAGATTAAATTTCCCCTTTGGCAGTATCTGAACCAGCCCTTATTTAGTCACAATACTAAATTGGTATTGAATCCCCATCGCTTTGCATTGATCTGGCGTCTTCAACTTATAGAACGCTGCTGGACTAAAGAATGTGACGCCAAAGGGCCTCAACAGCATTAGATATCTGAAAAGCTGCTGCACTCAACTAAAAGCTGGCAAACTAAGCCTCGTCTACAGAACGTGGCTTTTTGCCGTCAAGTAAAGCACTAACAGTCATATCTCCCATGACATTAATCGCAGTGCGGCAGCGATCCAGAAACCAGTCTACAGTAACTAGCAAAGCAATGTACTGGGTAGGTAAGCCTACAGAAGTGAACACCAGTGTCATCGTTACTAATCCAGCATTAGGAATATTTGCTGCACCTACGGATGCAAAAATCGAGGTAAGGATGACAATTAACTGCTGTCCCAGATTTAGATGTTGCCCAATTAGTTGGGAAATAAACAACGCAGACATTGCTTCATAAAGGGCAGTACCATCATTATTGAAATTTGCCCCTACTAATGCCCCCAAAGCAGCAGAAGATTCCCTTAAACCGACTTTTGTTTGCAAAACCTCAAAGGTTACGGGCATTGCCGCCGCCGAGGAAGAAGTTGAGAAAGCTGTCAAAAAGGCATCAGAACCGCCAGCGAGGAATTTTAGTGGGTGTACCCAAGAACCAAATTTTACTCTGATGAGGTAGTAGCACGCCTGCAATACCAGTGCTAACAGCACCGCCACGATAAATGCACCCAAGGATTTAAACGGTGTAAATCCTTGCATAGCAACAGTTTTAGCAACAATCCCAAAGACTGCGAAAGGCACTAAGGCAATTACCCAGTTGAGGACACCCACTACCGCTTCAAATAAAATCCCGATCACATCCTCTATCGACTGGTATCCTTTTTTCCCTTGGGCAAGTTGTTCAGATTTTAATCCCCGCAGGACGATGCCAAAACTCAGGGCAATCACAATTAGTTGGATGACATTATTATCAACTAATGGTTTCAGGACAGCTTCCGGTACAGCATCTTTGAGTATTCCCCAAGGGTCAAGATTCTGAGGAGTTATTTGTGTAGTTGTTGAGGTGGCTACATTCCCCCAAGTCCCCGGATGCAGCACATTTGCTACCAAAAGTCCCACTAAAATAGCTACGGTAGTGTTAGTTAAAAGTAGCACTGCCAGCCGCCGTCCGGCTGTACCAGGGATGTTGGTAGTCATCAAGGTATGCAGCACCGCTACCAGAATCAGGGGTGTAGCCAAGGCACGAAGAGCCTTTAACACCAATTCAGCCGGAATTGCTAAATTGTTGATTAAGACGGCATTGCTGGGATTGGGATTCCCTGCACCAAGGGCAATTCCGACGCTGACTGCCACTACTAAGGCGATGACAATTTGTAAAGTGAGAGGGATACGCTGCCACCAAGGGCTAGCTTTGGTTTTAGGCGAAGTATTGCTCTCTGTTTGACTCATTGGCTAGATACTGGTTAATTGCTGTAACTATTAAAACTTCACTTTCGGAAGTGAAAATTTCGGAAACAAGTTAATCTAAGATCCCGTTGCTTTGTAAAATCAGGCTCGAAAGGGTATGCGACTGGGTAGACCCCTAGAGATCAGCTGATTAGCATTGAAACTGTATTTTATCAGTAGCTCTAATGCTTGCTGTGCTGTATTTTTTCATTTTGAATTGCTTATGTCCTTTGTACCTTTACATATTCACAGTGACTATAGTCTACTCGATGGAGCAAGTCAGCTACCAGAGTTGGTGGATCAAGCGATCGCACTGGGGATGAAAGCGATCGCCCTTACAGATCATGGTGTCATGTATGGCGCTATTGAACTGATCAAAATCTGCCGTAGTCAAAATATTAAGCCGATTATCGGCAATGAAATGTATGTAATTAACGGCGATATTCAGAAACAAGAACGCCGCCCCAAATATCATCAAGTTGTTTTAGCTAAAAATACTAAAGGTTATAAAAATTTAGTCAAATTAACCACAATCTCTCACCTGAAAGGTGTTCAAGGTCAAGGAATTTTTTCTCGTCCTTGTATTAATAAAGATTTACTCAAAGAATATCATGAAGGCTTGATTGTCACTAGTGCTTGCTTGGGTGGAGAAGTTCCGCAAGCGATTCTCAGTGGTAGACCAGATGCAGCCCGAAAAGTTGCTCAGTGGTATAAAGATGTATTTGGTGATGATTATTATCTAGAAATTCAAGACCACGGCTCCCAAGAAGACCGAATTGTTAATGTTGAAATTGTCAAAATTGCGCGGGAGCTAGGGATTAAATTTGTTGCTACCAATGATTCTCATTTTATTTCATGTTTTGACGTTGAAGCCCACGATGCTTTGCTATGTATTCAGACTCACAAGCTAATTATTGAAGATAAGCGAATGCGTTATAGCGGCACAGAGTATCTCAAATCTGGTGAGGAGATGCAGCAGCTATTTCGTGACCATTTGCCCGATGATGTGATTAGCGAAGCGATCGCCACTACTGAAGAAGTCGCCGATAAAGTCGAGCCTTACCATATTATGGGTGAGCCTCAGATTCCTACACCCCCCATTCCTTCTGGTCATACTGCTGATACTTACGCCGAAGATGTTGCATGGAACGGACTTTTAGAAAGGTTAAATCGTAAATCTCGTCAGGAAGTCGATTCCGTCTATAAAGAAAGATTGGAATACGAACTGAAAATGATTCAGCAGATGGGTTTTTCCAAATACTTTTTAGTTGTATGGGACTACATCAAATTTGCTAGAGATAATAATATTCCTGTGGGGCCAGGTCGGGGTTCGGCGGCTGGTTCATTAGTTGCTTATGCAATGCGAATTACTAACATTGACCCTGTACATCATGGTTTACTATTTGAGCGTTTCTTGAACCCAGAACGTAAATCCATGCCTGATATTGATACAGATTTCTGTATTGAACAACGGGATAAAGTTATTGAATATGTAACTGAGAAATATGGTGCAGATAGAGTTGCCCAAATTATTACTTTTAACCGCCTAACTTCTAAAGCTGTTTTGAAAGATGTCGCCAGAGTATTGAATATTCCCTATGGGGAAGCTGACAAAATGGCGAAACTAATTCCTGTGGTGCGCGGGAAACCAACAAAACTCAAGGTGATGATTTCTAATCAAACCCCAGAACTAGAGTTTAAAGAGAAATATGATAAAGAACCGCATGTTCGCCATTGGCTTGATATGGCGATGCGAATTGAAGGAACTAACAAAACTTTTGGTGTTCATGCAGCAGGTGTGGTAATTTCTGCCGATCCACTTGATGAAATTGTGCCGCTACAGAAGAATAATGACGGTTCTGTAATTACCCAGTATTTCATGGAAGACCTGGAATCAATGGGTTTGTTAAAAATGGATTTTCTAGGTTTACGGAACCTGACGCTGATTCAAAGAACCGTTGATTTAATTCAAGAAACGAGAGGATATCGGGTTGATCCTGATGAAATTCCCCGCCAGGAAAGAAAAGCGCAAAAGATATTAGCTAAAGGTGAACATAGTACTCTACCAAAAGATGTCCAAAAAACCTATGAACTATTAGAAGCAGGTGAGTTAGAAGGGATATTTCAATTAGAGTCTTCTGGGATGCGTCAGATTGTCCGAGATTTGAAGCCTTCTAATATAGAAGATATTTCTTCAATTTTGGCACTTTATCGACCTGGGCCATTAGATGCGGGGCTGATTCCGAAATTTATTAACCGCAAACATGGTCGAGAAACAATTGATTATCAACACACCATTCTAGAACCAATATTAGACGAAACCTATGGAATTATGGTCTATCAAGAGCAAATCATGAAAATTGCTCAAGATATGGCTGGATATACATTAGGACAAGCTGACTTGCTGCGCCGGGCGATGGGTAAAAAGAAAGTTTCTGAGATGCAAAAGCAGCGAGAAAAATTCGTGGATGGCGCAGCGAAAAATGGTGTTCAGAAAAAAGTTGCGGATGAATTATTTGAGCAAATGTTGAAGTTTGCTGAATATTGTTTAAGTTATGACACGGAAATCTTGACAGTAGAATATGGATTTATGCCGATTGGGGAAATTGTCGAAAAACGCATTGAATGTACTGTGTACAGCGTTGATAATAATGGAAATATTTATACGCAACCTGTGGCACAATGGCACGATCGCGGACAACAAGAGGTGTTTGAATATTGTTTGGAAGATGGTTCCTTGATTCGAGCAACAAAAGACCATAAATTTATGACTGTTGATGGTCAAATGTTGCCAATTGATGAAATATTTGAACGGGAATTGGATTTGATGCGGGTAAAGGGTTTGCCGTAATGAGAAATTACAGGCGCGATCGCATTTCTTGAAAACACATATAGGTTATGTTTCTCTCAATTGCGTAGGCGTAGCCCGTCGTAGACATCGTTGCCATTAGGAGCCGACAGTTGAATTATTTCAGAAAAACGTGAATACTTAACCGCATCGGTAGCGGGATAATCCGCCGACACTGCAAGTAACCCAGTTTTTATATCCTCGAAATAAATCATACCCCCAATACGTCCTTCAACTTGGAAAGGTCCATGAAATAAACGATAGTTTGGAATGTAGATCAGGAAAAAGCCAGTAATCTTGATTGCCCTGCCAAACATCTGCTGACAAGTTTTGTGGAGGATAGCATCTAGGTATTCATTATAAAGAGGCTCACCCAGGTCAGTAAATTCCGGCTGATCCGCAAAATGATCCATATAAAATGACCAGATATGGGACAAGTCTGCTTCATGGGTCAGCTTTTGTTTGAGTTCCTGCAATCGGTCGATTTTCATAGTGTGGATATTGAGGAGATAGGGCGAACAGACAGGACTCTTAAAAATTTACCACAGCGATCGTTCCAACACTTTCGCTTTCAGGGTATTGTCACAGTAGACAATCAGCGTTTACGCCAAGATTTGCCATTTGCTCAAGTAGGTAACTATTGATTTACTAGTGCCAGAGAGCCATTGCGTAACATTTAATGATACATTATGAAGTGCGAAATGTGGGTTTTATACATCAGGCTAATAATTAGTTTCAATCCCTAATAGGGAGTTAATGAAATTTCAACCTCCAAGGCGATGGGGTATTGAGTACAGGGATTTACTGGTTTCAATCCCTAATAGGGAGTTAATGAAATTTCAACTTAAGAGCAACGAAACCTTGGTTCGGGTTATAAGTTTCAATCCCTAATAGGGAGTTAATGAAATTTCAACACCCGGAGTTGGTGAAACTTGCCCACAATTTCAAGTGTTTCAATCCCTAATAGGGAGTTAATGAAATTTCAACTATGTCCACATTAGGAAAGGTTTTTGTGTGTCGTGTTTCAATCCCTAATAGGGAGTTAATGAAATTTCAACATTACCGGGGTGGTTGTAGCAGTAACAGTTTGTGTTTCAATCCCTAATAGGGAGTTAATGAAATTTCAACGAAGTACGGGGATGTTAGGTACGCCTTGCTACTTTGTTTCAATCCCTAATAGGGAGTTAATGAAATTTCAACCAGTTAAGGAGGAAGGTATGCCACTTTTCGGTTTTGTTTCAATCCCTAATAGGGAGTTAATGAAATTTCAACACGTTATTCATTGATGGCGACCAAAAGGTTATAGGGTAGTTTCAATCCCTAATAGGGAGTTAATGAAATTTCAACAAATCTTATGCCATTTAAAAAGGCAGACGGTTTGTTTCAATCCCTAATAGGGAGTTAATGAAATTTCAACCTGCTAAGATACTTCCACCCACGCGCTGTAAGCCATGTTTCAATCCCTAATAGGGAGTTAATGAAATTTCAACCTTAGCCCTAATTCCGCTGTAAGTAAATTTCTCGTTTCAATCCCTAATAGGGAGTTAATGAAATTTCAACTCGGGAGGGGTGTCACTATCTGCTGCGTATTCAACGTTTCAATCCCTAATAGGGAGTTAATGAAATTTCAACGACGTTCGCCGTGTCCTTGCCGTTACCACAGGTTTCAATCCCTAATAGGGAGTTAATGAAATTTCAACTCAGCACAAAGCACTGACTGCAATTGCGCTAATGGTTTCAATCCCTAATAGGGAGTTAATGAAATTTCAACCCTATCGCCGTAGGCGTAATGCTACGCATGTGGACCCTTGACGTTTCAATCCCTAATAGGGAGTTAATGAAATTTCAACCCGTTTTCTATGCAGTCTTGGATGATGTCTACTGCTGTTTCAATCCCTAATAGGGAGTTAATGAAATTTCAACGGATTGAATGACAGTAGTGTAGGTTGGTTTAATGTTTCAATCCCTAATAGGGAGTTAATGAAATTTCAACGTATGCAAGCTTGTCTGTTTGTAACGTAGTTCCGTGTTTCAATCCCTAATAGGGAGTTAATGAAATTTCAACGTAATACCGCAGAAAGCGTACTAGCTGGAATAGTTGTTTCAATCCCTAATAGGGAGTTAATGAAATTTCAACTAATACTATTCAAATGATGATTGCTATCCCCATAGGTTTCAATCCCTAATAGGGAGTTAATGAAATTTCAACCTAGAATCGGCGGAAAGTGGCAGTGTCGCGATGTTGCGTTTCAATCCCTAATAGGGAGTTAATGAAATTTCAACCAATGCAAACGATTAGCGGAGATTACATTTATGGCAGTTTCAATCCCTAATAGGGAGTTAATGAAATTTCAACTGAATACCTAGCACATCCGGTGTCACAAGATGTTTCAATCCCTAATAGGGAGTTAATGAAATTTCAACCGCTGAGCCTACACCCGAAGGACAATACTTGCAGGACGAGTTTCAATCCCTAATAGGGAGTTAATGAAATTTCAACCCGAGATAGTAATCATGATGTCTTCGCTGGGATACGTTTCAATCCCTAATAGGGAGTTAATGAAATTTCAACTGCGACTGCCTAAAATATAGTCTGTATTGGGTTTTCAAGGTTCTGTAGCGCGAATGAGCTAATCATAGCATGGAGAATTGACATTAATTTTTAGGAAAATAACTAAAACCTAGTCTGTGTAAGGTGCGCGGGTACTTTAGTGACTATTTCCCCCAAAACTCTTGCACCAGTGGGATTTGAAGCACCCTTTCATCAATCTCGTTTTAAACATCTACCCATCCGCGCATTCAGCAAAAAAAATAGTGTCATCACGAATTTTTTCCCCACCAATACGTTCAACTTTACTCACACAGCAGGCACATAGGAAGTAAAACAGGATACTATCGCTTTCAGGGTTGATTAACTTGTTCAAGCGCGATCGCAATTTGGCGTACTGAGTATCGGTCAGGTAGCATTCAAATACACTATACTGTACCCACTGTCCATAGGACTTGAGAACTTTGTGAATTTTAGTGCGGCGTTTATCTTCGGAAATATCATACGACACAATCACATTCATCGCTACTTTTATTCTCCAGTTTCTATTTCAAAACCAATGGTGGATATTTTTCCGTTTCACCCATCAAATATTTTGCTAATAATCGAGCCTGTAGTTCAAATGCTTCTTGGTAACTACATTTGCGTCCTAATACAGGATGTTTAAACTCGGATTGTTTCTTTTGCGCGTATTGTTGCAAAAATCTTTTTCGCCCTTCTGGGGTTAAAGAAACTGCGCCACTCAACGGTTCTGTGATAAAATCTGCTTTTGCCAACAATTGCTTATTCAATGTAGATAATACTATTGCATCTACTATTAAGGGGCGAAATTCTTCCATTAAGTCTAATGCTAATGACGGTCTACCATAGCGTTCGCAATGTAGGTATCCTAAATATGGATCAAATCCAGCAATGTTGACTGCACCTTGAATGTCATGGCGCAATAATGAATAGCCAAAGCTGAGTAAAGAATTAACAGGATCAGTTGGAGGACGACGGACACGTTTATTAAAACTAAACTCTGTAGTCCGAATTAATTGGTCAAAGCAACCGAAATAAGCAGCACTCCCGGCACCTTCTAACCCACGTAGTGAATTAATATTTTTAGTAGTCTCGATTGGTGCGATCGCTTGCTCTAAACGTGTTACATTCACAGATAAATCCAAGCCTGGGCTTTCACGTTGGCGACGGATGAGGAAATTACGGTAGTTTTTCAGCTTCCCACGGACAAACCCTTGTACTACATGAATTGCTTGGGCTGACTCACCTATTGCTTGCCATTGAGCCTTACGTACAAAGATATTTTTGCTGACTTCTGGTTCTATCCTTCCCAAATAACGACCAGTTTCTGTGAGAAATGTAACAGGTATATGCCGCTCTAATAGTTCAGATATGGCGGCTGGTGAAACAGTTGCACGTCCTAAAACTACAACACCATCCACCTTTATTAACGGGACATCTAAAATCGTCTTTTTATCAAATTTGACGTGGAGTCGTTCATCGACTTTACCGATAAAAGCATCTTCTTGAGTGACGTATACTGTACCCATAATTACATCCCAAATCAATTCTTAGTTATCAAACAGAATAAAGGTGCCAGTCGTCAGGAGTCAGAATACAGGAAAGGTATTCTGTACGACTGGTGGATGAATAATCGG
>NZ_JAQYWQ010000044.1 GCF_029379315.1 Nostoc sp. S13
CTAACTCCTAACTCCTAACTCCTAACTCCTAACTCCTAACTCCTAACTCCTAACTCCCCACTCCCCACTCCCCACTCCCCACTCCCTCATCTCCCTATCTAATAGAGTTGCCCTTATTGCTTCCTGGACTAGGCAAGGCAGTCGAGTTCGTAACTTTTTTTAGTCCGATAAAAATGTCGTAGATGTTACTGCGACTGTCGCTGACAGCAGATGTCATCCCAATTGAGCGCGTTGCATTTAGCAAAGTTTGTTGATTAGGAATTAGAGTTGGTAAAGGGAAATTTTTCACAATTCGTTCCACATCCACGAAAAATTGACCATTTGTCGGATTTGGTTCTGTAGGAACTGTTTGTTGGAAGGGGATCGTGCTAGCTAGTGTGTTGTTGGGTTTGGGAATAATTTTATCAGTGATGGGAGCGCCCACTACTAGAAAGGCGACATCTCCATCTAACCAGCCGTGGGTAGCAGTTAATGTACCATAAGGTGAAAACCAGTTAACAACGGGTTGATCTGCGACTTTTGCCGGTTGGATTTGGAATTGGTATTGATTTCTCATTACGTCATCGAGCTGTTTTATGGATGCTTCAGCTGATTGGCGATTGCTTCCCTGTACCATGAACACCAAACCCGCACGAAAATCATCTGGTGAACCTTGTTTTGAAGTAGTCGGAATCACTGATAGAGAAAATTCGCCTTTCATCCAACTGAGCAAATCCTTATCTAAATCAAGATTGGTAAGAGATTTTATACCACTTCTGAGCTGTTCTGGTGCGATCGGCGAGAGGGGATTTCCCTGAGATGTTAAAACGTAATCTCCCCACAACCTCTGTAAGTTACCGCCAGATAGCATCATTAAGGTTTCGGCTGGTAGGCGGCTTTGCATTTCCCCAGCTTTGTTTTCCACCGCCAGCACACGTTGACTATTAGGGTTTAGCCAAGAAACACCCTTGAAGCGAATTCCTTCTGGCTCTAAAGTCATTGTCCCCGCTAAACCTTGGTTATTTTGCAGTTGAGCCAAAACTTGAGCAGGTAAAGGGCGGTTTGGAGAAGCTGCGGCTATTTTGGCTGCTGTTGGCACATTTATATAAAACTGGGCAAAGGGTTGGTAATTGCCAATTTTCAGAAAATTCTCAGCAAAGCCCCCTGTTGTAGCTAAAGATGTTTTATTTTTGTAGGCATCGATCGCTCGTTCTGTGGCTTTGGGATTATCAGTTATGACTAAAAAGCGCCCATCTAGTAATGCTGCGGAGAAGTTTTCTCCTGCTTGTCCCTGATTTTGTTTGATGGCGATCCCTTCATAAGTCCGGTCAATCCATTTGCCTTGTTTAAGAGTTTTGGGTTGTGCCAAAATACTTTTGGCGATTTCTGGGTTTTTCACTGGCAATACCATTACCATCGACTGCTGATCATTGGCAGCATCTTCATTGGTGGTAACTGGTTTGGGTACAGGTTTACTCCCTGTGTCTGGGGCAAGAAATGCGATCGTCACGTCATTGCCTACCCAAGGAGCGATATCTTTCTGGAAGTCGTAACCATTATTAGTCAGAAAGCGATCGCGCAATTCTACTAAATTTTTGTCCAGTTCTACTTGGGTTTCTCTTGTCCCAAACTGCCGCAATTGCTGCCACTGCTGGGTATCTGTTGTCAGAGAAACCGCAAACAGGGCATCACCAGGAATAATATTTGCACCTACTAGCAAATCGCTAGAAGATAGTTGTCTCTGGCTTAACAACCAGTATGCTACACTCCCAGCACCAATCAATAACCCAGCAGCCGAGAGCGTCAGCACCAGAGACGGTTTCTTATTTTTATTTTTCTTCATCGGAACAGACACAAGAGGCGGTGCCATTGAAACCTATACCTCATACTTGCAAACTCATTACTTGTTTGATTGGTTAAGTTAACCAAAAAGTTTCTCGTTATCTAGGGCAGTTAACTGCATGAATGTCTCCATCCTAAACATTGATGATATTTCCGTAATCAACCTTACCTACTGTTTCAAAAGCAGTGTTTTAGTAGTTAGTTACCTTTTTTAACACGCTTTGTTGAATTTCGCCGGACACTTCCTTTGGGCGGTTGCCTCTACGGAAATTCTTTGAGGGTTAAATCCGTCATTTCAAGCACTTTGAGGATATAACTAACTTAGGCATTGCTGCAAGTCATGAGCAACCCACACTACCTTCTATTTACAGAACTCCCATATGTTGTATTGACTTTATCTAACCTAAATAAATTCAGTATCTAGGATTTCGGATGGATTACCAATCTTACAAATCAGATATATTGCTGAATTATGATTTTTCGGAATTTGCATCAAAATGATACAAAATGCTTGTTATTTTTGCTGAGGAGGAACTGGTAATTTTTGATTAAAAATTAATTGAATTTTTAATTGGAGCGGACTTTTTCAAACAAGCATATTATGTGCAGCCTCTGTAGAGAAGCGGTACTAGGCTGCTGCTAAAAACACGTTTGAATTTTTCAATGGGATTATCCCTCAGCATTAACAGCACTCAGCTGCATAGGCCCCAAATATTTGGTTAAATAAGGCGAAAAAACTTCATAAATTAAAGTCAGTGGCTCTCCATGATGCCAAAACAAGTAGTGGCGACCCCAAAAAGGCCCAGTTACATCAAAACCAGACTCTAGCGCCGATGAGTCACCGTAGTAAATTCCTCGAACATCCCGATATAACTCTGTGCGAAGACGAGCTAAACTTGCCCAAATCGGTAATGAACGATTTTGCAAATACTCATCTACATGACTGGCTTCCCACCACGAAGTAGCATAAGCTAATCGCTGGCCAGAAGCAGTACGCAGCCACACTTGTCGCCGTAGTCGCGGCCCTGGGACAGCTTGGATTAACTCAGGAGCAACATCCAAGTCCATGCCAATTAATGACATATCAATCACATCTACTTCTACAGGCTCACCTGTAAGCAATTCTAAGTGACGCGTTGGAGAGCCGTCACCCAAAAGCATTAGCTGCCACGCAGGTGCCAGCTGAGTGTGAGGTAAACTTTGTTGAATTATTTCCTCTCCTGCTTGCCAAATCGGAGTGAGGCGATGCCAAGCTGCTGGAAGTGTTAAGTTGTTTGTCGGCGTAAAAGTAATACTCAATGCTTTTTACAAAACTTCATCTATTTCTATAAAAGCATAAAAAACTAGTACTTTAGCAAGGCAAGTTTGCTGAGTGGGGAGTAGGGAGTAGGCTTGCCGTGAGCGTAGCCGAACGGGAGTGGGGAGTAGGGAAAGGTTTTTTCCTTTTCTCAAATTTTCTAGCTAGGTATGTAGTAAGCACTTCTCTCAAAGACCAAGGCGTAGCTTGCTTCCCCAGAGGGGTACACTACAAACTTATCTAGGGATTTCCAACAAATAAATTATTCAATTTTGTGGGGTATTTTTTTTTGTCAGTCCCTTAGCAAGTATTGTTGCCTTGAGGAGTATTAGAGCTAGGTTCAGATTTAAGGGTCAACAGTCTAAGGTTTTTTGACCCTTGACTATTGACCCTATGACTAAACAAGCAAAAATGCGGATGGCGAGACTCGAACTCGCAAGGCAAAGCCACACGCACCTCAAGCGTGCGCGTATACCAATTCCGCCACATCCGCATGGTTTCTCTAAAGATAGACTATAGCATAAGAAAATAATTATAGTAAGGTGATATCTAAATTCAGTTACTCAAAAATATAAATTTTCTCAAGGCGGTATCAGACTGACAGAAATCTAGCAGTTGCACAAGTGATATTAAAAAGGGTAGAGCTAGTGTGTTGGGCTTTTGCGATGGCGTAGGCGATGTCTACGACGGGCTATTCGGCGTCGCAAAAGCCCAGTTTGGTAAGCTAGCCAAGACTTACAGCAGCAATGTTGTTAATGTAGTAAGACCTGTAGAGGCAGCAAGCCTGCAATATGAAAGTTTGCTAAGAATCAAGGTGGCGAATCTCCTGTGATAATTTGAAATAGTGCGAAAGCGTCATTTCAAGTTGGATCAGAGAAAATGTCAATCTACTGGTAATGATATCGAAACTAAAAAATGAAGTTTGACAAAATATTAATTGCCAATCGGGGAGAAATCGCCCTTCGCATTCTCCGCGCCTGTGAAGAAATGGGGATTGCGACAGTTGCGGTTCACTCCACCGTTGACCGTAATGCTCTCCATGTCCAACTTGCTGATGAAGCGGTTTGCATTGGCGAACCTGCTAGCAGTAAAAGTTATTTGAATATTCCCAATATTATTGCTGCCGCACTGACGCGCAATGCCACTGCCATTCATCCAGGCTATGGCTTTTTAGCAGAAAATGCCCGGTTTGCGGAAATCTGTGCCGATCATCATATTGCTTTTATCGGCCCAACTCCAGAAGCTATAAGGCGGATGGGGGATAAATCCACTGCCAAAGAAACCATGCAAAAAGCTGGAGTACCGACGGTACCAGGTAGTGAGGGATTGGTAGAATCTGAGGAAGAAGGATTAAGATTCGCTAAGGATATCGGCTATCCAGTGATGATCAAAGCCACAGCCGGTGGCGGTGGACGGGGTATGCGCCTAGTTCGTTCTGAAGATGAATTTGTCAAACTTTTCCTCGCAGCCCAAGGTGAAGCAGGAGCAGCTTTTGGTAATTCTGGCGTTTACATAGAAAAATTTATTGAACGTCCCCGCCACATCGAATTTCAAATTTTGGCGGATAACTACGGTAATGTTATCCACTTGGGCGAACGTGATTGCTCTATTCAACGCCGCAATCAAAAGCTACTGGAGGAAGCACCAAGTCCGGCTCTCGACCAAGACCTGCGTGAGAAAATGGGACAAGCTGCTGTCAAAGCTGCCCAATTCATTAATTACACTGGGGCGGGTACTATCGAGTTTCTCTTGGATAGATCCGGTAAATTCTACTTTATGGAAATGAACACCCGGATTCAAGTAGAACATCCTGTAACAGAGATGATTACTGGGATAGATTTAGTTGTCGAACAAATTCGGATTGCCCAAGGAGAAAGACTTAAGCTTACCCAAGAGCAAGTAGTCTTGCGGGGTCATGCGATCGAATGCCGGATCAACGCTGAAGACCCCGATCATGACTTTCGCCCTTCTCCTGGACGTATAAGTGGCTATCTTCCCCCTGGAGGGCCTGGTGTTCGGATTGATTCCCACGTTTACACAGATTACCAAATCCCGCCCTACTACGATTCCTTGATTGGCAAGTTAATTGTTTGGGGGCCAGACCGACCCACTGCTATTAACCGCATGAAACGCGCACTCCGGGAATGTGCCATCACTGGACTACCCACCACCATCGGGTTTCATCAAAAAATTATGGAAAATCCCCAGTTTTTGAAGGGTAATGTCTATACAAATTTTGTGCAGGAAATGAACGGTTAAGGGAGTGGGGAGTGGGGAGTGGGGAGTGGGGATATGAGGGAGATGGGGGAGATGGGGGAGATGGCGTGTAAGCAATGCCCAATGCCCCATGCCCCATGCCCCATGCCCCATGCCCCATGCCCCATACCCAATGCCCAATGCCCAATGCCCAATGCCCTAATTAACACGAGATAGCATAGTCAGCAATCCTTGCTGACCTAGCAGGATTTCTCGCAGCAGACTGAAGATACCAACCCAAATAATAGGTGTAATATCCACCCCGCCTATAGGTTGGACTAGCTTTCGCAATGGGATTAAAAATGGTTCAGTAGGCCAAGCTATTAAATTAAAGGGCAAACGATTCAGATCCACTTGCGGATACCAAGTGAGAATGATGCGGAATATAAATAAAAATGTCATCAGCCCTAAGACAGGGCCCAGAATCCAAGCAGTCAGATCAACACCAGTCATCGGTTTTAGCTACTATCTATCTGTAAAGAAAGAAAAAACTTAGGCGCTCGGCAAGCCGCGCTTTGCGACGCCGAATAGCCCGTCGTAGACATCGCCAGAAAATTTTAAGCTTTGTAAAGCACTCTCATGATCATTTTAACCAAATGCTGTCACTTCCTTCTGAAATAGAAAAGCGAACTCGCTGACGCGGTTAACTCAACAACTGGTGAAAGCAGTTACCAAGTTTGGTAGTTCAGAGTTAGAGGCTTCTCAAGAAAGTAATACACTATTAAAATTAGGATCGAAGTGTGTAAAAAAAGGTTGAGAAGTATGACGCCTTCTTTAGCAAATTTTCTTTGGAGTTTGGCTTGGGGTACTGCAATTGTTGTGATCCCCGTTATAGTTGGTCTAGTTTTCATTAGCCAGAAAGATAAAATTCAGCGTTCATAATGCTTATGAGAGTCGAATTGACTCTCATAACCGATTGTCTGTCAGGTATTTATAATTGCACCAAAAGCAGCAGTGTTTGCCGCTATAAGCAGTTGTAGCTAACAGACATAGGTTTTTTTACTTTTCGGTGAACAGCTTCAGAGCTTCTTTGCCAGAGGCTTTGAAGCTTCAACATATCGTGACTAATTAGAGTAGTGATTTTAATTGTGACTCGCTAACATAGATTTGATATTGGGAAAACAGCAATGATAAATTTTGGGCTGAACTCAGCCAGTTTTCTGGCTCAGGTAAATTTTGGGGCAAACTCAGCCAGTATTCTAGGAATTTTCCTGGCTGTGGCTGGGGCAGCACTGTATTTTCTCCGCACTGTGCGTCCAGAATTGTCACGGGATCAAGATATCTTTTTTGCGGCAGTCGGTTTGCTCTGCGGCTTCATTCTCGTGTTTCAAGGATGGCGGTTAGACCCAATTCTACAATTTGGTCAACTGCTTTTAGTCGGCACAACTGTGTTTTTTGCAGTTGAAAGTATTCGCCTGCGGAGTATAGCTACCCAGCAAGCAAAGCGCAACACTCCGATTGTGGATGATGAGCGAGAGGTAAGCGGAAATTATTCAATGAACCGCAATCGCAAGAAGTATGGAGCTCAGATGGAGGCAGACTTAGATCCACTGCCTTATGAAGACGAGGAAGAACGCCCCCCGCGTCGCCGGATTCAGGGTACCAGGGATGAGATTTCAACTCGTGATGACTACTACGAGGAGCAACCCCCCCGTCGTACAGAACGCCGTAATAGTAGCAGTAGCGAAAGACAGGCTCCAGCTGATAGAACGCGTCGAGGTAATTCTGGGCGTCCTGTGAATCGCCCTTCTGAAAGCTCTGAAGAAGAAAATTGGGGTTCTTCATCTAGGGAAGTTGATGATTGGGAAAGTTCGAGTGGGGAAGTCAGAAAACCTCCTCGCCGCAGTAATAACGGGCCCCAGCGTCCCGAAAGTCGTGAAGATGATGTTGCTCCCAGACCAAGAAGGCGTCGTCCACCGACTGACTCGGCTCCTCGAAGACCCCGCGAAGATGATGAGGCTATACCAACTGATTATGTGCCATACAACCCGATTGAAAAGCCAAATGAGGGGCCAAATAATTTGACTGATTATGATGATGTTTAAAACAGTTAGCGTGGAAGTAGATTTAGAGGCGACGGAAAACAGTTGAGGTGGAAAAATTTACGCCTACATTTTGGCTCCAAAGACCAATTCATTGGAGCCTAGTTTTTGGTTTAACAAGTTTGCTTGTATCTTGTGGTTCTAATGATATTCCCATAGGGTCTACTTCCCTCAACAGTCGCTACACCGAGGAGCAACCTGCTTTGAGCGGAAATGGGCGCTTTTTAGCGTTTGTATCTAATCGCAATGGTAATCAGCAGCTACTAGTGTACGATTTGGAGAGGCAACTGTTTATTAGCACACCAGGGATAAACCGACAGGAAACAATTGCCGAAAGTCCTAGTTTGAGTTACACAGGGCGTTACATTTCTTATCTTACTAGCGACCAAGGTAGACCAGTGGTGGCGCTTTACGATCGCGCTTCGCAACAATCACAAATCGTCACACCAATCTATCGCGGCTGGGTTAGAAAACCAAATATCAGCCCAGATGGACGTTATGTTGTCTTTGAAACCGCCAGCCGTGGTCAATGGGATATTGAAGTCCTAGACCGGGGGCCAAATATTGAGTTAGATATTCCCAACGGTGCAACCGTAGGTTCACCTCCGTAGGGGAAAAAGTTAGGAGTTAGGAGTTAGGAGTTAAGAGTTTGGAGAGACGCGATTAACAGTAAACCTGTCATAAAGTTTTAACTTTAGGTTGTCGTGTTCTTAAATACAAGAATTGAATTGCAGATAATTTTTTCTTGGAATCCAAACAAACAGCGATCGCACCCAATCACCAAAACAAAACCCCACAGCTAGAGACGCGCTAGGGGGTGAGGCTTGGGAAAAACTTTTTGGTTTACAGCTAAATCACAATTCCCCATAGCATGAGCTACAGGGAATCTAAGGGCTGGAAGGGCTGGTGGGAAGGGAATGGTTGTGGCTATGCGTCTAGCGGTTACAAATGTATGTGTTTACAACACCTGGCGCACTAGCAAAAGTATAGGTCAGAGTTATTTGAGTGGCCGAAACTACTTTTCCTGATACATACCCATAATTTGTATAACTTGCTTTCGGAAGATCAGCCCATGTACCATTAATGTAACCATTTAAAACAGTGCCATTAAAAGTGCTAGTAACTTGATAACCAGCATCACTAAGTTCCCATAATTCACTACCTACTTGACGTATATAGCTAGGACTGCTGCTACCTCCACAATACCAAGTACCAGTTAAATTAGATGTTGTCTGAGCCTGTGCTTGATTAGCGGAAGTTAGTAGTGCTAATCCTGCTATAACAGTAGGAATGTAAAATTTCCGAAAATCCATGATTTTTTCCTTAGATAAGAGAAAGCATAAGTAGGTATGTCACAGGGAGCATTCCATTTTTATTCTTCGATTAAGAATAAATAACAGCGAATGATTGTGACAAAAGTCTGTTACTAACCCTCATTACGATGTATTTTTTAATTTATGCACACGAATAAAAATTAAATAGACGATGTAGAGCGATCGCACTCAATCACCAAAAACAAAACCCCACAGCTAGAGACGCGCTACGGGGCGATTGATTCGGTGTGACAGGAATGGCACTAAGAAAACATGAAACTCTTTCTACTTAGAGGCGAAAAAACTATATTCTCCAGGCTGGTCATAGTCAGTAAATAAGCCGCCCATCCTAACTGTACTTGCATCTTGCGAAACATTAGCACTGTAAACTTGCAAGTGATAACTAGACTGTACTATAAAGTTTATGCGACCACTGTAGGGACAGTAAAAACCTCTTATTATTGAAGAACCGCCAATACTGCCTGATATTGCTCTACAGTTGCCTGTTGGAGCTTGATTTGTAATACTCAGAATCCCAGTAGAATTATTAGAATTCACACTCCAGTTTCCTACCACACTGGTTGGCCAACCATCTGCAAAAGCTGCTTGAGAAAACACGATAGGACTCAAGCCTATCAAACCCAATAATAAAGCAGGAATTAGTTTCATAAAAATTATCTCCAAAGGATAAGAGAAAGCATAAGTAGATCTATCACAGGGAGCATCCCAGTTTTTGTTCTTCCATTAAGAATAAATAACAGCGAATGATTGTGACAAAAGTCTGTTACTAACCCTCATTACGATGTATTTTTTAATTTATGCACACGAATAAAAATTAAATAGACGATGTAGAGCGATCGCACTCAATCACCAAAAACAAAACCCCACAGCTAGAGACGCGCTACGGGGTGAGAATTGGGAGGCTGTGACGGGGTTAGGGCGGGTTAGGGTGTTGACTCCGCTTGTATTCTTTTCCTAAATTCAATTAGGGCTTGTTCCTCTGTACTAACTACAACCCGGTTAGGTTTTGCCCTCATAATTGTTAAATAATGTTGAAAAGCCTCCTCATCATCAGGATGTGTTTTTACATAAGTTCTCAGTTCGGCTTCGCTTAATTGTTGATAGTTACTCATTGAATTAATTCCTCGCCGTTACTTAAAATTTCTACTTGAATTGTTTCGCCTATTAACACTACGATTCTTTGAGAGCGTGTATCGTAGCGAGTTAATTCAATTGTTCTTAATAGATTGCTTGCTCGTACAGCTACGCGGTAGAAGGTTTCTAGTTGTTCTATTGTAGGATGCAGTGGTTTGATTCAAACCTCCTCAGAATTTTTATCGAACAGAATTCAGGAGTCAGGAGTCAGAATTCAGAATGAATTCTCTACGACTGGTGGATGAATAATCGGCGTTTTTGCACCCCCACCAAATTTTCTTGTTTTGTGGTCAACTTTCGTAGTCGCGGGTCTGAATCCCCGACTGATAGCGTAGCGGTAGCGAGTCCGCGTTCGCGCAGCGTCTCGCAGAGAGCGTCTTGATTCTGACTCCTGAATTCTGACTTCTGAATTCTTCTTTAATTTTTGTACTACCACTTCTAGTTTCACCTAAAGGTCAAACAGTTATGCAAATCATGTGTCAAAACATTATAGGCTGTGGATCACAGGGTCTACAGTCTGCCAATGAAAATAAATCGGCATGGACGCGCCAAGGTTTTTACTCAGCAAGAGATACAGCTAATCTTCAGTGATGGCTTAGACAATGACCGCGATGCCTGCGGCGGGCTACGCCTACGCACCTTGTTTGCCGTATGCCTATTTAGCGCCTGTAGAATCCGCGAATGCAGTACCTTGCTAACTCAAGATATTTACACCCAAAAAGGTATTGTCAGACCCCGGTTAATTATCAGAAAATTAAACACCAAGGGGAAACTTGCAACTAGGTCAATCCTAGTGATTGATTAATCGCGTCTGTACCTTAGGAGTTAGGAGTTGTGAGACTATTGACTAATGACTAATGACTAATATATGAGACCTGTTTTTTTTATACCTGTATTTTTCTGCTTAAGTTTACTGACTGGATGTTTTGGCTACCCTCGCATTTTGAATTATCCCTTCGATCCGGGGGGTCGCAGTCTCAATAGTTTAGCGTCGGAATTAGACCCCCAAATCTCTGGGAGATACATTGTTTTTATTACTGACCGACGGGGTAGCCAAGACGTTTATATGTTTGATACAGTAACTCGTGATTTGGTTGATTTGCCAGGTTTAAACTCCTTTGATGCGATCGCAACTCATCCTAGCGTTTCACAGGATGGTCGTTATATTGTGTTTGGTGCTAGCCGTCAGGGGCGATCGGCTATTTTTCTCTACGACCGGGAAACACGTCAATCACGGAATTTGACCACTAACCTGCAAGCGGAAGTCCGCAACCCTACAATTAGCGCTGATGGTAGTAAGATTGCTTTTGAATCTAGTAACAACGGGCAGTGGGATGTTTTAGTATATGACCGTTATGGACAGCCGTTGAATATACCTCAAGAACCGCGTTGAAGAATGGGGAGAGTGGGGAGTGGGGAGTGGTGAAAGAAAATTCCCTATTCCCTATTCCCTACTCCCTATTCCCTATTCCCTTCTACTTGTTGCACGGCTTCAATGAGCGATCGCACTTGTTCCGTCCCTTCTGAAGGTTCAAAGAATAGGGGAAACTTACCCCGGAGGATCATCCGCAAACCGAGGGGTGCAAGACTGAGTAATCCTTTTAAATCTCGAAAGTAGTTACCGACAACTTGTAAACCAAATTGACGTTCATCAATCCAACCACCTTCTTTAACTAAATCCACCAAAACTTTCCGGTGACGAAGTGAGCGACTATCGCTGGCTTGTTTGTGGCTGAGAATTTCTTGTTTAATTTTGGTGATTTGTTCTAATGGTGCAACTTCCATTGGACAAACGGAATCGCAGTACAAACAACGGGTGCAACCCCATACGCCTTTAGTACCTTCGTTGTAGCTTTCTAAGCGATTTTGGGTGTCGCTATCGCGTGAGTCTGCTACCATCCGGTAAGCTTTGGCAAGGGCATGGGGGCCAACAAAGTTTGGATCAACTTCACGGGCGTTGCATTCCGAGTAACAAGCACCACACATAATACAGTTCGCAGTTTGATCGAGACGCGATCGCTCTTGTGGTGTTTGCAAAAACTCTCTTTCTGGTACTTGTCGTGCTGCCGTACTCACATAAGGAGCAACTGCCTCTAAATTATTCCAGAAACTGCTCATATCTACAACCAAATCTTTAATCACGGGCATATTGCCGAGAGGAGCGATCGTGATTTCGCCAATGGCATTTACTTTACTTGGGGATGACGGTATTTGTTGTAATCTGGCAAGTTCACTGCCAACATTTTCCTTACAAGCTAAAGCCGAACGCCCATTAATTCGCATAGCACAACTACCACAAATGGTATTGCGGCAATTTTTGCGAAACGCCAAGGTTCCATCTTGCTCCCACTTAATATGATTCAGGCAATCCAGGATGGTATTACCTGGTTCTGCCTCTACAAGGTAGGTTTGCACAACAGGGGAGGAATTTTGTTGCTGTCGAATGACCTTAAAAATAACTTCCATGACCACTAACCAAAATTTTAAAATTGCTTCACCAGCCTCAACAATCATCAGTCAAGGCAGGTAGTTGTGAAAAGTGAGCTATACTTTTTTGCCCTTAATTCAAACCCTGGTGTTAACAGGCTGACGAGGAAAGAGCGACTGATTCTAACTTAAGGATAACCATTAAAATTTTACTTGTAGCAGCCCTGTCAGCAAGATTTGTGTCAAATTCTGAGTTAAAACGCCAAAAATGTAATAGCAGCTTTGCATTGAATTTCGCTGTTTGAGAATGTAAAGGAAATAGGGTTTGCTCAAAAAGGCACTTAGATTTATCTTTAAACTACCGATCATATCCAAATTAAATGCATATCAGGTTAGCGACACGTCTTGATGTCAACTTGAGTCAAGCAGTCCTGGCTGGAAAATTCCGTCAAGTGATACCTTCATCTGAATTTTTTGATTATATAGAAGTGTAAAAGCACATGTTCAATATATAGTAGTGGCAATCAAGTGGTAGGCAGATGTTAAGATATTTATTCTTTCCATAGACAGACGTACAAAATCCTCTGACCGCTTTTGAGCTTACAGCAATAAACCGAGGAAAATCTTCATCACTTTCAAAGAAAAGTTCTTGCACCGGGAATCCATGATCCGCGAGACTTTTAGATTTTTGCCTCCTCTCAATCAAGAAAATCTTGGATTTAACTCATTCGTCAAAACTGCTCGTCTATATTAGATAAGTTTTTATAAAAGCCATAGGGCAACACTCACGCTTGCAATCAAGGGTTAGGAAAATCGTCACTGCTTTTTCTAAGGTTTAAGTCCAGGAATTTAAATAAAAATTTACCAGCAACTTTAATTCAAAATTAAACAACTATTTTGCTATTATTAGTCCATGCTAGTATTTAATATAAAATTACGAAGTCACAAAACCAGAATCAATAGCCGTATCAGCGCGGTTACTACTGCTTTGTTGATTCGTAATGTAGAGACAAGAAAATTCGCGTCTCTACTGGCAGGACAAAAGGGCGTATGCCCGTAGGACTCTATTGAAATACTATGCTGTCCTAAGCTTGAGAGTAGGAGTAGAGAAAACTCTACTTGCTCATTGGCCAGAAGGGCAAGCACTAAAAGTGGAAAACCTGCAATTTTTTGGTTCTATGACTTATTTGTAGTAGAACTAACCCAATTTGTTAAGGTGGCTGAAAGTTACACCGCTACAGTAGCGCCAAAAGAGAAAACAATTTCATTTCTAATGGCGAATAATGGTTAAAAGTGCCGTAAAAGCAGCAAAATTAATGTCTGTGGCAACTCTGACCTCTAATTTGTTGTGGACAACCATATATAGAAGTGCTTTTGGCTCCTATCAGCAGGAATTCACCCGTTACACTAGAGTCCTAAGTAGCTCTATGCAAATGCTAAAAAGTCAAATGCTGGCATGAGACTACATCGTTTATCAGTTTGGAGAGAGTAAGGAAAATTTGAGCATAATGACTGAAACTGCAACCGCGCCATTAACCGGAAAAGCACTACTTGCTAAAGTAAAAGAACTTTCCACTTTACCGCGCCGAGAAAGAGCTAAACAGTGTGGCTATTACACTGTTACTAAGAATAACCAGGTTCGTGTCAATCTCACCGATTTTTATGACGCTTTGCTATCGGCTAGAGGAATTCCTCTAAGTCCAGAAGCACCTAAAGATGGTCGTGGTCGTGAACCGACATATCGCGTTAGTGTCCATCAAAATGGTCAGATTGTGATTGGTGCCACATATACCAAAGCAATGGGCTTGAAACCTGGAGATGAGTTTGAAATTAGGTTGGGATACAAGCATATTCACCTGATTCAACTCGGTGAAACCGATAAAAAACTAACCTCACAAGATGTAGACTCTGACGAATCAGACGAAGATTTGGAAGACGAAGAGTAAATTTGCTGATGGTAGGGATAAGTTTCAGGTGATGATAACTTGTCCTTACCCCGACAGCAAACTAGTAGCTCTATTTAGAAAATTTTGTCCCAGGTAAAAAATACGATTAGACCCCTTGCAGGAGTCACCAAATTTAGTAGAGTCTTGATTAATCAGCAAGAAATCTATAGTGCAAGAAGTCTATCGTGTTTTTTTTGTTTATTTTGATAACTTTCTTTGAGCCTTCGGTCAACGTCCTACTAGCATTTCTGGAAAATGCACCACCACTAGTTATAGTGATGGCATTTTTTATTTGCTGGATAGTTTGCTGGTTGCCAGTAGCAGCAGTAGTAGCAATATTGCTCAATTGGCAACCCATTAAACCTTTGCAGCCAGAGCAAAAGATGCCGTTATTGGCATCACTGTACCTATTAGCTCCCCTAATTCTATGGGGAGTTAGTTGGCTGAGTAATAAGTCTTTTTCGGATTACGGCATTGTTGGAAATCTTTCAACTCTTGGTTCTTTAGCACTAGGTTTCGGTTTGGGAGTGGTGAGCCTAGCTATTGTATTTAGTGGGCAATTTGGGTTAGGTTGGTGTTCTTTTGAAAAGACGAATTTCAAGTTACTACTACCCATCTTGCTACCGATTTTCTTGATAGCGTTATTAGTCGGCGGGATAGAAGAGTTAGTTTTTCGCGGTTTCCTGTTCACTGAATTAGCGCAGGATTATCCAGTTTGGGTAGCAGCAGCAATTTCTAGCTTGATTTTTGCCTTGCTACACTTGGTTTGGGAGCAACGCGAAACGGCGCCGCAACTCCCTGGATTGTGGCTGATGGGAATGGTGTTGGTGTTGGCACGCTTTGCTGCGAACGGCAATTTGGGTTTAGCTTGGGGACTGCACGCCGGATGGGTATGGGCGATCGCAACCTTAGACACAGCTGAACTAATTACTTACACTGGTAAAGTCTCTGACTGGTTCACAGGTAAGAATAAAAAACCTTTAGCTGGCTTGGCGGGAATTATTTGTGTACTAGGAACTGGAGTGATTATCTGGCTTTTCTCTAGGTATTTTTAATTTCGCGTTAAGTAAGGGACTGACAACAAATAAATTATCCAATCTTGTGGGGTGGACAGCGTTCGACTGACTTGTACTGAGCTTTGTCGTTGGCGCAGCCTAAGAATAGAAGTAGCGCTCACGCCGAAGTCTTGTCCGCCCTTGGCTACGGACGGGCAAGACGCTATTCATGACAGGTAAAGAAAAAATGATTTTTGTCTATGAGTAATAATACTTAAATTTTGGTGAAATGGGCGATCGCTGCCAATGCGTCAAGTGCTAATCATGAATGTTCACTGTTGATACTCTCATAAATACTGGATAGTAATTTTTCAAACACGACTGCTTTAAATTCTTCGTTATTCATCACCTCCATAAAGATTTTTTCGTTGCCGTCTATGCGTTCGATAAAGAGATTTTCAAGATGCTTTTCTAAAACTGGGGTAAAGTTTTCTTTTGTATTGACTTGAGCCGCTTGTTTGATGGAGTCATTAGCGATCGCTGTTTCGGTAATTTGCTCAAAAAAGAGTTGGTCGGCTAAGGTGAAGTTAGTGCCAAAATATTCGTTAAGGGAGTCAATAAGCTTGGATAAGGGGACTTCTTTATCTGGCTGGCGAGTTCCGACTGCGGTAACACCTCGCAATGGTTCTGCTTTACCTTCTTTTAAATCAATTTTCCCTTCACTGATTTTTTCAAGGCGATAAAATTTTAGTTCTATATCCCCAGATAAATCAATTTTTGGAGCTTGGGTACTACGGGGTAATTTTTTTAGTAGAAAACGCCCATAGGCATAAAGCTTTTCCATTTCTGAATCTTGATAAGGAATAATCTGGGCAAGGAATAGGTAGAGATTGCGAAAGCTAGTAAGTTGGCTTCTAAATTGTTCTTTATCTGGGTCTTGAAGAGCTTTATAGTTTTCAATAATGGGGTCTAGTAATGTATTTAATTTTTTGTGTTCGCCTCCGGTGAAGGAGGTTTTCGGGCGAAACCAAATTTCACACCACTGGTTTACATCGTCTTGGCTAAAAAGTTGCCATTCATAAAGCTGGTAAGACAGGTCATTTAATTGTTGCGGATCGGCGGTTTCTCCAACGGGTGTTTTTTCGTAGTAGGGTTTAAAGGCTTGGTATATGTCTTCGGGTTTATTCACAAAATCTAGTACGAAGGTGTCTTCTTTCCCTATGGTGGTACGGTTGAGGCGAGATAGGGTCTGGACGGCTTGGACTCCATCCAGTCGTTTATCAACAAACATAGTATGGAGCAATGGTTGGTCAAATCCGGTTTGGAATTTGTTGGCGACAAGAAGCACTTGATAGGCATCGCTGGCAAATTTATCGGGAATTTCTGAACTTTTGATGCCACCGTTCATTTTGACTTCAGTAAATGTTTCTCCGGGAAACTCATCAAGAGTAATAGAACCGGAAAAGGCAACGAGGGATTTAATATCGCTATAGGCTTTTTCTTGAATGTATTTATCGAAGGCGAGTTTGTATTTAACGGCGTGTTCACGGGAACGTGTAACAACCATAGCTTTGGCTCGACCTCCAATTTTATGGCGAGTATTGTTACGGAAATGTTCAATGATGATTTCTACTTTTTGGGCGATGTTGTGGGGATGGAGTTCGACAAATCGAGCGATCGCCTTGGCTGCTTGACGACGGGGTAAGTCAGGGTTATTTTCGGAAATGCGGACGAGTTCGTAATAGCGATCGTAGCAGGTATAATTTGCCAAAACGTCTTTAATATAGCCTTCTTCAATCGCTTGGCGCATAGTGTAGAGATGGAAGGGGGCTTCGCCGTTCTCTCCGGGTTCATCGAATACAAGTTGAGTTTTATACTTAGGGGTAGCGGTAAAGGCAAAATAGCTGAGGTTTGGTTGTTTAGTGCGGCTGATTTGTTCTTTCAGTAATTGTTTTTTGGCTTCGTCACTGAAGTCATCTTCCTCAAGATCATCTTCAAGAAGTTGGGCGGCGATCGCAGATTCGATACCATCTTTATTGAGGATTTTGCGGAGTTCGGCGGCGGTTTCTCCGGTTTGGGAGCCGTGGGCTTCATCAACGATGACGGCAAAGCGTTTATCTTTGGTGGTAATGTCTATGGTTTTACCTTTTTTGGCTAAAGTCTCGATGGCTTTAGTAATGAAGGGGAATTTCTGGACTGTGGAAATGATGATGGGTACACCGTCGCTGAGGGCTGTGACGAGTTGTTGGGTATTTTCGTCAATTTTCTGGACAACTCCGGCTTTATGATCAAACTGATAGATAGTGTTTTGCAGTTGTTGATCCAGTACCGTGCGGTCTGTGATGACGACAACGGTATGAAAGATTTTTTCGTCTTGGTTGTCATGGAGGTTAGCTAGGCGATGGGCTAACCAAGCAATAGAGTTTGATTTTCCAGATCCTGCCGAATGCTGAATCAAATAATTATGTCCGGCTTTGTGTTGTTTAGTATGGGCAATGAGTTTACCGACGACATCGAGTTGATGGTAGCGCGGGAAAATCAGGGTTTCTTTTTTCTGGTAATTAACGCCAGTGGCGGTGGGAATTTTGGTTTCTTTGGTTTCGATGTGGAGAAAACGCGCCAAGATGTCCAAAAGGCTATCTTTTTGTAAGACTTCTAGCCAAAAGTAACTGGTGCGATATTCTTCATTGTCTCCCACTGGGTTGCCTGCACCGTGATTATTACCTTTGTTAAAGGGTAAAAAATGGGTACTTTGTCCAGCCAGTTTGGTGGTCATCCAGACTTCTTCGGTGTCTACGGCGAAATGGACTAAGCACCGTTGTTTAAAGGCAAATAGGGGGTCTTTGGGGTCTCTATCGTGTCTGTATTGGTGGATGGCGTTTTGGTATGTTTGCCCGGTGAAGGGGTTTTTGAGTTCGATCGTAGCGATGGGTAAACCGTTTATGCTGAGGAGAATATCGGGAATGCCTCCGATTTTAATGGTGACTTGGCGGGTGATGGTGAGGCGATTTTTTTCGTAGAGTGCCAAGGTTTCGGGGTTCATGCCTGTATTAGGCTGGAAATAGGCGACTCGCAGGGTTTTACCATAGCATTTAAAGCCATTGCGGAGAACATCGAGCATTCCTCGGCTTTTGAGTTCTTTGGTGAGACTATCTATAACGATTTTCTGGGCATCGCTGTTGTTGGCTAGGCGTTGCCATTGTGTGGGCTGGGTGGTTTGGATGAAGTTGATGATTTCTGTGGGGAAAAGGGCGGTTTCTTGGTCGTAGCCGCCTGCGTTGCCTTGGTGGTAGCCACTGAGTTGGAGGAGTTCCCGTTCGATGATGTCCTCAAATTTCTCTTCCGTGTGCATACTTCATGAAGTATAAATATATTCCAATATAAACGTGGAATTAATCAATGGCTAGAAAGTCTCTGGGAGTAATAATCTGGTTTTGATATTCGGCTAAAGCCTTGAGTGATAAAAGGTCTTGATCTCCTGTGATTAAGAATTCTGCGTTGGAATCTTTAGCAAGTTCTAAAAATTTGTTGTCGTCTGGATCTCTACAGGTGTTTATTTGAGATTTGATTTCTATAAATTGACTGTATTTTTTAACTACATCCAAAAAATCTTGTTGGTCTTCATCTGAGATATATTTATCGAACTTACGTTTGTAGATTCGTGTGTTTAATTCTTGATAAGTTTCATCGCTTTGAGCAATAAAGAATTCTTTATAGGCTTTATCTAGGGCTTTACGGGCTGTTCCATCTGGACTTAGGGCAGCGCTAAGTAAAACATTTGTGTCAATGACAATTAGTTTATGATTCATCGGCGAGTAATTCTTCTAGAGTTTCTTCGGTTAGTCCTTTGGCTTGAGCATTTCTGCCGATTCTGTCAAAAACACTAAGTAAATCTTCATCTTTATTATTTGGAGATTTTTTCTTTATTTCCTGAATGAGTTGTTCTTGTTCTTGTGCTGTCAGTTGTAGGACAAGATTAAGAATTTGCTCGAAGGTTAGAGGGAGTTGATAGGTTTTTTGAGTCATGGTGCCTTTTCGGGTTAGGGGATGGGGACTTGGCGTACATCTATTTTACCTGTGACGGCGTTGGTGATGAGGGCGGTGCGATATTCTTTTAATCGTTCAATGGCTTTTTTAATTTGGGCTTTTTGTTGGTCAATATTTTGAAGTTCTTTATCTAAAAATTTAGTTATCTTAATTTGTTCATCTAGAGGAAGAATAACTGTAAATAAATTGCTTATTCTTTCAACATTTAGATTTAATTGTGTATTTAAAACAGCCGTTGACAAAAATTGCTTCTTCATAGAACTAAAAAGATAGTAAAGAAAAAATATTTCTGTCATCTTTGATGGAAGAAAACCAACAATACTATCAGGGAAACAAGCATTAAAGTTTAAAATTGCCATGTCTCCTATATTTGCGGCAATTGTCATTACAAGTGTTCCTGAAGGAAACTCTTTACTTACTGCATAACCATTATCATTTAGTGTCTGTGTATATTCCATAATAAATTTATTGGCATTTGCAACATCACCTGTTTGTATAAAAGGATATTGACCATCATAGAATCTAGGATCATTTCTTGGTCTATGAGTAAATTTTCCACGCAAGATTTTAGTTAAATGTTTAACTTTTATTACTTCCCAGTGCTTTGGAATTTCGCCCAGCCACTCAACCCCAGAATCTTTCATCGGGACACTTGGATCTAGTCCTTTGGTGACAGCGTGACTGATGAAGGCGGTGCGTTTTTCGTCGAGTTTTTCAATGAGGGCTTCTTTCTTGGCGATGAGGTCGTCTATTTGTTTGGTTTTATAGTCGAGGAAGTGGGCGATCGCTTTCTGCTCATCCAGTGGCGGAAGGGTAGCCCAAAACTCTTTAATTTTGTCTAAGTGTAAATTAGTAACAGTATTCGATTTAGCACCAATATTAATTTGTGTTTCTGTAAGTTTCCCCAACAAAGAATATTGCAAAAATTCAATGTTGACTTTTGGTTTTATAACCTTAATTAGACATAGACTAACAAAAATACTAAAATCAAAATCCCAGTCAACAATTCTAGGAACTCCTATTGTTCCATTTTTAGAGTAAAGTAAATCTCCTTTTTCTGGTTTGCATCTGATAGATAATGTATTGTGTTCCTCTTCGGGAATAAATTTAATATTGTTCATGTTAATAGAATTATTTTTCGCCTGAACAATATCAGTAACTCTTAAAAATGGTATTCCTTCATTAACATAAGTTGGAGTAAAATGTGCGCCATCAATAATTTGATTGGTTATATGTTTGAGTCGAACAGCTTTCCAATGTTCAGGAATCGCCCCCAACCACTCAACGCCAGAATCTTTATACTTTTCATAACCCTTATACTTACCCATTACACTACCTCCCCCAACATCGCCATAATGTCCAACTCCAGTGATTTAATATCATTCTCAATCTCATCCAGAGGGCGAGGCGGCTGATACATATAGAAATGACGATTTAACGGAATCTCATACCCCACCTTAGTTTTAGAAAAATCAATCCAAGCATCTGCTACATGGGGTAAAACCTCGGCCTCAAAATACTTCTCACAATGTCCCTTTACTAAATTAATCAACTCATCTGCGCTTGCATCCTTGTCATATCCCAACGGTAACGGCAATGTAATATCATCCGGTAAAGGTACAATTTCTGTATCTCGCAAATTACTATCCGGTTCAGGATTCCCCTTCTTATCCCGACAGATTTCCGCTTCTGGATCAGCCTCACCCAACGCTGCTAAAATCGCCCTGATCACCGGCTCTTTCAACTTTAACCCCGCATTCTTTAACACCCGCTCTAAATCCCGCATAAACTCAGCACGGGACATATACAGGCGATTACCGTCCAGACACCGCAAAGCATCTAAAATCTGATTTTGAAGACTTTCACCCATCTCCATTTCTAACTGTTGCACTTTTTCATCCTTACGCTTCTTAGTCGTCGCTAAATTCTGAAACGCCGTTTGTTCCCACAACCGAGCTACCCGCTCCTCACTTGCCTGAAAATTTAACCTTAACGGACGCTCCACTGTAATTTTGAGAAACCCAAACTCTTGATTATCAAAAATCTTTGAGCAAATCTGCTTTTCTATCTGCCCGTCTGATTTCACCTCACTGACACCATTCTGCTCAAAGTCTCCATACAGTCGCACCAGTTCCGCAATATGCTCCGGTGATAATTCATTGCGCTTATTACCAAGACTCTTTTTCATTTTCTGAAAATGGTGCGTCCCATCAACAAGCTGAACTTTTCCCTGACGATGCGCCGCTTTCTTATTCGTCACCAGCCAAATATAAGTAAAAATCCCCGTGTTATAAAACATTTGGTCAGGTAGAGCAATCACCGCATCAAGCCAGTCATTTTCAATAATCCAACGGCGAATATTACTTTCACCACTACCCGCATCCCCTGTAAACAAAGGCGAACCATTAAACACGATCGCAATCCGAGAACCATCACCTCCTGACTCTGGGGAAGCGTGCATTTTCGATATCATGTGTTGCAGAAACAACAGCGAACCATCATTAATTCGAGGTACACCAGCCCCAAAACGCCCCTTAAATCCTAAATTGTCATATTCATCTTTAATAAAATCCTCTTCTGTTTTCCATTCCACACCAAAGGGCGGATTAGCAAACATATAGTGAAACTGTTTATCAGGATGACCATCACGGGGTAAAAAATTATTACTTTTGCTTTTGGCGTTTTTTATTCCCAAAGTGTCGCCAAAAACAAGATTGTTAATCGGTTCATCTTTTATCAGCAAATCAGAACAGCAAATCGCATAGGATTCAGAATTATACTCTTGCCCAAATAACCCTAAATTTGCTTCCAGGTTTTGTTTCTTAATATGTTCTTCCGCTACCGAAAGCATTCCCCCTGTTCCTGCTGTGGGGTCATACACTGTCCGATAAATCCCTTGCTTAAAGATATCCTGCTCGTCACAGAAAACCAGATTCACCATCAGCCGAATTACTTCACGGGGCGTAAAGTGATCTCCCGCCTCTTCGTTTGCCTGCTCGTTAAACTTTCTCACCAGTTCCTCGAACAGATAGCCCATTCGTAGATTAGAGAGTTTCGCTGGAGATAGATCAACTTCAGGACTATTGATCGCCTTCATCACCTCAAACAGACGGTTAGCTTCATCTAACTTCTGGATTTCATTATCAAACTCAAATTTCTCAAAAATATCCCGTGCCAGAGGCGAAAACCCATTGATATAAGCTCTAAGATTATCCGCAAGCCCCTCAGAATCCTCTAGTAATTTCTGAAACGTAAATTCACTGAGGTTATACAATGGCTGTTGGCGATTACCCCCAATTGCTACCTTAGCGATCGCCTTCTCAAAAGCGTCACCCTCTAAACCCATCGTCTCAAACTTGGCCTTGGACTCAAGGACAGCTTGTTTAGTAGGTTCTAGAACAGAATCTAAACGACGCAATACAATCAGAGGCAACATCACCCGGCGGTACTGGGGTGGACGGTAAGGGCCTCGGAGTTTGTCGGCAATGCTCCAGATAAAACCGACTAACTCTTGATTATTAGAATTTTCTATATTTGTCACCATAGGAATTTTGAGTAATAAAGTTAGATTGATTTATTTGCCAAAGAGTTAGCATCTGTTTTTTAACTATGATTTTCTTGCCGAATTAAAGCTTGTTCTACTAAATCAGGGTTTTGTTCAAGCTGGTCTAGAATTAAAAAAAATATTCAACCAATGATCGTAGGGTATATTACCGCGACAGCGTAACGCACCTATTATCTGTAGGCGGTGCGTTATGCTTAATTACGACTATTGAGAAAACTCAGCACAGGTTAAACCTTAGCTATCCGCTAACGGAAGTCAGCCCTCTTGATTAACCCCCAAAACCAGGGATTAAACGCTTAAGGGCGCGACCGGCAACGTCGCCATAGCGCAGTTCTCCGCACAGAATCTTACCCATGATTTGGGCACCGGAGGGGCGCTTAACACCAACTTTGTAGCCAATGCCTGGAAAGCGATAGAATGCTCCACCTAATTTTTGCGCCCAAGCCATCTCAGTACCCCATTGTTCATTAATGTCTTCGGTATATTTTTCTAAAGCGTTAGTGTCACCAGAAAGAGCCTGATTAATAGCTCCTGCTGCAATCAAACCGCTAAAAATGGAAGGGCGAATGCCTTCTGCTGTCATTGGATCAACTACACAAGCAGCTTCCCCAGCCAAAACTGCATTTTGAGTATGCAACTTTTGGTTGCCATCCCACAAGCAAAGGGGATAACCATACTGCTTGCTAGTTTTGATATCTACATTAAACGATCGCGCGTACTCATCTAAAATCTTCTTAAAGTCCTGGGGTTCACCGCCGATAAATGTACCAACACCAATGGAATAACCATCAGCCTTTGGGAAGTTCCAAATGTAGCCATTTTTCACCAAGCCAAACTCGAAATGAATTGTCGATTTGTCCTTGACAGTTGCGAGAACTTCTGCTTCCAAGGCTCCTGCTAAACGGCGTTTACGTTCTTTGAAGCCTAGCCATTTTGCCATTGACCCTTTAGCCCCATCAGCCGCGATTAGGTAGCGACCTGTAACGGGCCCATTGGCTGTGTTTACTTGCCAATAGTCACTTTGAAACTCAATACCCGTTACTTCAGTATTATCTCGTAGTTCAGCCCCTTGCTTCTGTCCTTGCTGTACTAGGAAATGGTCAAAAATATCTCGTCGCACCATCCAGACTGGTTCTTTTGTGGCGATTTTTGCTTCCACGGGGTCGCCCAATTTCCAGGTAAAACGAACGGAGTCGGCTTTCACAGAAATCGCTGGGCTAAAATCAAAGTCAAACCATTGAGCGATCGCTGGAGATACACCACCGCCACAAGGTTTATATCTTGGCAGGGATTCTTTTTCTAACACTAATACTGAGCGACCTTGCTTGGCTAAATGATATGCAGCTGTTCCACCAGCTGGCCCAGCACCGACGATGATGCAGTCGTACATATGGCTGAATTTTTGCTTCTGAATTAGTTTATTTTCTATTGAGTAGGGGCAATTCATGAATTGCCCCTACTTTAATTATTCACGCCCACTTACTTGATCAATTTTTTTTAGATACTTAAGAAATGATAAAGGCTGAAGAATTTCTCGATCATCCTTCAGCCTTTATACTTCAGACTTTAGACTTTAAACAGTCGTGATGTCTTTTTCTTTTTCTGCCAGCAATTCGTCTATTCTGCCACTGTATTTGTTTGTCAGTTTTTGCAGTTTGTCTTGCTGATCCCGTGCTTCATCTTCAGGAATTTCGGCATTTTTTTCCTGTTTGCGAATGAAGTCTATGGCATCGCGGCGGATGTTGCGAATAGCAACACGACCCTCTTCAGCATACTTGGATGCCATTTTGACGAATTCTTTACGGCGATCGCTCGTTAAGGGCGGAATATTCAGCCGAATCACGGAACCGTCATTACTGGGGGTTAAACCGACATCAGATAGAGAAATCGCTTTTTCGACTATATTTAAACTGCTGCGATCGTAAGGTTGAATTAAGATCGTCGTGGCATCCGGCGTGCTAATGTTTGCCAGTGATTTCAACGATGTAGGCGAACCGTAATAGTCCACCGATACCTTATCTAATAGACTCGCATTGGCGCGACCAGTGCGAATCGTGTTAAAAGCTCGTTGAGTTGCCTCAACGGTCTTTTGCATCGTACTTTCAGCTTCAGCTAATTTCACAAGAACCTCCCACAAGGGTGCCGATGGATTCTCCCAAGACTGCTCGGTGGATGTTACCTCGCACCGTTAGATCAAATACCAGAATTGGGATATTATTTTCTTTACACAATGCGATCGCAGTACTATCCATCACCCGCAAATCTTTGGTTAAAACGTGTGCGTAGGTGAGGCTATTGTAACGCTTGGCATCAGGAAAAATATGAGGATCAGCATCATATACTCCATCTACTTTGGTGGCTTTAAAAATCACCTCGGCATCAATTTCTGCGGCTCTTAATGCCGCAGTAGTATCTGTAGTAAAAAAGGGATTTCCAGAACCAGCACCAAAAATTACCACCCGTCCTTTTTCAAGATGACGGATGGCGCGACGACGGATATACGGTTCTGCTAATTCTTGCATAGCGATCGCAGTTTGCACCCGCGTCTGTACCCCTATACGTTCCAGCGAATCTTGCAGCGTCATCGCGTTCATTACCGTGGCAATCATCCCTATGTAGTCAGCGGTTGCCCTGTCCATCCCCGCCGACGCCGCTTTGACACCACGAAAAATATTGCCACCACCAACAACGATGGCCATTTGAACTCCAGTGGCGATCACCTCTGCTAATTCTTGTGCTATTCCTTTGACCACTTCTGGATCAATGCCATAGCCCATGTTGCCCATTAAGGCTTCACCGCTCAGTTTGAGTAAAACCCGTCGGTAATTCGTTCCCATGAAGTTCCGCTTTATCAAAAAAGTTGCAATTGCCTCCAATTTAAGATAGCAGTTAGAGGGACTATCTATGTCTAGTTACGCCAAATCAATGTAGTACCTATTGGTTCTGTTTGTGGTATATCTATTTTTTGACCTTGAAGCAGAGAAGCGATCGCAGTTCTCAAATAATCCTCTCCCACCGATGATGGGTCTTGGGGATGATCGTCAATTTGACCTTTGTAGCGTACTATACCATTAGTGTCTATGAGAAAGGCCATTGGTGTTTTTGTAGCACCAAAACTGCGGGTCACATCTTGGGTCGAGTCCCACAGGTAAGGGAAATTTAAGTCATGACCGAGGGCAAAAGCTTTCATATTTTCCAAGCTTGACCTAGTGTTGCGATCACTATTACTACCATTGACGCCAATTAGTGTAAAGCCTTCTGGGGCAAATTCGGCTTGAATGTTTTTTAATCTGCCTAGATACCAGTCTACATAAGGACAGTGGTTACACATGGAAATGACACCGACTGCTCGGAACTTTTCAAGATAACGCCTGAGATGGTGTACTTGATCATCAATTCCTGGCAGTTCAAAATCTGGTGCGTAACTTCCAACAGGAGTATCAATTGTTTCTAATAGATTCATGTTTTCTGGCTCGCAGAACTAGGAACAAGAAAAATATTGTTAAATTCAGCGTCAGTTTCCAGTTGCAAACCACCCCTTAGCCGATGCCTCATATTCGACAATCTTATAGACTCGCATTGGCTGTCGTAAATTGTGAAACTACTGAATCTAGCCCTAATGCTAATTCCCTCACATCTAAAAACAGCAAAAACATTACTCATATTACAAAATTTATGATTCCTAATACTGACATAATCTAAGTTGTGAGTAAATTACCTCTTTGAACAAGATGAAAATCTATACTGGATAAAACTATTAGCTTGATGCTAGTGTTATCAGCCTAAAAGCTTTCGTGGTGTACGTCTAAGCTATCACTAAAGCAAAGGATTTACTTTAAAAATCTGATAAATTTTAGACAAATTCCCAACAATTTTACTTGCGTCTTGCTGCTGAAAGGCTTTTACCCTTGTTTTGATCAAATTTCTTATGACAACCTTAAGTTCCAAAACAACACTTAACTCTACAAAAACCTGGATTTGGCAAGATTTCCCAATCTGCTATCAAACCCAAGGAACCACTGGGCCAGCTGTTGTCCTCGTGCATGGATTTGGCGCTTCTTGGTGGCATTGGCAGAAAAATATTCCCGTATTAGCGGAAAATTGCCGTGTTTATGCGATCGATTTGATTGGTTTTGGCGCTTCGGCTAAACCTCAACCGGGTGAAAAAATTGCCTATACACTAGAAACCTGGGGACAACAAGTGGCAGATTTTTGCCGCGAAGTTGTAGGTGAGCCAGCTTTTTTAGTTGGAAATTCTATTGGCTGCATTGTAGCCATGCAAGCAGCAGTAAACAACCCAGATATTGCCTTGGGAGTTGCTTTGCTCAACTGTTCTTTACGGCTGTTGCACGATCGCAAACGGGTAACTTTACCTTGGAGTCGTCGTTTCGGAGCGCCTCTACTGCAACGCCTGTTGTCTATTAAACCAGTTGGTGATTTCTTTTTCAATCAACTCGCCAAACCGAAAACAGTGCGGAAGATTCTGCTGCAAGCCTATGCGAATGCTGAGATGGTGACAGATGAGTTGGTAGATATTCTCACTTCACCAGCAAGTGATCCGGGGGCTGGAGCTGTTTTCCTTGCCTTTACTTCTTATTCCACAGGGCCACTACCAGAAGAACTTTTACCACTGTTAGCCTGTCCGGCGATTATCTTGTGGGGAACGGCTGATCCGTGGGAACCAATCAAGTTAGGTAGAGAATTAGCTAACTTTCCGCAAGTAGAAAAGTTTATTGCTTTAGAGGGAGTGGGGCATTGTCCGCAGGATGAAGCGCCGGAGTTAGTCAATCCGATTTTACTCGATTGGATTTTGGAGCGATCGCGGTAATCATCTGTGAGGGGTTAGAATAGAGTAAATTTTGTCAATCATCTCAAAAAAACACTTGAATACTGACTATAAACAATAAAGACGACAATTCCAACGAAAATAAAGAGGACTAAAGTAGCTATTAAACCACGATGTCGAGAGACAACATCAAGAACTACTAGTAGCCAGAATAAGGCAATCTCAACTGCGCTAGCAATGAACACAAGTCTGAGATTTATTTCAATTTTTGCAGCCTGTAAACCGAATAAAATACGCCTTGCTAAAGAACTGCCTGGAGAGGACGATATTATTAGCTGCGACTGTACCAAGTTAACTAATAACCAAATAATTACTATGCCTCCCATTACTGTCAATACAACAGCTAGTCCTTTAAATAATCGATTTATAAGCATCATTTTTTGCTCATAGAAGAAAATTTTGACATAATGATAAGTATTGTTAAGTTCAAAGATATCGTCCAATTTCCTTTCTAAATCTAAAATATAGTCCGATATCTTCGGTGCGTTAGGACTAGCGTCCATAACGCACCCTACAAAATTAAAGCTTTTAATTCACATTAGGCGTGAAGTATTAGTCCAAAAACTTTTAACTACTTCTCCCTATCTTCATCTAGTGCTTTTTGGATAGCTTGGCGACAAAATTCAGGAGGGTCATCCTTAGCCTTTACCTCTTCCTTCATTTCCTTAGTGACACGGAAGTTTAATTGTTCGCTTAATTCCTTGCTTGGTTGGTTTCCAAAATTTTCAGGTTTCCCCTTAGCTTTAGCCATTTATGTAGAAACGTAAATATAGCTTGAAGTCGATGTTAACAACGGAATAGAGTTATTAATCGGTGAGTACTTGCCTGGAAAACTTGTAACTCACCGATACCACTTTTACAAATGGGTAATTCTATTTTATGTTCACAAGGTCAGAACTCGAAATCAAAACCACTGCTGAGTTAAGGGACTTGTGTAGGCGTTACGGATTGAAGCCTACTGGGAATGGAGGGTATAAGACTAGTTGGATTGTTACCTTGATGGCATTCCCACAGATAGCACTCGCGCAACTAAGACAAGGAAGAGGGCTAAAGTCCCCAGGCTTTAGCATTACTCAATTTCTTGAAGGGGTGGTAGATGAGATGAACTCACCCACTGATGAGCAAGCGGCGCTGATTAAGCTAACAATGGAGGGCAAGGCTATGCCCTACCCTGACCGATACGACCAAGAGAGCCTGCTTAACTTGCATAGAGCTAAGATACACCTTGAAATGGCGATCGGGCTGCTAAACCAGTAAATCAGTTTACGACCTTAACGCACCTAGTCCCCAGCATCCTAAGCCTGGGGATTTTTTTATGTTTATTTCTCTACGTCTAGGCGAAACTAGAGACGGTGGCAGAAAAAGTCAAACCACGCTCGGATGATTAAAAATGAAACCAGCACACGAAAGAGAACAGTTAATTAAAGATATCAACGTACTGCTACATCAAGCTTATGACAGTACTTTAGATGAAATTCACGCACTCTTAAAAAGAATCGATGATGTAGACGACGAAGAAGACTTAAAAGCCATTAAAGAAGCTAGGGAAGATATACGCATTAATGGCACTGAGTCTTGGGATGAAATTCAAAACGAAATAACAAACAAAATAAACAAGGATGTTGCGTGAGTTACGAAGTTAAATTTTCAAAGGGTGCAAAAAGGCAGTTTAGGAAACTACCTCTAGACGTACAAGAGCGTATACAAACTAAAATTAACGAATTGGCAATAGAACCACGTCCAAACGGTGTTAAAAAATTGCAATGTGATGATAATTCATATCGTGTTCGAGTAGGAGATTATCGAGTTATTTATGAATTAGATGACGATGTTTTGATAGTAACTGTAATTAAAATAGGACATCGTAGCGAGATTTATAAAGATGAAAGTTAGCACAAGTCAGTCAAACTAAGACGCATCTTTAAATGGCGAACGGACTGCTAAACCAGTAAATCAGTTTCGTACCTAGTACTTTGTCAAGTTAGTAATGAAGAGTTTGTAGTAAGGACTAAAGTCTTTACTACGAAATTGCTTACCCGTATTGGACTCAACTCAGAAGCGCTATATTTATTAACTAAGGAACGTGAATTAAATAAAATGCAAAACTTCATCTTGTATCTAGCTACCCTCTCCAATATATCGGAGAGGGATTGAGGGTGAGGTAAGCCAAGGACATAAATTATATGTTATTTAATTCTTATTCCTAACGATAAATTTTTGGCGCTATCTCTTATTTGCTCAATGAGGAATAGTACTCAAGGCAATTACTAACTCAAAACTAACTGACTTAAGAAGAAAGCAAGGGCTGCACTGCCCAAAGGAACTGTTAAATTGTCAATACCCAAAAATGAAACAGCTTCTAAAGCAGTAGCTATAACTGCCACTATCAGCGATATCGCCCAAGTTTGCCAACTGTTTCCTTGAGTTCCAACTAAAATCAAACTACAGACGAGATAGCTAACAAACATCATAGTTAGGGAGCCTTCCCAACTTTTTTCTGTCCCAAAAACTTTATACTTATGTTTACCAAAGCGTTGCCCAATCAAGGCTGCTAATCCATCTCCCCAAGTCATTACCAAAATTCCTAGTGCTGCGTACTGGGGTTGTTGCAAGTACCAAAACCAGGCAACTAAAATACCAAAACTGACAGAGTAAAAAAATGTCCCTAAACTTTGGCGTCCAACGCTATTAATACCAGGAAGAATGGGTAATCGATAGGATAATAAGGTGATTGCACTCGCTAAAATTGAAGCTGTAATCCCTACACTGGCGGGAATATCAAGCCACCAAGCGATTAAAATTACATTACCAGTGCCAATATGAACTATCTTCCGCACGATTTCTGGCTTGTCGGCGAAGCGGTTTACCACCCACGCAATCACGAGGATGAGTAACACCCAGATTGCAGCCAACGCAATTTGCAGCCATAAAACCGGAATTGAGGTGAAGTCAGAAAATGTAATTAACAAAGATGCAACAAAATGAAAATTTTTACCTCTGTTACTAATTTATAAGATTTGGGTAACTGTAATGAAATTATTATTGATTTGGCTGATTCGGGGCTACCGAATGTTTATCTCGCCGTTGTTTCTCCCGACTTGTCGCTTTCAACCAACTTGTTCGATGTATGCCATTCAAGCCATTGAACGATTTGGAGTGTTGCGTGGTAGCTGGATGGCAACTCGGCGGATTTTGCGCTGTCATCCGTTTCATCCAGGTGGTTACGATCCAGTGCCAGAGGTGGTAGAAAAGGTAAAAGAGCAGTAGTTTTGTGCAAATGGTGGCAAATTGAGGGGTGAAATTTAAACGCATAGGTGCTTCTCTACGAGACGCTACGCGAACGCCTTCCCGCAGGGTAGGAGCGCGGAGGGAAGCGCAGAGGGACGCAGAGAATGAGAAGAGCGGTAAATTATTAAAGGATGTGTTCGTGAGTATAGCTATTTAGGGAGATGTCAACAGATGAGGTTGTCATCTACCGTGGGAACGTTGAATAATTTAATTTAGACTTACGATGATTAATCCCACTGCGATTTCTATACCAGAACCACAAATTCCCAATCCTGGGCCGAACCCCTTACCTAGTCCTGAACCTGTACCGGGGCCAGCGATTCCTCAACCTGTACCAGAACCGGTACCTGCTCCCATTCCTCAGACAGTTCCAGGGCCGATTCCCCAAACCATACCGGAACCTGTTTAGATTAACTTGGTAATGTAATCCAAAATCTCAAATCTAAAATCCAAAATGCTAAGAGCCGGAATTGTCGGACTTCCCAACGTCGGAAAATCTACTTTATTTAATGCTGTAGTTGCTAATGCTAAAGCAGAAGCGGCTAACTTCCCTTTTTGCACGATTGAACCGAATGTCGGCGTTGTCGCAGTACCGGATGAACGGTTAAATGTTCTTGCTAAGATTGCCAGTTCAGCACAAATTATCCCGGCGCGGGTCGAATTTGTCGATATTGCGGGTTTAGTTAAAGGTGCAAGTCAGGGTGAGGGACTAGGGAATCAATTCCTGTCCCACATCCGGGAAGTTGATGCGATCGTCCATGTGGTACGTTGTTTTGAGAATGACGATATTATCCATGTTGCTGGTTCTGTTGACCCAGCGCGAGATATTGAAATCATTAATATAGAACTAGGTTTATCAGATTTATCACAAATTGAGCGGCGAATTGACCGCACTCGCAAACAAGCTCGTACCAGCAAAGATGCACAGTTTGAAGTCTCAGTTTTGGAAAAATTAGCTGCGGCTTTAAATGAGGGTAAATCGGTGCGTCAGGTGAGCTTGAATGAAGAAGAAACAGAAATAATTAAAGGACTGGAACTGCTCACTTATAAACCGATTATCTACGCTGCTAATGTATCTGAGGATGAGTTAGCAACTGGTAATGATTTTGTGGAAACAGTGCGGCAAATTGCAGCGACAGAAAATGCTCAAGTTGTAATCGTTTCTGCCCAAGTTGAAGCGGAATTAGTGGAATTACCAGAGTCAGATAAAGCTGATTTTCTTGCGTCTTTAGGTGTGGAAGAAGGCGGTTTAAAATCATTAATTCGTGCAACTTACATGCTTCTAGGCTTGCGGACATATTTCACCTGCGGCCCCAAAGAAACCCGTGCTTGGACAATTAATGCTGGAATGTCTGCACCTCAAGCTGCTGGTGTAATCCACAGTGATTTTGAGCGGGGATTTATTCGCGCGGAAACTGTCGCTTATAAAGACTTGGTAACAACTGGTTCGATGAATGCTGCCAAGGAAAAAGGGTTGGTTCGCAGTGAAGGGAAAGAGTATGTTGTGCAGGAAGGGGATGTAATGTTGTTCCGATTTAATGTGTAGGAGTAATATCATGTCCTGCTGATTGCTTATCAAAAAACCTCACCCCCTGCCCCTCTCCTTGGTAAGGAGAGGTGTTTCTGAGGCGGAGTGAGGTTCAGAAATTAGAAGTATAGCGCTTCTCAGTTGAGTGCAATACAGACCTAACCCCCAGCCCCTTCCCTTGTAGGGAAGGGGAGTCAGATTCAAAGCCTCTCTCCTAAAAGGAGAGAGGTTAAAGTGTATTATTTCCATTCGAGAACCGCTATAATCATGCGGACTTGATATAATCAATGAGTGGTCGTTATCAATAAGATAATGGTCAACGTAGACCAAGTTGCGATTGTTGATAAAAAGGGAGATGAAAAATTTGCTACATAAGTTGAATAACTATTTGCAATTAACGAAGGTCAATTTAGGAAAAAACTCTAAAGCGGCACATGACACTAACATGGGATCTTCAATCGGAGGATTCGTCTTTGCAACAATGTGAGTAGCAGTAACTTCTTTGAGAGTCCAATTAAAATCTTCTTTTCTATTATGAGCAATACTTTTAACATGAGTGTAGAAATATTCGCCACGAGCTAAACGATTAGAACCTTGCTTTGTATAACAAGCATAAGAATCATGTTCAGGAGGTAAAACTTTATTATCTTTTGTACCTAAAATTATTGTCATTGGTATAGTAAATGTTTTTTTCAAATCTACAGATGATAGTGGGTCTCCAGTTAGTTTCTTCAGACCACAGGGATATTCCCTATTTTCATCGGGAATTGTATACGAACCTGCCTCAGCAGCCACAGCCTTTTGGATATGTGCATGGGGCATAAAGATGACCATTCGATGTACGAACTGTGCGCCCGCAGAGTGACCATATAGATAGTAAGTATTAGCCTTTACTTTCGTGGTTATTTTGACAAAAGTAAAGATATTTTCAATTTCAGTAAATGCCCATTGGTTTCGAGGATTTAAAATCTTTAAATCTTTTGTAAACATATTGCCTAGATTATACCCTACAGCTTTTGGAAACCGCTTTTGTTCAAACCGGGGAGCAAGTAAAATAAAATTCGTATGCTGCTCACTGTTGTATTTATAAATCTTTCTCCAATCATTTCGATAATCTTGAGCGTTGCGTTTTTCACCGTGCATAGCAAATAAAACTTTAGTATTTTCCTGCAATGTATCAGGTAAATAGTAGTAAATAGGAATATAAAAATTACCAGATTTCACTTTGTAAAGAAAACACCCTTCTCCTTTTTTCATAAATTGCAAATTACAACTATTATCTGAAGATTTTAAGGCGTAATCAGAGGCATTAGCAACATAAGTTGAATAAAAACATAAGAATACAATTATAATAAAAACGAGCCACTTTTTCATAATATAAAAAATCTTAAAAAGCCGATATTTTTTACTTGTTTACTATAAAACCTTCAGTCTGATACTAACGGAATTGAGACAAAAATTAAACTGGGTTCAACAGTTTGCGATATATCGACGTAAACCCCAAGTGTTTAAGGCATCCCACTATCACGCTGATTATCATCAACCTAATTCATAATTAAAAGCGCTCTGTTAGCGCAGCCTTAGCGACGCAGGAGCGTCAGTTTGTAAGAGAGGGTTTGTACCCGGTGCTTCGGCGTGAGCGCTCAGTCGAACGGCTTAAATCCCCCTATTCAACACAATTATGAATTGTAAAAATGCTGCGATCGCCATAAATAAATTGACAAAAAACTCAATGTATGTGTATTGATGCTTAAGGAAGTTGCTAGGCGATCGCAAATAAACCAGCTAAGATGCTTCCTCGTGTTCTAACCAAGCTGTCATATCTGCTATTGATGAAAAATCTAGCAGCGCCAAGGCTAATACTTCCAGTCGTTCTAAGCTTAAAATCGAAATGCGTAGGTGTAGTCCGCACTTCTCTACGAGACGCTGCGCGTAGCTTGCTTCCCCGTAGGGATACGACTTGGCTCAGTAACCACCGCAGGTAGCGCTTTGAATTTGCGATAACTGCCCCACTGGTTACTCTAACTGACGCAGGACAGATCGTCCTTGCTCTTGCCACCTCTGCTTGCAGGTCGAAGCATTTATGATTGCAGATCGCAACAGTTAAGCAATGATATGTACGAAGTCACCATTGTCGATTGTGTAATCAGTCAAAAGTTGACTGGTAAACGTGCCATTTCCATTCGAGAGATAATACTTACGCTGTGAGGATATTGTCAGTAGCATATGCGCCTTTTTCTTGGCGAATGAAGTCATCTTTGCCGTCACCGTTATAGTCTGCAACAATGATATTAACGAAATCACCTTTCTGGATTGTGTAATCAGTCAAAGGTTGGCGAGCATTCCTTCAGCTACTTCCACCCACAATGTATACATAAGAACCCAAATTCTCGTCATCTGTACCAACAACCACACCACCTTCTGCACCAGGAACAAGTTCTATACCTTCAATTTTGTGGTAGTTAGAGCGGTAGAGGGGAACAAATTGAGTATTTTGTCGCCAGACAATTTTGTTACCATGCAATCCCAAGTAACCAGCGACATACACAGCTGACTGAAATGGGCCATCATCTCCGGCATCACTTGCTGAGGTGATGTACACAATTCCTACGGGGTCTACTTTAATATCTGAAATATGGCGAACATTGCCTGATGGAAATGGTACTTTTAGATTGCCAGAACCTGCGAGGGTAATTTGATATTTAGCCAAGTCCAACACTCCCCAAAAAATAGTTGCTGGTTGTTTTCTTTCACCTCGATGTGCCCAAATAGCAACTAATTTGCCGTCTATATTTTGTAATCCAAATGCTTCAAAATTATTTCCTTGAATAATTCCTGGTAGATTAAATTCCTTGAGAACCGAGATGGTTTTGTTGACAGGCTCTAACCTGATGTAATACGCTTTTCCAGAACTGCTTAAAGCGATAAAAGAGGATTTTGTTTTCTCTGGAACAGATGTTATGGCTTCTAAGTCGATAGGCAATTCTATGTTATTTGGCCAGTTTAATGGGAAATATTCAGGTTGGTTCTTACCCTTAATGCTGATGATTGCTAAACGACCTTGGTTTTTTTGTTTGTTGTCATGCACAATCATAAAATCGAGCGTATAGCTTTGCTGCTCTATCAAAGCTATACCACTGATACCGAAAGGGATACCACCGCGAACCGGACGCCAATCTTGCGCCCAAACTTGCTGGGATATGAGTAATAATCCACTCAAGACTACTACATTGATGATTAACCTGAGAAACCGAGGCATATTGATTTAGCTAAGCTGTGAGTATCGGTAAGAGAAGTGTGTTAGCGGATACTCAATCATATCAACAAAGCAGCATTTTGTACTCACAGCTATCAGGTTACTTACGTATCAAAATTATAATTTTGGACTTTGACAAAATGTCTTCTTTTATACTAATATTTTAAGTACGGAGTGTGGGTTTTAAATAATTTTCATTAATCAATCAATTTGTATAAAAAATTCGTAATTCACTTCACGATAAAAGTTGATGTTTTTCCATACATTCCACGATATATCAGGATGAAATGAAGAGGGGAAGGCGATTTAGCCTTCCCCAAAGTTAAAAATTTAGGAAACTAATATAATATACTGACGCTGAATTCGCTACTCAAGTTTTAACAAAGTATGTTCAGTTTAATTCCCCAGCAAGACAGGCACTTCTGTTTTGATGCCTAATTAAAATCCCCGTCACAAAACGTAATTGCGAATTGCGAATTGGTTTAACCACAGTCAACGGCGTATTCAATCAGCTGGGCAAGACGCTGACGTAGGGTTTCTAATCCCAAGCGCTGACTCGCAGAAATAAACACCGCTAAGGGAAATTCTTCCCTAGCTAAAGCTAGTGTCTCACTATCGGCTTGATCAATCTTGTTAAAAATAACCAGCGCCGGCCCAGGAGTTATTGGCATTTGCGCCAAGATTTCTCTGACTGAGCGAATATGACGCAACCAAGCTGGGTGAGATAAATCTACTAAATGTAGTAGGGCATCGGCTTCTGTGACTTCCTCTAAGGTGGCGCGGAAGGCATCCATTAAAGATGCAGGCAGTTCGTGTATAAACCCTACCGTATCTGTAATCAGAATTTCCTGATGTTCATTTGTTTCGCCATAAGGAATCACCAGGCGGCGGGTGGTAGGATCGAGGGTGGCAAATAACTGGTCGGCTGTATAAACTTCTGCATTCGTCAGAGCATTCAGCAAAGTGGACTTGCCAGCGTTGGTATATCCAACCAAAGCCACCGAGGGAACTTCCCGATGCTGTCGTCGCTGTCGTAGCCGTGAACGATGTGCCTGCAACTGGTTCACTTCTTTTTGCAGTCGGGAAATGCGCTGCCCAATGGCACGGCGTTCAGTTTCCAGTTTGGTTTCACCAGGGCCACGAGTCCCAATACCACCACCCAATCGGGACATCGTGCGACCTCTGCCAGCCAGTCGCGGCTGCATGTATTCTAGCTGTGCTAGTTCTACTTGCAACTTCCCAGCACGCGACTGAGCGCGTTGGGCAAAGATATCCAAAATAACTTCGGTACGGTCAACCACCCGGATACCAATTTGCATTTCTAAGTTGCGGACTTGAGAGGGTGAGAGGTCGCGGTCAAAGACGACGAGATTAACTCCTAGTGTTTGGGCAGTTAGGGCAATTTCTTGCACCTTACCTTCACCAACTACGGTTTGGGGATGAATGCGCGATCGCTTTTGTTGTATTGTCTGTAATACGTCTCCCCCAGCAGTATCAACTAAACGCGCCAATTCCACTAGGGTGTCTTGGAATTGTAGGGGAGTTATTTCACTGGTCATCACCCCGACAATCAGCACCCGATCGTGGTCAGCATCTACTTCCTGGGCGATAAATTCGCGCTGGAATTCCGCTTCCAGATTTTCCACCAAGTCTACTAAATCTTGTTCTGCCAGATCATCCAAGTCCAGAGGTGGCGATATATTCCAACTTGGGGATTGGATTTGTTTAGAGTGAGCGAAGCCGAATTGGCTTTCCTCTAATTTGACAGCAGCAGGACTAGGAATCAGGGTGCGAGACTCTTGGGGTGTCAGATGAGCTAGATAAGCTTCTTTGACATACCCAGTCGCACCGCCTCCCCGCCGTGTAAATCCTGTTCCGGTAATATTTAGGACAACTAGAGCATCTAAGCGTTGCAGTGCCATAGCCGTGAGCGCCGATTCATTGGGCGGTTCTGTCTTCAGATGGGTGGCAATACAACGAATACCACTGAGTCGTTCTGCACCGTAACGGGGTAATTCCAGGGGTGGAATTTGCGTTTGACGCGGTGTGCCTACCCCGACGCGAATCACTTGTCCGCGACGATTAATGTAGGCGCACACAGGCTGATTGACTTCTGTGCTAATTGCTGCCAGACGCTGGGAAAAGTCAGATGTGGTGATGCGATCGCCTGGTATGCGCTGGTGATACAGCCGCTGTAGTTGTTTCAGCTGGCTGGACTTCAAACCTTGGAGATTTCCAAAAATAGTTTCTATAGGCGTTTTTGACCAGTTAAATGGCCCCCCGAATCCTTATATGTCTATTTTACAACAGGGTTTAGGCTCCTATCTCTCTCCTTTGAGGGATGCGTTATGAATTAGTTCACGGGGATATTGATTTGAGCCTATGGCGGTTCTGAGTTGAGTTCAATAGAGACCTAACCCCCAACCCCTTCCCTACTAGGGAAGGGGAGTAAGATTCAAATATATTAGTTTCAAGCATTTGCTAAATCAGATATAAGTTCCTCTTCTGTTAAATCAATCATCGCTACACCATAACGATGTAAATTAAGTAAAAAAGTTACCCTATCTATACCTGCTAATTGTGCAGCTAAACCAGAAGAAATGCGTTTCATTTCAAATAGTTTAACTGCCATCGCTATTTTTGCTTCTTGTTCAAACTGTTCTCGCGTTTGCTGCAAGGCATCTGGTAAAGTTTCTGGATAGTCAATTTTAAGTTGTGACATAATTTTATCAGGATGATCGCTTTGAATTGAAGTCGTCATAGTTAATATTTTCAGTGCGAGTGTGAAGGCGATCGCTAAATTAATCACTACATTAGTTTAGTTTTTATAGTGGTAATTGAATCAAGGCTTGAAAGCGTTCATCTTCGCGGATACTATCAAAATCTGAGTTGGTTTTTGCCCATTCACGGCATTCATCAGGACTTAGATTAATTGCTTGTTGTAGATTTTCCAGCGCCTGCTCAATATTACCTTGAACGGCATAACAGCAAGCTTTGTTGTACCAAGCTTTGTGGTCATCTGGTTTAATTTTCAGTGCTTGGTCGTAGGATGCGATCGCTTCTTCAGTGCGTCCTAAATTTCTTAGCGCAATGCCGCGATTGTACCAAGCTTGGTCTTTATCTGGTTTAAATTTCAGTGCTTGGTCGTAGGATGCGATCGCTTCTTCAGTGCGTCCTAAATTTCTTAGCGCAATGCCGCGATTGTACCAAGCTTGGTCTTTATCTGGTTTAAATTTCAGTGCTTGGTCGTAGGATGCGATCGCTTCTTCAGTGCGTCCTAAATTTCTTAGCGCAATGCCGCGATTGTACCAAGCTTGGTCTTTATCTGGTTTAAATTTCAGTGCTTGGTCGTAGGATGCGATCGCTTCTTCAGTGCGTCCTAAATTTCTTAGCGCAATGCCGCGATTGTACCAAGCTTGGTCTTTATCTGGTTTAAATTTCAGTGCTTGGTCGTAGGATGCGATCGCTTCTTCAGTGCGTCCTAAATTTCTTAGCGCAATGCCGCGATTGTACCAAGCTTGGTCTTTATCTGGTTTAAATTTCAGTGCTTGGTCGTAGGATGCGATCGCTTCTTCAGTGCGTCCTAAATTTCTTAGCGCAATGCCGCGATTGTACCAAGCTTGGTCTTTATCTGGTTTAAATTTCAGTGCTTGGTCGTAGGATGCGATCGCTTCTTCAGTGCGTCCTAAATTTCTTAGCGCATTGCCGCGATTGTACCAAGCTTGGTGTAAATCTGGTTTAAATTTCAGTGCTTGGTCGTAGGATGCGATCGCTTCTTCAGTGTGTCCCAAATCAGCTAGCGCAATCCCCTGGTTGTACCAAGCATAGTGGTCATCAGGTTTAATTTTCACTGCTTGGTTGTAAGATGCGATTGCTTCTTCAAAGCGTCCTAAATTTCTTAGCGCAATGCCTCGCCAGTCCCAAGCATAGTGTTTATCAGGTTTAAATTTCAGTGCTTGGTCGAAGGATGTGATCGCTTCTTCAGTGCGTCCCAAATCAGCTAGCGCAATCCCCTGGTTGTACCAAGCTTCGTGGTCATCTGGTTTAATTTTCAGTGCTTGGTCGTAGGATGCGATCGCTTCTTCAGTGTGTCCCAAATCAGCTAGCGCAATCCCCTGGTTGTACCAAGCTTGGTGGTCATCTGGTTTAAATTTCAGTGCTTGGTCGTAGGAGGCGATCGCTTTTGTATAATCTTGTCCACTATAATGCAAATTTCCCAGTTCAAACAGTAATTCTGCTTGGCTACTAGTTACTTGATAATTTTCTGCAAGCAATTCCTGAATTTCTAGTATTTTTTGAGTTCTTTCTTTTGGTGTTAGGGTGAGATATTTTTCATAGTCTCCATCCTGGAGTATACGTGATGATTCCTGCTTGAGAGTTTCTGCATCAATAGGAAAGTCAAACAACCCCGAACGCCAGTCAAAGAAGTCTGGGGCGCGTTGAATAAAATATTTAATAGCAAATAGAGGTAGAAAGAAAACAAAACAAATATTAAAGCTATCTCTAAAACGTTCTCGCTGTTGATTCAGGTTAATTAAAACAGGCGGTACACTCTTCCAACTATATGAATAAATATCTAGCCCTAAAATTCATTAGTGAAGTTCTGATACTCGTTGACTAGTAAGTAGTTAAACAGAATTACAGCGTATTGCAGGTAAATGAAGTACACGGGTAGGGGCACAACATGTTGTGCCCCTACGATGATCTGTACCTCACCAAGTTGCAATCTGCTGTAATTACACAATGTCATTGCGAATGCAGCGAAGCGGAATGAAGCAATCCCAGCCCTTGCGATTGCTTTGCTTCGCTTCGCTCGCAATGACTGTAAATATTTTTGTCCGATTACTTATCAAAGACTCATTAATGAAGCTCAAAGACTCATTCACGAGTATTAAAGACTCATCGGCGAGTATTAAAGACTTATCGGCATCAAAGACTCATTCACGAGTATCAAAGACTCATTCACGAGTATTAAAGACTTATCGGCGAGTATCAAAGACTCATTCACGAGTATCAAAGACTCATCGGCGAGTATCAAAGACTCATTCACGAGTATCAAAGACTCGTCGGCAAGTATCAAAGACTGATTCACGAGTAAAAAAGACTCGTCGGCAAGTATCAAAGACTCATTAACAAAGACACTAACAGGGAAGGAAAAAATCTTTACTTCTTTGTTATTACACAAGAAAAGCCGGAGTTAAAGTTTTTCGCCACCGATTCACCAATTTTTGCAATTCCCCCGACAACCAGCCATCAAATTGCGGATACACTGGCAAACGGGCTACCAATTCCCACCCCGCAGGTTGTAAAATTTCTCTTAGTGCCTGTTCCTGAACATGAGGATAATCGGGATTCACTTCATCTTTTGGCCCAATTCCGCCCAAATCTCGCGCACCAGCTTCGATACAAGCGAGTAACCATCGGTCATCTTTAACTAAATTGGGCGGAATTTGAATAGTAATATCTGGCGGTAAAATCTGACGCGCTCTGAAAATGACTTCTGGTAACTGATGGGGGTCAAAAGGTGGTGCATCAAAGGTTTGCTGATGTCCTGGACTATGAGGTTGCAGGATAACTTCTTGAATGTGATAGTAACGTTGATGCAAGTCAGATATAGCTTCCAAAGTTTCCCACCAATCATTTACAGTTTCTCCAATTCCCAATAGCAACCCAGTTGTAAAGGGAATCTGCAACTCTCCCGCCCATTGCAATTGTTGTAAACGAACTTCTGGTAATTTACTCGGTGCGTGCCGATGTACACTATTTAACAATGTTGGTGTCAACTGTTCCAACATCAGCCCCATCGAAACATTTACACGCTTGAGCTTTTGCATTTCCTCAAAACTCAGTGGACCTGCATTAGTGTGCGGTAAAAACCCCATTGAAAGCGCGAATTCACACAAATCATAAATTCGCTCAAACCACGCCTGACGCCTTGGCGAATAAGGATGCACTTCACCACTGAGTATGAGTATTTCACAAACTTTTTCGCTTTGAAGTGGTTTTAAAATACTGTTTGCATCTGAAAGACTCATCCAGGAACTTTTACCTGGTTCACTGCGAAAGTTGCAATAACTACAGCGATTAAAGCACTCGTAAGTGGGAACGATTGTATAAGCAGGGCTATAGGTGACAAGACGATAATTATTAATTGGCATAAGCAGGATAATCTAAAAGAATGCCTTGCTCAAACTATATAGATTAGCGTGTGACACTTGCTACCATTATATTAGATAAACAACAACTATTTTGCTTTGTAAATTTCTGGTAACTGCCACCAAGTAACATGAGGATATTCGTGATGTTCCTCGTGGTAGCCAAAATGATAGCATGTGATAAATGACCACCAAATTGGACGGCTAATCGTTTGGGAACAATGAGGCTGAATATAACCTCCTATGGGTTCGCTATGAGGGAGGAAAGTACCAAAATAAAATAATTGGAATGAACTTAAAAGCGAAGGAATCACCCAAAAGTAATTTAAATTATCAGTCGGTATATGGAATATATATTTAGCAAAGTTATAAATAATAGTTAGGGCTATTATTTGTCCCCAACTCCAGTAACCCTTCATAAAATGAAAATACCATGCAAATAAATTTTTGTGTTTCCCATTATGAAAATCTGGGTCTATTTTAGTTGCTGGATTGTGATGATGCAGCCAATGTTTTTTCAATAATTTTTTATAGGGTAAAAGACCATAAAATGATAGGGTTAATGTCCCAATAAGATGATTAATCTTGGTGCTCTGGGGAAACACTACCCCATGCATGGCATCATGAGATGTAATAAATAATCCCGTATATAAAAATGTTTGCCATAGTATAACAGGCGATAACATCCAAAATTTTAACTTGGAGATGTCAAGCGAAAGTAATAAACTCAGGCTAATGACCCATGCGCTAACAATAACAATAGCAATGAAAAGTCCCTTAAACTGAGATTTACTTTTCACTACTGGGGTCACTTTTGTTTGATGACTGTGTGGTTTTTCTAATTGAATCACGCTTTTACTCCGTCTAGTATTCAGGTGAAAATTCCTAAAATATAGTCACCACAAAAATTGCTAACCACGAGTCAGAAAACTTTTTTAGTGGTCAGTGTCTCGCATTGGATAGTGCCAACACTTGGAAATATTTAAAAATATTAAGATACTTTAACTATTATTACACATACTAGCCAATACCAACAAATTTTTTCGGTTTAAAGGTTGGTGTATAAGCAATAAAACTTACTACTATAGTAATTATAGATACTAGTATTTATAATATTACTTTCTAAACAGTCAAAGGTGGCAGCAAGGGTGACAACATATTTAGGGGGAAAAGTAAGGTATGAAGTGGAGTAATTCTCGTATTACGCTATAGTCGTTGAGCTCCCAAATTAGGTAAGCAACAAAACCGACCATAGCTAAACATTAGTGACAAGTTCGGACTGAGGAGTAAACCCCAACTCTAAAGCATTACAATCTTTGCCATTGTATGCGTTTTCTATTGCATCATTTGGGTAAAGTCCCATTGTTGATTTTCCTGAAGTATGAAATTATGTTTCTTATCATGTCTAACCAATAAATTAGAGCTATCTATCCGTCTGTAGTACTAAAGTGTAAACAAGTCTAAAGTATGATATTTTCAAGATTCCCAGGAATTACTTTCAAATTAGCAAAATAGTACTTCAGATGCCAAAAAAAATCTAACGAAAGTTAGAAGGTTTTATGAGTATTCTTGCCCAAACTAAGAAAGAGCAAAAAATCTTTTTCAAACTTATAGTATGGCTCCTACGCTCGACTTATCGATTTTTTGGCAACGCTCAAGCTGACGCTGAAACTATCATGACTCGCACTCCCGTTTAGTCACATAGTGACGATAGCGAAACATCGCTTCTAGTTGCACTTGCACTAACCAACCACTGACAAATTCAACTGTTCCTCCGCCAGGCATAGAGAAGGAAATAGCATCAGTCAGCTTAGTTTTGCCATTTTCCGGTTCAAATTCATGTCGATGTACCCAAGATTCAAAAGGGCCAGATATCTGTTCGTCGGTAAACAGGCGATATTTTTCACATTCAGTATGACGCGCTAACCAAGTTAAGGGTAATGGGCCCAGAAACAGACGAAATTCTGTGATAGCGCCCACGTTCAGCCCCCCCTCACGACGAACCACTTGGACTGGCTGCCAAGGTGGATTCAGCAGTTGCAAAATATCTGGCCTTTCGTGAAATTTCCAAACTATTTCTGGTGGGGCATTAATTACTGAGGAATGTTTAAATTGCAGCATGGAAAGAAAAACCTAAAAATTCAACTTTCGGATTCGGTATCAATCTCGATATCTAGGGTATCTTCATCAACCCGTATATACAAAATATTTGGGTTACAGCAAACTTGGCAATCTTCAATGTAAGATTGCTGTCCTCCAGCACTCAAATCAATAAAAGTTAAGTTCGGTTCGCCGCAATAGGCGCAGTAATACTCAGCTGTGTTTTGCATCAAGTTTTCAGCTATGAATTCAATGGTATTAGGGATGGGGCATGGGGCATTGGGCACTTGTACTGAGCGGTGTGGTTGGCGCAGCCTCTCGTAGAGAATTATTGGGCATTGGTTATGTATTTCTCCCTTATCCTCACCTACTGCTGTGTCCCCACTCCCCTATTATCGAGTCCCTCCCAGTAATGGCTGTAATTCCTTTGGGGATGGATTGATATAACTCTTAGCATCAGCCAAATGCTTTAGTAGTGTAGACTGTGGCAGAGGCCCTTGCAAGTGGCTCCAGGGTAATACTTGCTCCGTTGACCATTCGGCGTGGACGTAGAAATCTAAATCGGGGATTTGTCCTTTAAGTTGTTTGAAAGCACGTTTGTAGCTACCCAAGGAGTCGCCAAAGTCACGAGTAAGTTGAAGGAGTTGGCAGAGTCTACGATCGCCTCTCGATAACAAAGCCTGTATAATTGACCAATTATAGCTTTCTGGGCGAAACTCTATCCCCTGTGGTTTTAGCTGTTTTTGCAAAAACTGCAACCGCTTTTCGGCTTGACGATTCACCCCAAACCATTGAAACGGTGTGTGTGCTTTGGGTACAAAGGTGCTGCATCCATATGTTAAACGCAATCCCGGCGCAGCTTTTTTGATATTACGCATCATCGCCACGGTTTGCTCTAAATCCTCTGGTTCCTCACCGGGAATTCCTGCCATTCCGTAGAGTTTTAAGCTTTTTAATCCGCCAGCTTTGGCATTTATCGCTGCTTGGATAATTTCGTCGTTATGCAGCTTTTTGTTGATGATTTGCCGGATTTTCTCGGAACCACTTTCTACAGCAATTGTAAGCGATCGCGTGTCTCGTTTCGTCAAAGTTTCTGCTAACTGGACTGTTACGGTATTGGTTCGCACAGAGGCAATACTGAGACGAACATCATCGTACTTTGGCTGACTAATATAATCTAGCAAAGTCTCAAATTCTGGATGCTGAGTTACAGAAGCCCCCAATAATCCTAGCCGATTTGTGACTTCTAAACCTCTGGCGATCGCTGGAATCAATGAATCTTCAAGACTCGCTGTTCTAAAAGGCAGTGTGAGATAACTCGCCAAACAAAAGCGGCACATTTCTGGACAACTTCTCACCACTTCCACCATGTAAATATTTTCCCATGCGGCTTTTTCGGTGACTACAGTCGATGCCGATAGAGTATTTCCCCGATAAGTCTGCTTTTGCACCACTGCGGGAATTTCTGGAGAAATTGGTTTAATTGATTTGACTGCACCATCTATGCTGTGATATTCGACTTCATATAAACTAGGAATATAAATTCCTGGGACTTGTGCAAGTCTTTTTAGTTGAGTTTGTCTTGAGGCATTTCTTACTTCTTTGTACGCTTCAATAAAATTCCCTAACAGGTTTTCGCCATCTCCTAGTAAAATTACATCAAAAAAAGCTGCAAAAGGTTCGGGATTAGCTGTGAGAACTGGGCCACCACCAAAAATTATCGGATGAGAATCATCGCGAGAAGTTGCCAGAATCGGAATTTCTAAAGATTCTAGCAAATTTAAAATATTCACATAATCCAGTTCCCAGGAAATCGAAAATCCCACAATTTCCGGGGTTCTGGGGAGTTGTTCGTGAGTATCTGTAAACAGGCGACTCACCTGCACATCATCACGCATTGCCAAAGTTGCCCAAACTACCTGATAGCCGAGGCTAGTGATACCTACGCTATATTCATTGGGAAAGGCAAAGATTATCGGGATAGCGTTTGTATCTGGGGTGGCGGGGGTGAAAAGGAGGCGTTCAGAGGTAAATACAGATGATGTCACAGGTGTTTGTTAGGGGCAAGTTTATCTATATTTAATTTTAAGCCATAGAATTATCAAGTTAAAAACCAATGTCACGCTATTAGCAAGAATAATTGGTAAGGATTGTATATATATTCCATAAATTAACCACAAAAAAACACCAGTTATGAATGTAATGAGCGTTATTAAAGAAACATCTTTTGCTGATTTTGTTTGCCACGTTTTAAACATCTGTGGTAAGAAGGCGGTGGTGGTTAGTGTGGCAGCAGCTAATCCTAGAATTGTCAGAAAATCCATGTGATGCAAACCTCTAAAATAAAGTTTTCATTGATTAAAAAATTTAGAAGCTGATTTTTATAATACTGTATTAGTGTCTTCAATTTTACATTGTAACGTTAGGGAGAAAATGGAGAAAACAAAAAGGGAAAAAGTTAAACTCTTTTCCCTTCTCCTTTCAGCTTTATTCTAATCATTAAAGGATATGTGATTGACACTAGCAAAACCGATTAATTAATTCTTCACGGGATAACTGCAATAGTAAAGGCGTAAACTCTTCTGGTGATAACGCTAATAAAGGTTCAATAATTGCTTGAAGCTCATTATCTATTTCACCAAAGCGAACTTTAAGCAAGTTTTCCACCACTAAACGTTCTCCCTGCTCAATTCCTGTTTCGAGTCCCCGTTGTTCACCTTCTTGTATCGCCTGTTCTCGGTCTTCTTGTTGGTAAAGTGGTGCTAATGGCATAAGTAATTCCCTATCTTCCTCGTCTTGATTTGGAGTGACTTGTAAGTTTTGTTGCAAGTTGTATAGCAATTCTAACGCTGCTTTTCGGAAAGGATTATCAGGAGTAAGTGCTTCTAGTTCATCAATTGCTTGCTTTTGAACGTTCCCTCTACCGATGATTCTCAGCCATAAGGTTTCTGAGATAGATACGAATTGATGAATTGTTACTATCACGGTACGCAAATATTCTGGCATGAATTATATTCCAGGCAGGTAGTCATCTTTTGGGTTAGCACCAAATCCTGACAGATGAATAATTGTGAGAAATCAAGACTAGCGACTTAGCCCACCCTAACCACCACAAACCGCATAACCCTTTGATTCCCTGTAGCGATCGCTGTGGGGAATTGTCATTTATGGGATTATCCCGGTAGAATTGAGTCAAACAGTATTTACAGTAAAAATATGTACACAAAAACAACACGTAATTTAGTAGGTAAGAACAGTAAATTAAACGTCAGTTCATACCCTACAATAAGCAATAACAATTTCCCAGATAGGAATACCAGAGTGTATGCAATTGCTTTTGATATGGATATTGAACTGCTACGACAGTCCTATGGCGACCCATATAACAATGCTTATGGTGAGATTAAAAAAGTACTGACTTCACACGGTTTTACTAGACAGCAAGGTAGGGTTTACTTTGGAAATGAAAATGTAAATGCTGTTACTTGTGTACTAGCAGTTCAAGATTTAGCTAAACAATTAGTATGGTTTCCTGTAGCAGTAAGAGATATCAGAATGCTAAGGATTGAAGAAAATAACGACCTATTACCCGCAGTTCAAGTAAACTTACCCAGTGAAAACTGACGACGGTCAACAATTTTAATAGAGCCTCAATCCCTGCCACTGAACGGTAGGAATTTTTTATGTTTAAAAAATTTATTATAAGTAATGTCGTCTAACTGATTGTCATTTCTAAATATTTATGATTTTTTTGTAGACCTTTTTGCAGACCTTTTTTTGTTACCTTAAAACCAAAATTTTCATAAAAACGATAAGCATCTCTGTTTTGTTCATAAACTGCTAGACTGTATGGTGCTTTGCATTCAGAGAGTATTTTATTAAGTAATTTTTTGCCGTAACCCTTTTTTTGATATGCCGATAAAACATAAATAGAAACTATTATCGTTTCTGTGGAAGTTTCACGTACTGAGGTAAAACCTACTATTTTAGTATCTTCATAAATATTCCATATTTTAGTAATATATTGAGGATTTATAAATAATAATGATTCTTGTTTAGTATCTTCAATATAGTCTTTAAGTTCTTCTTTTGATAAAAATTTATGCGAATTTTGAATTTCTTCTTCTAAAATACGTGAAACTAAATCAAAATTTGCTGGATCGTATTTTTTGATTTGTTCGGTCATAATTTTCTTAGATTTCCTGGTAGTTTACAACATATACTATTTGTGACGCACTCAAGTAAAGTTTTTAATTAATAATCAAAGCAAAAATTACTTGCTTTTGGGTTTACCTTAACTCAAGTAACACATCATTCCAAATCGCAACAGTTGTCAAGATTATATATTTTTAAATCGCCTTTGAAAAAACTTTGCGATTTACTGAAGTGTTTTAACCGATTTTGTGACTCTTTACCCATGTTGATAGTAGATGCGATCGCATTTACTTAAATGTGTTATATGCTACTATAACAATACTTATAAAAAAGAGCGAGTCAGACACCCACCGTTCTTATAGCGGTTATCGGCCCTTGTGACGTACAAGAACCTCACCCCCAACCCCCTAAGAGCAAGGGTATACACACAAGTCGGATTTACCCCCAATGGATTGGTGGGAAACAGGAAATCCAGTTCCCTCCCCAATGCATCGGAGAGGGTTAGGGTGCGGTAAAACCTTGGTTAATCAGCTATTTCAGACTTGTGTATAACGTAGGCAAGCGAGGAGGCGGCTATGATGTACTTTATGTGATTTGGAAACGCTATATTTGCGGTGCTTGCTACTGTTTAAGTCGTCTAAAATTCGTTGCACTAATCTGGGCTAACAGAAAATCAGGAATTAAAATCTTAGCAAGAGGCACAATAGTAGCTGGAACTATTTTCAGGGTTAGCGCGTCTCAAAACCTATTGACAAGAGGACTTACCTGATCAGAAATC
>NZ_JAQYWQ010000045.1 GCF_029379315.1 Nostoc sp. S13
TCCAGAGCTAGGTTTCAGCCAAATAAAGTTCTCATTTCCGGATAAGTCTAATAGATATAGAAGAGAAATATAGCCTGGAAAAAGTGGACGTAGATAAACTCTTACAGGTGTCGCCAGGAACACAAGATGATCTGAGTTCTGAAAGAGGCGTAGATTATACTAAACTGCGCGATTTACTAGCAGCAAGAAATTGGAAAGAAGCTGATTATGAAACTTATTTGGTGATGTTGCAAGCTGTCAGAAAAGAGGAAAACGACTGGTTACGTCCAGATGAACTTTTAAACTTTCCCTGCACTGACCTCCACACAATTGACCGCTTGTGGGTAAAATATAGCAATGGGCGTTTTGGTTTGAGCGTTCAGAAGAACATTTATTTAGAAGTCGGCGGCAAGCTTGACGGAAAGTATGATGAAGAAGCCTTTTATCAGTTTTGCGATCGCGTGGGATGGAGAGTAGGGAAAAACTTTATCAGTTATACAGAAGTAAATTTTGACACCTCTGCACCAGAGGGACACCTCCCTTTTTGGTTCGTTTTTAATTTAAATAGGGTACGTGTAAAAATGGTTATGCTAAAGGCGGAGCGAAACGTAAGCTTATCTATTTTCTTCTCTCGCATCGAGACTTGTAAACTGTAACATATAAGGCTTTTGCAAGTTTGTAAACATTTCTCATAGCCCACTTTCCCACGCAATAATCAACATTTCAAAGATCCGATACCTGGCACGGTGGGCTGAAAGCAGTTCGCCTGAATAAATTTTTCTGCTACCTCATGTACCTCCGTTATCAGTTACCAGTTACCAGTTACCAGTTACCAGTTACCAGTTACCAGTTACCAGTTATCAGTTATCAGAAATTCTAGTTTTCTTGAGGATTGAGAAAAGGATTTTTGATATCTCTTCGGCATTTTCATAGATACTGTTAAATGCTTTGTCATCAATATAACCTGTGTCTTTTAAAAGAGACAACCAATATTTAGTTTCAAGACATTCTTTGTAAGCAATAGAAATTTTCGCAGAAAATTCTGCTGGTGATATAGCTCCATTTGCTTCCGCAATATTAGCTCCAATTGATGTTCCACTTCTAATTAATTGTTTTGATAAAATAAATTCTTTTTTCTCTTGAGTCAAATATTTATAAGCATTTACAATCCTGATAGCAAACTTATACGCCTTCTCATATACCAAACTGTTCATAGCTTATTATAACTGATAACTGATAACTGATAACTGTTCACTGGTCAGCGACTACCCCAATAATTTCTCTTCTCAGGTTTTGCTTGCGATCGATATTTCTGACAAAACCTGCGATATTTTGCCGCGCATTCATCCAAAGTTCTCCCCAATTGGAAAAACGCCGGATGCCATTGAGTGATGCCATCATTACTCAAGCGGTCATAAGTGCCATAATTGCTGAAGTCGTAGAAAAAACCCTGCTGCATTTGGGCAGCTTTGGGGTTAGCGTGGATATATCGCAAAGTATTTAAAGCCCTTTGCTTATCGGTATTGGCAAAACCTGTACTGTGGTATCGCTTCTCCCAAAAATGCCCTGTGCGGTTCAACATCCGGTTAAAGCACATAGCAGTGTACCAGTTTAGCCAGTGCATGATTTTGGGTAATTCCTCTGGCTGCTTGGGTTCCAGCAAGTAATGTACATGATTGCTCATAATGCATAGTGCATAGAGTTTAAATCCATACTTTTGCTGTGCTTTTTTGATGGCATAAAGGAAAACTTCACGACATTCCAACCGCGTGAGACGAAATTCTCGATTATTGCAACGGGTGGTGATGTGGTAGCAGAAACCTGGTTGAAAGTTACGACGAGGGCGAGACATAAAAAGATTGTAGAAAATTGCTAAAGTAACGTGAATTCGATAGAAGCTAACCCCAAGCCCTTTCCTACAAGGCTATCCATTAGTCACATCTTTCTTAACGATGTTGAAACCATTGTTTTATAAGGCTCACAAGGCTTAGATTTTCTTCCTGACTTGAGAAATTAGCCCTTATTGTTTTTAATAAAAACAGAGGAAGTAGCGATTTGAATGACCTCTGATGAAAAAGCTAATAACAATAACTAAAAATGTTCGCAACATACAAGCTAAGGTAGGCAATTTATGACTCAAGCCATACCCAAACTAGTAACCTTTGAAGATTTTGCAGCTTGGCGGTCTGAAGGTGGAAGGTACGAATTACATGATGGCGTGATTGTTGAAATGGCACAATCAGCAGGAGACCATGAATATATTGTCGGGTTTTTGGTTGAAAAAATTGCTGTTGAGTACGTTCGTAATGGTCTATCTTATTTCATCCCAAAAACAGCATTAGTTAAATCTGCAATTAGTCAGTCTTGCTATTCTCCAGACTTACTATTACTCAACCGTCCTGCTTTAAAATTATAGCCACTTTGGCAGAAATATTTTACGGTTGAGTTTGCCGATTCTATTCCTTTAGTGATTGAAGTTGTTAGTAACTGGCGCGATGATTATTATAAAAAACTAGGTGAATATGAACAAATAGGGATAAAAGAATATTGGATTGTTGATTATTTAGCTATCGGTGGTAAAAAGTTTATCGGTAATCCTAAACAACCCACTATCTCTATCTACCAATTAGTTGACGGTGAATACCAAGTTACTCAATTTAGAGGTGATGACCGCATCGTATCACCTATTTTCCCCCAACTAAACCTGATTGCTCAACAGATTCTTCAAGCTGGTAGTTCCCAACTATAGCCGCGATCGCGCACAAATGTTGCGATTTAATGGCTCATTGCTTCCCACAGATACCCGACTTCTTAAACAAGTCGGGCATCTGTGGAAAGGGGGCTTAATTGTCCTCGAAATCTACTAGCGAACCCCGACAAAACCAGCTTGCACAATTGCTTTTTGCCCCTGATCAGTTAATAAAAGTTTGGCATAGGCATCCCCAATCTGTTGTTCCCGACCTTTATTCTGCTTAATAATCACAAACAAGTTAGCAATAATGGGATAGCTGCCATTTTTGATCGCCTGAGTATTTAGCTGGTTGCGCTGACGTAGACATTGCTCAGGTGACACCAGAGGTTCCCGATAGGGAGGAATTAGCTGATTAGAAGTCCGGCCCAATGGCAAAGCCTTCACACTACATTGAGGTAGTACTGAACGGGCAGAAGCGTAATAGACACCACCAGGGGTTTTACTGAGTTGGCGCACTGCCTCTGTAGTAGAGTAGACATACTGCACATTAGAGCTAAGTGCTTGCCCCTTCAAGTCGCTATTGCTAGGAAATATTAGTGTATCTGCATCCTCTGGGCGTTGAGATAAAGGTGTGATGGGTAGATTTGGCCCACCAATTTGATCCCAGTTAGTAATTTTCCCCAAATAAATCTGCTGCAATTGCTCAACTGTTAAACCAGGCACATTCAGTGATGGGTTGACTACCACTGCTATCCCATCCATACCCACCTGACGTTGCTCAAGGGTGAAGCCTCGCTCTTTTGCAATAGCTTGTTCTTCATCTGTAAGGGGACGGGAGGACTGAGCAAAGTCTAGTTTCCCATCAAGCAACATCCGAATGCCTGAGCTAGAACCAGGGCTACCATTAACAGGGTCTATGTAACGTAATTGTAGTTCAGGGCGATCGCTCTGGATCTGAGAATCTACTAATTGCCGGATAGATGCCCAAGCTGTACTACCTCCGTAGTTAAATGACGCAGTGGGGACATCAGCAACTGTCTGAAATGTTGATGCATTGGTTGATGCATTTTTAGAGCCTGCGTTCAAATTTTGATTAGAGGAAGAGTTAACGTTGTTACCGGACAATAAATTCGGCTTCAGTAACCACCAAAGCAATCCGCCAATAACCATAAGTGTCAGCACTTTACCAATAATCAAACCTCTAAGAAAGAGGGCGATTTCACCGTTAATTAAAGCTTTTTTTTGATTGGTATTGTCCATATTTTTAAATGTGGTTTATTGTGTTTATATTACAGGAATTTCTAGGTATTTATCCTCTAATAATGTTTATATATTTAAGTTATAAGTAAATTTTTAATGAAGCAGTTAATACACAGTTTTATGATTGCTAATGCATGATTAATTCTTTCTAATCTAGTGATATTCAATTTGCTCTTTGATAGTCTTGGCCATGCTAGAATTGCTTTTATAGACTCCTCTGTTAGCTGCTGATTTAGCTACTAAGCTATTCAGATTAACATTAGTGAACCGTGGGTCAACCAATTTTTCTCTAAAATTATTTAATTGAGTAGGTTGCTTTGAAGGCGATGTACTTGTATTAATAAATGTATAGATTAAAACTATTACTATGAAACTAGTGAGAGTACCAAGCCCTATTCCCAGCAGTAAAATAAATTTTCTATAAGTTAGCAAATAGGTATCATCAGTGTTTTGGTTTATGCCAGCAGATTCTGAGGACTGTGACAACGTTAGAACAGAATTAAGCGCTTGCAAAGCTTCTGTAGCAGATGGGTAACGCTGATTAAAGCGATCGCAAACCATTGTATTTAAAACATTTGCAACAGCGTCACTTACCTGTGCCTGATCGCGCCAGATAACTTCTCCAGTATTGGGATCTTCTTGTAGTTGCTCAGGTATTAAACCTGTCAAAGCTTGAATGCCAATCATACCTACTGCATAGATATCGCTGCAAAGTTTTGGTTTTCCCTTAGCCTGTTCACTTGGCATATAGCCAGGAGTCCCAACAGCAATTGTTAAGCCTGCTCCCAAAGCACCAATTTTCTTAATACTCCCAAAGTCAATTACCACAATCTTCTGATCGGAGTGCCGCCGCATTAAATTTTGAGGCTTAATATCCCGGTGAATAATATTGTGTTGGTGGACGAAAGCTAGTACTTCCAGGATCTCTTTTAATAAATTTAAGACTTCATTCTCACTAAGACGTTGACCTGGTAGAATTTCTTGAGTCAAGGCATGACCGTCAATAAATTCCTGAACTAAATAAAAATCCCCATTTTCATTAAAATGGGCAAACAGTCTAGGAATTTGATCGTGGTCATTGCCTAGCTGGTATAAAACTTCCGCTTCCCGATCAAATAGCTTTTTAGCGATCGGTAAAACAGCAGGATTGGAATCTTTTGGGTGGAAATGTTTGACGACACAATGGGGTTGTCCTGGTAAATCCAGGTCTATGGCTAAGTAGGTATCACCAGATCCTCCACTTCCTAAGTGTTTGACAATTTCAAAGCGATTCCGAAGTGTTTTTCTGGCGAGAGAGGATTGATGTATGTTACGTGTAACACCTGCTAACAAGTAAGTATTACCATAGCTTCCGCTTCGCAACAGTTTGACAGTCTCAAAGCGACTTCGGAGTGTTTTTCTGACTAGACGGTTCTGGCTCATATGGCGTATACTACTTGTTAATTTGCTGACCATTCAGAGCTGAAGTGAGGTTATGAATACCTGCCGCTAGATTTGTTGATATTTGAGGCATTCGGCTTTTCAGGCGACTTCTGCTTTGGAGCAGTTTTATGGTTAGCGGCTTGATTAGTTCATTTAATACCTTTATAGATATCTTAATCTAAAATTTCTTTCTGTAATAGTTCAATAATATCACCTAAGTAAATTTAACACTAGTCCACAGTATTTATAATTGTGGATAGAAAATAACATTTAGATTTAGGAGTCACGATATTTATTTATTTTAACTGTTGGGTCTGATTACTGACAAAACCTTGAAGAGGGGAATTTAAAGGCACAAATATTCTTACAGTGTCCACGACAATTTTGTTACTAGATTTTAGTCATTAACTAACCGCGATCGCGTTGTAATATCAACGTAAGTTCGACAAAACTAAAAAATAACAGGTAAGTGCTTGAGGTAAATATCGAGTGATGGTTTTTGAGGCAAATAGGTGTTAGTTATCAATCAGTAACCTTTGATTATCTTGATCTACTTAAAATTCTGGCAAACTTCTAATGGCTTTTCAATTAAATCCGCGTAAATTTGCGAACTTTATTTATTAATTTACTCTGCCCCTAATATATCAATTTACAGCAGATTAACTAGTTATTCAATAGCTTCTATAAAACATCCCACCTTTCCGACTTTTCCCACCTTTTATTCGCGTCTATATCACTTACAATAACTCAATTGCATTTAGCAAAAGTAATAGTGGGAATAGTCTACGCTTGTTTTAATATATTTTCTATAACTCTTGCTAGGTAAAGGATAAAAATGTTTTATAGGAAATAAAAAACTCTTTAGATTACTCCCCAAATATTTAATTTCCTAGAAACTGTCCTAATTTAAGTTTTGCTGCCAGCCGATAGATAAAATAATCTGAATTAGATGGATACTATCTATATGAATGAGCCGTCGAATTAGCTGAATCAAAAGACTACTAAGGGGTTTTACTACGAAAAACTGTCCCTCTCTGACGGGCGAGAGAGACAGCCTTGAACTTTAGTTCAAGGCTCTTAGAGGTTCGTCGAAGTCACATTAAAATAATCTGACTTCAGGGCAGCATTCTGTCAATTAAAAAAGCCCCCTACTGGGGGCAGATTAAGTTGTTCGCGTGGAATGAACAACTAATAATTAATACTTACAGTAGATATAGTAATCCGAACAAAATAATCCAAATCACGTCAACGAAGTGCCAGTAGATTTCGGCTGCTTCAATGCCAAAGTGCTTTTCATTACTATAGTGACCCGGAACGCGCGATCGCCATAACACCGCAACAATTGCCAAAACGCCGATAGTAACGTGCAATCCGTGGAAACCAGTCAAAACGTAAAATGCACTGGCAAATAAATTGGTAGTTAAACCAAATTCTAAATGGGTATATTCATATACTTGACCCACCAAGAAAATAGCACCCATCGCAGCAGTAATTGCTAACCAGATTCGCGCACCCCGCGCATCGTTCTTTTTGATCGCAGTGTCAGCATTGTGCATGACAAAACTACTAGAAATTAGATTGATGGTGTTGACTCCGGGTAACAATAGTTCTAACTCTGGGGTACCTGCTGGGGGCCATGCAGGTAAGGTAGCACGGAAAGCCAAGTAGGCTCCGAACAACCCCATAAAAATCATCCCTTCAGCAATCAGGAAAACAATTAGCCCAAACAGACGATGGTCAGGATGTTCTTCGTGATGACCGACGGACGCTTCCGCCGCGTGGTGATGATTCAGTTCGGTTTTAGCTGGGTCAATAGTTTGACTTTGCATGAATTTTGATAAGTGGGGAGTGGGGAGTGGGGAGTAGAGACGCGATTAATCGCGTCTGTACAGGAGTTAGAAGTTAGAAATTTTGAACTAACAACTTTATTCAAGTCATAACCATTCATAACTCATAACTCTTCACTCCTAATTCATAACTCTATTTGCGGTCTTCGCGATTGGCAGCAACTGCTGGGTCGGGTTCTGCTCTTAACACTGAGTTTGGGCCACCAGATAAGATTGGATTGGGATCAGACAAAGGTACACCTTCGTTAGCGTTTTCCAAACCGTAGTCGTAGGGGCCGGTAGCCAGTACTGGAGTTTGATCAAAATTCTCGATCGCTGGCGGTGAGGTTGTCATCCACTCTAAGGTCAGTGCCCTCCAGGGATTATTACCAGCTTTCTGGCCGTATAACCAACTCCAAATCGCATTGATGATGAAGGGGAATGTCGAAACTGCTAGTATGTAAGCGCCATAAGTGCAGATTTCGTTGAGAAAGGTAAATTTGGGGTCATATTGGGCGATACGACGGTTCATACCCATTAATCCCAGCTTGTGCATGGGTAAGAAGGTCATGTTGAGACCAACTATTGTTAAGGCAAAGTGAACTTTACCCCAAAATTCGTTCACCATTCGTCCCGTCATTTTCGGGAACCAGTGGTAAATCGCTGCATAAATGCCGAGAACACTACCACCAAACAGGACATAGTGCAAGTGTGCAACTACAAAATAGGTGTCGTGAACGTGAATATCAAAAGGCACTGCTGCCAACATTACGCCACTGATCCCGCCAATCACAAAGGTGCCAACAAAGCCGATGGCGAATAACATGGCGCTGTTAAGCTGGATTTTTCCACCCCACATGGTTGCTAACCAGCTGAAGATTTTAATTCCCGTGGGCACGGCAATGATCATGGTGGTGATCATAAAGAACATCCGCAACCAACCGGGGATGCCACTGGTAAACATGTGGTGTGCCCAAACAATTAGCCCCAGAAAGCTAATGGCGAGAGAGGAATAAGCGATCGCTTTATAGCCAAAAATCGGCTTGCGGGAATGCACGGGGATAATTTCCGAAATTGCCCCAAAAAAGGGCAAAATCATGATATATACGGCTGGGTGGGAGTAAAACCAGAACATATGCTGGTATACTACTGGGTCGCCACCGCCAGTCGGGTTAAAAAATGTTGTCCCGGCAATTAAGTCAAAGGAAAGCAGAATTAGACCTGCTGCTAATACTGGCGTAGATACCAAAGTCAGTGCCGAGGTAGCAAACATTGCCCAGCAGAACAACGGCATTTGGTGAACCCCCATACCAGGGATACGCATCTTGAGCAATGTGACGAGGAAATTGATTGCCCCTAGAATCGATGACGTACCTAGTAGGAGGACGCTCATAATCCAAATTCCCTCACCTACTTGACCTGTTACCAAGCTCAGGGGAGGGTAGGAAGTCCAACCTGCATCCGGTGCATCGCCTACCACTAAACTAGTGATCAACAATAAACCCGCAGGGGGAATCATCCAAAAGGCGACAGCATTCAAGCGCGGAAATGCCATATCCTTTGCCCCAATCATCAAGGGGATCAAGAAGTTAGCAAAACCCGCACCAGCTGGCACGATCCACAAGAAAATCATGATCGTGGCGTGCAGGGTAAATAAGCTGTTGTAGACTTCAGGGGTGACAAAATCGACTTCTGGGGTTCGCAGTTCTGTACGAACCAAGTCAGCCATCACGCCACCAATGCAGTAGAAAATGAACGTAGTGACTAGGTATTGAATCCCAATCACCTTATGGTCGGTGTTGAAGCCAAAGTAGTCTTGCCATTTTCTGATCCCCGGTTCCTCAAGAAGGGCGGGGATATTGGCAGTTTCTTGCAACTGAGCTTGGGTCATAGTCATTAGTCATTAGTCATTAGTCATTAGTTATTTGTCATTGGATTTGACTAAATAACAATTGACTAATGGTGAACTTGATGGAGGATTTCTGGCTGAATTCCCATGTCCTTGGTGTAAGGAGCGAGAAATTCATTTGGGGATAGTTCGGCAGGGTTAACAGCAACGGCTTGATTTAGGGTTTGTTTGCTGGCAACTAGCTGTTCTTGCACCCATTTGTCAAAGGCTTCTTCTGTCTCAACAACTACTGGTGCTCTCATTGCTCCGTGATATGGGCCACAAAGTTCAGCACAGATCAAAGTATAATCGCCTGCTTTTTTGGGTGTGAAGCGAATCTCGCTTTGTCTACCAGGGATCGCATCTTGTTTCAGGCGGAACTCTGGCACCCAGAAGGCGTGAATGACATCGTTTGCTGTCATATTGATTTGCACTTCTCGCCCGATGGGGACGTGCATTTCACCTGTAGTTATACCAGTTTCAGGATAGGTGAAAATCCAGGCATATTGTAGACCTGTGACGTTGACTCGCAATTCTGGTGGTTTGCCTGCTTTTTCAGGACTGCCCCCAATTGTTGGAGCAACAATACCTACACCAGGGGCATTCCGCAGTTGGGGAATTTGGTCAGCATTGCGGACTTTTGCTGTACCTGGGTCTTGCATTGCCTCATCAGATTTTTCTTGATTGAGGTTGGGTTCGCTGCTGGGAGGAGTATCGCTTAAAGTTGCTGCGAGTGCGGTTCCATGCCCTGGCATTTTCATCGACTCCTGATTCATCGGTGCTTCATGGATAGCATGGGGATCAAAGCCACCGATTTCGTTGTACACATCAAAGCTGTAAACAGAAATACCAAGAACGATAATTGCTGGGATCGCTGTCCAGAGAATTTCTAGAGGTACATTGCCCTCAACTGGTGGGCCGTCTTCATTATCACCTGCACGACGGCGATATTTAAATGCAGAGTAAATTAAAATACCTTCTACGAGCAGGAATATACCTGTAGAAACGATCATCATCGCGTTGAACAGACCATCAACCAAGACGGCTTCATCAGTGGCTGCTGTTGGCAACAGACCGTGATTTTGACCGTACCAAAAGCTGACTAGCGTTAGCACGATGCCAATGAGTAATGTCCAGATTGAACTTGGAATCTTCACGGCTTACTTAATTGAATTTACTACGTTATCTTAAAGCTGCTCACTTACTAAGGTAGTCTAGGCTGTAAGGCATGGGAGACAAAGGTCTAAAAATTTTATTAATTTTTTTGAATATTTTACTAATTTTGACTACAAGGTGACTATCACATACTGCCAAAAGTAGATGGAAATCAGTAGAAAAATTTAAGGAAAAATTTAGGATGCTTAAATTAATTGTCATTAATCAATTTTTCACATCTTGAAAAATACCTAAAGCTTCAGGCAAAACCTTGCTGGAATGATTCAAAGTATAAGTGAGTGCTAATCTATAAACCTTTAGCCTATACGCTAGGGTGGAGATAGGACGCTAAAAGAAAATTGAAAATTTTAACAGATCCACCAAGAGCGGGCAGAAGGTATCATTCATGAGCGAATTTGTCCTACAACAACAAAATGCATCAGCAGTTGAGCAGCAAAAGCCCAAGGAAATGATTCGGCGCTTGGTGTGGAAAATCTGCATAGCCACCTTAATTTTGATGGCAATAGGCAGTGCCACCCGCGTAATGAATGCTGGACTTGCTTGCCCAGACTGGCCCTTATGCTATGGCGAACTTGTGCCAGCCAAGCAAATGAATCTCCAGGTGTTCTTGGAGTGGTTTCACAGATTGGATGCAGCTTTAATTGGTGTAAGCGCGATCGCACTCTTCGGTTTATCCTGGTGGCATCGTCGTTTCTTACCCTCTTGGCTACCTTGGGCATCCACATTCGCTCTGTTTTTAATCGTCTTCCAAGGCATTTTGGGGGGACTCACCGTCACCGAACTGTTGCGGTTTGATATCGTTACCGCCCACTTAGGAACGGCGCTGTTGTTTTTTACCACCCTTTTGATTATCGGCACGGCACTCACACCCTATCAGGGGACTGGAACCGTTGGTAAGTTGCCTTGGGTAGGTTTAACTGCGGCTGTTCTGGTTTACCTGCAAAGTCTGCTAGGTGCTTTGGTAGGCTCTCGCTGGGCGCTACACCAATGCCTCGCCGGTTCTCAACTTTGTACTGTCATGTACAGCCATATTGCTGGTTTGGTGCCGCCAACAGTGGCAACTTTGGCAATGGTATTTATCTGTTGGCGGACACCAGCACTACATCCAGCTTTGCGGCGACTGGCAAATTTGGCTGGTGGGTTGTTGATCTTACAAATCTTGTTGGGAGTCGCAACTTTCAAATTACATCTCCAAGTCGAGCCTCTCACCGTCTCTCACCAAGCTATAGGAGCTACTTTGCTGGGTACTTTGGTGGCTTTCACAGTTCTCGCACTGCGTGACTCAGTGAGTACTGAGTAGGGAGTGGGGAGTAGGGGAGATGAGAGAGCAGGGGGAGCAGGGGGAGCAGGGGAGCGGAGGGAGCAGGGGGAGAATTCCTAATTCCTAACTCCCCACTCCCCAACGGCGAGTATTGCGACCCACGCAGGTGCAGAAAATCTGTGTTTTCGTTTGCCTGAAAGAGCCAGCTTGAGCGGGGGCTGTATATAAGTTGTTGAAAAATAAGGAACCAGAGCCAAAATGATTGAGACTAATGTCTCTCGCCACCACGAAACATTTTTACAGGTAATTCAAAGTTATTACCAGCTAACGAAGCCTCGGATTATTCCGTTGCTTTTGATTACTACGGCTGGGAGTATGTGGATTGCTGCTAAGGGAGAAGTAGACCCATTACTGTTGCTAGTAACTCTCACTGGTGGCACTTTGGCAGCTGCAAGCGCCCAGACGATTAACTGTGTCTATGACCGGGATATTGATTATGACATGGAGCGGACGCGCCATCGTCCGATGCCTTCCGGTAAGGTGCAGCCGCGCGATGCTCTAATTTTTGCGATCGCACTGGCGACGATTTCCTTTACACTCCTAGCAGTATTTGCCAACCTGTTAGCCGCCCTGCTAGCTTTCTCTGGTATCGTCTTTTATATTTTGGTTTATACCCACTGGCTGAAACGCCACACCACCCAGAATATCGTTGTTGGTGGGGCGGCTGGGGCAATTCCGGCTTTAGTGGGTTGGGCTGCGGTCACAGGCACATTAAGCTGGTCAGCATGGCTGATTTTTGCGATCGTCTTTTTATGGACACCGCCCCATTTCTGGGCGTTAGCTCTGATGATTAAAGATGACTACGCAAAAGTTGGGATACCAATGTTACCTGTGATTGAAGGTACTACGGCAACCGTGAAGCAGATTTGGTACTATACCCTGCTTACCGTAGTTGCAACGGTGTTATTGGTTTATCCCTTGGGAGCAAGTGGAATTCTTTATGCTGCGATCGCCCTAAGTCTGGGAGGATTATTTATCTACAAATCTTGGCGTTTGTTGCAAAATCCAGAGGATCGCGCTGTCGCTAGAGAGTTGTTTCTTTATTCCATTTCCTACATGATGCTGTTGTGTCTGGGGATGGTAGTGGATAGCCTTCCCGTTACCCATCATTTGATTAGTGCAGCGATCAAGCTAATTGCTTAAGGTATGGATGAAAATGCGATCGCGTTCAGAAAAAGGCGCGATCGTATTTTCAGAGATTTAAAAAATTAAAATTTTTATTAATGACAGTTATTATAATCCGACATTTTCTGACCAGAAGTACAAATTGAGTTAAGTGTTGAAATATTTGTTTAATATACTAATTTAGAGTAGAGGTGCTACTAATGGGGAGATGGAGTCTTGAGCAGCTAAGTTAATGTCTACCGCAACCGTTCAATTCTTTGTAAACCTTTCACCGCTTCCATATCTTGCCCTGAAGCCGCAGCTAATACCCGAATCCATAATTGCTCTGCTAAATCTAAATTCCTGTTTACTTCTGCTTGGTAAGCATCATTTTTCAACGTGGCAATATCCGCTAGAGTTGCATATCGTGGCATAAGTATTAGGTGGTATTTATTCACAGGTTCAGCAATAACATAAGGCGTTTGCCTTGTATTTTTATACTGGCGAACCAGTTCAGGCACGCGAAACTTGAGATATTGATCCAATCGTTCAACAGTAGCGCATTTACCTTGAATTCCTAACCCTTCTAGTAATGCCCTGGTAAAAGCACCTTGTTGTAAAGCATCAATTTCATAAGAATACTCCTGGGGAGTAGAAGAAAAAATGCTAATAATTTCTTGTTGACGTGCTTCTTGGGCGGTTTGTCGCCCAATTCTTTCACCTGTTTTTTTGTCTTCATTGCGAGAAGCATCCACAATCAAGACAATGTTATCAGCACCACAGCGACGCAGGCGTTCAGCGACAAAGTTAATAGCAATTGCCGTGTTTTCAATATCCTCTGGATCGCCATCACAGGGCATGAGATAATCACGGTCAGCATATCTTGTCCCATGACCACTGAAGAAAAACCAGAAATTATCCCCTGCTCCCATAAAGGGATTCTCAAATAACTGCCGCAAGACTCGCAGCAAGTTAGTGCGAGTTGTACGAGTCGATTTTCCATTAATATCAGGGGAGTCATCAGAGAATAAGAAAATCCGTTCAAATCCTGCTTCATTGCCCAGAAACTCCTGCATTAACTGTGCATCCCGCTTGGCATAATTTAGCGGTAGCATATAATCATACTGGTTAATTCCGATCACGATCGCCCAGTTCTTAGTACCAGATGCGGTAGCCGCAGGCAATTCAGATGAAATATATAAGGCAGGATTTTTTAGGGGAACACTCAAGGTCACATCAGCAACTTTTACTTGGTATCCTTGTTTAGATAATTTACTAAATTCAATTGTTGCAACATCTTGATTACCACGGACAAAGTTTGTCATACCACGAGCATAAATTAGTAGAGGTTGGAATTCTACTAGTGGCTCTGCAAAGGTATCTATAATTGATGCCATGCGAACCCACTCTGCTTTTTCCTCCAATTTCAACTTTGAAAGAATTAATGCTAATTCACGCGCTGCCTCACTCGGTCGTGTATACGCTAATGCCGTCCACATCTGTGCCTGAGCAAAATCACGAATATCAGGATCGTGGCTCTCTATTTGCTGCCGCACATAGGTGAGTAAAAAATCAGATAATTCATTAATCCGCTTTTCGCCAAAACGGGGATTTTCTTTTAATTCTCTCAACAGGACATTTCGTACTGCTGTATCCATTTCATAGAGTTCATGACCTACCTCATCACAAAGGCTAGAAAGTAGTAAATCAGCCACAGCCAACCAGGGTATTTTCAACTCTTGCTTCTGAATATCTCCTTGAAAATTTGCCCACAGCCGATAAAGTAAATCTGGGGTAAGGGCTAACGGAAAAGCAGCATGGTAAGCTAGATAGAGGTGCGCTTCTCCAAAGCGTTGACCAAAAGACTCAATTCGACGACTAGCAACTTTTGGCTTCATACTCTCTACCCTTGAAATACTCCCAGTTAGATTTATTACAGCCAGTATCTTGATTGTGCATTGATCCCCCGACCCCGCAGCACATCGATCGCACCATCAAAACCCTGTCGGCTAACTTCAAACATCGGCACTAAACGCGCAATTTCTCCTGCGGTTGTGCCAAACCAGCGCTCTGTTGCCATTGGATTCAGCCATGCGATATAACGCGATCGCTGTTTCAATTCGTCTAAAAATTTTTGGGTTAATTCTAGCCGTTCCAAACTAAAACCGCCCCGTGCTGCTCCCCCATCACTAAAAATTAATACAGCAGAACGCTCTGGGCGCAACTGAGCTAGAAAATCTGTAACAGGTTCGACTTTTTGGCGCGTCTGGTCATGGTAAAGATACTTAGTTGGGCAATTGTGAAAGTAGTAAATACTAGCTTTTCCTAAGCGTCCGCCTCGTAATGCTGTCTGGGCTAATCGCTGGGATAGTGCGTGAAAGGGAACCATCGACCCCTTGTGGTCAATCAGCAACAGCAGTTCAGTTCTATTCACCCGACTGGGCATCAGTACAGGCTCTAGCAAAACTCCCTGCTGTACCACTTGCTCAATAGTTGCCTCTATGTCTAACTCTGTGGGCAAACCTTGGCGTACCATTCGGCGTAAATGCCGCCAGCTTTGTTTCATCTGCCGCCGCGTCACTGGAAAATACTCATCGGTTTCAGTAAAGCGATTAACAGTAATTTCCTCATTGTTTTGAGTAGTAATCTGTACTGCTTCAGCCACTTGCATCTCATCCTGTACTTCCATCAATTCCGATGAAACGGGTACAGTGGTGGGTGTTGTGTTGAGCAAATCAGGTGAATAATTACCCTGACTTTCTACCGCTTCTTGCATTCTGGAAGACGTCTTCTCTTCTTCTTTCCTAACGAAAGGCTTTACAGGATGAGATTCTGTTATTACCTGCTGAAAGTGATAGTTAAACACATGTTCTTCATCCTGGGATTTTACCCACAAGGTACGGCACAGTTCTGCTAACGCCTCTTGGTCAGTCGTGCCAAAGCCTTCCTGTAAAGCTGTCAGAACAAGGCGGTATTCATTGATACCCAATGGCAAACCTGCCTCGCGCAGTTGTGTAAAAAGCTCAAGCAGTGGTAGTTCTTCATGGAGAGCTTCTATCTTCATGCTTCTGGCTGCGATCGCATCTGTTCACCATAGCGGCGGTAATCATCCCAACTCTTCAGCAACACCCCAGGATACAGAAGTTCTGTTTTTAACTTGCTGAGAATTTGATCATCTTGATGATAACTAAGAATCCGCACCCAATCCATCAGTTCGCTGGTAGTGACCTTTTTGCCTGCTTCGCCCTTGTCTCGCCGCATCTCTTCGCGCAGTTCCAAAAAGCGATCAATAATTGTGTCCACTAATTCCAAAGGCGAAACTGTAAACCGAGTCTTAACAATATCGATTAATTGCTGACGTTCAGGGAATTTGACATAGTGAAATAAACAACGACGTAAGAAAGCATCAGGCAAGTCTTTCTCATCATTACTAGTGATAAAAACAATTGGTGTTACTTTCGCCTGAATTTTCTTAAGCGGACTGTTTTGTTTTACTTCTGTGACTTCAAACCTTTGCTCATCAAGCTCTAACAGCAGGTCGTTAGGAAAGTCAATATCAGCTTTATCTATTTCATCAATTAAAACCACAGTCTGCTGTTCATTGCGAAAGGCACGTCCTAACGGGCCCCACTCTACGTAAGCATCCGCATTTTTAGCTTGCACTGCGGCTTCTTCATCTATTTTAGAGGCAGCAAGTTGGGCATCTCGCAACCTGCCAACGGCATCATAGGTGTAAAGACCATCCCGCGCTCGACTGGTAGATTTGATGTACCAAGGTTCATAAGGTAAACCCAACTCATAAGCCACTGCACGAGCTAATTTTGTCTTGCCGCATCCTGGTTCTCCCTTCAAGAGTAAGGGACGTTCGAGAGCGATCGCTAAATTTACAGCCTCTACTAATTTCTCACTAGGCAGGTAGGGATACAAGATTTGCCCCGTCTCCGGGTCTTGCTCTCCCGGCTGGGGTTGAACCTTACCTATATATTTCAGCCGCTTTCCGTCTAAAGTTCTAACCACCGAGTTTCTTCCTCCTGCCAGTTACAGCCACACAAACCAAAAATTTCAGCAAACACACGCTCTGGAATGCCTTCACTCTTCTCTAGAATCACCTGAACTGTATAGTTAATTTTTTTAGTCATCTGGATTGGTAGAACATCAATTGCATTTTCCATCCAGTTAACCAAGACTTCCTCAGATAAAGGGTCAATCATCGGTAGCCTAATGGGAATATGAGGTTTCCATACCAGATCGAGTTGATCTGCAAACCCAAGATTCCAAGTGTTGACACAACCATCTTGGTCAAGCAAAAACATCAGTAGAAAAAATTCGTTGCTTGAGCAAATTGTCTGTGGGGTTGAGTTTACCAAGGGCAACCAAAAATCACAGATTAATTCGTGCAGATAGGTTTCATCGATACATTCGAGATCGTGAAAGACTAAGATGATATGTTGATTTTTCAATTGAGCAACTACATTCCTGGCAATCTCCTCATGGGATGAAAAATCTTGTACTCCAATCCGACGACCCAACTCTCTCCATAAGGCTGCAATATCAGTTCTAAGTGCCCGGCGTGAGAGATGAAATGGGATTGGGGGAGTCACTGTACTTTCAGGAATTTTCTGTAACAAACGCTTCAGTAACCAGATTTGACCATATTCTGGCGAACCATGAACTAAGAAAGCTCCTATACGTTTTTCTGTAATAAATTCTCGGAACAACTGTACCTGTGCTATGTAGTTGAGGCGAAACAGTTCACTGTGTATTCGCTCACTCTCGCAAGACCTCTCAATAATCAGAATCTGTTTCAGGAGGCGATCGCGCTCTACCTCAACCCGCTTAATCTCCTTGTCTAGCTGAAAAGCTACTGAAGCCCCCGCTTCTATGGCGTGTTGATTCCTCAACAACCTTATCTTCTCGCTAAACGTATCGTAGTGTTGTTGAAGTTCTTCCCGTTGTTGTTGTAAATGCCGAACTGAGAACATCTGTGAGTTTTTATACCCAACTATTGAGATATTACTATTTTTATTAGAGGCTGTTTTCTAGTTGCTCGATCCGTTAGACTTATCCACAAATAAACCTCAAAATAGCTGAAACCCTTACATAGCTGGCTTTTTAGCTTATATAAAACAGGAACCTCTAAAACCCTCTCCAGAGCTAGGTTTCAGCCAAATAAAGTTCTCATTTCCGGATAAGTCTGTTGAGTAAGTTGTGTTCTTTCAGCTTCAGCATTTTCAATCTGCTTTTCTAACTGAAACTTTACGACAGCACCGGATTCTATCACTAAATCTAACCGTAGGCGGCTCAACTTCTGACTTAATAAATCATACTGTTCCTGGAGGCTTTCGATAAAACGGTTTCTGAGTAATGGTGTGAGTGTTTGTCCACACTTAATACAAAACTTATTGTCATCAGGATTAAAGGGGTTTGAACAACTGGTATTGCAACAGTAAAGCATATTTGGGAATAAGCAGATGGTGTCTATTAAGTTTTCCCATTTTCTGCTGACTGGGTTTCACGAGTCTTTATATTTTTGAGCAGATTTACTTCTAGTGGCGGCTACAGTCTCAAGTTACTTTTGCTAGCGTAGTGATATAGAGGTTATCGCTCCCCAGTAAGCGGCTGGAAGCAAAAGGATTATATATGGCTCATTTAAATCAGCGTCGCTCCCAAAATGTCAACGGCGATTTTTATGTAGATAGTACCTGTATTGATTGTGATACCTGTCGCTGGATGACTCCTGAAGTGTTTTCTCGTGTTGATGAACAGTCGGTAGTTTATCATCAACCAACGAATGAGGTAGAAAGATTAGCAGCGCTTGAAGCACTTTTAGCTTGTCCTACTAGTTCTATTGGCACAGTTGAGAAACCAAAAGATATCAAAGTTGCCCAACAAAAGTTTCCCATATTAGTAGCGGAAAATGTTTATCACTGCGGCTATCATTCTGAAAAATCTTACGGTGCTGCTAGCTATTTAATTCAACTTCCAGAAGGTAACATTTTGGTCGATTCTCCCCGGTTTACGCCGCCTTTAGTCAAGCGTTTAGAAGAACTGGGGCCAATTCGTTATATGTACCTAACTCATAAGGATGATGTAGCAGATCATCAAAAATTTGCCGAGCATTTTCAGTGCGATCGCATCCTTCATAGTGATGATATTACTGCGGATACTCGCAATGTGGAAATACAGCTAACTGGTTCAGAATCATTTGCCTTGACTCCAGATTTATTAATTATCCCAGTTCCTGGTCACACCAAAGGACAAACTGTTCTACTTTATCAAAATAAGTTCCTGTTCTCTGGCGACCATCTCGCTTGGTCAGAAAACTTACACCAACTGGTTGCATTCCACAGTGCCTGCTGGTATTCTTGGTCAGAACAGACTAAATCAATGCGGAACTTGGCTAATTACTCTTTTGAGTGGGTGCTACCAGGTCATGGGCGAAGGTTTCATGCTGATCGGGAAACCATGCGCCAGCAGATGCACAAGTGTATTGAGTTGATGGAATCTTTGAATTGACATTAAATAACTGACTTTTCATATGATATGAAAAGCCCACGAAAACCTAACTCCCTAATCCCCTTGCCGACGCTCTAAAGGGTAAAATTTAAAGTGTCTCCTAAAAGGAGAGAGATTTAGAGAGAGGTCAGACTGTATTGTATACAAACGAGCGTAGGCGTAGCCCGCACTTCTCTACGAGACGCTGCGCGTAGCTTGCTTCCCCGTAGGGGTACAACAAAGCTCAGTCACCGTCGTAGACATCGCTATAACCTGGATTTTAGCACCCTTTTAACTAGACACGGATTATGAAAAAGCTGATCAACAAGCCGGAAGATTTTGTGCGAGAAAGTCTAGAAGGTATGGCGGTAGCTCATTCCGATTTAATTAAATTGAATTATGATCCCGCTTTTGTCTATCGAGCCGATGCACCTATACAGGGTAAAGTAGCAATTATTTCTGGTGGTGGCAGTGGACATGAACCAATGCACGCTGGCTTCGTGGGCAAAGGAATGCTTGATGCAGCTTGTCCTGGGGAGGTTTTCACTTCACCTACTCCTGACCAAATGCTAGAAGCAGCCAAGCAAGTAGATGGCGGTTCTGGTATCCTTTATATCGTCAAAAATTACAGTGGCGATGTCATGAACTTTGAGATGGCAACGGAGTTAGCTCGTGGTGAGGGCATTCGCGTGCTAAATATTTTGATTGATGACGATGTGGCTGTGAAAGATAGTCTCTATACCCAAGGACGCCGGGGTGTAGGAACAACAATACTGGCGGAAAAAATTTGTGGTGCAGCCGCAGAGGTGGGGTATGATTTGCCACAAATAGCAAATTTATGTCGCCGAGTAAATCTGAATGGGCGGAGTATGGGAATTGCTCTAACATCCTGTACAGTGCCCGCGAATGGAACGCCAACATTTGAATTGAGCGATCGCGAAATCGAATTAGGTATCGGTATCCACGGTGAGCCAGGAATAGAACGCACAGCGATCAAATCAGTAGACGAAATCACCGAAATTTTGACGCGATCGCTCATTGAGGATACAGAATACAGCCGCACACTGCGCGAGTGGGATGAAGACAAAGGAGAATGGGTAGACGTAGAACTCATAAATCTCCCATTTGCAAAAGGCGATCGCCTGTTAGCATTTGTCAATAGTATGGGTGGAACTCCGGTTTCGGAACTGTATATTGTTTACCGCAAACTCGCCCAAATCTGCGAACAGCAAGGATTGCAAATTGTGCGAAACTTGATAGGCCCTTACATCACATCTCTAGAAATGCAAGGTTGCTCCATTACCCTGCTGAAGTTAGATGATGAGATGATCCGGCTATGGGATGCACCAGTAAAAACGCCAAGTTGGCGCTGGGGAATTTAACTAATTACGAATTAATATGGTAACTCAGGCGCAGATATTGCAATGGTTGCAGGCTTATGCAATCGAGATAGAGCAGAACAAAGCATATTTGACAGAATTAGATGCTGCGATCGGAGATGCTGACCACGGGATCAATATGGATCGTGGCTTCAAAAAGGTAAGCACTCAGTTACCAACTTTTGCAGACAAGGACATCGGCAACATTTTCAAAGCCGTGAGTATGAGCTTGATTTCTTCTATTGGCGGTGCTAGTGGCCCTCTTTATGGCACCTGGTTTTTACGAGCCAGTACAGCAGTAGTAGATAAGCAAGAATTAACAGCACAAGATATGTTAGAGCTACTCCAAGCAGGCTTAGACGGCGTGCTGCAACGTGGCAAAGCGCAACTAGGAGACAAAACAATGGTGGATGTGCTATCTCCGTCCGTAGCAGCTTTTGGGCAGGCTGTAGGAGAAAGTAAGGGAACGCTGGAAGCTATGCAACAGGCTGTAGCAGCAGCCGAAAGGGGATTGCAAGAAACTATACCGATGCAGGCGAAAAAAGGACGGGCTAGTTATCTGGGCGAGAGGAGTGTTGGACATCAAGATCCGGGAGGAACTTCTGCTTATTTGATGTTGAAGAGTTTGTTAGCGGTGTTAGAAAGTTCTGGGGAATAACGCTGGCTGTATTAAAGGGATAAATGGCTCACTATAAACGTTTCCACAAGCTAGTTTGAGTTATTTATCTTGCGTAGTCGCGGCTATCTTTATGAAGACCGTCCAAGATAACCAGACAACCTTATACATTTCAATATTTCTGCAACAAACTAAATGTATCGTTAATGCTCCGCTTTCTCTTGAAATTTTTTTAATTAAACTCTTTCATTCTCAGTTACTTTAGATTAACTTCATAAAGTTTCGTCTTCTAAGTCAGTAGAGGCTGTTTTAATAATTCAGTAAATATTGGGTGTTCACATCCTCACAAAGATCATAAATTTATCTTAATGCTTTCTGATTAGGTGTAGCACCGAAGTACAGCACTGAATAGTTTTGCCTCATTGAAAAAGAGAGGGTAACTAACATGACATCTTTTGAATCGAATGAAATTAATGCGATTGAAGTAGATAACGTCACGTTTGAAACTGTGGTATCAGAGAGGGTATTGACCATCCCAGAAGCGAAGTGCGGTGTTTATACTCCTGTACAGCTTGGTATTCGTATTACTAATAATACGCAAAGTTTTTTTTACTTTTCATCCTATGTTTATTCGATGTTTCCAGAAATGATACCACCAGATAGTCAAGTCATGGTAACAGGTTTGCACACTTCCAACTCTGATTTATTCTAACGGAAATCTAATAGAAATTGACTGTGATATGTTGCGACTGAGAGTTAAAGGAAAGCCTTATTATTCAGTTGCATCTAGAGAAAGCAAATTTTTTAGTTTTGAGACCTTCCTTTCCCGAAGATTTTTCAAGTTACAACTAAAAATTTATAACGAGGCAGGCGGTTTTTTTTATTTTCGCAACCTAAATCATGGTAAACACCAACTTCAGATCTCGTATAAAAAAACTGGTCTACTACCAATATTACTACCAGAAGAAAGAGCTTCAGCAAGAGCTTGGGCTGGAGAGGTGACTATACCTTTTGTCGATTTTTGTATAGGGTAATATTTAAGAGAATATTAATATTCTTGCCTTGGGGAGATGAAGCAAAGGGCAAAAAGATTTCTGAAAAATCTGTATTTGACAACAAATCATCATTCTTTTTCAGGACAATGGGATTAAGCCATGCGCCAACAAATTTGAAAGCGTATGAAAACCTGGAAATCTTTCTATAATAATGGCGATTCTGAACCCTCCACATCCATCCCCGAATCCACATCAGCAATCGGACTCTTCGCACTCAGCGCATGGGGTATAGTGAAAGCGCTGAAAATCCGTTTTGACAAATAACTGTGAACTACCTCTACACAATCCTATTTTCCCTCAGCATCATTCTCATCAACCCAATCGGTGCAATGCGAGGTGAAATTTGGACTCAACCAAAAGTATTTGCCATTAGCCTTATCTGCATACTCAACTTTTTAATGCTTTGGTCAGACAGGGAAGACCTGAAGCTGCCCCAAAGTTGGAAAATTAACAGGTTGCTCTGAGAAATATTTTTGGGAATTGGGTTGATTTCAACTCTCACTAGTCCCGAACCCTGGCGATCGCTATTTGGTCAAGAACAGATGGGCGATGGCTTGCTTTACTGGCTGCTCATCGCCATCTTCACCCTCAGCAATAACCTAATGAGAATCACTCTTTTTGGGGGATTGGAACCACCCACTTCGTACTAGGCGAGCTGATCGTAAACATCGCCTAAAAATTCAAACTTATCTGATTTAATTGACAACAGATATAGTTTGGATGCGCCATTTACCTCGTTGTCGAATTAAATCATACCGAACTCGCAAATTATCCTTAGAAGAGTTTTTAAACTCACCATTCTGATATAAGTACGTCGTTTCCTTAACCGTAGCTTCCACTGCGGCACGATCTGCAAATAAATCAATTTTCTCTACAGATTCTACCTTCAGGCTATGGTCGTACTTGCGGTAGCGGTTGTATGACCTATCCTCTTCAACAGTCTGCCTCAATTGAGCCAAAGCTGAACCAGTTAAAATCTGCTCTAAATTATTAATCTCATGATTCGGCCCGAAAGCTGCGGCTTTGGTAGATAGCCAAGTCCGAATGACTTCCTCTGCCGTTATATCTGTTAAAGGCCCATCTGATGATTGTGATTTACTGTTTCGATCAGGAATAGATATTGGTGGTTGATTTATCTGTAGAAACAACTCTAAACCACGCCCAGATGGTGTAGGGAAAAACAAATTTTTTAACCATCCAAAAGTCGTTGTAACTAACACCCAGAAAACTAATATACTCACCAAAGAAATAAACACTCTCCATACCAGCCGTGTTTTCCCTTCTATGGTGTTAGCAAAAGTTCGCCGCCGCCGGGGACGACGAGAATGAGGACGATTATCTGGTACACGCTCTCGGCTAGCAGATGGAGTAGGTTTTCTTTGCCTACGCTTTTGGTTATGACCGGGTGCAGCAGTCTTAGCTGAACCGTTCAAATGGTGATTGGTGCCTCTGCTCATCCGTTCAGCACTAGGAACTTCTGATTTTACACTCCCCGATGAATTCCACATGGGTGATAATAAGTTTGAATATTCGGGTGTTTCTTTTGTTGGTGTTTCAGGCAAATCTAGATCAGGTGTTCTGCTGTAATTAAATTGCCCGGAAGTCTTAGTTGAATTATTCTGGAAACGGGGATTATTTGTCTGCGGCTGGGGAAAATGCTGGGGGTTAATTACAGCCCATTCATTAGTTGTTTCTGCATCCGTTGGCAGTGCTTCTAAATAAGCTTGCACCTGTTGGTTAGCAAAATAATCTTTTAGGAAAGCTTGCTGGTTTGCTAAATCTCGAAAATGTGGAAATACTTCGTGTTGTAACCACTGTTCTGCATATAGACACAGCCCCGGTAACAAATCTGGAGAGTCTTGAGATTTTTCTCGAATAAAAGCTAAAGCTTCGTACTCCTGACTAAGTTCTAAAACACGAGTTGCTTCTTGAGTTTGTCCCAAGAGTAACGCACATAACGACTGCTCTAAATGTACATCTTGGCGCTTGCCCAGACGGATCAGCATTTGCCTTGCTTGACGAATTAAAGCCGGTTGCCGTTGAGCAAATCCTCGTGCTATCAAGGCATAAACAGCTAAGTAAGTGGCAACAGCAGAAGGACGTTTGCTTTGGGCTTCAAATAACTTGTGCTGCTCTGCGACTGTTAAGTGGTTGCGTAACTGCTGGATAAATCGCAGAAAGTCATCTATATTTAAACCAGAGTCATCATTACTCGTGCCATCAATCCCACCACGATCTTCTAAGAGGTTTTGTAATAATTCCAAGCCTTGGTGTCGTTCGGCAGTCTTTTCTTGAGGTAGTGCCAGCAACTCCAAAATTCGATATGGTCGTAATTTGTAAAGATCCGCCTGAATTTCTGCCTGAACACTGGAGAACAACCCTTCGCGGGCTAGCAGTTCTTGACCAGTTTCTAGGGATATGGCGGCATTTTCATAGTTACCTTGCTGCCACTGTTCGCGACCTAATTCTAGACAAGCAAGGGCTACAGTGAGAACAACATTTGGATGTTCAGCACTTTCGTGGATTTCTTCGTCTACTAAATTATTGCCTTTTCTTGCACTTGTAGTAGTATTTTTATTTACTAAATACGGACGACCTAGTTTTAGTACAAGTTCGTATTCCCCCAACTCTTGCAAAATTAATAAAGCGCCAACTAATTCGTCTTGGGTAATTTCGATGCCCAGACTCTGCGTGTCAGTACCCCTTTTGGTGCTTTCTGTGCGATTTTCCAGTGCTACTGCGGCAGCAGCAAGGTTATCAGGATCATAGGCGTGGGCAAGATAAAGCTGATCGTAGGTACTGCGTTGTTTTGGATCTGATAAAACCACGTAAGCTTCTTCTATGAGTTGTTTACGAGAAGAAATTGCAGCCTGAGAATACTCACGTCGTGGCAATTGTACAATGCGATCGCTATATGCCTGGCGCAATTGTTCATCACTTGCCGCTAACGGTAGTCCTAAAATTCGGTAGTAATCTAGCGGAATTCGCACAGCCTACTTCCCCTGCACCATGATCAACATAATTCACCTAGAGCTTTCCAGGCCTGTAAAACCGTGCCATAATAATGTCGCGTAGAATTTACTCTACAAGTGTATATCGCAACAACTTGTTTTGTACCTTTCCGAAATTTTGAGTCACATTTTAGTACTAATTTTTTGCTTTCGCCTAGAAAGTCTTACTTTTTTGTCTTAATTCTTAGTATTTTTGTTTAACACGACTATTATCAGCTTTCGATACCATAAACCACAATCACCGCTTTTAGTAACGGCAAAAATAATTTTGTGGTTGCAAGAATCTATTGGTGATTGATTTTTTCAGGACTTTCCCAGTAGACGGTAACAAAAATACCACTATTGGGGGATTGACCCTGATAACAGGAGAAGCAAATTCTATCATACTTAACCTTTAATTACAATAACCGATTTGGGTATAAAGACTTTTTCATCTTTTTTTTAAATTGTTAATGGATATGCAGAAAGTAGTCCATGTTGATTGCTAATCTATGAAGGGGAATATTTAGGAATGCTGAGTCTCTGAGTCCTGAGTAAGAAGTAATACTTATGAATTTTTCCACTCAGCACCACTACTCGGAACTGATTTGATGCCTAAGCCTAGTTAATTTTAGTTTTTACTCAGCATGTACTAAACAACAGCTATCCGCTAACAGAACTGTTTCGGTGAGAGAGAAAAACCCAAAACGGCAGATGTTGCCGTTAGAGTCAAATCCTCACGGGGTATGGGCTGAAAAGTTAAAAATCAAAAATGAAAAATTTAGCTATTCCCTAAGACCCTTTTTTGGTGCATAAATAAAGTTTGATTGTTGAGTCTTACAAACGCTAGCCTGTTAAAAGCTGAGGTGTTATCAGAGCAATTTATTTAAGACCATAACTTTAAGTTGTACAACAGGGATACTCAAAAATAATGGTTCAAGAGCGTACTTTACCCACATTTAATCCTGCTACTACGCACATTACTAAGGAAGAAGGGTTACGGTTGTATGAGGACATGGTGTTAGGGCGCTTGTTTGAAGACAAGTGCGCTGAAATGTACTATAGGGGCAAAATGTTTGGTTTTGTCCATTTGTACAACGGTCAAGAAGCCGTTTGCAGTGGTGTTGTGCAGTCAATGCGACCGGGTGAAGATTACGTTTGTAGTACTTACCGCGACCACGTTCATGCTCTGAGTGCGGGTGTACCAGCAAAAGAGGTAATGGCAGAATTATTTGGCAAGGCCACAGGTTGCAGCAAAGGGCGCGGTGGTTCGATGCACATGTTTTCTGCCGAACATCGGTTGCTGGGTGGCTATGCTTTTGTGGCTGAGGGAATTCCTGTGGCAGCTGGAGCGGCTTTTCAAAGCAAATACCGCCGCGAAGTGCTGGGAGATGAAAGTGCAGACCAAGTAACAGCTTGCTTTTTTGGCGACGGTGCAGCTAACAACGGTCAGTTTTTCGAGACACTAAATATGGCAGCCCTATGGAAACTGCCAATTCTGTTTGTGGTCGAAAATAATAAGTGGGCTATTGGTATGTCTCACGAGCGAGCGACTTCCCAGCCAGAGATTTATAAAAAAGCCAGTGTATTTAATATGGTGGGCGTGGAAGTAGATGGCATGGATGTACTAGCAGTACGAGCCGTGGCCCAAGAAGCTGTAGCCCGTGCCCGTGCAGGTGAAGGCCCAACATTAATTGAGGCACTTACCTACCGCTTCCGGGGTCACTCTTTGGCTGACCCAGATGAAATGCGAAGCAAAGCTGAGAAAGAATTTTGGTTCGCTCGTGACCCAATTAAGAAGTTGGCAGCTTATTTGTTGGAGGAAAACCTGGCGGATGAGCAAGAGATTAAAGCAATTGATCGTAAAATTCAGGATGTAATCGACGAAGCTGTTAAATTCGCCGAAAGCAGCCCCGAACCAGACCCCAGCGAGTTATATCGTTTCGTGTTTGCAGAAGACGAGTAACAGAGTTAGGAGTTAGGAGTTATGAATTGTTAACTCCTAACTCACAACTGCTAACTCCTAACTATCCCTATACCCAGGACTAAAATTTGTGTTTACCATTGCAGTTCAACAGCAACAGTACAAGACCTACATTCTTTCTGACGAAGCCGCGGGTTCTCAGTTGGAAGTCGTACCCGAACGCGGTGGTATCATCACCCGTTGGCGCATTCAAGGGCAAGAAATTTTCTACCTAGACACTGAACGCTTTACTCATCCTGATTTGAGTGTCAGAGGTGGGAATCCAATCTTGTTTCCTATTTGTGGCAATCTACCAGATAATACTTACACTCACAACGGGCAACAATATACTCTCAAACAACACGGTTTTGCCCGTGAATTGCCGTGGTCAGCAACAGAACAAAAAACTGAAGATAAAGCTAGTCTCACTGTCGTTCTTAATAGCAATGAGCAAACCAAGGCTGTTTATCCTTTTGATTTTCAGCTGGCTTTTACATACAAACTTCAAGGAAATACCCTAGAAGTCCACCAGCAGTATAAAAACTTGTCATCCACACCAATGCCCTTTTCAGCTGGTTTCCATCCCTACTTTCTGTGTGGTGATAAAACTCAGCTAGAGCTTGAAATTCCCTCTAAGCAGTATCAAGACAATCAAACTAAGCAAATTCACTCTTTTGATGGCAATTTTGACTTTAGCCGTGATGAAATTGATTTTGCCTTTGGACAGCTAAGGAGTCAATCGGCCACTGCGATAGATCACAGCCGTAAGTTAAAACTCACTTTAGATTATGATGATTTCTCTACCTGGCTAGTATTTTGGACAGTCAAAGGCAAAGAATTCTACTGTCTAGAACCGTGGAGTGCCACCCGTAACTCTCTTAATACTGGTGATAACCTGACTGTGTTAGCACCAGGAGCTAGCCGCACAGCATCTGTAAAGTTGACTGCTAATTTTTTCTAAATATCTTTACAAATCTACAGATTTCTATGCTATGATGGCAAAGTTGCGAAATGCAGCGAAAGGGTCGCTAACTCAACGGTAGAGTACTCGGCTTTTAACCGATTAGTTCCGGGTTCGAATCCCGGGCGACCCATATAGAAGTTTGTTCTTTTTAATTAGAGGAAGTGCGATCGCCTGTTGATGGTAAAATTTTACTGATTCCGTCAAAAATTTTATCTTTGGTGAAGTCGTCAGAAAAACATCGCGCCCTGGGAATTTTGCGATCGCGATGTTGTTGATAGGTATTAATTGGCTGTTGCTATTGAGCAGAGATAGCGATTCGCTTCCCAGGTGTTTTGAAATCCTGTATCAGTAAATGTTACTGTTGTTGAATTATACTGAGTGCGCCACAATTTTTGTCGATAGGCTGTAATTAATTTCGCATTTGTACCATATCCTAGCTATGCTTTAGCGTTCGCGGAGCGTCTGGTAGAGAAGCTCACCGAAGGTATCGCTTTCTGTTTGATTGCTGGTAAATTAACTTTAAATTTCACTAATCACAAAGTGCTAAAAGGCAATGTCAATAAAATTCTTTCATAACTACGATCAAAGGTTTTATCGCCAGACCGGAAACTAACTCGATAGCGACCATCGCGACGGATAGAGATAGCTTCCAATTCTGTTTCGGTGGCTAATTTCCAAATAATAGTAATAATTGCAGGTTTAAATAACTTTTTTGATAAAGTTAATGTCATAACATATGAAGAAATCTACCGTACCCCCATCAACAATTAAGTACCACTGAGAACCTAGAGGCCACCCATTTTGATAGTGACATCTAAACCGTAGTCTTTGTAGATGCCCGTGGCGTAGGTGCAGCCCGCACTTCTCTACGAAACGCTGCGTGTAGCTTGCTTCTCCGTAGGGGTACGACAAAGCTCAGTGACCGTCGTAGATATCGCCTGGTAAAATCGGCCGTGTTCTGTTTGTGCTATCCAGTTTGTACCAAACCTAACCTTATCCAACCGAAAACTGCTATTTGACGGTTGGTTGCTGTTAGTACAAGCAGCAATGATGCTACTACCAATCCAGATAGAACTGTATAGAATAAAATTGCGGCAACTAAGGCGATAAATTGCTGTTGATCAGAGTGATGACCGATTCATAAAACAGTATAATGCTTTGTGTTAACTGTCTTTGCTTGAATTCGCATCTAGCCAACTATCAGGATACTTACCCGATAGCATTTCTTCTCTACCAGACGCTACGCGAACATTTTAAATTTTGAATGCCTGAATTTTGAATTGCTTATCTGGTGTTGTAGCTGAATCTAAATGTACATTCTAGAATCAACTTTTGATTAACTAGCGAATAAGGCTGAATTTCTAGAGCTCCTTGAAAAGCTCGGATTGCTTCACCATATTCTCCTAGTGCCGCATAACACAAGCCCATACCATGAAGCGCCCCAAAATGTATTGGATTTATCTGCACAACCATCTGACAATCTGTCAAAGATTTTTGATAATCACCAACACTGTAATAGAGGAAAGCACGGCGATTCCAGGCTTCGGCAAAATCTGGCTGGTCATTGATTAGTGCCGTCAGCGCTGTTTCTGCTTGGGTAATTTCACCTGCATCCAATAACTTTTGACTGCGATCAATTATTTCCAGCCCATAGATTCCCTTTTGCTGAAACCAGATCCGCCAGATTTTTCTAGTTGCCTTGTCGCGGATTGTGGCATCCGGGTTTTTCAACTCTTCCAGTAAGGAATTAATAGATAAAGAATCCATGAATTTGAGATCAGTGAATATACCTTTGTATTAACTTTCTCACAAAATATATCGATTAAATCATTTTTAAAGTCATCTTTAAATTTGCGGTGATTAATTGCTAATTATGATGAATTTACTGTGTGATTTCTTGTATTCAGTAATACTACTAATATCACCCTCGACATCTAGAGTCATAAATGTTTGGCCATGAGGATGCCAAACTTTAAAATAAAAACTGACTATCGGTATTTGACAGATCCCTAGTGACTAATAGGTCATAAAAACATTATAAAATAAGCTGATTACCTATGAGCCAATACTGGTCGTTTAAGACTTGATCCCCCAACGCCCTTTAGAAAGGAGGGCTGTTTCATCCCCTCAAAGGCACTGACTTACAAACGTCTAAGCCCAAAAAATCAGGTGATTAAAAAATCTCACTGGATAATTCTGATCGCGATCGCGCTGAAATTGACTCGTTGAGATGGTAATTTTGCGATTACTAACCTCTCTAAATTTCTCGCCTATGCTTTTGACAAAATCTCTAAGAGATCGAATGAAACAGCCCTAGTTGAGAAAGGGGGACTAAGAATGGCTTATTTTCCCCCTTTAAAAGGAGGATATCTCATAACTATGCACCTTAACCGAGCAGTATTGACCCATGAGTAAATGATAATCAATACAGTAATTAACCCAATACTGCACGAATAGTTGATTAACAACTTTACTCCTCAAATTTGGGAATTTTTAATAGACAAATTCAGAGGAAATAGATCACATTTATACACTAACTTCATATACAATAAAAATTGCGTAGGCGTAGCCCCCCGCAGGCATGGCATCAGGTCTTAAGTAGCTGACGTGCAAATGCGATCGCCTCTATTGGTGTTGAGACTTTGCCCTCAACTTGTGCTACAGCAATTTCTGTCAACAGTTGGCCGATAATTGGCGAAGCTGGAATATCTAATGCTATAATCAACTCTTTCCCGCTCACTAGTGCAGTGGGATGAGCGACCAGATCATCAGGGTTCAGGTAGCGGTTGATCAAAGATGCCCAGACTAGGCAGCCCCTTGCTTTGGTTTCCTCTGTTATAGCAACTGCTGTGTGTAGTGGCTTGTCACCAGACATCGCCTCTACCAAATTATTAAGTGCCACAGCTAACACTACCGTAGCGGGAAACACCATATCTGCGTCATGGAACAAAAAGTATTGTTCTCGCAAGGACATATCGACTACTTGAAGCTGCGGTAATAGTTTCAGAGCAGTGGTTACACCCCGGATTTCGGCACGACTATAAGTTAGTTCGTGTAGCTCTATTTCTGCTAATTCGGGATCTGGGTTGACAAGACAAGCAAGTTTGGCAATACCTAACCAAGTGGTTTTGATAGTATCGCGGACATATTTTTGCAGTTGTGCGCCTAATTGTTGCCAATTTTGGGTGAGTAAGGCAGCTGCATTGTCAACTGCTGCGAGTTTGATCAAGCTTTCACGGGTGGCGTTTTTGAAGAAAGGGGCAATTAAACCATCTTCCCAAGCACTTGTGATCCAAGGAGTACCCTGAGAATTTGCTAGTAAATAGCCAATTTCTACCCTAACTCGTTCAGCTGCAACTTTGCTGATATTTGATGCCAAAGAACGAATTGCGGCTTGGGTAACTGGCTCAATAGTAAAACCTAGTTGGGCAGCTTGGCGATAACCTCGCATTAACCGCAAAGGGTCATCTTCTAGGTTCGCGGGTGATACCATTCGCAAAATGCCCTGTTGTAAGTCTATACAACCTTGCAGAGGATCGATAATTTCTTGTGTATGGGGATTATAGGCGATCGCATTTACTGTAAAATCCCGTCTATGCAAGTCAACTTCTAAACTATTTCCTTCCTGTTGGGCAAAATCAGCTGTGGCGTGGGGAAAAACCACACGAGCAATTTGTCGTTTGGCATCGAGTAACACAAAACCAGCTTTGTAATGATGAGCGATCGCTCTGGCGACCTTTACCGCCTTAGATGGTATAACAAAATCTAGATCCAGATATTCGCGAGTTCTGCCAAGGATCGCATCTCGTACAGCACCACCCACGATGTAAGCCGGTTGTGGCAGCCATTCCAAGCTAAAAGGCCAATTTTCGGCAGCTAGGGTAGAAAGAACTGATTCGTGCATTGTAATAAAAATCAACCCAGCAACTCATGAATAACAGTTGGGCTTAAGCTAGATTAACAATAAAGGCGTCTGGAGTTGGTTCTATTATGTGTATTTGTGTGAACTGCCACTATGTAGACAGCTGTTTTACCTATCATGCCGTAGAAGGGCAGCACCAACAGCCTCACTTGACCGAAACACCAAATTTTGATCCGAATGAACCTTCGATCAATGTCAACATTCGGACTAAAGAGGATGAAATTGAAATGGAATGGGATGTTGTTGGTTGTCTGAGCTTTAAGCGGGAAACGGGTAAGTGGTCGAAATTGCGTCCTGGTGAATTAGTGCCGACTTGACAAGTCAACAGTAGTATGTCAGCATCATGCCCATTAATAACAGAACCTTGACAATTGATTTCCAAGTTTCCTAGTGAAAGCAAAAGTATTTATTTTGACTTTGCACACGTAATTTTTTCGAGGGGGTATAGCGATCGCTCAAACCCTAATTCTTTCCTTGACCCCCTCGACAAGCTGCTGTGTAAGCGTTTGAGGGTATGTGCAGTTACATTTTTGTCAATAATTTAGGCTTATTGACAAATAAATTAGACCCCCTCGAAAATGACCCTTCAAAACCAGTCACAGCAAGGGTTATACAAGGGTGGGGTTTCTTCAATCACTTCCCCTCACGGGGATGGAAACCCTGTCAAAGTAGCCCAATAGACAGCCCTAGAGTTGTCTGGTTTCTTCAATCACTTCCCCTCACGGGGATGGAAACAGGCATTTCTCGTTCCCAGTCTGTGACTGGGAATGCCTAATGAGAGGCAGAGCCTCTCTCTTGACTTGCGGCAGAGCCGCTTTTGATTTGCATTTCCAGCCTCTAGCTGGAAAGGAGGTTTAGCTTAAGTTGACACCTATGAGCAATCTTCCCTACAACAAACGTGGTTCAAATACATGAAAACTCCTGTAAAGGTGACTACTGCACCAAACAGCACTAGTTGTAAATATTTTTGTAAGTAACTATAAAGCAGGACTTATGCAAAAAGGCAGTGAAAGCCTTGATTTACCGTAGGGGCAATTCATGAATTGCCCCGACATTTGGTACTCTCGTTTGCCTTCTTCTGCCCCGTCCACAGCCCCATCTAATACTGGTGAGCATTAGCCATTCCTGCATTTAATTTTAATTAATCTTTACTTAAAGATAGCTTAATCATTAGGCATAGATAATGACAAAGTAAAAAAAATACAATATCCCTCAGTAAATATTATCTCTAGTAGGAATACTGATATGCTCAAGAGAAATCTGATTCTGTTCTTGTTAGCGTCATTTTTTGCTGCCCCCGCCGCTAACGCAGAGGTTAAGCTGGTCGCAATTGGCAGCCTGAGTGGTAACATCAGCGATCTCTCCAGCAAAACCTCCCCTCAGCTCGAAAGCGGTGTTCCAGGAAACCTCCTCGGTGGTTTTGGGTCAGGATTAGCCTACGCTGGCCGTAACACCTTCATCGCCATCCCAGATCGGGGCCCGAATGCCAAGGCATACAATAGCGCTGTGGATGACACAACATCCTATATCAACCGCTTCCAAACCATCAGTCTGAAACTCGTACCAAGCCAGCTTGGTTCGGCGTTGCCCTTTACTGTTACTCCTACTCTAATTGACACAACCCTCTTATCGAGCAAGAAGCCTCTCTACTACGGTACTGGGGTGGGACTGGGAGTGCCTAGCGGTGTCCCTACCCTGAATACCAAGAATACCTACTATTTCACTGGACGCTCAGACAACTTCGACCCCACCCAGATATCGACCTATCCCAATGATGCCCGCTTCGATCCTGAGGGTGTGCGTGTATCCAATGATGGTGAGTCCATCTTTATCTCTGATGAATATGGCCCCTATGTCTACCAATTCAACCGCGAGACAGGTAAGCGCATCAAGGTTTTTACGCTCAACAGCAAGTTCGCAGTCAAAAACCTAAATCCTGTTGGTAATACAGAAATTAGCAGTAACACGTCTGGACGTGTTGCGAACAAGGGTATGGAAGGTCTCGCGATTACCCCTAATGGCAAGACCCTAGTCGGCATCTTGCAGAGTCCGTTGCTCCAGGACGGCGGTACTAATGGCGCTTACACCAGAATTGTTAAGATCGACATTGCAACAGGTGCCACCCAGGAATACGCCTATCAGCTAGATAATATCGGCACCGCAGCTAAACCAAAATACCCCACAGTAAGTGAGATTTTGTCCATCAACGATCGCGAATTCCTAGTAGACGAACGAGATGGCAAGGGGTTGGGCGATGGCTCTCAGGCTGCCTTCAAGAAGATATACCGTATCAATCTGAAGAATGCTCAAGAAGTAAGCAATATCAGTGGTGAAAACAACCTTGTTGGTAAGGCAGTTAGCAAGACCCTGTTCCTCGATGTAGTAGCTACGCTAACTCAGAATGGGATCAAAGCAGAGGACATACCTGCCAAGCTTGAAGGTTTGGCTTTTGGGCCAGATGTGCTTATCAACCACACGATTAAGCATACGCTCTTCATTACCAATGATAATGACTTCGTTGGTGCCATAACGTCGGATGCTTACCATCCAGCAGGTATCGACAACCCAAACAAGTTCTTTGTCTTCGCAATTGACACTACTGATATCCCAGGCTTCGTACCCCAGAAGATTAAAGATCAGCATGAATATCCAGGGTTCCGGGAAAGAGAATGATCGTAGTATCTCTTGTGGGGTGGGCATGTTCCCATTGGTGTCAAGTTAACAAAATTAGAGTCTTGTCAAATTGGTAAACTCAACGTATGGCAGGCAATCCTATGTCGAACTCACCGACTTATTAAAGAAGTTGGTGAGCTAAATTTCCAAATTTTGATCCGAATGAACCTTCGATCAATGTCAACATTCGGACTAAAGAGGATGTAATTGAAATGGAATGAGATGTTGTTGGCTGTCTAAGCTTTAAGCGGGAAACCGGTAAGTGGTCGAAGTTGCGTCCTAGTAAATTAGTGCCAACTTGAAAAGTCAACAGTAATATGTTATGCTTGCGCCGATTAATAACAGAACCTTGATAATTCAATACCAAGTTTCCTAGTGAAAGCAAAAGTATTTATTTCGACTTTGCACACGTAATTTTTTCGAGGGCGTATAGCGATCGCCACCCTGGAAGTAACGATAACAAATTTTTTGTTAGTTGGGGGGACACACCGTTATTTACATTGCCCATCCCATAATTAGTAATGCCTTTGCCAAAACCTACCCTTTAGATTCTCTTTTGGAGTAGAGCGATCGCCTCTTTTACGGCTAAGAATCTAATGAGAGAGTGCGATCGCGTCGCTTACCGTAGGTATCGCTTGTTCTCAATTGCGACGGAAATTCCTCTTGCGTTGCTTGTGCCTTGCTACTTCTTTGCGCTTGTGTTTTTCCAAAGGCGTTTCAAAGTGACGATGCTTTCTCATGTCTGGAAAAATACCTGCTTTGGAAACTTCCCTCTTAAACCGACGTAAGGCTGACTCAATTCCTTCATTTTCGCCCACAAATACTTGGGTCATTTTCATCTCCTACTTAATTGGCACTGGGCAATTTTAGGCCATCCAGTATACCGAAGTGCAAAAAGGGCAGATAATGATTCTGCCCTTAAGACGTTAAAACTGAATTTTTTATCTTAAAGCTTAGTAGCGTCCTCGAGAGTATCCACCACCACCACCACTGTTGCCGCGACGGTCTCCTCCACCAAAGGAACCACCTCTATCTTCCTTCGGTTTAGCCTTATTGACTTTGAGATCACGTCCCATCCACTCAGCACCATCAAGAGCTTCAATGGCAGCTGTTTCTTCGGCTTCTGTACCCATCTCTACAAAAGCAAAGCCGCGTGGACGTCCTGTTTCACGGTCAGTAGGTAACTGAACCCGTTTTACAGAACCATGTTCGGCAAAAACAGAAGTGAGGTCTTCTTGTGTGACCTCGTAGGATAGATTACCTACATAAATTGACATGCATTATCTCCAAAATCATAGGTGTGTAGAGATTTAGATTTCGGAGACAAGCTTGTTAAGACCAAAAGGAAAAAGCCTGTCAATACTAAAAACAAACACTGTAACCGAATTTTATTCTCACCTAACTACCTTAGCACATCATTGCAGTTCTTACCCACCGTAAAAAAGCAAGTACTAACAGTCAGAGCGCTACGCGCAATATTGGGTATTGGGTATTGGGCATTGGGCATTGGGCATTGGGCATTGGGCATTGGGCATTGGGCATTGGGCAATTCAATTTTAGATTTTGGTGAAGCAGCGCGGGAACAGGGGAGCCAGTGCTTCAAGTCGGCGGAACCCCGCAACGCAGTGGCTCCCCATGAGCCAATACAGTTCAGTTAAGCATTTCTTGCTTCTCTTCCTTCTCTTCCTTTGCGACGGCAGTCGCTCATGGGGGAGACCCCCAAGACCGCGCTGCCTCTCCTTTGCGGTTCGTTAAAAAAATTGACTTTGACAAAGAGTTTTAGCCTTAACCCAAGCGTATTGCCCCATGAGCGACTGCACCAAGCCGTTCGCGTAGCGTCTCGCGTTGGGAGAAGGGATTGACGATAGCGCCACAAAGAGCGAGTCCGCCTCCCTTGCGCGTCTCGTAGAAAGCGTCTTTTGGATTAAATTTAATTCTTTAATCCAAAATCTAAAATCTAAAATCTAAAATCTAAAATCTAAAATTCTTACTCCCCATCTTCTAAATCAGCGATTCATGGGCAACTCCGTCATTAAGTAGCATAAATTCCCCAAATAATTGCAAAATAAATGCAGTTCGTCATTGTTATTACCTGGAAATGCCGACTACATTTGCTGACGCCCAAAATTTACTTTCTGACCTGATCGCCCGCTATTCAAAGCGTGTAGATTATCTGATGATTCGCCTTGAAGAGGCAGAAGGGACTGATATCTTGTTGCGTGGCGACAAGGTAGAAACCCTCAGTGAAGGCATCTCCATTGGTGGACATATTCGCGCTTGTTATAAAGGTGGATGGGGGTTGAGCTGCTTTAACCAGCTGGCGACAATTAAGGATCGGATTGAAGAAGCGATTGCTGCTGCGCGGATGGTTGGTGATGAAGAAACTTTACTTGCACCCATTGACCCGGTGCAAGCAGTGTGCATTCTCCCCCTAAAAGGCACTGACCCCCGAAAAATCCCCCTCTGGAAGAAAAAACAATTGTGCGATCGCTATACTGAATTGCTCAAAAGTGTTGATCGTCGGATTACTACTACCTCGGTGCGTTATGGTGACAGCGCCCAAAAAGTGATCATCGCTACCTCAGAAGGCACTTTGATCGAGCAATCTTGGGTAGATATGGAAATGCGCTTTGCCGCCACCGCCAGAAATGGCGAAACTGTACAAACCGGACGGGAAACTACTGGCTCTCGCAAAGGTTACGAAGATTTAACTGATTTGGATGAACAGGTCAAAAGTGCAGCCCAAAGAGCGATCGCAGCTTTATCTCTCCCATCGGCGAAAGGCAATATCTACACCGTAGTCATTGATCCTATTCTCACGGGTTTATTTGTTCACGAAGCCTTCGGACATCTTTCTGAGGCCGATATGGCTTACGAAAACCCCGATCTGCTGGAAGTCATGACCATTGGACGGCGGTTTGGCCCAGAAGAACTCCAAATTTTTGATGGTGCCGCCCCAGAGGGACATCGCGGCAGCTATTTTTACGACGACGAAGGGACGCCTGCTACTACTACTCAACTAATTAAAGATGGAGTTTTAGTTGGACGTTTACATTCTCGTGAAACTGCTGGCAAATTGGAGGAATCGCCTACGGGGAACGCACGCTGTCTCAACTATCACTTTACTCCAATTGTGCGGATGACAAATACTTGGATTGAACGGGGTAAAACACCAGTCAAAGACTTATTCACCGATATCAAAGAAGGCGTTTATGCCCGTAATTGGTTGGGTGGGATGACGAATGGGGAAATGTTCACCTTCAGTGCTGGGGAAGCGTGGATGATTAGGAACGGCAAAATTGCTGAACCTGTGCGGGATGTAACGCTTTCGGGAAATGTATTCCAAACTTTAGCGGATATTGAGGCACTTGGTGATGATTTTTACTGGGATGAATCGGGCGGTTGTGGTAAGGGGGGGCAAAACGGCTTGTCAGTGGGTTGTGGTGGCCCTAGTCTGCGAATTCGAGATGTAGTAGTTGGTGGGGAAATGTAAACTACCCGCCGCTATAGCAATCCTGAATCATTCTTGAGAAACAAGATCCCCGACAACTTTTACGAAGTCGGGGATCTGCGAGTTGCAATTAGTAAAAAAAAATCAATTTGCTAGCCAGAAAGCGACGTTACGCACATAGGTTTTGATATCTTCTAAGGCGCGTGGCTGTTTTTTCATGCCATCTCCTGGTGATTCATCTACAAAAGTGGGACAGCCTTTGTTAATATCCCAGTTGTAATCGACTAAATGATGAAAGCTGGAGTTAGCTACTGCTCGTCCTAGTATATTCCCCTGTTTATCTTGATGATGCTCGATCGCTACAAGCAAATTGAAGTTACGACCTGTAACTAAACTTTTACCAAGGGCAATTACCCGCGCGTTTGTATTGCCCAAAGGCACGCCAATACCGCCTTCGTGGGGATGCGTTGGGAAAAATTCGATACTTCCCGAAGGGGAATTGGGATTTTTTAAAAGCTCGTGAATCGGTTCAACAATCGTAATTTTTTGATAATCGCCGTTAGCTCCAGAATGATAGTTGGGCCAGGAGATATAAGTTGTGTATGAGTCATCTCGGCTCCAGCGAGATTCATCGGGATCGGGATTTTTGGTATTGAAATAGTGGACATCACCAATGTCAATTAAACCAGACATCGAACAGCCCATATCCTGATGATCGCGTGTTGTCAAAATACCGCCGCCGCGTTGCCGAAAAGCATTAATTCCGGCAATGTCTTTTTCGGTTAAACCCTTATCCACTTCTAAGCCAAATAGCCAAAGTTCATCAAAATCTGATTTGTCGAGACTACTTAAAACTGGGTCACTACCGACTGCATCTGATTCGTAATCGCGTCCCGTAACTTCAAATAAGGAGTTTCCGGCTTCGTCTTGAATCGATGCTAAGTAATCTTGTAACATCGAGAAACGAAAAATGCTCCAGTCATTTTCAGTCGTAGGAATTGTAGTCTGCAAAAGAATACGAATTGGTTTTGCCATAACCTCTACCAGACGAACACCACAATTGAGTATAGCGATCGCTTTGCACTAATGCTGAAGTTTTTAATTCCCTCAACATCCCTCTCAAGGATGAAAGTAATTCACAACTCTAGGTAGTAGCGCCAGTAGTTGAGAACAGCTAACCTAGATAAACGTAATTCGATATTCACTCTAGTTTTCATTCACCACAGCAATCCTCCGTGGCGCGTGCTGGGGATTTACTGCCTGTCTGGATAGCCTGAAATTAAACGTTCCTTAACGCAGCGACAGATATGAAAGCAGATCAACTCCTGAAAAACTATGCCGCAGGTGTCAGAGACTTTACTGGTGTCAACTTGAGCGAGGCAAACTTAAGAGAAGCCAATCTCAGTGGCGCAATTTTAGATAGAGCAATTTTAGATGGAGCTAATCTAAGTCATGCTAATTTAGCCCACGCCAGTTTGATTGAGGCAGACTTAAATGGAGCAGATTTGAGCAATGCTAATCTCAGTGGTAGCAACTTAAGCCGAGCTATTTTGGATGGAGCCATCTTGGATGGAGCAGCAATGGAAGGAGCTAATTTGAGTCAGGCTGATTTGACGGTTGCTAAACTGATTGACACTAACTTGAGTGAGGCGGATTTGCAGGAAGCAAGCTTGATAGCGGCGAATCTAGATGGAGCCGATTTGAGTGGTGCAGACTTAACTGTAGCCGACTTATCCCAGGCAAATCTCACTCAAGCAGATTTGAACCAGACAAATTTGAGCGGAGCAAATTTGGAGGGAGCCAATATAGAAGGAACAATCCTGGATGAGAATGTGTGACATCTCCCGTCGCTAAATCGCAGTAGTGACTATAGCGGCGGGATATAAGGCAAATTAGTTAAAATAGTTGTCAAACTATCCAGAGAAGAAAGTGCTTGCACCTTCACGTTCGGCAACACGCGTCGAAGTTGCAGCGATGGTTTATCAGGTATTAGTTGCCATTGGACGAACATGTGCGATTAAATCAGTCTATGTAGGGTTGCATTCTAGAAGTTGACAAGTAAAATAGGGAACACTGCCTATCGGCTTGATAACTCGTGCAAAAAAACCATGTAGTTAAAAGCACGCTAGGCTAATATGCGATGGGTGACAAATTTTAGACCTATTGCCTAGAGCTAATAGCCCCATGTTAACAACACTTCCAGACACCTCTGCCAACTTAGCGATCGCCTTATTAATTAACTATAGTTTCGATCTCAGTGGGTATAGTGCCAATGAGCTAGTTGAGCGTTGGCAAACGCAATATCCTCTTAATTGGCTACACCTGGCAGTGATTGAGGCACTATATCAAGGTCGTTATAAAGCGATTTCCGTGCAGCAAATCTTAGTATTTTGGCAGCGCCGGGATCAGGCTGCATATCATTTCAACATGGAATTTGAACGGATGATTTGTAGTAAATTTCCCCAAAGGTTAACCTCATTGGCTGCACCAGCCCTACCGCCAGCCCAGAAAAACCCAACTGTAGAGAAAGTGACGAGTCCTCAATTACCACCAGCTAAGATTCACAACGGCTATCAACAAAGCAATACTGCAACTCTACAATTGAAAAGTTCCGAACCAAAGACATCTTTGAGTGAGGAAGAGGGGAAGCAGGAAGATAGAGATCATCAAACGGTCTTCAAGTCTCCGCTTTCTGGGAAATTTGCCTCTTCGGCAACCCTTCAGCCATCTGCTGTCAGCCAAAGGCAAACTTCACAAGAAAGTCTACCCCCCTCTCCATCACCATTGCATCATAAACGGGCAAAACTGCTTCCACCTGCTGCTATTCATGCCCCAATCGGGCAATTTACTCCAGAAAAAAGCGATCGCTCTGAGTCTTTTACATGTAAACTCAAGGCGATGTCTGGTGAACAGAATCCAAGTGTGGGGAGTGGGGAGTGGGACAGACGCGATTAATCGCGTCTGTACTGGGGAGTAGGGAGGGAAACATCCCAATTTTTCAAAAATTTACGGGACTGATGCAAAAACCCTTTACCACTCTCTTACCTTCGCGCTCTTTGCGTTCTTCTCTGCCAGACGCTGCGCGAATGCGGTTCGTTTCCTCATTCTCTTATTCCTATCTTCAGGCAGGATAATAGCAAATTTCAAAATTTAGGATGCTCCCGTGGCGAATGGGGGAGAAATTAATGTTTTTAGGTTTTTACTCTGCAACTAACTCCTTAAAACGTTGATCATCGGCAATCTCATCAAAATCTAGGTCAGATGCTGCGTCTTCTTTATACCTGGGATTAAGTTCGATTGCTTGTTGTAGAGTTAGCAAAGATAGTTCAACTTGTTTTTGCAGTGCGTAACAGGCTGCTTTGTTGTAATAGGCACTGGCATAATCTGAATTAATTTCTAACGCTTTGTTAAAACTAGCGATCGCTTCATCATCGCGTCCCAATCTTACCAAAGTATAACCGTGTTTATCCCAGATTTTGGGAGAATTGGGTTGGAATTCCCGCGCTTTTTCCAAGGCTGCCATTGCTTGTTCGTATTGTTCCAATGCTACTAGGGAAAGACCGCAATTCAACCAAGCAACTGCATCATCAGGCTTGATTTGTGTAGCTTTGTCAAATGAGGCAAAGGCTTGCTGATGCTGTTGTAAGTTACCAAAAGCAACGCCGCGATCGCACCAAGCTTGATGATAATCTGGTTGAATCACAATCGCTCTGTCATAGGATGCGATCGCATCTTTGTAGCGTTTCAACCTTCCGAGAGTTAGACCTCGTTTTAACCAAGCCACAGGTTCATCAGGTTGAATTTTTACCGCTTGGTTGTAAGCTGCGATCGCATCTTCATAACGCCTTTCAGAAAACAGCCCATCTCCCTGTTTTACATACTCATCAGCAGTGAATTCCGGTTGTTGTAGCTCTTGCTGTATTTCTTCCTCAACATCAGAATTAACCACCTTTGGGATGGATTCAGGTGTAATTTCAGTTAGTTCTTGAAGGATGAGATCCTTTCTTTCTTGAGCATCCAATTGTAACTCAGAGAGTTGAGAAACAAACTCCGTTTCTAATCTTTCTAAGTTCTGCAAAATGATCATCTTTTGTTGTTGAGCATTCCATTGTAATTCTGAGAACTGCGAAGTAAACTCAGAACCCGATTTTTCTAAATTCTCAATGATTAACTCTTTGGAGTTTTTAGCATCTACTTGGAATTCCGATAATTTTTCACCAAACTCTAACTGCAATGCTGTTAAACTTTCAACAATTTTATTTTTTTGCTCCTGAGCATCTACCTGTAATTCTGATAATTGATCAGCAAATTCTGACTGCAAATTTGTGAAACTTTCAACAGCTATATTTTTTTGCTTTTGGGCATCAGATTGCCATCCAGAAAGTTGGGATATAAACTCAGACCTTGATACTTCTAAATTAGCAACGGCTAGTTCTTCTTGTTGTTGGATACCTAGCTTTAAATTAGACAGTTCCTCTGCCATCACAGATGCTAATTTTTCTAGATTTTCTAGCGCTATATCTTTTTGTTGTTGAGCATCAAACTCTAACTTAGATAGCCCCGAAGCAAATTTTGACTCTAAAGTTTTTATGTTTACTTGAGATTTTTTGAGTTCAGTTTCTAATCTACTTAATACCTGTGTTTTAGCTAAATATAGCTCAGATGTAAGGATAGAGACATTTTCTTGTTCATTTTTAATTTTTTGTTGTAAAGCAGTCGTTTCCTGTTCTAATTCATAATTGATTTTTTTAGCCTCTTGAATAACATTTTCAGCCTCTTGCCTAACGGTGGTTAGCTGATTTTGTAATTTTTCCAGTCCCTGTAGTTGTTGCATTGCTTTATCAACAATTTCACGAATTACTAACCGTCGCAGGAGCCAAAATAAAGCAATGATCGCGACTGGAAATAGACTTAATATAACTAGCCAGACATTGAGTAAGATAGTTGTACGGCTAAAAGCGCTATTAAAATCAGATTGGACTTGCTGTTGAATTCGCTTTTCGGCTCGTAGTCGTGCTAATTCTTCCCGTTCCTGATTCGATAAGACTGGAGCAGGAGTTAGTGCTGGGGAGGGTGATGGTGCAGATTGTCCACTGGCAATTCCAACGGATAACAGTAAGGGTAAAAAGACAATAGCACTTTTTACAATTAAAGCGAAAACAGCTTGATTTTTGCTCTTCATAACAACCATCTCAGTCTGTTGGTCAGTTTTTGAAGCGGCGTGCCTCTCTCCAATCTATAACAGAATTAAGTAGTCAAATGTTGTATAGGCAGTCAGAAATGCCGAAGAATTCTTAACTAATCGGTTGTATTGTCCCTTAGTCTGCGTAAAACTTCAGTGGTGGAATGCGAAACCCCGCTTTCATTCCTCTCACGCCAGTTGCTAGAACTCTTAGCCACCCCCTTGCGGAGGTTCCCTCCGTTGTGGGGAGTGGCGTGGGAAAATACGCAACGCACTGGCTCCCCCACAGTCCGAGAGGCTTTGAAACCACCCTGCTTCCCTCATGAGAAGTAGGGTGCTTAGGTTTGGGAGATTTTGCTGTTACCAACAATACTTTTCAAATATCCGTTTACACCATCCGCCGAACTAAGTTCAGACTTTGTTCCTACAAATAGCAGGGCGTTGAAACTGGAATTTGCACCTATACGCGAAGTGTCAGGTGTGGGTACTTCGCACTAACATTAGATTATCTAGGGTAAGTAGATTACTTGTCCTAAAATTAACTTCACAAAGGCGGTAGAAAATGGGTCGCTTAAATCCTTATACACTGCAATTGCAGATTACCCGAATGTTTGAGCAAGGGCAATCATTTTTTGCTACAACCAAGGTACAGGAATGGTTGAAAGAACGCAAACACAATCCAGAGGATTATGACATTATTTTCCATAAAAAACCCGCGCCTCCTGGTTCAAAAGAAGTAATGGTGGTGGAAATTGAATTACGCCGCAAAGATGGACAACCTGTAGATTCTTGGTTGCAGGAACAAGCAAATCTCCATGCCTGATTTTAGCAACTAGCAATTTTCAATTTAAATTCATATTATCTTAACAGAATTTACCAAAATATAGCGTTCCTAATTGGGAACGCTATTTGTTATTTTTGTATTAGATCATAAATACCTTTTAAAATCATCGTGTTTTCTTCTATTTCTTCCTGGTAAATCGATATATTTTCATATAAGACCAATTAGTCTCATCTTCCAAGTTATATAAATTACTCATTTCTGTTTTAAAAACATCTTTGAGTTTCCAAAGAAATTCGCGATTAACTATCACAAAAACTGTATCTGCATTTTTAGTTATTGTACTAACTTTTTCTGCCTTATTTTTACCATTCACTGTTTCGAGAACATATTCTGGTGCATATATAGTCGATGAATCTCCGTAATATTGGAATAATCTAGGCTGTCCAAAGAGCAATACAGATTTTGCCGATTTATCTCGATGTTGTAAAATGTAGTGAACAGCTGAGCGGTAGTCATCTTTTGCATAGGCTGGATTTGAATAGTATTGAAAATTTGAATAAACATTCATAATTACCAAAAAAACAGTCGCTAACTTGGCAACTTGAGCCACTATATCAAGTTTATTCTGACGCTGGTAATTATGTAAAAACGCTGATGGAATCAGAATGGCAACTGGTATACATAGATAAAAAGAGTGGCGCGGTAGCCAATTAATTTTTGTCGCCAGGGCAAACAGAAAGTTTAGTAAAAATGATGTTACCAAAAGAGATGTAAATAAGTAATCAGCCCGTTGATATCTTTTTCTCTTTTGCTGTTTCAATAAACTTCTTAATAAAGCGATAACAATTACAGTAATGACAGTAATAAGTATTAGGAAATGGGGCCAGTAACTAAGTAAGATTTTTATCTTTTTATCATCACGTAATTGTTCCAGTGGTGGCCCATAGGATGTCCCGACTAATATACCGTAGATTACAAACATAATGTTTTGAATTATGGGTAATCCACTACGAGTCACTGTAGTAGCTGTTGGATCAGATGCCGCAGGTGAAGACAAGTAAAACCAAATCATTGGAGAAGAAAAAATTACCGGCGGTATCCACCATTTGAGCCATTCTTTGAAGTTTCTATAAACGATAGCATGAGAGAAACAAAGGGCTGAACTAAACATTATTGTCAAAATACTGCCAAAACTTCCGATCGCAGTAAATATCCCAAAAAGCACTTGTGAAATAATCTTATTACTCTTATTTTCATTCATTGAATGACTAAAGAAGTATATCTGAAATGAAGCTATAAATATTAATAATGAGTAAGGTCTGGCATCTTGGCTATAGAACACGCAAAAAGAACTAACTGCTACGATCATGGACGACCATAAAGCATGTTTTTTTCCATAAACACCTAGGCTAGTAAAGAATATGGCAATTACTGAGCCGACTCCTAGCAAAGCTGAGAGCGATCTAATGGCAAATTCACTATCTCCAAAAACCGAACGCCAATAGAACAACACCAAATAATAAAGCGGTTGGTATTTGTCACCAGCTTCTCGATTTATAATTTTGAAGAGATTTTCTTGAACGGTTGTAGCATCAGATAAGGCTAGACTCCAGCCTTCATCAAACCAAAGACTTTGATTTTGCAACAAACAGAAACGCAGAAAGATGCTAATTATGATAATAATAAAAACAACAAAATAGTATTTTGACTGTTTCATCTAAATCTCCAAAGCACTGGTACACAAGATATACAACTTTCTCAGCATGAAAATTCCACCTCTCGTTGAGTGAAAGATTGTAATTATTATTTCTATGCTGAGGTGGGAGGAATCTTATCTATGGAAAACTTTATCACAGGAAGGAGTATTTTGTTGCGTGGATGATCAAGTTACTACAATAAACCTTTAAAATCTCTATAGGACTCCGATTTGATTCTTGAAATCCACGTAGGGGAGCCAGTACGTTGCTTTGGTTCCCTACGTTGCAGCAACTGGTGAACCAGCGCTGCAAGAAGGTTTCCTTCTGTAGGCGACTGGTGAAGCCGAAGGGCGTTGTGTTAGCGATCGCAAACGTACTAAAATCTTGGAATGATGCTGTACTCTCGTCTAACACACCCTACAAGACTGCTTATATTTTTTCAAAACAATTTACGATTCTCGTAGCAGATGAGTAGGTATATTGGCATGAGTGAAACTACAGAAACGATTTTCAGCAAAATCATTCGTCGGGAAATTCCGGCTGATATTATTTATGAGGATAATTTGGTCTTGGCATTCAAAGACATCCACCCCCAAGCGCCCGTTCATATCCTCCTCATTCCCAAAAAAACCATTCCTACACTAGCTGATGCTGAATCTGAGGATCACGCTCTATTGGGGCATCTTTTGTTAACCGCCAAACGTCTTGCAGAAGAAGCGGGACTGAAAAATGGTTATCGAGTTGTCATCAACACTGGTGATGACGGTGGTCAAACAGTCCATCACTTACATGTGCATATTTTGGGAGGACGGCAGTTGAACTGGCCCCCTGGTTGATAAAACCCGATGAATTGTATCTCTAGACGCAATTCATCACTAAAAAAAATCACCTTTGACTTAACAAAGTATGTTCAGTTTAATTCCCCTGCCTCTTGTGGCAGCAGGAATTGAACGCCTAATTAAAATCCCCGTCACAAAACGTAATTGCGAATTGCGAATTGGTTTAATCATTATGCTTCAGGTATACGTAGTCCGTTTTACCTTTGCTAAATGAAATGACCAATCCAAAATACTGTAAGAATGTCATCATAGTTATGGTAAGAACGCACTGGAGACAAGACAACGGTTTACGCACGTCCCTTAGCACGGTTAATTGAACAATTGCAACGCTTGCCGGGAGTTGGCCCTAAATCTGCCCAGCGACTGGCTTTGCATATTTTGAAGCGCCCAGAAGCTGAAGTAGAGGCTTTAGCACAGGCTTTAATTGAGGCAAAAAAACAGATCGGCTTGTGTTCTGTTTGCTTTCACTTATCTGCTGAACCAGTTTGTGAAATCTGTCGCAATTCCAACCGTGACAACAGCACTATCTGTGTTGTAGCAGATCCCCGCGATGTGATTGCGCTGGAAAAAACGCGCGAGTACAAAGGTAAATATCACGTTTTGGGTGGGGTGATTTCGCCAATTGATGGAATTGGGCCAGAACAGTTGACTATAGTGGCTTTGCAGCGCCGGGTGAATCAGCAAAAACCTCAAGAAGTTATTCTGGCAATTAGTCCGAGTGTAGAAGGGGAGACAACAACACTATATATCGGTCAGCTACTGAAACCATTTACCAAGGTGACGCGGATTGCCTTTGGTTTGCCTGTAGGTGGTGATTTGGAGTACGCCGACGAAGTAACCCTGGCAAGGGCATTGGAAGGACGACGGGAGTTAGATTAGGCTTAAATAAACTTCCTTATTTCAAGCCAGCTTTCGCTGTTGCTCATCGCCCCACTCATTTTGTTAAAATCACGTCTGCCAGCACGTAAATTTTCAGGCACTACGATGTGTGCAAAGGCATTTGGGTAATTATAACCCAAAAATCAACAAGCTAGTCTTAAAGGGAGTGAGCTATTGCCAGCAACGCAGTCCAGAAGCCTCAATAAAAAGCATTTGCCTCTGGTGTCGCTTGAATAAGGAAAATGATAGAGTTAAGAGCGATCGCTACGTGAAAAGTGTAGATAAGATATGGCTGACCAAAAAGATAAAGCTCAAGAAAAAAACCGCCTTGAACAGCTTCAAGAAGAACAAGGCAACACCGATCCTAAACACTCAGGGGGTGCTGGCGCTTCTGGCGGCAACTCAGGTGCAGGTAAATCTGGCACATCAAAAATTTCTGCCACTGGTACACCTGATGATATCGAAAAAGTTGAGCAGGAGTAAAGCTGACTCCGACGACGAGTCAAGGTTTAACTGCGTCGGCTCTCATTTGTAACTAAACTCAACAATGGTGGATTGAATACCTGATTATTTAGTCCACCATAGCCATCGCTTTGCGATCGTCAGAAGGAGCATGATACTGACGTTATTTACAGTGCTGATTCTAAGTAGTTATGGTCAGAAACCTGAAGAATCTACTAAGTAGGTCAACTTAATTAAATATAAGATAGAGATACTCTTCCCGTTGTATGTC
>NZ_JAQYWQ010000142.1 GCF_029379315.1 Nostoc sp. S13
TTTGACTTTGCCACTCTTCAGATGTACGGAGCTTGTTCAAAACTCAAATAGGATTCCTATAGGTTGTAGTTACGTCACCGATAGCGTTCGCGTAGCGTCACAGCCCCTTAAAGTAGACATCCTAATCTAACTACAAACTAGTTCTGATAAAATCCTTAGCGATCGCAGCTTATGGCACAGATGGATTCAGTTATAAGCCGATTACTTCAATATAACAACTGGGATTCACTGCCCTAATTGTCTGCAAAGCAGCAGTTGTGTTATATCCTAGACCATAACAAACATCCAATAGTCGCAAGACTGGTTTTTGAGCGGCTGTAGCCAGTTGAGTAGGTTGTACAAACTTGAAAAAACTCTCCTGCTGCGCTCCATAATGGCTGTGAAAGGATTCACCAAACTCTTGAGAGACAAAGGTGAAAGAACCATCTGCTGTTAGCTTTGGTGTAAAATTCTCTAAGTCTGACATTTGATAAATAAAACTAAATAATTACTAATACCCCTCAGGAGTACTGAGTAGTAAATTTGACTTCTTTATTCAGAACGGGCTAAACGCCCCGCTAACGGAAAAGAGGAACTGTCTTAACCCAATGCCCAATGCCCCATGTCCCATGCCCAATAACCAATTTGTTGTTTCGCCAGCTTGGCTGTTTGAACATCTAGAAGATCCGCAAGTCGTTATTGTGGATTGTCGCTTTTCTCTAGCCGATCCACAACTAGGACAACAACAGTACCAGACAAGTCATATAAAGGGGTCATATTACCTAGATTTGAATCAGGATCTTTCCAGTCCAGTGGGTAAGCATGGCGGGAGACATCCTTTACCTAATCCTAATGATATAGCTAACAAATTTGCAGCGATTGGGGTAAATTACCAAAAAACTTTAGTTGTAGCTTATGATGATTCGCGCTTTGCCTTTGCATCTCGTCTATGGTGGCTGTTGCGCTATCTAGGACATGAGCAAGTAGCAGTACTAGATGCAGGTTTTGCTGGATGGCAAAAAGCTGGGAATCCTGTTACAGATGTTATTCCTCACCCCCAGATGGGTAAGTTTGTAGCTCAAGTACAAACAGAAAAGGTGGTAGATATTACAGTGGTGAAAAGCCGGAAAGACAGCCACGAGGTAGTATTGGTAGATTCAAGAGAAAGCGATCGCTACCGAGGTGAACGAGAGCCAATTGATCAAATTGCTGGTCATATTCCCGGTGCAGTCAACTATCCCTGGCAAGAAGTTACAGACTCTTCCGGCTACCTACTGCCTCAAGGGGAACAACGCCTTCGGTGGGAAAAGCTAGAAACAGCCGAGGAAATCTTAGTCTATTGTGGTTCTGGCGTTACTGCTTGTGTGAATTTACTTTCTTTAGAATTAGCTGGCATTAGCAAGGGGAAACTTTATGCTGGTAGCTGGAGTGATTGGATTTCTTATTTATAGTCATTAGTGATTAGTCATTAGTCATTAGACATCTGGTGAAATTAAATATGCGTTATTTAGAACCCTTGTAGAGACGCGAAATTTTGCGTCTCTACATTCTTTTTCGGAGATGTCTATTAGTCATTAGTTATTGTTTTTTGACAAAGGACAAATGACTAATGACAAAGGACAAATTTCAAAACCGACCTAATTGCAAATTGTAATTAATACTGAAGAACCAGCCATCAAAATCAATGTTATCGGCGGTTGAACTACCTAAACTTACTCCAGCCTGCACATTCATATTAATAGTATCGGATATTTGGTAATTTAAGTGTCCGAATATCCGATGAAATTGGTCTTCTCGATCGCGCTGTGTAAAGTCCGAGAAGTTTGCCTGGTAGTCAATACCAACCTGGAGAGGCTTTTGCAAATAGTAATTCAGAGATACCCAAAAGGAATTGATGATCCGATTACGACTTAGGGGGTCAGCAAAATTTAGACTCAATTCGTAGAAGCTATCTAGCGTTAATCTTGAGGTTAAAGGATCTCGCCGTCCTAAAGACAGTTCGAGGGAATTCTCATTTAAAAAGCGATCGCCTGCTTTGAAGCTATCCAGGCGATCGCTGTTATTGGCATAAAATAACTGTTGATCGCTCCAACTGATTTCTCCGTACATTCGCTGGGATAGCTGCTGGTAAATACTGAGATTGAATCTTACTTGGTTGTAATGGTATTGTGACTGATTTAGATAACGAATGAGATTACCATCAATTGAGCCGTTTAAATAAGTCTTAGATCCTAAAGGGAAATATGTAGAGGCTAACGTCAGTCCAGAAATAATGAAACCATCTTCTATTGGACTATGATTTGAGGAAAAAATGTTATTTGTCTGGAAGTAGCCTACACGACCTTGTAGAGAGCCTATGGGTTTAAACTTAACTACGGGTTGTTCTGTTGGTGGGGGTGGCTGCTGTTCTAAGGGTAGTAACCGCACACGCAACCCCAATTCGCGATCGCTATCAGACTCAGGTGATAGTTTTGGCGATGGCAGCAGCTGTATTAGCCTCTCTAGCCTTTGGGAGTAATTTATCTCAGGTACATTTAATAGTTGCTCTTTTGAGTCTGGAGGAGATGTAGGCAAATTACTTGGCTGCGATTCTAGCTGTGGTGGGTCATTTTGCTTTTGAGTATCTTCAGGTTTTTCGGTTGTGTCAGGCGCTGGAGTTGGTTCTCGTGTTTGCTGTGCCAGATTTAACGGCATCTCGGAGTCTAAAAGATGCGACTCACTCGACTGCTTGCACAAAGAGTTAATTGCCTGTGGCTGCAACTTCTGACATAACTGCTGATAATTTACCTGTGTGCTTGCTAAATTTTGAGGATGCCAAATATCTGTATTTGCAGATTCTACCGCATCTACTCTAATGCAACACCAACTTCCACCACTGGATGCTAACAAAATACAAAAAAACAAATTCTTCCAGTTCTTGAGTTGCATCTGGTTAGATCGCGTTAATCGCGTTTGACAAATGTAGACCTACAAGCTCTATCGGAAGTTTTGACTTAGAATATGCAATTGACTGCATCTATTTTAGCTTTGTAGGTATATACTGAAACTACAAACTATACTTGCTGCTTTTCGGATTTTTTCCGAGATTTTTTGCAAAACTGAGATGCTCCAATCCAATCTTTGCTGAACTTTAGTGAAATACAGCCAGTGATTCATTTCACAACAGATCCGTAACAACTCCTTTTCCCACATAACTGATCATCCTGTGCCTGAACTGTAAGATAAGGATTATCTGTAAGCTACTCCTCATTTAATTCTTTATATTAAGTACTAACTTGAAAATCTGCCACAGACTTTCTTGCATACAATGTCAGTTTCAAAATAAAAATTTAAATAAACTATATGTTTAGTTTATTTGTTGCCTATTTTATGTATTCAATGTAAAAAAAACCAAAGAATTTTACCTAAAAAAACTTACTCAAACAATTAGCAGCAGCTTAAACCTTTAAATTTTTTGGTATTAGTTGAAGTTTACAAATTCTCAAACTATGTTTTATAAATCGTTTCCACTATTAATTATTGGTTTATGGGGAGTTATAGTACTGCCTTTGCCAAATCGGGTAAATGCCATAACTCCTCTGACGCGAGCAGAGATTCAGAACCTCCGCAACATAGTACAACTGATACCCAGAGATAGAGAGAAGAAGCGTCCTGCACGCAAATCAGATGCAATGATTCCTGGGGATGGGTTGTCAACTGGTCGAGCTTCCCTAGCAGACTTGCGCTTTAACGATGGCTCTTTAGCACGAGTTGGTGAACAGGCTATATTTCAATTTTTACCAAAGACTCGCAGCTTTAGACTATCAAATGGAACCGCATTGCTGCTTATCCCACCTGGAAGGGGGCAAACACGTATACAAACGCCAAGTGCAGCAGCAGCAATTCGTGGTTCAGCATTATTTGTACGCTACAACCAACAAACAGATACCACGATTGTGGGTGCGCTGACAAATAGCGGCATTGAAGTTTCTAATAAGGAAGCTTCTCAAACTCAGGTGCTGCAAGCAGGACAGATGATGGTTATAGTTAAAGGCAAATTTCAGGGTTTATACGATTTTGATCTGAGAAATTTTTATCAAATGAGCGAGCTGGTTCGGGGATTTGATTTGACTAAACAAAATCTTACGCCTACGTCCGACCCAGCGATCGCTAGCGTTGAAGCTGAAACTGCTGCGGCTTTGAACGCACAGTCCCCAATAAGCGGTGAGGGAGTAGTTGAAAACCCATCTTTTGCAGACCTAACTACTAATCCTTCAACTTCCTCCACCAACGACATTATTACAAACAATTCCCCAGTACACCCTATTGAAGATAATTCCCTATTAAATTCCTTTGAAAACGCAGGACAACTTCTGTCAAATACTCAACAGCGTCCTGGGAAAAATAACGCTAGTCGGACGGTAAATCTTCCAGTCACTCCAGTAAATCCTCCAATCACTCCAGTAAATCCTCCAATAAATCTTCCAGTCACTCCAGTAAATCTTCCAGTAACTCCAGTAACTCCTCCAGTCATTCCTCCAGTAACTCCTCCAGTCATTCCTCCAGTAACTCCTCCAGTCGAGACTCCAGTCATTCCTCCAGTCGAGCCTCCAGTCATTCCTCCAGTCACTCCTCCAGTCATTCCTCCAGTCGAGCCTCCAGTCATTCCTCCAGTCGAGCCTCCAGTCATTCCTCCAGTCACTCCTCCAGTCATTCCTCCAGTCACTCCTCCAGTCACTCCTCCAGTCGAGCGTCCAACCACCTGAAACTCTTCCAGAACCGAAGTAGTAGACCGCCCACTGAAACGGGAATCAGCAATCCCTCTGAGACTATTCGGAAATATCAACCACATCAAACTGCTGAAGTAACTTGTATTAGAAAGTCTCATCATTTGATTTCTCATTATTCAGGACAGTGGGAACTACCTGACCTTGCTAGCACTTTCAGACTTGTAGCAATATTTTCTAAACTTAGTTTTTCCAACGTAATAAGCAGATAAATTTATACTTGCTTCTAAGTGTATAATTATAATAAGTGTTAACTACTGGCTTTACAGCCACCAAAGCAAAAAGTGATATTCCCTACGACGAGATAGCATCTGCTAACGCTAGATTAAATCAAGGATAGGACTTACACAGGATTTACCGGATATCCTTATATAGTTCAATCACATTTTGTGTAAGTTCCCAGGAACTAACTTGTTGCTAAAGAGATACATAAATTTATGACTTTTGATTACGATCTGTTTGTAATTGGTGCGGGTTCTGGAGGTTTGGCGGCTTCCAAACGGGCGGCTAGCTTTGGCGCAAAAGTAGCGATCGCTGAATATGATTTAGTTGGTGGCACTTGTGTAATTCGCGGTTGCGTTCCCAAAAAACTCATGGTTTATGGTTCTCACTTTCCCGCACTATTCAGTGACGCTTCAGGCTATGGCTGGAAAGTGGGTAATGTGGAGTTCGACTGGGAATATTTTATTACATCTATAGATAACGAAGTTCGGCGACTGTCGCAACTACACATAAGCTTTTTAGAAAAAGCGGGTGTGGAATTAATTCCTAGTCGCGCCACATTGTTAGACCCCCACACTGTAGAAGTTGATGGACGCAAAGTTACAGCAGACAAAATTTTAATTGCTGTTGGTGGGTATCCTGTAAAGCCAGATTTATTAGGGATGGAATATGGCATTACCTCTAACGAAATCTTTCATCTAAAAGAACAACCAAAACACATAGTTATTATTGGTGCTGGTTATATTGGCACAGAATTTGCCTGTATTATGCGCGGTTTGGGTTCTGAGGTGACACAAATTACCAGAGGTGAAAAGATTTTAAAGGGGTTTGATGAAGATGTCCGCATAGAAATTGAAGAGGGGATGACGAACCACGGAATTCGACTGATTAAGAATAATGTGGTAAAGACAGTTGAAGCTGTGCCAGAAGGGTTGAAACTGATTTTATCAGGGGATGACCAAAAACCAATAATTGCCGACGTGTTTTTAGTGGCGACTGGTCGGACTCCCAATGTAGATGGACTAGGTTTAGAAAACGCTGGGGTTGATGTTGTCGCTAGTTCTATGGAAGGGCTTGGATATCCTACCACAAGTGCGATCGCAGTCAATGAATATAGTCAAACTAGTCAACCGAATATTTTTGCCGTTGGCGATGTCACTGACCGAATTAATTTAACTCCCGTAGCCATTGGTGAAGGTCGCGCCTTTGCCGATAGTGAATTCGGGAATAATCGCCGTGAATTCAGTCACCAAACTGTAGCCACAGCCATATTTTCTAACCCAGAAGCCGCTACAGTCGGCTGGACGGAAAGCGAAGCGCGGGAGAAATTTTGTGATGCTGTAACAATTTATCGCGCTCGCTTCCGCCCCATGTACCATAGTTTGACTGGTAAGCAAGAGAAAACAATGATGAAGTTGGTGGTTGATAGCAACACTGATAAAGTGCTAGGCGCTCACATGGTAGGTGAAAATGCTGCTGAAATTATCCAAGGTATAGCGATCGCTGTGAAGATGGGCGCAACCAAAAAAGACTTTGACGCCACTGTGGGTATCCATCCCTCAGCCGCAGAGGAATTTGTCACAATGCGGTAATAAGAGTTAGGAATTAGGAGTTATGAGTTATGAGTTGAAGAAAGAAATTCTTAACTCCTCATTCCTCACTCCTCACGATCTACACCCTTGCACTACATATATCTTCACGGCTTTGCTTCCAGTCCTAATTCTGCCAAAGCGCGGGATATAAGCGATCGCTTTGCCCAAATTCAGACAAAGCTGAAAATTCCCGACTTGAATGCTGATGATTTTTCCCAGCTGACAATCACTCGTCAGCTAACTCAAGTTGCCGCAGAATTCAGCAATGATTCTATACCAGTAACGCTCATTGGCTCAAGCTTGGGTGGTTTGACTGCTGCTCACTTGGGAGAGCAATATTTACAAGTGCAACGCTTAGTTTTGCTAGCACCAGCTTTTGAGTTTTTATCCCATTGGCTGCCCAAGCTAGGGGATGAGCAAATACAGGGTTGGCAGCAAGAAAAATATATCATGGTCTACCACTATGGCGAGCAGAGATCAATTCCTTTAAGTTACGATTTCGTTACAGATGCTGCCCAATACCAAGAAAAGCTTTTGCAACGTCCTATCCCCACCGTGATTTTGCATGGAAAAAATGATGAAGTCATTCCCATCGAAGCCAGTCGTGACTTTGGGCGTTCGCGTCCTTGGGTGGAATTAGTCGAACTCGACAGTGACCACGCCTTAGGTAATGTTATGGAAGAAACTTGGCAGGCAATTCGCCTCTTTTGCCAATTACCTTGAGGCTGTAAAATATTAAACTTATACCTAACTTAATATTTTTCAGTAAGTACTACTGAACTCGTAGATCCAAAGAGGCTATATTATTTACCAACTTTCATTTAAAATCCAAAATCCAAAATCGATATGCTTCCCTTCATCCGGTCAGATTTAGCACAATTCACCGCCTACAAACCACACCCCAGTAGCGATACAGCCGATTCTGTCCCCATACAGTTTGATCGGCTGGATACAAATGAAAGTCCCTACGATTTACCACCTGAGTTAAAAGAGAAGCTGGCCTGGACGTATCAGCAAGTAATTGAAACAAATCGTTATCCCGATGGCGGACATGAAACACTTAAGGATGCGATCGCCGAGTACGTCAATGAGTCAGCCACCCTCTCGCTATCCAATACTGCTGCCAATATTTCTGTTGGCAACGGTTCAGATGAGTTGATCCGCTCTTTATTAATCGCCACCTGTCTAGGAGGAGAAGGTTCAGTTCTTGTTGCCAATCCCACTTTCTCTATGTACGGAATTTTGGCACAAACTTTGGGTATTCCTGTAGTGGCGGTTGGTAGAAATGAAACAAATTTTGAAATTGACTTAAAAGCAGCACAATCTGCGATCGAAAAAACCCAAAATCCCCCGATTCGCGTAGTTTTTGTAGTGCATCCCAATTCGCCGACTGCCAATAGCTTAACTGCGGCAGAGTTGGGATGGTTAAGAAGTTTGAGCGCACATATTTTGGTAGTAATTGATGAAGCTTACTTTGAATTCAGCCAAACTACGCTAGTAGGTGAATTAGCACAGCATCCCAATTGGGTAATATTACGTACTTTTTCTAAAGCCTTCCGATTGGCATCTCTCCGTGTTGGCTATTGCGTTGCTCATCCCGAAGCGATCGCGATCTTAGAAAAAGTTCGCTTACCCTACAATCTCCCCAGCTTTTCCATAGCAGCAACATTAGTTGCTTTACAAAACCGTACACTCTTGCTGGAGTCAATTCCCCAAACCCTGAGTGAACGAGCCAAACTCATCGAAATTTTGTCCCAGCAACCAGAACTACAAATTACGGTAAGCGCTGCTAACTTTATTTACCTACGTCTGAAACCAAATGGCTTTAATTCACAAGATGCCGTGTTAAAAACTTTCCACCAGAAACTTAGAACACTCGGCACTCTTGTGCGACACATTAGCGGAGGATTGCGAATTACTGTCGGAACGATAGAGGAAAACGCCCGCACCCTTAATCGAGTCCAAGCTGCTTTGGCAAATTTGGAATTTTAGCAATTCACTCAGTAATTAAACCTACTATTCACCTCACTGCCCAAACGCCGTACTACTCCCACTGTTTGTGGCAGCACACCCACTAAAAGAGCAAAAGCAACATCCGGCAAAAGATCCACTATTTCTGGGGGAAAGTATTGTTCAAATTGATCGAGAATTTTCTGCACTCGCTGCCCAGGCACTGGGTTTTCTGTAATTTGTTTGATTAATCGAATCCACTGTCGCCTAATCTTGTAAGCATTCTGGCGTTCTTCATTAGATTCAGGAGTTAATAAAGAAAAATTACCTATGGGTAATGCCCTTTGGCAATCACAATCGTAATCCCCACCCACAGCAGCCCCAGGCCCAGCAAACTCTGCATGGTAGCGTTTAAAAAGTATTAATCCATTTTGTCTACGACTATTGACAATGAAAACTTTTCCACTGTGTAAACGTGTAAGGATATCCGAGCCTTGCGATTGCTCAGTTCCATCTGCCATGACACGAGAGTCAAGGAAACTAGTTTCAGGGTAATAAGTTGATACCATAGAGGTCTGATAGCGTCGATGCTGTTCGCTATCCATGTTTTTTAAACTTTCAACGAATTTGGTAGTAGTATGCACTTCAAAACGTAACTAGCTGTTATGTAAAATCAGGTTTGTGAATTCTTTTATTATCAAGAGTCTTTTGGTCAATTTAACCAAGATACTAATAAACAAGCATTGTTTAGTAATTGAGTGATCATATTTTATGAGATATAACTAGATTTGTCTCCAAATTCGGAGAGTGTTTTGTTAAAGTTTTTATAAAGATGAATATCTTAATTACAAAGTTATTATGAGGAATTGCTGATTTCCTAAAGTAATTGTAAAGCGATTTCCATTATAAATTATTTATTTCTCTAAATAAAATACTCTCAACTAAAACAGTTGTTGTTTAATGACAAATAAAAAAGACATAATGTAACATTTAATCATTTAAATTAAGTTTTATAACGTCTAACTTGAGAAATATCGATGAATAGGAATACTCGTAAAAAGTCTAAATACAATATCCTTCAAATAATTATCCAAAGCTATATATATCTAGCTCTTTAGCTATATTTAGCTAATATTGGCTGAGTTCTTAATTAGATTCGTTTGTACTTTGATTGTCCATATTGGTGATAGATTTTATCCAAACTAATTACAACATCAAAATTTACAATTGCGGAAATCAAATTCAGATAGTGGAATCAGCACTCAGGTGCTTGTGCAAAAACATCTGGCTTGAGCGTCCTAGTAAAAATGTATTCCAATTAGATTCGACTTTATGTACCCGATATCCCGCCTTGAAATAAAGTTGCCTTGCCTGATGATTATTTTCTAAAACGTGGAGATATAAGTCTTGAAATCCCCACTCGCGAGAGACTTTTTCACAGCTAGTCAGTAACTCTGAGGCCACACCATGTCTACGGTATTTTGGGTGAACCGCTAAATTAGATAAGTAAGGAAAACCCATACTAACTTGGCTCCACGAATCACTGTAACGTACACCCAGTTCCACACTTCCCACTAAATTGTTAGCCGCGCCACTAGTAGTTTCAAAGGCGACTAAACAAATATGACGCGGCGGAGGTGATGTCATGCGATGCCTTAAGTCTTCGTAAATACCCAAACGTAGCAATGGAAAAGCCCATCCCCACATACCCTTTTGGGAGTGAAAGCTTTCAGCAATAATTTGGGCAACGCCGATTAAATCAGCAGGTGTAGCTGTACGAATTTGAAATTGGCAGCAAGCTGGATCGATTGGCTGTTGCTGGTATGGATGAAAAAACCGATATTTCAAGGCTAGTTTAGTATTGATTTTATTCAACGAAAATTTTCTCAAATATCCTCAAACACCATTTAAACTGAATAAAAACTTCATATCTACCCAGGAGATTGAACTCATCTAAGATTGCTAATGTGCTTTTGCCTGTGGAGCATACAAAGTTTTACACTTTAGTTTGGGGCTTTATAGCCGGCATTTTTGAAAGAGTCTTACAAGTTACAGCTTTATAAAGCTACAATCTTTCCCTTGCTTTAGGTAGGGAGGATATCAGTCTCTCTACCACAACAAAAATATCTGTAAAGTCGTACCGTACAGGTTTAGGTGAATGGGTAGATAAATAGCATAACCTGTCCGTAGGCATAACCGACAAAATTGTTAAGTAAGTACACCACCAACAAACTCTGGTTGCAAACCACCTTTGGTTGCAGTACTGAACTTGTTTATGCAATTGCCGTTACACTAACACGACTTTGCTACTAGGTCATCGGAACAGGCTGTACAGCTACTGGGGAAAAATCTACAAGATTCCTAAGCCCTAACTTCTTAACCATTACGACTTGTCTTAATGATAGTTCTGATTGCTAAATTAGAAAGAGGTATTTGTCTAATAGTATACTTTGGCTTTAAATCTTATTGTTTTAAGATTGCTGACTCTACCATGACTACCATAAATAAAATTTACCTGCAAGTGTTAGTAAAACTGCCGCAGAGGGAAAACTTAATATGCAGCTTCATCTAGATTTTTCAGCTAGCTATGAACGCTGTATGTGATATCAGGCATTGCTCACAGGAGGTGAAGAAAAATTTGGCAAGTAAGCATCGACTCTATAACTCTAAAACTGACTATGAAAGCAATTACACTGCACCAGAGCAAACGGTAATGGGCATAAGCCATTGAGACGAATTACTGTGAGTAAACACTCCTACACTCAGCAGTCATGTAGCCAAACAGCCTTATTGGTCAAAATGCTCTGCTCTTACCTGACTCAGAAAAATCCTTACCTGATCAGATTATTCTTTATCCGACTGCCGTTGCAGCAGGAAGGCGGTGCATGAAATCCCAAGTAAACAGTAAGCCGAAAATTTTGGTTGTCGATGATGAACCAGACAACCTTGACTTGCTTTACCGCACTTTCTATCGCGACTATAAGGTGCTAAGGGCAAACTCTGGGCCTGCGGCACTTGATCTGCTGGCTCAAGAGGGAGAGGTCGCAGTGATCATCTCCGATCAGCGGATGCCGATGATGAGCGGTACAGAATTTTTGAGTCTGACAGCAACTCAATATCCAGATATTATCCGGATTATTTTAACTGGCTACACCGATGTCGAAGACTTGGTGGAAGCAATTAACGCTGGTAAAGTATTTAAATATGTCACTAAACCGTGGGAAGCAGAGGAACTCAAAGCAGTGGTACGCCAAGCTTTGGACACCCACAATGTCCTCAAAGCCCGCACCCGCGAACTTACCCGTACACTCCGACAAGAATCGCTGCTGAATACGGTTACAAATACGATTCGCAGTGCTTTAGACTATCGCCAAATTTTGCAGGCAATTGTAGATACAGTGGGCCATATGTTGGAGGTTGATGTCTGTCTGTTGCGTCCCTTCCAAGATGGACAGTTGGCCGATAAAGGATTCATTTATCAGAAGGCTCTTTCTGAAGAAGCAGGGGAAGTTGCAGTAAGTCTTTCCCCTCTCTCCCCAAAGGCGGATCTGAGTCCCACCATCCCCAGCTCTGTAACTGTTTTGGCTCAGACGGTGTGGGAAACCCGCGAAGTCCAGGTGATTCACGATGTGATCGATGATGAGCGCATTCACGGGAATACTCCTGAACTGCGTCAACGTGAAGCAGCTTTTGCTGCCGCTAATATTTGTTCTAGTTTAGTTGTGCCATTAATTTGCCAACAAGAACTGATGGCAGTGCTGGCACTGCATCAGTGTTCTTTGGCTCGCTTCTGGGGGGATGAAGAGGTGCAGTTAGTGTTGATGGTAGCGGATCAGGCAGCTTTAGCTTTGTCTCAAGCTTATGCTTACGAACAAGTACGTGCCCTTGCCAAGCGAGAAGCATTAATTAATACAATTACTAGCGCGATTCGCTCTAGCTTAGACCCCGAAGATATTTTTGCGGCGATCACCCAGCAATTGGGACAAGCTTTACAAGTCGATGGCTGTGTTCTGTCTTTGTGGACAGAGGAAGATGAGTTTGCCGAGTGTGTGGGCTTGTATGACAGTTTTCAACATACTGAAAATTCGCGTAGGCACAGCCCGCCACAGGCATCACCAGTCCCAGACAAAAATTTAAGTAGCAATAAGAACCTATTAACTCAGAGAATACCCTACTCTCAAGCATCTATACAGGAGAATCCAATCCTCCAACAAATGCTACAGACACATGAACCGGTGGTAATTGGTAATGTGAGCCATTCTCTTTCAGGAGTGCAGGGTTTTGATTTGCCTTTGAAAATGCCAGGGCGATCGCTAATGTTTGTGCCATTATTGGCTGATGGTAAATGTATCGGTAGTATTATTCTACATGAAGGTAACAAAGTCCGCCGATGGCTGCTATCTGATATTGATTTGGCGAAAGCAGTAGCAGCTCAAGCAGCGATCGCTGTCCAGCAATCACACTTGTATCAAAAAACTCGCCAACAAGCTGAACGCTTACTGGAATTAGATAAACAAAAAACCGAATTTTTCCAAAATATCTCCCATGAGTTTCGCACTCCCATCACCTTGATTCAAGGGCCTTTAGAGTCAGCGGTGGCGGCTGGTGAGGGATTATCTTACTCCCAAAGTGCGATCGCCCTGCGTAACTCCCGGCGCCTGTTGCGTCTGGTAAATCAACTCCTGGATCTACAACGCCTAGATGCGGGGAGAATGCAGCCTAGTTTCCATCCCTGCGATTTAGTCGAATTTGTCAGCCAAATTGTCGAGTCTTTTCGCCCCTACTGTGAGAAAAAAGGACTGCGTCTGATTACCCTGTTAGATGAATGTTCTACGGTGTACTTGGATATGGAAAAATTTGACAAAGTGGTTTACAACCTCCTGTCAAATGCCATGAAGTTTACTCCTGAAGGTGGCACGATCAGTGTCAGACTAAAATCTGAGGGCGATTGTTGCATATTGCAAGTACAAGATACTGGAATTGGCATTCTTAAAGAACAAATTCCCCATCTTTTTGAGCGCTTCCGCCAAGCTGAAGGTTCAGCAAACCGCTCCTATGAAGGCAGTGGTTTGGGTTTAGCTTTAGTTAAAGAATTGGTAGAATTACATGGCGGTCAAGTCACTGTGGAATCAGTTTACGGCGAAGGCACTACCTTTTGTTTATGGCTTGTGACTGGAAATGCTCATTTACCTGCACAGCAAATACTAGAAACCCCTACCGAACTGAACACGAACCGCGCTAGCGTAGAATTGGCTGATTTAGAATTGGTAGAGTCAACAACAGACAATATTGAAGATATTACAAGAAACTTCTCTCCCACTATTGATACTAAAGACTCAACACTTAAGACTCAGCAACGCCAGACCGGTCAACAGGGGGAACCCCTACACACGGCTGGCTCCTCAATTTTAGTTGTAGATGACAATCCAGATTTGCGAACCTATGTATCTGAGATTTTCCGCCGCAACGGCTATCATGTACAGACAGCTCGTAACGGTTATGAAGGGCACAGTATAGCTAAGGAAATTATACCTAATTTGATTGTGACTGACTTAATGATGCCCTTGGTAAGCGGACTTGAGATGATTCAGATGATCCGCAATGAGGACAAGTTGAAAGGAACACCAATCATTCTGCTGACAGCGAAAGTAGACGAGGAAACCCGTATTGAAGGTACAGAACATGGGGCGGATGCTTATTTAGCAAAACCATTCAATGACCGGGAACTTTTGGCGGAAGTTCGGAATCTTTTAGCATTGAAGGAAAATGAACGACGAATTGTGGAGCTAAATACTTATCTAACAGAATCGGTGCTAAAGCGCTTTTTGCCGGCTGTGTTAGTGCAAAAAGCCGCAACCGGAGATTTAACGTTAGATTTGCGCCCAGAACCACGCTTGATTACAGTTTTGTTTAGTGACATCGTGGGTTTTACACAGCTAGCAAATACTCTCAGATCCCGGCGAGTAGCAGAGTTGCTAAATGAATATTTAGCGGCCATGACCAAGGTTGTATTTGGCAATGGCGGCACTGTAGATAAATTTATGGGAGATGCTATCTTAGCTTTATACGGAGCGCCAGAAGAACTAACCCCCAATGAACAGGTGCGTCGTGCTATCAATACAGCTAGAGCAATGCACCACTCACTGGCTGAGTTAAACCAGCGCTGGCGAGATCAAGGTGTATTCGACGGCGACAAACTTACTAGCGTACAGTTCCGGTGCGGTATCCACCAAGGCACTGCTGTTGTTGGGATGTTTGGTAGCGCTGAACGTGCCGATTATACTGCCATTGGCCCAAGTGTGAATATTGCTGCAAGGTTACAAGCTGCTGCTCTTCCCGGTAGTATCCTGGTTTCTGCCGCCGTGGCAGATTATTTGCAGGAAAAAGAAATTACTAAAGGTAGTCCGCTAGAACTTAAAGGAGTAGATGAAACAGTTTTGACTTTCGTTGTTACACCAGAGATAATCGTTAATCGCTAAAATTTAGACTGGTATTTTAAAGCATCACCAATAGACTTATCCACAAATAAACCTCAAAATAGCTGAAACCCTTACATAGCTGGCTTTTTAGCTTATATAAAACAGGAACCTCTAAAACCCTCTCCAGAGCTAGGTTTCAGCCAAATAAAGTTCTCATTTCCGGATAAGTCTAATGAGTAAGAGTGCCTAATCATATCCAGTTTATATAATATGACACCATTGATTGCAGACAAAACTCCAATTCCAGCCAAGGTCTGGAAGCGACACACTGATCCACCAGGTTTGTGGATTTCTGTCGTTATGGCTTCAGTCTCTCTGCACTTGCTGGCGTTCTGGCTGATGCGCTCATCTAATGCATTTAGTCTGTGGTTTCCCCAGCAAAGTCAATATGCTGTTCCCATTGAATTGATAGACATTACTCCCAAAACAAAATCAACAGCCAAAACAGTTTCGCCAAAGCGACTATCCTTAACTCAAAAGTCTGTACCAGCACGTTCACTACAAACAGGACGAACTACGCCCAGAAATCAAGATTTTGGCGCAATAAATTCTGCGGATAATCTCCAGCAAAAGAGCCGAACTTACGCCTCTAAACTTAATAGCAAACCTTTTAGGCAACAGAGAGTTCCTACGCCGACACCTACAGCCACACCGAAACCTACGGTAACATCGAAACCTACAGCTAGACCGACATCTACACCTACAGTTGCAGTCGGTAATTTACCTTGGAACCGCCGTCAAGAAATTAAGCTGGGAAAAGGAACGCCACTACCAACAGGTATTCCATCAAATCCACCAGTTTCGGAAGCTGAAAACAGACAAACTTCACCAACTCCCACCAGACAAACTCCACCAACTCCCACCAGACAAACTCCACCAACTCCCACCAGACAAACTTCACCAACTCCCACCAGACAAACTCCACCAACTCCCACCAGACAAACTCCACCAACTCCCACCAGACAAACTCCACCAACTCCCACCAGACAAACTCCACCAAC
>NZ_JAQYWQ010000143.1 GCF_029379315.1 Nostoc sp. S13
CAGCTATGTAAGGGTTTCAGCTATTTTGAGGTTTATTTGTGGATAAGTCTAATAGACAATCCAGTATGAAAGCTTATTTTTCAAAACGAGTACGATCGCGACTTCAGTACACTGGCCCAGTAGGGGCACGGCACAGAACATACGTGTCAACTTAACGTGAAAGTTAGTCTAGAAGCAGCTTTTAGAGATTATCTCGTTCCCAGTCTCCGACTCTTAATGCATTCCGAGAGGGCTGCCGCCTCAAGACTTGCGGCAGAGCCGCGATGAGGTGCATTTCCAGCTAGAGGCTGGAAACGAGGTTTTAAAAGGGTTTTACCTTAAGTTGACACGGATGGGCACAGAACAGCCCCTACACCTGGTGATGTAATGTTGTACCCCATTTGAATGAGAACCGCTATACCAATAGAACTTACGCATCGTAACGAAATTACGTGATTGCGATCGCGAAGCGAAGCAATCACAAATCTTGATTTTACGTTCTCACCTAACCAAACCCACCACAAAGCAATCCCTTGTGAATTTGGAAACTTACACTGTATCTAAAGCATCACTGTAAGTAGTTCACTAGAGAGAAAGAAGATATGCGAATTCTAATTGTGCAAGGCAGTATGTTGTTGCTCCTGACTGCGGTGACAACTGGCTGTGTCGGTTCTTCATCTGTTACAAAACAGCCGCAAGCCTTGGTAGCAAACACTGAGCAGCCGACGAAAGAAGCTGTATTGACCTCAACACCTACACCGACTGAAAAAACTACAGAGAATTCTACCTCCAAAGCCACTATTACCACGAATCCGACGCGCTGTGAAACTAGCCAATTGTCAGTGCGCCGAGTCTCCGAAGATGCTGGCGTTGGCAATGTTGCACTCACCTACGCCTTCACCAATAATGCCTCATCCCCTTGCACCCTCTACGGTTATCCGGGATTGGCACTACTGGATGCAAAAGGTCAGCCTTTGCAGGACGTTAAAATTATCCGCTCCCAGGATACTTACTTTTCGAGTCAGCAACCCCCACAAAAAGTAACTCTAGCTCCTGCAAAACAAGCCTCATTTCAGATAGCATATAACCAGATTAGTTCCCCAGAGAAACGCTGCCCAATGTCTAGTAAAATTGAAATCACCCCTCCTAATACTTACCAGCACTTTACCCTCGCAGAACAAATCAAGCCTTGTACAGGCAAAGTCAGAGTAACTTCAGTGCGAGCAGTTGGCACTCAACCCTAGTAAATTCCTGTAATTTACTCAAAGATCCAGAAATAGCATAAATTTGATCACAGCCTCTTATAAGTTAAGTATTGTACTAATCAAAAAGGTTAAAAAATTATATGCAAGGAATTGATGTTGCCGATCAAGACGGCAGAGTAGATTGGACGACAGTAAAAAACTCTGGTAAAACTTTTGCGTTTGTCAAAGCCACAGAGGGAGTTAGCATCAAAGATTCTGCTTTTGCTCATCACTGGCAGACCATGAAAGCTGTTGGTATTATTCGGGGTGCTTATCATTTCTTTCACCCACATACATCTGACCCAGTTCAGCAAGCGAAAGAATTCTTAAAAACGCTGGGCAAATTAGAACCGGGAGACCTACCACCAGTTCTGGATGTAGAGGTAACTGACCAAGTAAATAGCCAAGCTGTAATTAATGCAGCTAAACAGTGGTTAGCAGAGGTGGAAAAAGCTCTTCTACAACAAACACAAAAACCAATCAAACCAATTATTTATACCTTTCCCAGTTTCTGGAAAGAACTTGGCAATCCATCTGATTTTGCTAGTTATCCGTTATGGATTGCTCACTACGGAACCCAGAACCCAACTATTCCTAGCGCTTGGCAAGGGCAATACCTAATCCATCAATATGAAGGTGATATATCTGGTGTACCAGGTGTTAGTGGTCGAGCCGATTTGAATAGATTTAATGGATTTCAGCTAGGAGATTCTGGGCTAAAAGTAAAACAATTACAACAGCAATTGAAAGATATTGGATTATATACTGATGCCATTGATGGGCATTTCTCTGAGTCAGTTAAGGATGCAATTGTTAGTTTCCAAACATCTAAAAAACTGCAAGCTGATGGAATTGTCGGTATAAAAACTTGGGTAGCTTTATTATGGATTTAGAACAGATTGTACACTCAATAAATAGATTCATACCATGTTAGCAATCGGTCTAGTTTTACCCTTATCATAGGTAACGCTGATTTTACCCTGCTGTACATAACGCTCTAATGCCCGAACACTGACACCAAGAAAGTCTGCTGCTGACTGTTTGTTCATGGGATTAGCGCCAAATAAATATTGCTAAATTTTACCATAGGCTCTGACGATATTTGACGATATTGGTCTAGCTGGGTGAGGGCGATCGCTTGATTCTGACGTAGAGATAAATTAAATTCTTCAGAAAGTTGATGAAGACTTTACTTGTGTTCTTGGGCATAAGTAATAAAGAATCAAGAATTTAGGCGTGGGAATTCCAAGCAAAGCGCCTATTAATTATCTATTGTTGTCAAAATAGCAGCCTATGTTGTAGTTAGTCAGTTGACTTAGATTATCAATACCAGTGTAAACGTTAATGGCAAAACCTATGTCCAAGCTAGATATGATAGTCAAACAAATCCCTACTCTGGTGATACTTCTATAAGTAAAGTCCGGTCGCTACTTTGCATTCGCAAATCACAGGAACTTGCTAGTAACCCGATTCCAAATATAGCTACAGGTACTGCATATACAAACTCTTGGTCTGGTGGAGAAGTCTTCGCTATTCCTGAGGTTGTGGGTAGCTCGTTGTTTTCTCCAGCAGACGCAGATGGGAAGTGTCAGGCAGCTGGCAAAAACCGTTATGGTTTATCTGGGTTTAGGATGGCAGAGTTTCATGATGCCAATGAGCCATATTCGGGTTTTGGTTTCTTTGCACAATCCGACGATCCTAATCTAAGTAGTCCAGGTACTCGTTTTTGGGTGAGGATTAACGATCAAGATGCGAATCCCTGGAAGTTATAAACTCTTGACTTGAGAGGACACAAAGGAAAATTTTTACTTACAATATAAAGGGCTACTGCCTACTCAATTTCTTGAAAGTAAGTGCTTTTACAAAAACAGTAGAAGCACTTGCTTTTATCAATTCATCCGTTGCGCTTTCGCAGTACGCAAAGACTTAGGGTCAACACTAGAAGCATTATTTCGGAAGCTAAAAAGCTTGGAATACTTGAAAACAGCGCAGCTAGTAGATAAGATTTGTACAGTTATTGATTTAGTTATTCGTTTACCTGTTGAAGTTTGGTTTTACACTAAAGAAAGCAGCATCAGACACCAATTTTGTTCGCGCCGCTTCTCCCTTTGAGAGAAGCGGCATTACTAAATTTAGTCACTGCAAGGGTTACTTTTTTTAATTAGCGATCGCAGTTGTTTTAAGTATAGCTTCTAAAAAAGCCCTCACTTTACTCTGAGGGCTTTGTAATAATGTATATTTCTATATCTGAATAACATCAAAATGCACAAAAGTGAGATTTTACCTGGAAAAAACCTTTAAGAATTCGTTTGAGTGAATTAAACTTAACCAGCCTGATAGCTTTAGACACTTCTACCCACTGCCGTTTTCTTTTACTTGCTTCTGGATAATCTTCACTCAGCATTTCGACTGGTAATAAATACATCTTCACGCAGTAACTTTTGCCTCGTTTGCGGTACTTGTAAGTGCCCAGTTCATTGGCATCTACCTGCCCAATCACACCTGCTTCTTCCCACGCCTCTTTGGCTGCTGAAGCGGGCGGACTCATGCCATCAGGAATATCTCCTTTCGGAATTACCCAATCTTGAAAGTTACGGGTCGTGATTAGCAATATTTCAACTTTGCCATTGTTCACTCTATAAGGAATCACCCCAGACTGGTTAAACATTTTACCAACTTTTCGACTCATGTAATTTACATCCTCTACAGTCTAGCTTTTTGTACAATGTTTATTTCAGAAAGTCTAGAGGTAATATAGGATAAATTTTGGTTAATCTTAGGTTATGAAAAAGTTAAGTTTTTTAACTATAATAGTTAACCAACGCCGTGTGGACTTTATCTCAAACCTAACCCCCAACCCCTTCCCTCTTAGTAAAAGGGAGTAAGAATCAAAGCCTCTCGAACTTTCGGAGAGAGGAATGGAAGCGGGGTGACAAGAATAAGTCGCACATCGCGTTAATGATTCAAATTTTCAGATTTTGGTAGATATACAGCGAAGATATTGTATTTAAATCTACTTCTTTACGCTCATCTTCATTCTGATTAGTATTTTTAAACAAGACTGTAAATGCACCAGCACCTAGCCTATCTTGAGGAAACATCCGATAACAAGGCATTGTAGTTAAATGCGATTGATATTTGGCTAAATTACTAATTTCTATTGCCTGAAAGTGAGGAAAGCGTTCCAAAAACCATTTACAAACTTGTTCATTTTCTTCAGGTGAATAGGTGCAAGTCATATAAGCAAGATAGCCTTGTGGTGAAACAATCTTAGCAGAGTTAGCTATAATACGCTTTTGCCGATTTGCACTCTTATTAATAGCAGTCGGGTGAAAACATCCGGGTGCTTTTTCACCTTTAGCAACTAAAGATTGTCCGGTACAAGGAGCATCTACTATTACTAGATTGCTAGAGCCAGGAAACATTTGGGCAAATATACTGGAATCTCTATTAACCACTGCACTAGGGTTGATCTGGCAACGCTTCAAATTAGAAATTAGCATTCCCAGACGTTTGCCAATTACTTCATTACTGATGAGTAAGTCAGGTTGTAAAGCTTTCCAAGCGAAGATACTTTTACCTCCTGGTGCGGCACACATATCAAAAACTAAACTCACTGGCTGAGGAATAGCTAACAAAGTAGCAGCTGCAAACACCGAAGAAAAATCTAAACAATAATAATATCCTTTTTCATGCAAGGGATGCTGACCAGGTTTTTCTCCCAAATATAAGCGGTCTATAAATTGTGGCTGCCAATAAGTTGGTGTTTCCACTGTTAAAGGCGAAATCTCTGGTTTTTGTTGGCACCAAAGAATACTGGGCGGAAAAGGCTGAGGATTCATTAAAGCCTCAATAAACTTTTCTTGCTCATCTAAATTAGTAAACAAACGCCGCGAAACTTTAAGTAATAAATTAGAAGGTTTTTCCATGTGAATAAACATAATACTAATTTTTAATCATCTGTATTGGACTTTCTTAATTACGAATTCATCGGTTGTATGGGAATCAAAATAAAACTGTTACACAAGAACAATGTAATTAAGGCTTTTGGCTTCATACTCAAAATATAATGACCGCCATTGGGATCGCAATGGCCAAGCTACCCCACTGCACCGGAGAAGGTCATGATCTTAGATAATTTTCCACAAAAATTACGCAAAGAAGCACACCTATGGAGGGATGAAGGATTAATTAGTTCTTCGCAGTATGAGCAAATAGCAGAACGTTATCAATTTAAAAACCTGGAAGCTGCTACACGAGATCGCAATAAAGCGATCGCGATTACTGTGGGCAGCATAGTTTTATGCTTAGGCATAATTACCTTTGTCGCCGGAAACTGGCAGGGAGGGTCACGAGAAGTCAAATTTATTCTGCTGATAAGTTTGTTTTTTGCGATCGCGATCACTGGATTTTACACCTGGAGACCACCTGAAGGGAAGAAGCCAGAACGAAGTAAACGCTTACTGGGAGAGGGCTTACTAATTTTAAGCGCCTTCATTTTCGGTGCAAATTTACTGCTGATGGCCCAGATGTTCAATATTGCCGGTTCAACTTCCCAACTGTTTCTCGCCTGGGGGTTGGGTGTTGTGGTGATGGCCTTCAGTTTGTGCTTAAATTCTTTAGGAATTCTGTCAATTGTTCTCGTGGAAATCGGTTACTGGACTGGGCTAGAAGACTTATGGTACTCTTCAGGTGAGTTAACTTGGTCGCGGCTAATAGTGCAGCATCTGCCTTTGTTGGCATGGCTGGTGTTTGTACCCTTAGCCTACTTCTGTCGATCGCGTTGGATTTTTGGTCTAGCAGCCTTTGTTTTTGCTAGTTCTTTACAAGCCAACCTCAATCCCCTACCACTGCTGAATTATGCTGATATAGCCCCTTGGGTGGCATCTTTTGCTTTTGCACTCCCACCTGCATTATTCTGGAGTTATGATGATTTGCTGTTCCCAAACATAAATTACAGGTTGTTTCAATCCCTAGCCCGTAATTTAGCATTGGTAAGCTTCGGCATTGTCTTTTATATCTTGTCTTTTCGTTGGGTCTGGGAATCTCCAAATTATGGTTATAATCAGGCAAGGAATTTGACAAACTTGTTCGAGTCTCTGCCGATCATCGATTTGGGGGTTCTCAGCGGCTTGGCGGTATTGCAATGGTTGTTTCTACTGCGTCAAAGAAATAACCCTCCGCGTCGCGAAGTGATTTTCACGACTGCTATCATTAGTACCTTTCTTGTCTTTATTACCCTAGTACCTTTTTGGCATCAAACTATCAGCCGGATTGATGAACTTGGCATTTTTATTTTCAATGTACTTCTAGCAACATTAGCCTGGGGACTAATTCAAGAAGGATTGAAATTAAGCAATAGAAATTCCTTTTGGGGCGGTATGCTGTTAGTAACACTGCAAATTATCAGTCGCGTGCAAGAGTACGACACCGACTTACTTTTTAAGTCGTTGGTCTTTATTTTGTGCGGTTCTGCCTTAATTAGCGCTGGACTCTGGTTTGAACGCCGACTACCTGGTGGTAGCTCTACAAGTAAAAAGTAGTGCAAAATCAGAAGTCAGGAGTCAGAATTCAGAATTCAGGAGAAGCCCAACCATAAAGGGATGGAGTTTCAACAAAGTATTTAATGTTTTCTGTACAGTTGACAAGGAGATCAGTTTTAAACCAATAATCATCTACCAGTCGCACTCAAAGCCCTTCTTGCTCGTAACTCCTAACTCCTTCTGAAATCTGCCCATCATCAATATCTCTGTGAGTCAAAATTTTTAAAGTTTCTCTGCGTCAGTCCTAATCTCGTTACTTTTGACCTCCTCAATACCTCTGCTTTTTAGGACTACGCACATGAATAATAGTTCTTCTGAATCTAAAAATAAAGCTTTGTCTCCCGAAGCCGAATTTTCCAATAAGGTGACTTTTCGAGATTACTTGATTGCCACTGAACAAAAATCGAATAAACCGTTACCTTTTTGGCGGTTACTAGCTCCCCTGGCGGTGCAAACAGGGCTAATTATGGCAGTACCAGCCCAAGCGTTTTATACAGATGTGGCGGGCAAGACGGTGATTTTACAAACCGTACCTGTAAACCCTAACGATGTACTAAATGGCAACTCCCTGACGTTAGATTACAACATATCCCGTACTGCAAATTTGAGCAGACTGCCTGGTTGGCAGACGTTAGTCAGCAAAGGTCGTGGAAGTGGCAGAAGATTGCCTGAAGGAACCAACATCTACGTGATTTTGCAAGAGCAACTATCCTCTGGTCGCGGTGTTCCTAGAGCTTGGAGACCATTACGAGTAACTAGCGATCGCCCCACAACCCTTAGAGCTAACCAAGTAGCCTTAAAAGGTGTTTATCAAGATAGCTCTGTTAACTACGGCTTAGAAACATATTACATCCCAGAAAACCAACGGCAGCAGATTCGGAACGACTTACAAGCCCAACGCGCCCGCAGAGGACAAGTACCACCGATTGTGGTGAAGGCGAAAGTAGATCCACAGGGTAAAGCAGTGCCAGTTAGTATGTGGGTGCGCGATCGCAACTATCGGTTTTAAGTTGTTAGGCAAATAAACATTGCATGTTTACCCAAAAGGTTTATCTCCAAAGTTCTGAGCGTCGGCTACCGGCGCTCAGACTTCTATATTTGTCATTAGGGACTGACAAATAAAAAAATACTCAATTACTTCTTGTGAGGTAGGCATCTCGCCATTGGTGTCAAGTTAAACCAATTCGCAATTCGCAATACTTCTCTGCGAGAGGCTGCGCCAACGGCTGCGCTCAGTACAAGTTCGCAATTACGTTTTGTGACCGGGATTTTAATTAGGCATCAAAAACTGCTGCCACAAGAGGCAGGGGAATTAAACTGAACTTACTCCTGAAAGCGGGTGCAGTATTGTTAAATGAAAACTATGCCTGGTTTCAGCTTTCAAATACCGTTCTTGCAAGGGTTGCCACTGCTGCCATGACTGGTAACGATTTTCAGTTAACAAAGTAGCAAGGGTGGGCAGCTCAGTCTGAATTTCTGACTTGAAGACATCTGCAAGCCAGTCACTCAAGACCGCACTATCTTGCATCGTACCCAAAATTTCTTGGATACTTTTCACTTCTGCCAGATAAGCTGCGTAAGACTCACCATATAAATCACTAAATAACTCCATCTGGTAGCGTACACGTTTAGCTTCTTTTCGCAAACTATGAAGAATTTCACCTTCTATTGTCAATTGTTTTTCTATCTTTTCTGGTTTCCAGTTTTTCTTGATTTTCACTTCTGAGTCCACAAATTGGATACCAACTAGCCAACCCGGATGCAGTAAAAAGTTACTCACTTCTGGTAAAAGTAAGTCTGGTAGCACCTGCTGAATGCTAAAAGATGCCAAAGCTTGATAACTGGGTTTCTCTAACCACTTGTCTAATAAATCTTTTAGAGACTTGTAAGATTCATCCTTTAAAGTTTTCTGCACACTCAATAGTACATCTTCACGTTGTTTAGCCAAAGCTGTGAAAGCTGTTTGCAGAGATTCCTGCTCTTTGCGGGGTAACTTTGGCTTATAATTGTTTTCCAAACTTTCTTTGAGTACGTCTAAATCTCGCAGATTACCAAGACAACGGGCTATTTTACCGATATTTTTATCACTGACTGGTTTCGACACATCCACCGCTAGCCCAAACTGAGTTACAGCCGTGCGTAGGCGGCGCATTCCCACTCGCATTTGGTGCAACGCTTCTGGATCTTCATCTTTCTTGACTGATTTTTCCCACTTCAAGGTTTTCTTAAAGTGTTTTTGAATCGCTTCATAGGCGTAGTCCCCTAGAGTTTTTACCGTGGGTTGTGTGACTAATTTCATAAGTGGTCTTAATGATAATTGGCTCTTTAGGTTATTGCATAATAACATTAGTTAAAAACCTACATCAGTTTTGATATTTTTTTTTACAATCAAGATTCTCAAATATGCTTATGACTATTGATAGTTGCATACTATTTTATCAAGATGGAATATCTATCAAAGGTCTAAATAAAGATTCTCCCTAACGATTTAATATGAACTATATTTTTTAGATATACAATAGACATCTCCAGAAATTAAATATGCGTTATCTATAACCCTTGTAGAGACGCGAAATTTTGCGTCTCTACATTCTTTTTCGGAGATGTCTAATGTATGTGAGGTAAAGATAATTTTTTATTTTTAAGATTTTCCTGAGTTGAGAACCACTTACAGCATAATTCAGAATTAAAACAGGCTTTGAGACGAATCCTTGTGTACTTCAGCTTACTTTAAATCTGCTGTAATTTTAGTCCGATTTATTTGATTAAATATGTTGAGAATCTTTCTGCCGTCCATCTGCCAAATTTATTAAAATCTCTTCGCGTCGTCGCGTCAGTCCTAATGATAAGTTTTCAACCAGACATGATATGAAACTGAAGTCCTGAGTAACTAAAAACAGCTATATTTTATTGTAGATGCGATGTAGGCACAAAATTTTGCTTTTACAAGAACGTTATCGTTTACTCAAGCAGATTAATCAAGGGGGATTCTGTAAAACCTTCCTCGCTGTAGATGAGGGTCAGTTTCCGCCAATTCCTTGCGTCGTTCAAGAATTCTCGCTGGAATACGAAACTTCTATTACTTTTGATCAAAAGGCGCAACAGCTAGAAGAATTAGGAAAGCATCCCCAAATTCCGGCTTTGTTGGCTTATTTCCAGCAGAACGAGCATTTTTATTTAGTACAGGAGTTGATTGCAGGCACTAATTTAGCTCAGGTGGTTGAACAGGAAGGCGCTTTTAATGAAACTCAGATTTGGCAACTTTTAGAAGATGTATTACCAGTCTTTGAGTTGATTAGCGATCGCCACATGATCCACGGCGATATTAAACCCCACAATATCATCCGTAAATCCCCAATTACTAAGAAGGGGAATTTAGTCATAGTCGATTTTAGCACTGCGAAAATCGTTACAGAAATTGATCGGCTAACATCTGAAACCAGTATCGGCAGTCCAGAATACGCTGCACCAGAACAAGCGAGAGGAAAAGCGGTTTTTGCTAGTGACTTATATAGCTTGGGTGTAACTTGCATTTACCTACTTACTCAGATTCCTCCCTTTGATTTATTTGATATTGCTAACGATTGTTGGGTTTGGCAACAATATCTTACTACTAAAGTTAGCGATCGCTTGGCGCAAATTCTCGACAAGCTGCTGCAAAATGCTGTTAACCGTCGCTTTCAATCAGCCGATGAAGTTATGCAAGCAATGGGTATGGAATTTAAAATCCAAAATCCAAAACTTGTACTGAGCGTACCCCTACGGGGAAGCAAGCTACGCGTAGCGTCTCCTAGAGAAGTCGAAGTATCCAAAATTCCCAATCCTCCTTGGCAATGCTTGCATACCCTAACTGGGCATTCTGGGAGATTGAGTAGTATAAACGCCCTTGCCATCAGTCCTGACGGTTACACCTTAGCCACTGCTAGTGATGAGAAAATTGTTAAATTATGGGATTTAAATACCCAAAAAGTCCTAGCTAGCTTATCAGGACATTCCCAAGCTGTAAAATCAGTTACCTTCAGTCCTGATGGTCAAATTCTGGCAACTGCTAGCGATGATAAAACGATCAAATTGTGGCAGGTTGAGACATTAGAGGAAATCTGCACTCTATTGGGACACTCACACGCTGTAAAATCAGTTGCTTTCAGTCCAGATGGGCAGATTCTCGCTAGTGGTAGCTGGGATAAGACAATCAAACTCTGGGATGTCAAGACTGGCACAGAAATTTGCCCAATGACTGGACACCAATTACAGGTAAATTCAGTAGCATTTAGTCCCCAAGGACAGCTTTTAGCCAGCGCTAGTTATGACAGAACAATTCGCCTGTGGCAGATATCTGCATTAGAAAGTTCCCAGAGAGAACTTCAAAACCGCCCATGCTATAGCTTGTTAAGCACCCTTTCGGGTCATGCCTGGGCGGTTTTGACAGTCGCTTTTAGTCCAGATGGTCAAATTTTGGCGACGGGTAGTGATGATAACACTATTAAATTCTGGGAGGTAAACACTGGTCAGCTAATTTGCACACTTGTAGGCCATTCCTGGTCTGTGGTGGCTCTGGCTTTTTCTGCCGATGGCGAAACACTCCTAAGTGCAAGTTGCGACAAAACAGTTAAACTTTGGAGGGTAAGCACAGCAGAAGAGATTGTTACTCTCTCTGGTCATGTAGACTCAGTATCTGCTGTTGCTATGAGCAAAGTTACACAATTAATTGCAAGTGGCAGCCGGGACAAGACTATCAAACTGTGGCAGCTTGTAGAACAGCACAATTGCTAATTTTGTAATATCAGGCGCTACCTGTGAAGGCAACTTCTGGAAATTTCAACTGAGCTTCTGCCATTGGACGGTTTCTGCCTTCCTCTTGCCAGTAGTTAATCACTTCTGTCGCTTTATTAAGCAACTCGACACGATCTAGATCAGTAATCCAATGTTTGGATTCTAGTTCCTTTTTTAACTCTTCCCAGGCATCATTTCTAGGCCAGAAAAAGTACTTAGTCAAAGGACTGGTGCCTTTGCCGACAATTTGATCGACTGCTAGAGCAACGTTTTCGTCTAACCACAGAATTTTCAAAATAAACTTGGTCAATCACACCTCCGGGAATTTCCGGGCATTACTGAACTAGGATAGCGATCGCTTATTTTAACGCAATACCTTAGCAAATGACCAAATATTCAGAAGTGCTGAGTCCCGCTACCGCTAACCTTACTCAGCACTCAGAACTGTTTCATTGATTGAGAATGGGCTACCATAAGGTTTAGTCGGCGCTAACTATAGATGCTTATGACTGCCCAACTGCCCCAATCTCAAACAACATCTGGTTCTTCTTTGTATGAGCAAGATTTTTACCTGTGGATTCAAACCACGGCAGAACTGCTCAAACAAGGTCGGCTTACAGAACTGGATTTAGAGAATTTGATTGATGAAATTGAAACAATGGGCAGGAGTGAAAAAAAAGCACTGAGAAGCAATTTGGAAGTGGTGCTAATGCATCTATTGAAGTATAACTATCAAGCCGAAAAGCGCTCTGGTAGTTGGCGAGCCACAATTCGGGAGCATCGCAAACGCCTCAGACAAGCTCTAGAAGAAAGTCCTAGCCTGAAACCCTATTTATATGAAGTTTTTGGGCTGTGTTATGACGATGCTAGACTCTTGGCTGCCGATGAAACTGAATTGGATGTGGCTATCTTCCCGGAACAGTCCCCTTTTACACTAGAGCAAGTCATCAACCCTGATTTTTTACCTGATCTAGAATAGGACTTACGCACAAGTTACGGAATAACGAACCGCTCCAGGCACAGAGAAGCCAGTGCGTTGCGGTAAATCCAGCGCTGTAGGCGGGTTTCCCGCCGTAGGCGACTGGTGTTAGCGTAGCGGTAGCGACTGTGCGTAGCGTCACCCGTTCGCGTAGCGTCTCCGACAGGAGAAGGGGGGTTCCCACGCCACTTGACGCCAGTCCGCTCAAGTCGGGAGACCCGCGCATAGCGGCTGGCTCCTTCAAGCCGGGGAACCCGTGCAACGCAGTGGCTCCCCGTTATAGCAACTGGCGCGGCACACAGAGAAGTCGGAGCGGCGGCTTTTGCCGTTAGCGTCACGCAAAGCGAGTCCGCGAGCGTCTCTGAACTTCTCCCAAGGGGAGACGCTGCGCGAACGGTGGAAATCAGAGTTTGAGAGATATTTTGCGTAAGTCCTATAGAAGATTTTGCTGTTAATTTGGAATTTTGAATTCGGAGCGAAGCGACGTGACTGCCCAACTGCCCCAATCTCAAACAACATCTGGTTCTTCTTTGTATGAGCAAGACTTTTACCTGTGGATTCAAACCACAGCAGAACTGCTCAAACAAGGTCGGCTCACAGAACTGGACTTAGACAACCTGATTGAAGAAATTGAAACGATGGGCAGAAGTGAAAAGCGGGCATTGGAGAGCAATTTGGAAGTGTTGCTGATGCATCTGCTTAAATACCAAATTCAAACTGAAAGACGCTCAAAAAGTTGGCAGTACACAATTTTAGAACACCGCAGGCGAGTCCAAAAGGCACTCAAGGAAAGTCCCAGTTTGAAGCCTTACTTTGATCAGGTTTTCGATGAAAGCTATCAAACGGCTAGACGACTGGCTGTGATTGAAACTGGATTAGACATCGCTACCTTCTCTGAACAATCTCCCTTTACACTAGAACAAGTCCTCGATTATGATTTTTTGCCAGAGTCATAATCTCACGCTCTTGCTTGGATGAATAATCAGATCGAGCAAACCATTGATGAGGCGATCGTCCTCTATTGGCATAATATCTCCACCATGCAGCAGATATCGCGTAGTCACAATATGGAGCAGTGTTGCGATAAACGTTCGGGCTGCAACTTCTGGGTTGGCAAGCTGAAGTTTAGGATGAGTAGCAAAGTATTGGGTGATAAAGTCAAGATTTGGTTTCTCAATATTTTGGAGAAAAGCGCGTCCTAGTTCTGGAAAGCGACCTGATTCACCAATGACGATTCGGAAAAGTGCTATATCTTGCGGGTTTTCAGCAGCACAATTAAGCATTTTTGTAGCATGACGTTTCAAGAATACAACGGGTTCTTCTTCGGATGAGGGGAAGTCTTGTTGCTCAAAAAAGTTTACTTTCTCTGCCATTCGTTGGATTAGGGCGGTAAACAATGTCTCCTTATCGGCAAAGCGTCGGTAGACTGTAGCTTTAGAAACTCCTGCGGCTGCCACAATTTTATCGATCCTGGCTCCTGCATAGCCATGCTCCATAAACTCTTGCATCGCTCCCCGCAGAATCGCTTCAGTTTTTTCAGAGGATAAATCCCGCTCAACACTCTTAACGTTACTCATCACTCAATTTTCCCGCTTTGCTGGGCATCCACTAATACTATTGACTGATTTCTATCATACTCCCTTGACAAGACTAAACAGTTTTGTTTATCTTAATTTAAGACAAGACGAAACTGTTTAGTTTTTAAAAACTAACTCAGCCGAAACCAAAATGAGGCTCTGTTGTGTTTTTTGACATAACTAAGTACAGCATTTCCGTAGCTTTTTTAAACGCAGAGGAACGCTGAGGGAAGCGCAGAGGAGCGCTGAGTTTTGCCAATTTTAATTTGCTATGAACTTATGAAATTCTGTACTAAGAAGCATTTAATCATTTCGATTTGATTCTCATCTCTAACAATTTCGCCTGATTGTGCATTTTCCAATTTTTTCCAAGGGAGGTTGAACTATGCGATCGCCAGCACAGATTAATGAAACAAATGATACTCTACCGATTGTGATTATAGGGGGTGGTTTTGGAGGATTGTTTACAGCACTCCATCTCGGCTACTCAAACCAAAGATTCAAAGGAACGCCGTGCAATGCTTACGGTGGCGATTGTGGGTGGTGGTGCATCTGGGGTGGAAATGGGAGCAACACTAGCGGATTTACTACCAACTTGGTACATCCCTTTAGGTGAAAACCCACAGGAAATTCGGATTGTGATTTTGCAGCGTGGTTCTGAGATTCTCAAAGAGTCTAAAAGCGATCGCCTTCGTGAAACTGCACAGTCTGAGCTACAACAGCGAACTGCCCCCGTCGAAGTGTTGTTAGAATCTGAGGTGAAAGCGGTTTATCCGGGAGCCATAGAGTTTGAGCGCAATGGGCAAAGCTGGAGATTAGCCGCCGCGACAGTAGTATGGACAGCTGGGAATGCAACGCATCCAGTGATTGACTCGCTGGCGATCGCGCCTGAAAACCGGGATAAACACAATCGCCTCTTGGTTAAACCAACTCTACAACTGCCAGAATTTCCAGAAGTGTTTGCCGCGGGAGATTGTGCCATCGATCCGTCGAATCCGCAGCCTGCTACCGCTCAGGTTGCCTATCAGCAAGGAGCTGCGATCGCTCACAATCTCAAGGCGCTGATTGCCGGGAAATCTCTTACCCCTGCAACAGTCAATCTGCGGGGCACGTTAATCAAACTGGGATTGCACGAGAGTGCTGTGGAAATCTTCGATTACTACGAAATAAAAGGCCACTTGGGTCAGGCAATTCGCCTAGCAACCTATCTCGAACTCATGCCTACTCCAGCCCGTAACTTTGTCAACCGGACGCGATGGTTTAACGAGGAGATTTTGAAGCAGATTGCTGGTGTCTAAAGCCAACTTCAGCTTTTGGTAATACTAATTATAAGAAAAGCGTAGTCTTATGAATAGGTTTTCTCTCACTGACATCACAGCACACCCTCAATTTGCAGCTTTAATTACTCAACAACCCGATCAAACTAACCTCACCTACACACAAGACCAGCTTGATAGTTTGTCTGGAAGCATTTCGCTTGTAGCTTGTCTTTTTGTTGCAGTAGGCTTTTTCTATATCGGAGTTGGGGTTGGAAGGCGGCATACAAGACGTGATCAACTAATAGCAATCCGGCTAAGACAAATTCAAACCTTAGAAAGAATTTGGCAATTGACGGCTAAACGCAGAGATTAAATTTCTGCCAAATAAAACTTCACTGCTGTAAATCAGAACGTTGCCCAATTTATCGAACAGAATTCAGGAGTCAGGAGTCAGGAGTCAGAATTCAGAATGAATTCTGTACGACTGGTGGATGAATA
>NZ_JAQYWQ010000144.1 GCF_029379315.1 Nostoc sp. S13
TGCCCAATGCCCAATGCCCAATGCCCAATGCCCAATGCCCAATGCCCAATGCCCATAAATAAATAAGGGCGTACAAATAAATGTGCGCCCTAAAAACTAAATAATTCAAATAATAAGGATTTAAGCAGGCAGCTTATTCAGTGTCAGCTGCTGCTGCGCCTTCTTCTTCCTCACTCTTCGGTGGTCTTTGTTGGAACCTTCTCTGCATTCTTCCTGTCGTAGTTCGTTTACGAAACTTTCTGGCATACGCCTGGTTACGTAGCGCCTTTTCTTTTTTCGGGTTACGGCGCTTGGCCATGTTCACCTCATTAATAAACAACAAAAAACTAGCAACTAGGCATCACATAGGCAATATCAGCTACCAATATTATTGATATACTTGTAACCTAGTGCAGCAATTAATACGCTTTAAACAATGTACTAGTCTACCGCATTAAACCTTATTCTGTCAATAAAAATTTAGAATTATCCCCACCAGCTAGATGAGAAATATCCTTTCTTAGATTCAAATACGTCAAATAGATATAAATTACCTAACTAGTTGTTGCTATTCTTGTTGGAACAAACTAATCAATATTATCAATAATTAGCTGACGGTCTCAAACTCCGCTTAATTTTCTCTTCTGAATTTTGGATTCTGAATTCTGAATTTTGGATTCTGAATTCTAACTTCTAACTTATTATTCAGATTAATTTTTTGAACGTGTGCTGAAAAACCATAGCAATCCGATTTGATTTGTGAAAAAATCTAAGTATATGTAGGGTGTGTTATCGCGTAGCGTAACGCACCTGGAATCAGAGGTGGTGCGTTAGCCTTTGGCTAACGCACCCTACGTATATTTTAAAAATCAAATATCAGTCCTATATTATTGATAGCTAATTTGTGCAACGCTAATATTAGTTATAAACTGAAAAGTTTTCTGGTTTAAAAAATATTATGTATATATGAATACAGTGCTTCTATTGAAAGTTGATGTTAGAATTAATAATATTCTACGTAAATCGTGAGAATAAAATCTCAACCCACAAACATGTTTGTATAAAACAAAACTCAATAAAATTTTTATTAGTTGAGTCTACGTAAGTGGTAGAGAAGTATAGAATACAATACAAAAATTTTGAAGATTGAACGTTATTGCTTTTTTTCCGGCAGCTGTCCAGTCCACACGTAGCTTATGGCGTATTGGACAAACAGTATTGGGTATGATATTTCGTCATCCCATTACTGGCACTAGTATCATCCCAATTTTACCCGATGGTCGGATAGTACTGATCCGACGACGTGATGATGGTCTTTGGGCATTGCCTGGAGGTATGGTGGATTGGGGAGAAGATATTCCCAACACAGTCCGCCGAGAATTGATGGAGGAAACGGGGCTAGAATTGGTGAAAATTAATCGTTTGGTAGGAGTTTACTCCGCACCAGACCGCGATCCTCGAATCCATTCAATTTGTATTGTGGTTGAAGCCGAGGTGCATGGGACAATGGAGATTCAGGATACTTTGGAAGTTATGGAAATCCAAGCTTTCTCTGCCAATCTGCTACCTTCAGGACAGATGTCTCACGACCATACTCGGCAGTTGCAAGATTACTTGAAGGGCTTGACAACATTGGCATAATAATATTTTGTGATTAGTCATTTGTTTTTTGTCAGATGCTAATGACTATTTATTATGGTGCTAAAAGTTAGCTACTAAATTAACATGGGTACACTATTCCGTAACTCCCGGAGAAAGCTCTCTCAAGGGCTGATATTCTGGCGTGAAGTCGGTGAAAAAACTCCTATAATTTTTTTACATGGTGCTTGGAATGAGAGCAGTCAATGGTTATCTGTGATGGAGTCTCTTGCACAAGATTTCCATTGCTTCGCACCTGATTTGTTAGGGTTTGGTGAATCAGAGAATCCGAATATCCATCATTCGATAGATTTACAAGTAGAGTGTCTAGCTGAATTTCTGGAAGCTGTCAAGCTAGAAAAAGTATATTTAGTAGCACATTCTCTTGGCGGTTGGATTGCAGCTAGCTATGCTTTAAAGTATTTAGAGAAAGTTAATGGTCTGGTACTGCTAGCACCAGAGGGTGTAGAGATAGCAGGACAAGAAAAGCATTGCCGAAAGATGCGGCGATTATTGAGCTATCCACCACTAATAATAAAATTGTTGCGATCGCTAACTCCCTTGACTAAAATTCTGGGTTGGCATGAAAAAATTGCCCAAGACTTGCAGCTGCGTAACAGCTTATTGCCGTATCCCATAGGTTGCCAGTTACTTTTCAAAAGGCGACAAGCAGAAATTGAGGCGGAATTACTGCAAAAACAGCTTTACATGATTGATGTCCCGATTTTGATTTTACAAGGTGGACAAGATACACCAGATGCTTTAGCCAAGAGTCGGGTTTATGCTCAACTGATGCCGAAGGTTGAGTTGAAAATGATTGCCCATGCTGGAAATGATTTACCAGAATCTTCTGCTGCGGTTGTAGCGATCGAGATTCGGGAGTTTATTAAAACTATCTTAAAAAGCCATAATTTAAACGAATTAAACTAGCTCATTCAGAGTTTGCTGCCAATCCACTACACATATTACTTCGCTCTCAAACCGTGATCTGTACAACTCTTGCGAACGCATACAAATTTTTTAAAACCTGAGATGTCAATCAAATATCCTGATATTTTTTTAGCGCTTATTGCTTGAGTTGAAACCCTGATCTCACTCTAGAGACAAAAAACTTCCTCCAAGAGATTGATGATAAACTAATATGAAAATGCCTTAATATTATCCAAGCCCTAATAAATTAAGCGATCACTTCAATAGAGCCGCTCACTTAGTAATAATTAAAGGTAATGCTACCAACAGTAAGCGTGCGGAAGCGATTTTCAAACGGCGAGGAATTGAGAATTTCATTATTGATGATGCCTCCGCAGGTAACAACCGGCGAGTTCGTCAAACAGTGAGTTAAAAAGGCTTAAACCATCGATTGAGGAGCTTCAAATAATCAAATGCCCATATTTTTTATGGAATTTATTTATTTTTAAAGAATAAACTGAGCGATGGCATATGGCGGCAGATAGATATGCACGTCAAATTAATAATGATGTAAACAACCTTATCTGATTTTTACAGCAAGTTTGGCAATCAAAAAACAATAAAAAATAAGAGAGAAAAAATGCCTAGACTCGTAGGACAGCGCTCTAATACTGGAGCAAACATCACCGTTATCATCATCCTTGTTGCCATTTTTGGGGTATTCCTAGAATACTTTGGCGTTATTGACATCGTTCCCGGTTTTGGCAGAGAGGGACGGTATTTTCAGCTAAAAATTCAGCCAACCAACGAACAAGTCACTAAATAACTCAATCAATAATAACTGCGAGGGATAGATAAATGCGTAAAGGTAGCGATGTGATCGATAAAGTAGTCGTCACCTCTGACAAGGGTAAGAAAATTCAGCGAATTCTAGATTTAATTTTTGATCACAAACGTAATCAACTTTTAGGTTTCCTGGTTGAAGAGAAGGGATTGTTTCGGGATGCAAAAGTCATTCCCCTACAAGAGGTGCAAGCGATCGGGTCAGATGCGATCATAGTTAAATCCAAAGAATCTGTTGTTAAGGCACATCGTGTCCCTGCAATTAAAGAGATTCTGCACCAGAATATCGTACTAAGAGGAACGAGAATGCTGACCACTGAGGGACTTTACCTTGGTGGACTGGTGGATTTGTTCTTTGATGAACATAGTGGACTGGTGGAAGGATACGAAGTTTCTGGCGGTGTATTTGCCGATGCTTACTCGGGGCGATCGTTCGTTCCTGCTCCCGAAGCATTGACAATTGGTGACGATGTTGCCTTTGTGCCTCCAGAAACTGCTCAGATGATGGAAGAACAAGTCGGTGGTATCCGCGGAGCCGTCCAAGCAACTGAAGACAGGTTGCAAGAATCGGCTCAAACGGTTAACCGCAGACTACAGTCAGCAAGCCAGAATGCAGGTGAGCAACTGCAAAGTTCAGCTGAGAATGTGAACCGCAGGCTACAGTCAGCAAGCCAGAATGCAGGTGAGCAACTGCAAAGCTCAGTAGAGAATGTGAACCGCAGGCTACAGTCAGCAAGCCAGAATGCAGGTGAGCAATTACAAGCAGCAACTGATGCTACTAGCAGCAAACTGCAAGACCTCAATCGAGATGCAGCTGCCTCCCTGACAAATAATTTGGTTGACCCTGCCGAGCAAAAAATATATGTGATTGGCAAGCATGTTGAGCGAGATGTGCTAACTCCAGACGGTAGTGTACTGCTACAACAGGGGCAGTCAGTCACGCTAGTCGATGCAGAAGCGGCCGAGCGCTTAGGTATCCTCGATGAACTCTATCGAGCCACGGGTGGCAGTCTGACTGCCAATATCACCCGCAATTTGCAAGCAGCAACAGAATCTACTAGCAATCGAATCGGGAGTGCAACGATGAGGAGTGCTGCTAACCTACGTCACTCCGTTAATGGGCTGACAGCACAGGTGATTCAGCAGGCAAGAGGGCGCAGAGTCCTACAAACGGTGCGTGCTGAAGATGGCTTAATTATTGCGGCATCTGGGCAGATTGTAACTGAATCTGTCCTCGCTCGTGCCCAGACTTACGGCAAACAAGCAGAATTACTCAACGCTGCTGGTCTGGCTCTGGCAAGCACAGTTCGTTCTACCACAAGTGACACATGGTTAGAAACCAAAGTTCAACTGCGCCAGGGCGCAAATGTCGCTCAAGAGAACCTCAACACTTTCTGGCAAGCCTTGAAACAGAAAGCAGAAATGCTACAAACACGCAGGACACGGGCGATGAGGAAGCAAGGAATTGAACAAGCACTGGGTCGTCCTGTTACCCGCGTCATTCTTGATCCAGAAGACAACGTGATTCTAAATGTGGGTGAATTGATTACGCATTGCGCTGTGCGTCAGGCTGAAGAAAGTGGAGTCCTGAATATCTTAGTTAGTTCGGTCTATATTAAGGAGCCAGAAATATCTGATCAAGAGCTACGTGCCCAAGAACATGGAATGGCGGCCCTGGTGCATCAGGATAATGGGCGATCGCAACTTGAATCCAAATCAATCTCAGTAAACTAATGCTCGACTTTAACTGAATTTTCAAGCACTCACTGCGGTATCTGCCTCAGATAAAATAGATATAGACATATTTGCTCTGAAGTTGATAATAATTCTTTCTGTTCTTCCCCTGGATAATTAATCTTTACTTTCAGATAAGTCTTTTTACTTCTGGATTTTAAGGTGTTCTTTTAAAGCTGATTGAAGTAGGGCTTGAAACTGTTCATGAATAATATCCAAAATCTGTTTTGTTCTGTCAGGTTATTTTTGGATATAATCGAAGACAATACACATTTTATTTAAATCAAAGTGGTAGACTGCTAATTTTACTTTCTACCATTTTTTTTGTGCCTTGATTATATTTCAATACGCTTGGGTTAAGGCTAAAACTCTTTGTCAAAGTCAATTTTTTTAATGAACCGTAAAGGAGAGGCAGCGCGGTCTTGGGGGTCTCCCCCATGAGCGACTGCCGTCGCAAAGGACGCAAAGGAAGAGAAGGAAGAAATGCTTAGGGACTTCCAAGTAATAAAATATCCCAATATTTCTTGTAGGATGGGCGTCTCGCCCGTCCTATGAACTGGGCGGGCTAGAAGCCCACCCCACAAGATTGGATAATTTATTTATTGGAGTTCCCTTAACTGGACTGTATTGGATTATATTTGGGACGGGTCTACTTAATTCATTACTGCTCACTCATGATTTCTAAATATTTCCCGCATTCCCCAAAAAATTAAATTTGGTTCCACAATCAAACGTGCTGCTATTTCAGGATATAAAGCTTGTAGATAGTTAATTAATAAACTGCGATCGCCTCCTTTAATCGCAATCTTACCATCAGGAAATAAATCCCACCACACCTCAATAAAATCTTTAATTCCAGCTAAGAGAGTGTAAATTACTCCACTTTGAATTGCTTCTGTTGTATTGAGTGCAAAACGTGGTGGTAAAGACAAGAAATTTTGTATTTCTACTAATGGTAATTGTCCTGTTTGTTGAACGAGAGTTGTAAATTGCAAACCTATTCCTGGCAAAATTGCACCTCCAATCAGACACTGATTAGCATCCGCAGCCGTAAAAGTCAGCGCTGTCCCAGCATCAATCACCAACATTGGAAAACCCCACGTTTTTCCTGCACCCCATAAAGCTAAAGCGCGGTCAATTCCTAGTGTGGGATAAACACCTTTTAGTGGTACTTGGTCTAAGGTAATAACCCGAATGTTAGGGTAAGTTTGCCAAATAGCAGTTTTGCTGGGAACTACGGAGGCTATGAGGAGCGTAGGAAGTGACGCGGGTAAGGAATTGTCTCTGTGTCCTTCTTGTTTCTCAGTCCTCTGATGGCGTGGAAAAATTTTCTCTAGTAAATCATCCAGGGTTTGACATTCAGCCAACTGTTGTATAGCAGACTCAGGTAGATAGTCAGTATCCCAAGCTGAGTAAAGCGTCTCGCCAATAAACAACGCCCAATGCAGCCGGGAATTCCCAATTTCCAACGCTAGCCAAATTTCCTCTCTGTGCCTCTGCGGTTTCACTGTTTTAACTTTTTTAAGTCAGCTATAGGTTTTTTAATAAAAATTAATATTCAAGCCGTGTAACAATAAATCTAGAGGAACAAATACTCATTGTGTTAAGGAGGGGAGTTATGGTAGCGCTCACCGAAAAAACTGAAAAACGGCTGACCATACAGCAGGTCGAAATCGCTCAAGAGACGACAGCTATTCGCTCTTTGGATTGGGATCGCGATCGCTTCGATATTGAGTTTGGTCTGCAAAACGGTACCACTTATAACTCGTTTCTCATCCGTGGGGAGCAGACTGCCTTAGTTGATACCTCTCACGAAAAGTTTCGTCAACTATATTTTGATACGCTTAACGGACTAATCAAGCCAACAGAAATTGATTATTTAATTATCAGCCACACTGAGCCAGACCACAGTGGTTTAGTTAAAGATTTGCTGCAAATGGCTCCAGAAATTACCGTTGTCGGCTCTAGGGTGGCGATTCAGTTTCTGGAGGATTTGATACATCAGCCATTCAAACGGCGGATTGTGAAAAATGGCGATCGCTTAGATTTGGGCAATGGTCATGAATTTGAATTCGTGATTGCTCCAAATTTACACTGGCCGGATACAATTTTCAGCTTTGACCACAAAACCAAAATTCTCTATACCTGCGATGCCTTTGGGCTACACTATTGCTCAGATAGCACCTTTGATGAAGACTTGGCAGCTATTGAAGCAGATTTTCATTACTACTACGATTGCTTGATGGGGCCAAATGCGCGGTCAGTTTTGTCTGCCCTGAAGCGAATGGCAGAACTAAAAACCATCGAGATGATTGCCACAGGACACGGGCCATTATTATCTCATAATGTTGAGGAACTAACTGGACGTTACCGCACTTGGAGCCAAACACAAACCAAGGCAGAAACGGCAGTTGGGATATTTTACGTTTCAGAATACGGTTATAGCGATCGCCTCGCGCAAGCAATTGCCAACGGTATCGGCAAAACCGGTGTCGCTGTGGAAATTGTCGATTTGGGATCTGAAGTTGATTTACAAGAATTGCGCGAACTAGTTAGCCGTTGTGCTGGACTAGTTGTTGGCCTACCTCCTGCTTCTGGCGCTGCGAGCATCCAAGCTGCACTCAGCACAGTTTTAGGATCAGCCAAAGAAAAGCAAGCGATCGGCGTGTTTGAAACCGGCGGTGGCGATGATGAGCCGATAGATCCTTTGCTGAGTAAATTCCGCAATTTGGGTTTGACAACAGTTTTTCCAGCGATTCGGATTAAACAAACACCCACAGAAAACACTTACAAGTTGTGTGAAGAAGCGGGTACAGACTTAGCTCAATGGGTAACACGCGATCGCACTATCAAAGCCATGAAATCTCTCGGTGCTGACTTAGATAAAGCACTAGGCAGACTTAGCGGCGGATTATATATTATTACTGCCAAAAAAGGCGATGTTTCCAGTGCCATGCTAGCCTCGTGGGTGAATCAAGCTAGCTTCAAACCGTTGGGATTTTCCATTGCCGTAGCCAAAGATCGGGCAATTGAATCACTCATGCAAGTAGGCGATCGCTTTGTTCTAAACATCTTAGAACAAGGCAATTTTCAACCACTAATGAAGCACTTTTTGAAACGGTTCGCCCCTGGCGCAGATCGTTTTGAAGGTGTGAGAACCCAGCCAGCCGAAAATGGTGCCCCCATCCTCAACGATGCCCTCGCCTACATGGAGTGCGAAGTCGTCAGTAGAATGGACTGCGGCGATCATTGGGCCGTATACAGCACCGTCTACGCTGGACGAGTTTCTAAACCAGAAGCGCTAACAGCAGTCCATCACCGCAAAGTTGGAAACCACTATTAACAAAGGGAGTGGGGAGTAGGGAGTGGTGTTTCCTACTTCTTAATTCCTCATTACCCTAAAAGCCATGTAGTAAAGCATTATTAAAAAAGGGAATAGGGAGTGGTGATTCCTACTTTTTATTCCCCACTCCCCACTCCCTACTCCCTACCCCCCATGTCAGTGGTGATTCCTACTTCTTATTCCCCACTCCCCACTCCCCACTCCCCATGTCAACAAACAAACCCCGTGATGTTCAAGTTTATCCAATAGCTACAGATACAAGAATACTGCGATCGCGCAGTTGGTCAAGGCTCAGATTTGAAATTGAATATGCTCTTGCTAAGGGTACAACTGCTAATTCTTATTTAATCGAAAGCGAGAAAACCGCCCTCATCGATCCTCCAGGGGAAACATTTACGCAAATTTATTTAGAAGCGTTGCAGCAGCGTTTCCATCTCGAAGAATTAGATTATGTAATTTTGGGACACGTAAATCCTAACCGGGCTGCAACTTTAAAAGCTTTGTTGGAAATTGCCCCGCAAATCACTTTTGTTTGTTCTAATCCAGGGGCGATAAATTTACGTGGGGCGTTGGAAAATCCAGATTTGCAAATTATTGTGATGCGGGGCGAAGAAACTCTAGATTTGGGCAATGGGCATAATTTACAATTTATTCCCACCCCCAACCCCCGTTATGCAGATCAACTTTGCACCTACGATCCACAAACAGAAATTCTGTATACAGATAAGTTATTTGGGGCGCATGTTTGCGGAGATCAGGTATTTGATGAAGGCTGGGAAATATATAACGAAGATCGGCGCTATTATTTTGATTGCCTCATGGCTCCCCACGCCCGTCAAGTTGAAACAGCGTTGGAGAAACTAGCGGATTTTCCTGTGAGAATGTATGCCACTGGACACGGGCCTTTGGTACGCTATGGCTTAATCGACCTAACCAAAGCTTATCGGGAATGGAGTCAACAGCAAACATCTGCTGACTTGACAGTAGCGTTAATTTATGCGTCAGCTTACGGGAATACAGCGACATTAGCTCAAGCGATCGCTCGTGGGATTACAAAAGCTGGTGTTGCTGTAGAATCGATTAATTGCGAATTCACTGAACCTGAAGATATCCGGGTTGCTGTGGAAAAATCTGCTGGCTTTGTGATCGGTTCACCTACTCTCGGCGGACATGCACCCACACCCGTGCAAACAGCTTTAGGGATTGTGCTATCCACCGCTACGAATAATAAACTCGCTGGTGTTTTTGGTTCCTTTGGCTGGAGTGGGGAAGCGGTTGATTTAATTGAGGGTAAATTAAAAGATGCTGGCTATCGGTTTGGTTTTGACACCATCCGCGTAAAATTCAAACCCGACGATGCCACCTTACAATTGTGTGAAGAAGCTGGAACCGATTTTGCTCAAGCACTGAAGAAAACGAGAAAAGTGCGATCGCCAAGTCAACCTGCGACAAGTGTAGAACAAGCAGTTGGTCGGATTGTCGGTTCTCTTTGTGTTCTCACAGCCAAAGAAGGCGATCGTTCCAGTGCCATGTTAGCCTCTTGGGTGGCTCAAGCTAGCTTTAGTCCCCCTGGTTTAACCATCGCTGTAGCCAAAGAACGCGCAGTAGAAACACTGACGCATACAGGCAACAAATTTGTCCTCAACATTCTCAAAGAAGGGAATCATTTGGGGTTGATGAAGCATTTCCTTAAACCTTTTGGCCCAGGAGAAGACCGATTTGCTGATGTGGCCGCCCAAGAAACTGAAAGCGGTTCTCCGATACTTACCGATGCCCTAGCATATCTCGAATGTTCCGTACAAAACCGGATGGAATCTGGCGACCATTGGCTGGTTTATGCAACTGTCGAGAATGGCAAAGTGTTAAATCAAGATGGCGTTACAGCCGTGCATCATCGCAAGTCGGCAACTCATTATTAATTGGGTACTGGGTATTAGGGAATTCTTCTCCAGTCTCTAGAAATGAAGTTTCGACATCTCGGCGTTCCGAGTTCTGAGCTTGAAGTTGGTTTGTAGTGAGGACTAAAGTCTTCTCTACGAGACGCTACGCGAACACAATCAGGACTGAAGTCCTGACTACGAACATTTTTGAAGTCAGGTTGATTAACTGGACATTATATTATGTAGCGTTTTGCGCTTCCCGTAGGGTATTACGAATTAGTATTAGATCCTACTACTTCTTCTTTACCGAATACTGTTTCAACACCTGCTGCAAATATTGCCCAGTATAAGACCTGGGATTTTTTGCAACTTCCTCCGGTGTACCCACAGCAATCAATTCTCCGCCTTTGTCGCCACCTTCTGGCCCCAAATCTATCACCCAATCAGAACAACGAATTACATCTAAATTGTGTTCAATTACTAATATTGAATTGCCTTTATCTACCAATCGTTGCAATACATCTAACAATTTGTGGACATCATAAAAAGATAACCCGGTTGTTGGTTCATCTATTAAATAAAGAGTCTTGCCGGTGGCGCGTCGAGATAGTTCTGTTGCCAATTTTACCCGTTGCGCTTCCCCACCAGATAAGGTAGTCGCAGGTTGTCCTAGTTGGACATAACCCAACCCGACATCAAATAAAGTTTGCAACCGCGCGATCGCTTTGGGAATATTTTGAAAAAAGTCTAAACTTTCCTCAACTGTCATTCTCAAAACATCAGAAATAGACTTATCTTTGTACTTCACTTGCAAAGTTTCACGGTTGTATCTTGCACCTTTACAAATTTCGCATTGCACGTAAACATCAGGGAGAAAGTTCATTTCAATAACATTCACACCCTGTCCACTACAAGCTTCGCAACGTCCACCTTTAACGTTAAAAGAAAATTGTCCGGGTTTGTAACCCCTAGCTTTGGCTTCTACTGTTTGGGAAAATACATCTCGAATGGCATCAAAAATTCCTGTGTAAGTTGCAGGGTTAGAACGTGGTGTGCGGCCAATAGGAGATTGATCGATAACGATCGCTTTATCAATCGCATTTAATCCCTGAATTTTCTCCAAATCTCTCGGTAAGGGAACTTTCTTTGTGAGGTGGTGTTGTAATGATGGGTACAGTAACTCGTTAATCAGGGTAGATTTGCCAGAACCAGACACACCAGTGATGGCGACGAGTTTACCTAATGGAATGTCTACATCTATATTTCTTAAATTGTTGCGATGGGCATTTTTGATGATCAAACTGCGCCCATTTCCTTGGCGGCGTTCTGCTGGCGTGGTAATTACTCGCCTTCCTGATAAATACGCACCCGTTAAGGAATCTTCTGCTGCTAGCAACGTCTCGAAATCACCTTGGGCGATAATATTTCCGCCGTGAATTCCTGCACCAGGGCCAATATCAACTATGTAGTTAGCAGCACGAATTGTTTCTTCATCATGCTCAACGACAATTAATGTATTACCTAAATCGCGCAATTTAGTTAAGGTTTTGAGCAACCTGCCATTATCTCGTTGATGCAAACCAATACTTGGTTCATCTAAAACGTAGAGAACTCCTGTTAAACCAGAACCAATTTGCGTTGCTAGACGAATTCGCTGGGCTTCACCACCAGAAAGGGTCATGGCTGGACGATCAAGTGTGAGGTAATCTAAACCTACATCTAACAAAAATTGCAATCTAGCTTTGATTTCTCGGAGTACTAAATCAGCAATTTGTAACTGGCGATCGCTCAACTTGAATTGATCAATTCTTTCCCGACAATCCCGAATTGATACCCCAGTTAATTCTAAAATTCCATATTGACCCAACTTCACCGCCAATGCTTCCGGTTTTAACCGTTTTCCCTGACAAACTTCACACGGCTGATCAATTAAATACTGCTCTAATTTTTGTTTAACTAGCTCAGATCCACCCTCATATTGTCGTTGCAAAATTGGAATAGCACCTTTAAAGTTTTGGGTTTTTTGTGCTTTTGTATTTCCTTCTTCTTTTTCTCCATACAGAATAATCTGCTGCTGTTCTACTGTCAGGTTGCTCCAATTTGTCTGTAACTCAAACCCATGAGCCTGGGCGATGCTGTAGAGTAATTCCAGATAATAAGAATTATCTTTTTCTGACCAAGGCGCGATCGCTGCATAAAGTGGCGCTTCTGGGTCAGGTACTATCAAATCTGGCGCGAATCTCCTTAAAGTCCCGATTCCATGACAGTGGGGACAAGCACCATAAGGTGAGTTAAACGAGAACAATCGCGGCGATAGTTCGTCCATTACCGCCCCATGTTCTGGACAAGCAAAATTTTCCGAAAATACTAATTCTTCTTCTTTTTCTTGTCCGTCGTCACCAAGTAAACTCACAAGAATGGTCGCAATACCATCCGATTGTTTCAGACACGTAGACAGGGAATCAACTAAACGCTCTTGGATATCAGCCTTTTTTACCAAGCGGTCAATTACCACTTCGATGGTGTGGGTAAAATTTTTATCCAATTCAATCGAATCTGATAGTTCGCGTACCTCGCCATTGATTCGCACACGCACAAAACCTTGAGATGCCAGACTTGACAAAAGCTTACGATGTGTGCCTTTTTTACCCCGGACAACGGGTGCAAGGATTTGGAAGCGAGTGCGATCGCTTAATTCCATAATCTGATCGCACATCTCATCGATTGTCTGGGGTGCAATACAGCGATCGCATATGGGACAATGGGGTTCACCAGCCCGACCAAATAACAGCCGCAAATAGTCGTAAATCTCCGTCACCGTACCCACAGTGGAACGGGGGTTATGAGACGTTGACTTTTGATCAATGGAAATTGCTGGACTTAAGCCATCAATCGCTTCCACATCCGGCTTATCCAACTGTCCTAGAAATTGCCGCGCATAGGCGCTGAGGGATTCCACATAGCGACGTTGCCCTTCAGCGAAAATGGTATCAAATGCTAGGGAAGACTTACCAGAACCAGAAACGCCAGTGAATACGATTAGGCGATCGCGCGGCAATTCCAAGTCAATATTTTTCAGATTATGCTGCCTAGCACCCCGAATCCGAATGGTATTCTGGCTGTTGTGGCTGGGGTGCGGAAGATGTCCATTCAAGGATGCTGCTAGCTGGTGGTCTGACATATTGGGCGGCGAAGAGGGAGTTTCTGATGAAACAGTCCTTAATAATACTATCTTTAATTGGTTTATAGTAGAACAATCGTACTGTTTTAGTTAGTTATCATTCCAAATTCAGGCCGCAGACATACTTAAGAGTCTGCTAATTTGGAAGCATCCCGATTAAATATCCTTCTGAGGGCGAAACTATGGTAATGCAAATCCAACCGCCGACCCAGCCAGAGGTGATTTACCCAGATAGTGACGGACAACCAGTCGCTAATAATACCATACAGTTTGGCTGGATTGTAGAAATTAAGCAGAATTTAGATTGGTTGTTCGCCGACAATCCAAATGTTTTTGTCGCCGGGGATTTATTTTGGTATCCAGTAGAGGGACGCAACAAAGTTGTTAACGCCCCAGATGTGCTGGTGGTATTGGGTAGACCAAAAGGCGACCGCCTGTGCTACCAACAATGGAAAGAGGAGGGAATTGCACCCCAAGTTGTGTTTGAAATTCTTTCTCCCGGTAACAGACAAGCTGAAATGGACAAGAAATTACTTTTCTATGACCGCTATGGCGTAGAAGAGTACTACATTTACGATCCCGATCGCAATAATTTGTCCGGTTGGTTGCGTAATGAAGACGGTTTAGATGTCATCCCCCAAATGGAAGATTGGGTGAGTCCTCGGTTAAAAATTCGCTTTGTTTTATCCCCAGAGACTCTGCAACTATATCGCCCTGACGGAGAACGATTTTTAACTTATACAGAAATTTCTCGCAACGCCGAGCAAGAACGGCAACGGGCTGAACTTGCAGAACAAGCCAGAAGAGATGCTATACCCCGATTATTGCAAATGAATTTGAGCATTGAACAGATTGCCCAAGCTTTGGCATTGTCAGTAGAAGAAGTGCGAACCCTTGCTCAGGAGTAACGCCGTGTGCAATTTTTTGGGCTATTAGAAATTGAATTTGTACTTGAGATATTCTGATTATGGTAGCCAATGCAGCCACTCATGATGTCACCTGGGAAAAGTTACCTGATGATTTTGTTTTAGACAACAAGCCAGTGGATAGCATTAATTAGCCACTCTTGGCTGCTGTTTTAACAGAAAGCTTGGAACTTACTGGTAGATTACCCGCCGATGCTTTAACCATCACTAACTACAGTATCTGCGCCACCTTAAATAATCGATTTGTGGTCAAAGCACCAGATTGGGGATATGTATCATCTATTCGAGTCTCACGAGAAGAAGTGAAGCGCAGTTATACGCCACGACTCCAAGGTGATATTCCCGTAATTGTGATGGAATTTCTCTCAGATACCGAAGGTGGAGAGTATTCGAGTAAACCGACCTATCCCCCAGGTAAATGGTTTTATTATGAGCAGATTTTACAAGTGCCAAACTATGCCATTTTTGAACCAGATGGCGGAGTCTTAGAAGTTTATCGGCGAGATGATTTCGGAAATTATGAACTGCAAACACCGGATGGAAATAATCGTCACTGGATTGCCGAAATGAATTTGTTTTTAGGTGTATGGCAAGGAAGCCGAGAAAACCGTACAGGCTATTGGTTACGTTGGTGGGATGATAACGGCGAATTATTACTGTGGGGTTTGGAGTTAGCAGCAAAAGAACGGCAAGAGAAAAACGTTGCTCAACAGCTTGCAGAACAAGAACGCCAGCGTGCAGAGAGATTAGCCGCTCAGTTAAAAGCGCTGGGAGTGGAACCGGAGGTTTAACTCGGAACTTCGACCTTTTTGCTCGGTCATTGGTGTTCAGAACTCGGAACTTCGACCTTTTTGCTCAGTCATTCATGTTCGGAACTCGGAATTTCGACCTTTTTGCTCAGTCATTGGTGTTCGGAACTTGGAACTTTGACCTTTTTGCTCGGCCATTCGTATTCGGAACTCGAAACGCCGAGATCAGAACTTGAATTTTGTCCTTTTATTATCAAGCGATGTCTACGACGGGCGTAGCTGCGGCATCCAATACGGTTCGGTTAAGGTGCATAGGTCTTAAAGATCCCCCTTAGTCCTCCTTAAAAAGGGGGAAATAGAGCCATTTTTAGCCCCCCTTTTTAAGGGGGGTTGGGGGGATCGAGTCTTATCCGAACCGTATTGCGATCGCATCCATCATCTACACCCCTGTCCCCCGGTCACTGAGCGTAGCCGAAGTGCTTCCCCTCTCCCTACCGCCCCGGACACACCTTAGCCGCATCAGGATGGCTAGCCAAATAACCCTTAAGCCAACTGCAACCCTGCGCTAATAAATCATCAAGATTCAGATTCCACAATTTGATCGTGTTGTCCCAACTGGCGGAAGCTAAAGTTTTGCCATCGGGGCTGAAGACGA
>NZ_JAQYWQ010000046.1 GCF_029379315.1 Nostoc sp. S13
GTCCGCGTTCGCGCAGCGTCTCGCAGAGAGCGTCTTGATTCTGACTCCTGAATTCTGACTTCTGAATTCTTCTTCAAATAGCAACTACTGGAAGTTCAAAACTTGAATAGCTTCCAGTTTTTTTATTTATATGTAAATAAAAATCAGGTGAGCAATTTGCCCACCTGATTTTTGTGGAGTATAGTTAATCTAAAAATGAATTAAACCTTGGCTAATTCTGGGGAAGGACGCTTGCTATTGCGAATTTCTGTAATCGCCTCAGCATAATCTTTAGCGTTAAATACAGCTGAACCGGCGACAACTGCATTAGCTCCCGCTTCCAAAACTTGCCAGGTATTATTTGCCTTGAGTCCTCCATCCACTTCAATCCAAGGGTCAAGACCACGTTCATCACACATTTGACGCAGCTTGCGGATTTTGGGTAATACACCAGGGATAAAGCTTTGACCACCAAAACCAGGATTGACGCTCATAATCAGTACTAAATCGCACAAATCTAGAACGTATTCAATTAGCTCTAGAGGGCTACCAGGATTAAGTACAACTCCAGCTTTCTTACCAAGCTCTTTAATTTGCCCCAAGGTGCGGTGCAGGTGCGGGGAAGCATTATGCTCGCAGTGTACCGTGATATGATCGGCACCCGCCTTAGCAAATCCCTCTACATACTTTTCTGGCTCCACAATCATCAAGTGGACATCTAGTGGCTTGGTCGTAATCGGACGAATCGCCTCCACAATCAGAGGACCTATTGTAATATTGGGTACAAAACGACCGTCCATTACATCAACATGAATCCAATCTGCTCCAGCCGCGTCTACAGCGCGAATTTCGTCACCCAGACGACTAAAATCGGCTGATAGGATAGATGGAGCAATTACAATAGGCTTTTGAGATCGGTTTTGGGTCATGGCTAGTGGGTTTTAAGCGTCCTCGTCTGTACTCATTGTAACAAAACATTGAGCAAGACTCATAATTTCGATCTTGGCTTTTTTGGGGAGTGGGGAGTGGGGGAGATGGGGGAAAATGACAAATGACCAATGACAAATGACAAATGACAAATGACTAAAAAACTAACCTGGCTAATTTGGGGATTAACTGCTTCCTGTCTAAGTGCGCCGGTAATTGCTTCAGCTTTAGAATCTGCACTAGGAACTAATGGTATTGATGCTCTGAGGCTACACCAACCTCCTTATAATTTAATCGGTCGTAAGATTGCTATTGGTCAAGTGGAAATTGGCCGACCGGGAATGTTTGGCTGGGATAAGGCGGTGTCTAAAAATCGCGCCATATCTTTAGCGGCGGTGTTCTTACGCAATGGCCCAGCTAAATCAAATAGCGGTGTTGACTCCCACGCTTACAATGTCGCTGGTGTGATGGTGAGTCATGACAAAGCTTGGCCGGGAGTTGCTCCGGGAGCGCGATTGTATTCGTCTGCGGTGGGTTCTACTAAAAACATGGGTCAGCCAGAAGAGTGCTTATCGGCCCAGTACATAGCATTGCAAAATGGTGGCGATGTCCGTGCGATTAACTTTAGTTTTGGTGAACCTCTGAGCCGCGACCCTCGACCGGATGCTACTTTAGACGGCAATGCTTTGCTAACTTTATGTGTTGACTGGTCTAGTCGCGTTCATGATGTTTTGTATGCGATCGCAGGCAATCAGGGTAAGGGTGGTATTCCCATTCCTACAGATAATTTTAACGCAGTGAACGTGGCCTTTTCATCCCGCAGAGGGGGAGTTTTTAACAAAGTAGACGTGGCTAATCTGGCCGGTGCTAATCAAGGAGTGAGTGGAAGGCTAGCGGGAAGGGAATTTGATCTTGGTGGGCGTCGTGCTATCAGTTTAGTTGCTCCTGGGAATAACATTCCTTTGCTCAATCCAGATGGCAAATTGAATAAGGTTACAGGGACAAGTTTTGCAGCGCCTCAAGTTACGGCTACTGTTGCTCTGTTACAAGAATTTGCTGACCGACAGCTCCGGGCAAAACTGCCCCACTGGAGCATCGATTCTCGCCATCATCAAGTGATGAAAGCTGTATTGCTGAATTCAGCAGATAAAATCCAAGATAGCGGTGATGGCTTACGGTTGGGTATGACTCGAACGCTAATTGATAAACAAAATCAAAACTGGCTAGATTCTGATGCTTATAAAGATCCAAAGATTCCCTTGGATGGCCAAATGGGAGCGGGTCATTTAAATGTATTTCGCGCTTACGAGCAATTTAGTGCTGGTCAATGGCAGCCATCAGCTGTGGTGCCAGCTATTGGTTGGGATTATCGCACAATCGATGTTGGAGCATCTGTTGACTATATTTTAGCAAAACCGTTAAAGCAGGGAAGTTTTGTTGCTATCACCCTAAGTTGGGATCGATTGGTGGAACTCAACGATAAAAATAAAAACCAGCAATATGACCTGGGCGAAAGTTTTCGCGATCGCGGTTTGAATAATCTCGACCTATACTTAGTAAAAGCTAATGCTCAAAATTCAGATACTGATGCTGTTTGTTCCTCAATCAGCGCCATCGATAGTGTAGAACATATTTTCTGCCCCGTTGCTGCTGCTGGCAATTACAAAATCCGCGTCCAGTTTCGTCAAAAGATCAATGAAGCGACTCAGCCTTATAGTTTAGCTTGGTGGAGTGTACCTATAAATTGAAACAGGATTGTTAAAACTTGAGTATTTCCCGATCATAGTTGTCGGGAAAAGGTTCTATTTCCCAGACTATGCTTTCTCCTGCTTCTAAGGCAACTTCTACGTAGAGTTGTTCTACGGCCGTTGTGGCTACATTTTCGTTATTGGGAAAAGGCTGTAAATCTTCAGTGAGTAATCGGAGTTTAAAACCACCGGGAATAGCTGCACCGACGGCGGCGTTACGTAATTCAAAACGCCAAATAGTTGCATTTGGATCATTTTCTGGTATAATTACAAGCTCATAAATTTGACCTGCGATTGCCAACCGACGAGAGAGAATAGTACTTGGTTGTGTGTCTTGGGTACTCCGCGCCCCAGCAGCACTCAGTTGTAAATCAAAGCTTCCCCAACCGACAGCCTTAGCAACTTGAGAAATACCGCTTTGCAACCATTGGAGAACTGACCACTGTTCAGGTAATCCTAAGCGTCGTTGATATAAGTTTTGTCGCCAACCGCTATGTTGAATTAATCCAGCCCATAGTTGAAAAGGGATTTCTTCTCGGGGTATAAGTATTTCCGGGTTTCCCAGACGGGCAATTAAATTTTGTGCTTGTTGTGGCGATAAGCTTGGAATCTCTTCAAGGGTGCTACGCGTAGGTTCTTCTGGACACAATTGACGCGCTATAGCTAAAACGCTGATGTCGTTGATTATATCAGTAGCATCCAGGGAATAAGTGCGATCGCTGGCATCATAACTGCCTTGATTTTTAAGTTTTTCATGGCTACAATAACCCCAAACCCTAACATAGCCTTCGTCTGGTTCGACTTGCACAGCTAAATAATAATCACCTACCCAACTAGGAATATCCACCCATTCTTGGGGTACTCGCAATTCACTTAAATCAATTGCCTCGCTAGGAATCAATACTAATCTGATTGCGTCAAGCGTGAGTGCAATTCCATTAACCAGTTCCCAGAAACTGGGTAAAGCAGTGGTAGTTGGCCAAACCTTTGTCTGTGGTGTCCAGTCTTCTTGCAACCATAGCAAGATAGCACCCAGGCAAAGTTGATTAATATAAGCTTGATAGCGAGAATTAGCATTAGAAAAAGCTTGATTGTCCAAATCCGCTTGGTTTTGGGTAATTGTCGGGATTTCTAAAACCAGATGTGTTGAACTAACGAAAGTAAATACAGTGGTGTCAATGGTCATAGGAATTGGGCATTGGGCATTGGGCATTGGGCATTGGGCATTGGGCATTGGGAAAGAGGAGGCAGGAGGCAGAAGTTTTTTATTTTTTATTTTTTATTTTTTATTTTTTATTTTTTATTTTTTAATTTTTAATTGACTTCTCCCTCGTCATACACCATAGTAATTTTTCAACCATTCCTCCATTAGTATGTTTATACTTTTAAGTAGGTCTGAGGTGACGGAAATATGCAAACTATCTTTACTCCAGTTAGCTAAAAAGCGTAACAAAGTTTCTTGGGCTTTTTTTAGTCGCCGTGAGATAGTATATTGCTGTATTTGTAATTGTTTGGCAATTTTGTCTTGAGTTAGTTCTTGAGCATAATAAAGTTGTAAAATTTCTTGTACTTGCGGTTCAAGTTGAGCGATCGCAGCTACTAATACTTTGTTAATCTCAGTTTGTTGAAAGTTTCTTGTTTGTTCTTCTTCTTGGGCAAGAATTTCATTAACGAGAGATTCTTGTTGTGTTCCGGGAATATTATCAAGCCACTCCCACGAATCATCGCCACCTTTAGGGATATTCAGAGAGTCAACGGTAAAATAACGATAGCGGCGTGCGGCTTTAGCAGCAGTTAAAAGCCACTTTTCTAAGGTTTGGGAATTGACTTGCTGACTACTTTGTGAATTATAAGCTTTAGCGATCGCCTCCCAAATTTCATTGTCTGGTTGAGAAATTTGGCGACAAGTACCTTTTTGGGTTGGGATATATATAGTTTTGAAACAGTTCCAAGCGAGGACATAAGCATTAATATCCTCTGGCAATAAGCCGGCATTTTGTAAAGACTCTACCAAAAACTTTTTAGTGATTTTTCGTAATAGTCCCCAATCTGTACAAATATCAATTTCACGATTTTGGCGTAAATTTTCCCGGATAGCACTGCTAAAGATGGCACTAGCGTAGTTTTTTAATATAAAGCCTTGATCTGCATTAAATCCTTTGAGGACTTTCTCAACTTGAGCGATCGCAATTTGAAAACAGTCTGATAGGTTGTACTGAGTACTCGCAAAACTGTTAACTGTTTTTTGGGATGCCCAATAACAGGATTCTTGCAAGTAAGCTGCCAGATGCTCTTTAGCCAGTAGCTTCGTTTCATGAATGAGCCAAAATTTATACCAGTATAAAACCCAAAAATGTTCCGAAGTTTCTTGAGGCGTGCGGTTGAGACAATTTTGGATACTGCGACGTAACTTTGATTCCGTCGCCCAACGACTGAAGCGATCGGCGTTAAATTGCACAAAAGTTGAAAAGATTTCAATAATGCTTTGCCGAGGATGCATAAAAAATTGGAACCCAACCTATAGGAAGAGTGAAAGCGTTAAACGATGCCTACACAAACTTTACTACAAGGGGTGAGGATTATATTTCGACTTGAATGAAATATTTAATACTTAGCCAAATGGTAATCGTGTCTACTTATCAATAAGTTACAAAAACAATTACGAATAATGGAGTGTGACTAAAATGTTGAAACGTTCTTTGAGTCTTATTGCTGCTACTGGCATCTTAACTACTGCTTTGATCAGCCCTGCTTTAGCTGTACCTGCTGACTTTATTGGTACTTGGGTAAATAAAGATGTTAATACTTCTAATATTACACGTTTAGTAATTACCTCAGGTGGTGGCAATAAATTAAAGATTCAGGTGTTTGGTAAATGTCATCCTAGTGATTGTGATTGGGGAACTGCACCATTACTTACCTATGGTATTAATGTCCAAGATACTAATCATAAATATGCAACAGCGAACTATAATAAAGGCTTTGCAAATTCCTTTCTAACCTTGGGATCTGCTCGTCAAGAAGTACTGTTGCAAGGCTACACGCAGTTTTTAGATAATAGCGGTAGGCAAAATTACTATTCTCGTGAATATTTTCAAAAGCAAAAAGAGTGAGATAAGTAATCACTAAAAATCAGCATCAATTATTAATCTAACTTTCTCCCAGCATTAAACCTCGCCTGTGCGGGGTTTTTCTATTTGTATTCCCGATTGAATTATTCCCGAAAAATAATTTTCAAAAATTTTCCCCAAGATTGCATAAAAACATCAAAGCAAACCTATTGAGTAAGTGAAGGAGTTGAAACCCACAACAACATTACTAACTTCCAGGACTGACAAAATATGAAACTTTCTAGAAATCTCTCTGGTGCTTTACTTCTAGCTTTAAGCATTGCTGTTCCTTCAGCATTTATTTCTACAACTGTTAAAGCCCAACTAGTAGTAAACAAAACACCTTTAGAAGTTAATCGTGTCCAAACACCTATTAAGTTTGCTCCCAATGTGATTAATAAAGTGGATGTATTACGTCCAGGCGGTTTAACAGGTAAGGATGGTTTCCGAGATGCTTTTAGAGATTCTTTCAAAGAAAAGGGCAAACTGAATAATCCTCTTAATGTTCTAACCCAACCAGCCGCACCTGCTTCAGCAGTCAATACTTTCCGCACTTTGAATAAAGTCCGCTAGAAAGATATCTATCTTTCTAGCGGACTTACGCAGAAGAGATCCCCCAACCCCCTTAAAAAGGGGGCTTTCAAGTTCCCCCCTTTTTAAGGGGGGTTAGGGGGGATCGAGGTTTCAAGCTTTGATTGCGTAAGTCCTGTTTCTAACGATTAATAAATACTTCTCCCTGAAGAAAACAGTTATATTTCCTCTCCTTCAGGGAATTTTCCCCATTTATAATTTATCAGGATAAAGTCATGAATGCCAGCCCAAGACAGGTTCAGTTTGTTATAAAAACATCAAAGTTTTGTAACTTACGTTGCCGCTATTGCTATGAATATGCAGAATTAGGAAATAAAGCAGCGATCGCGCCTGAACAATTGGAACAAATGTTCCATAATATTGCTAACTATTATCGTCAACTTGACTTTCCCGTTGATATTCAATTTGTTTGGCATGGTGGCGAGCCTCTATTACAATCACCAGACTATTATTGGCAAGCATTTGACCTTCAACGCCAGATGTTTGGTGAATTAGCCAACAATATCACAAATGCAATTCAAACGAACCTAACTGTACTTAACCCCGAACGTATTCGCCTATTAAAAGATGGATTTGATGAGGTAGGCGTGTCCATAGATTTATTTGGGGGATTGAGAGTTAATCGTTCTGCTATTGATTCTCTAGATACTGTTTTAAAAAATATGGATCGTTTGAATAAAGCAAATATCCCCTTTGGGTGTATCACTGTTTTAACCAAACTTAACTTGCCATATCTGCGAGAAATTTACAACTTTTATCAAACTATGAATCTCTCTTTTAGGGTTTTACCTTTATTTAAAGGTTCTTTTGATGGGCAACATCAAGGTTTTGAGATTTCTGCCCAGGAAACTTTAGATGCTTTTTGTACTCTAGTAGATTTTTGGCTAGAAGATCAAGAGTTTGTATCAGTTGTGCCCATAGTTGATTACATTCAGCAGGTTATTCATCATTACACTCCCAATTCTTCTTTAATTTTTTATGATAAAAGAGAATGGGAAAACATTTATTTAGTAAATACAACAGGCGATATATATAGCTATGCTGATGCCTATGAAATCGAGCGTAGTCATGGTAATATATTCACCACACCTTTAACAGATTTAATAGTAGGAGAACGCCACCGACAAATCATTATAGAAGCTGAAGAACGGATGGCAGCAACCTGTAGTAAATGTACTTACTTTGGTAGTTGTAGTGGTTCTCCAGTTGCCGAAGGTAGTCGACAATATAATGATATTGATGAATCGGGCGCGATTCGCTGCATCCTCGAGCAAGGAACGCTGCAACACATTGAGTATCGCCTCAAACAAGCTGGAATTATTAATCCGCAGACGGGAAAACTAGATATAGAACAAATTAAGTTACCTGCTTTTGCCCCTTCTTTAGCTACTGCTGTGTAAAAAATGTCACCAATTGGGATCACCAGTCGCTCAACTTCAATCAAACAAACTGTAACTCCTAAGCTGTGGCTAATGTTGGTGGGAGTCAATCAATATCAAGATGAGGGACTACCCAGCCTTAGTTATTCAACAGTAGATTGTCAGGGTTTAGCAGAAGCATTGGTAGATGCAGCCGCACAATTTACCCAAACAGAGGTCAAAATATATCATGATTTTGCCCCGCAACCACCATCTTTAGAAAACATCCGTGCCAGTCTCCGGGAAATTACCACTGCGGCTCAACCTATTGATACTATTTTATTTTATTTTTCTGGACATGGGATTGTAGAATCAAACACGCAGCAAGCATTTTTGTGTTTGGCAGATACGAAAAAATCTGATCTCCAAAATACAGCTTTAGCTTTACAAGAACTTTTACTATTGTTGGGTAATAGTGGAGCGCAAAATCAGCTTGTTTGGCTAGATGCTTGTCATAGTGGCGGGATGACACTCAGAGGTACAACAATCGAACCATTGCTGAATGCTACACCAAAACTGGTTGAAGTATTACAACGGTGTGCTGCTAAAAGTAAAGGTTTTTATGCTTTGCTTTCCTGTGATAATAACCAGCAATCTTGGGAGTTTCCCGAATTGGGACACGGGGTGTTTACTTATTATTTAATGAAAGGGTTGCAAGGTGAGGCAGCAGATAGCCAAGGCTTAATTTATGTAGATAGTTTGTATCGATATGTATATCATCAAACTCTCCAATATATAGATAAAAGTAATCAACAATTGCGGCTGATTAATCAGCAGAAAAAAGCTAAAGGAGAAACTCAACTTTTTCGAGAATATCCGTTGCAAACTCCTAAACGAATTGTTGAGGGAGTTGGAGAACTAATTGTCGGCAAAGGATTAACTAAGGCAACTCTTGGGGTGCATCGCCGGATAGGAATAGTAGTAGAGGGATTATCAGTTAGGAAAACAACACTAGATATTAGCAAATTTCTCGGAAGTGCTGGGGGTTTTGCACTAGAGTATTTGCCAGCAACAAAAGTATCTGCTGATCATATCAAAGAAGCGATCGCTCGTCATTTACAACAACCAGCATCAGAAGTTGTTCTGCTTTATCTGCGGGGACGAATTGAAGAAACCGACGCCGGTGAATGGTTATTGCTGGGAGAAAATATCCGCATCAAGCGTTCCTGGTTGAAACAACAGCTACGCCTCTGTACATCTCAACAAATTGTCATCCTCGATTGTCCTGTAGCTAATGCATCCTTGCAAGATTGGGTAGAAGATTTGCAAATTGACTCCCACCAAGGACAATGTTTAATCGCCTACGCCTCACCTGCTGACGCACCCGAACGCTTCGCGCAAAAATTTTTTGATACTTTGATGGCGGCTTCACAAGCAGATGGACTCTCAGCCGCCGGAGCGATCGCTCAACTACAATTATCCTTGGCAGGTAGCAGTGTGACTCTTTACATCTGGCTATCAGGCACACAAGGCATTATCGAAATTCTCCAAGCAAAAACTTACAGAAACACACCAGAATCAACCACAGGATTGGATTTGGGGGTATGCCCTTATATGGGGCTAAGTGCTTTTTCTGAAGAAGATAGCCAGTATTTTTACGGTAGAGGAGCTTTAACTCAGCAGTTAATTCACCAACTACGCGATCGCTCTTTTCTAGCTGTCATTGGTGCTTCTGGAAGCGGCAAATCTTCAATTGTGCAAGCTGGTGTAATTCCCCAACTGCGATTGGGTAAACAAATACCCAGTAGCGAACAATGGTGGATTAGAAGCATTCGTCCAGGAGCAAATCCTCTTGAAGCTTTAGCGCGGCGGCTGGGGGGAGCAGAGGGGCAGGGGAGCAGAGGGGCAGGGGGGCAGGGGGAGAATTATTCTTCTTCATCTTCCCATCTCTTGTTAGAGGGAATATTTCACCAAGGCGTAGAGGGATTTGTTTACTGGATACGCAACCAACCTCATCGAGTTGTGGTATTAGTGGTAGATCAGTTTGAGGAACTTTTTACCTTAGCTCCAACCCCAGACAGAGAGCTATTTTTAGAATTATTGCTGGGAGCGGTGCAATATGCTGGCGATCGCTTCAAATTAATTATTACTTTACGCGCAGACTTTATTGCCTCCTGTTTAGAAGTACCAGCGCTGGCTAAAGCTTTGCAGGATTTAAGCGTGTTAGTTCCACCGAAACTAAGTTTGGATGATTATCGGCGGGTAATTCTTAACCCGGCTCAACAAGTTGGGTTAAAAATAGAATCAGAATTGGTGGAAGTATTGTTGCGGGAGCTAAATCACTCACCAGGAGATTTACCGTTACTGGAATTTGTTTTAGAGCAATTATGGCAACATCGAGTTGCTGGTGAGTTGACTTTACAAACCTATCAAGAGCAACTAGGCGGAATTAAAGGAGCATTAGAGCGATCGTCTCAGGCTGTTTACGAAAGTTTAGATCCCCAAATGCGGGAGTGTGCTAAATGGATTTTTTTATCTTTGACACAACTAGGTGAGGGTACAGAAGATACTCGCAGGCGGGTACATAAATCAGAGTTGATAGTCAAAAAATATCCAGCCGCATTGGTAGAAAAAACCCTCACCGCCTTAACTGCTGCCAAGTTAGTGGTGATGAATTTAGAAGAAGAAGTAACAAAAGGACAAAGTAGACAAGGAGAACAAGAAAAAATTTCTCCCCCTGCCTCCCCTGCCTCCCCTGCTCCCCTACTCCCCTGGTTACTGAGCGCAGTCGAAGTATACTCCCCTTCCCCCATAACAGTAGAAGTTGCCCATGAAATCCTCATCCGTCATTGGTCAACTTTACGCTGGTGGTTAGAAGAAAACCGCGATCGCTTGCGAAAACAAAGGCAAATTGAGCAGGCTTCCCAATTGTGGCTGCAACGTAGTCAGCAAGCTGATTTCTTATTGCAAGGAGTGCGACTAGCCGAGGCAGAAGATATCTATATTAAATATACCGACGAACTTTCGGCTGATGTGCAACGGTTTATTGAAGCTTGTTTATTACAAAGAAAACAACAGCAACTACAAGAGAAAACCAGACTCAAGCAAGCCCAAAGGGCTGTAGTTGCACTCAGTGTTTTGGGATTAGCGGCTATCTGTTTTGGCTCTTTAGCCTATTGGAAATCCCAAGCAGCCCAATTGCGAGAAATTGAAGCATTAAATGCCTCATCTCAAGCTAATCTTTTATCACATCAGCAGTTAGAAGCATTGATTGCCAGTGTCAAAGCAGGTAAACAGCTAAAAAACACTCTTGGCGCACCAACCGATTTGCAAACTCAGACTCTGAGTGTTTTACAACAAGTAATTTCTGGAACCCAAGAACGCAACCGCTTGGAAGGGCATAGCGCTGAAGTATTCAGCGTGAGTTTCAGTCCTGACGGCAAAACAATTGTATCCGCTAGCAACGACAAAACAGCCATACTTTGGAGACGTGATGGTACAAAGCTCCGAACATTAACAGGGCATACTGGTACAGTGCGGAGTGTCAGTTTCAGCCCAGATGGTCAAATGATTGCAACTGCTAGTTTTGATCATACCGTTAAGCTGTGGAGAACTAGCGACGGTACTTTAATTAGAACATTAAACGGTCATACTGCGGAAGTTCTGAGTTTATCTTGGTCTGGCAACGGTGAGACGATCGCCACTGGGAGCGCCGATCGCACTGCTAAAATTTGGCAAGTTAGCGATGGTCATTTGCTGAGAACTTTTAGCGGATATAGAGATTTTGTTAATAGTGTAAGTTTTAGCCCTAATGGTGAAATTTTGGCGATCGCTAGTGCAGATAAAACTGTTAAACTTTGGAGTGTTAGCGATGGAGTGTTGCAAAAAACACTACTTGGGCATAGCGCCGGAGTTTCCAGTGTCGCTTTTAGCCCCGATGGTCAAATAGCTTCAGCCAGTGAAGATAAAACCGTGAGACTGTGGCGTAGAGACGGCAGCTTGCTGAGAATCATTGCAGCCCACAATGCAGAGGTTCTCAGCGTCAACTTTAGTCATGATGGTCAAACCCTAGTTTCCACAAGCGCTGATAGCACAATCAAACTTTGGAGTTCTAAAGACGGCTCTTTACGCCAAACTTTACTAGGACATAGTATTGCAGTCTACAGCGTCAGTTTCAGCCCAGATGACCAGACTTTAGTTTCGGCTGGTGCTGATAAAACTGTTAGACTTTGGCAGCGAGATGATCCTCTATTCAAAACTCTGACAGGACATCAAGGTAAACTCTATAGTGTAAGTTTTAGCCCCGATGGGCAAACTCTAGCCACCGCCGGTCAAGACACTACTATTAAACTTTGGCGGACTGATAACGGAACTTTGCGTCAAACCCTAGAAGGTCATAGTACTTCAGTTTATGGACACAGTAAGGATATCTACAGTTTAGCCTTCAGTCCTGATGGCGAGACATTAGCCTCAGCTAGTCAAGACTATTACATCAAACTTTGGCGGACTCGTGACGGCTATATGATTAAAACCCTCCAAGGGCATCGCCGCGAAGTCAATAGTCTCAGCTTTAGCCCAAATAGTCAAATTCTGGCAACCGCTAGTGCTGATATGACTATTAAACTTTGGAATATTCAAAAAAAAGCTTTAATTAAAACTCTCCAAGGACATTCGGCTGAAGTTTTGAGCGTTCGTTTCAGCCCTGATGGTCAACTACTCGCTTCAGCTGGTAGAGATAACAAAGTTAAGCTTTGGAGAGTTAAGGATGGTAAGTTGCTGTACACCCTATTGGGACATACCAACGCTGTCAATGCCATTAGTTTTAGCCCTGATGGTCAACTACTCGCCTCGGCTAGTGACGACAAAACTATCAAACTTTGGCAAGTTAGCGATGGAACTTTACAACAAACTTTTGCAGGACATACTGATGGTGTATTGAGTGTCAGCTTTAGTGCTGATGGCAAGATTATCGCCTCAGCTAGCGGTGATGGAAGCATCAAACTTTGGAACCGTGATGGCAGAGAACTCAAAACTCTTCCAGGTCATACTGATGCAGTATTGAGCGTCAGTTTTAGCCCTGATGGGAAATTTTTGGCTTCTGCCAGTTTTGATGGTACAGCTAAACTTTGGCGTCTTGTTAGCACAGAACTGCAAACCCAAGATTTAGACAATCTACTGATTCGCAGTTGTAATTTGCTAAACGATTACCTGAAAACTAACCCTAAGATTAGCGACGAAGAACGGGGTTCTCTATGTTCAGATTTACCGGGGTAAAATTGATCGTATTTTGTAAACCTGTACCCAGGTTTTGCAAGAAGATATCTTTGCGAGGAGGTTTGGGCCCTGGGCCTTTTACCGGCTTGCTACTACCGGTTGGCCCCGGTGATTCGCTATCCCCTGGATTTCTGAGTTGATTAATTGCAGGAGCTTGAAACCCTGGTTGTAGCAAAACTGGTTGTAAATTACCAACTTTGGGTGTAATAGGTTGTATAGGATTTGCCAAAGTGGGTAAGGTAGTGAATAATATCGTTGGTAACGCGATCGCTAAACTCAAAATTTGCTTTTGCATATTAAGTCTTTTTCCTCTTTAGTATATACTTAAAGCTGAAGTATTAGGGAGCCTGTCCCTTTGCAGATACTTAGCTACAAACGCAAGTAACAGCATTCCAGATTTTAGGTTTAAAACCCTTCAGTTACTTCATAGATCCAGTTGAGTTTTTTTATGCACTTTTCTGAGTATTCAACTTTTGGACAAAAAAGAAGTGTTCGCGTAAATTATCCGCGAACTAAAAATCTAGGCATCATAAATTACCCCAGTTATTTTTCAAACTGAGTCAAACGAAGTTAAACGCCTAAACGTTAAAGAATTGCTGCCCTAATCGTTTAGACTTGCGCGTAAGTCCTGAAATAATTCCAAAACTAGAACAGTTCTATCCCAAAAACACTTCTATTTAGCGCTCTATAATTATTTATTACAATTCCAAATAAGAGATGTTGCAATGCAACATCCCTACAAATGTTATGGATAGGCAACTTATCTGATCCAAACTGCATTGACTATACTACTGCTAAAAATGAATTTATGTTAAAAATTAGCGGATTTCTTTGTGACTATTATGTATAAATCATCATCCCCAAAAATTTAAATATTTACAACTATAACAGATTGTATTTTAATACCCGTGTTATCAAAATTGTTAAAATATTCTCAGTATTTGTTTTTAATCTTTAATCTTAACTGATGGAGGTAAATTGCGGCAGAAAGAGCGATCGCATGACCAAAAAATGGTATCGAGTCCAAAAGCTGAAAGTAGTATTCATCCTAGCATTGGCAGTTATATTTATTAATGCTGTAGTCTCATATAGCAACACTGTTAAGCTGATGCACAACCAGCAAGGGCTGACATACTCTTATGAAGTTATTACCCAACTTGAAAGTATTCAATCTCTACTCAAAGATACTGAAACTGTACAACGTAATTACCTAATTACAGCAGATGCAGATGATTTAAAAACCTATCTTGTAGATTATCAACAAACTAATAGCAAGATTCAGATTCTCAGCAAGTTAACTGCTAATAACCATCAAAAGCAGCAGTGGATTTATTTGCTGGAACCGAAAATTACCAATAGGCTCAACATTCTGCAACAAGAAATTTACCTCAGACAAAACCAGGGATTAGAAGCAGTTCGGCAGCAAATCTTATCTGATAAAGACAAGCAAATCGGCAAAGGAATCCAACAGCTGATTCACGACTATTTAAAGGCGGAACAAAATTTATTACACCAGGAAATGCAGCAGTCACAAGTAAGTTGCCAAAAGGCGATAGTGACATTTTTTATTGCTGCTATTGTGGATTTGGTAGTGGTGACGCTGGTATATGGCTTGTTATCGCGTTATATAAGGCAAGTTCAGCATACGGAACTGGCCCTATGCCAAAGCGAAAATCGTTTACGAGCCATGATAGATGCAGAACCAGAATGTATCAAGTTAATTGCCAAGGATGGCACCCTTTTAGAAATTAATGCCTATGGGCTGGCAATGATGGAAGTTGAAAGTGCTGATGTCTTGATTGGTAAACCAATTGATGCCGTAATTGTACCAGAGTATAGAGCAGCCTTTGCTGACTTCCATAAAAGTATCTGTCAAGGTAACAAGGGGACTCTGGAGTTTGAAATTGTGGGATTAAAAGGCACCCGTCGCTACATAGAAACTCATGCCGTACCACTGCGTAACGAATCTGATGCGACGTTTCTTCATTTGGCAGTGACGCGAGATATAACCCAGCAAAAACAACTCGAAGCTCAACTTCTGCGATCGCAACGTTTGCAGAGTATCGGCACTCTAGCTAGCGGTATCGCCCATGATCTCAACAATATATTATCTCCAATTTTAATGTCAGTTCAACTGTTGCAGAAGAAATTGCCCGATCAGCAGAGTCAGCAAATACTGCAAACTTTAGAAAATAATGTTAAACGCGGCGCTAATTTGCTCAAGCAAGTTTTGTGCTTTGCGCGGGGCGTTGAAGGCAAACGGACAATTGTCCAAATTCAAGCTTTGATGGCAGAAATCGAGGAAATTATCGCTCAAACATTCCCCAAATCTATCATCTGCCAGATAGATATCCCCAAAAATCTGTGGTACATCCGTGGAGATACAACTCAACTACATCAGGTGCTGATAAATTTAGTAATCAATGCCCGCGACGCTATGCCCAATGGCGGCGTTTTAAGGATTGCGGCGGAAAATGTGGTGATTGGTGAACATTCTGCCCAGATAAATATTAATGCGAAAGTTGGTTCTTATATTGCGATCGTGGTGACGGATACTGGGATGGGGATGTCTTCGTCAGTCCAGCAACGAATTTTTGAACCATTTTTCACCACCAAGGAGGTAGGAAAAGGTACAGGTTTAGGACTTTCTACGGCGTTGGGCATCGTTAAAAATCACGGTGGTTTTGTCAATGTTTACAGTCAGGTAGGCAGAGGCACTCAATTTACAGTCTACTTGCCTGCCTCAACATCTAAAGACGCACATTCGCTGTCTCCAGAATTGGAATCAGTTACAGGAGATGGCTAAGGGATAAGGTTTTTGCAAGGCTTGTTTCTTAATTCTAACAAGTGGATTCCATTGAGTAGGGCTTTAGAGAGCATTTTTACCATCAGCAAAAAATTAGCCATCGCCCAGTAACAGAAATGTCACAGAGTCAGCACGAATTAGTTCTATGCTTAATTCAGTTTTTAAAACTTCGATTTTTTACGGTTTATTAGGTAGTAACCGACGCGTAAAACTGTGAAGGTATTTTTCTGCTAATATTTTACAGATGTTGTCAAATACTATTAAATAAACTTTTTTTACCTAACCGCAAGTGAGTTTAAATGTGAGGAAAATCAAACTACTAGCTTTGATATTAATTAGTTTGGCAATAGTATTGTGGTTTAATTTGCGTTCCTCAACACCCTCAATACCGACTGTTGTATCTTCACCACCAAAAACTATCCGCTACTTCGAGCGTATTTTGCCTCAAAGCATAGCTCACATCCTGTTAATTCCAGCTAATAGCAAATTTTTGGTAACTCCTGCATTATCAGAGAAGGTAGCCACTGTAGAGGAATTTGCCCAGAAGCATCAAGCCGTAGCTATTTTGAACGCAGGCTTTTTTGACCCAGTTAACCAAAAATCTACATCCTATGTTGTGATACAAGGGAAGTTACTAGCTGACCCTAAGCAAAACGAGCGGCTGGTGAACAATCCCAACTTAAAATCTTACCTGCGTCAAATATTCAATCGCACAGAATTCCGCCGCTACTTATGTGGGCAAACAATCAGCTATTCGATTGCCCTACACAGTCAGTTACCACCAGCAGGTTGTCAGTTAGTCGATGCTATAGGGGCAGGCCCACGGCTGTTACCAGAACTGATGTTAGTACAAGAGGGTTTTGTGGATAATGCCAATAAACGAGATGCACTTGGTAGCAACCAACCCAATGCCAGAACTGCCGTAGGTATCACCCATGATGGCAGTGTTGTTTTAGTTATGGTGGCTCAAAAATCCTCGGCTCCCGCGAACTCTGGGGTGTCGTTGCCAGCATTAGCTGATTTTATGAAAACTCTTGGTGCTGATAAAGCGATGAACCTAGATGGAGGGAGTTCATCTTCGCTTTATTACAAGGGCAAAACCTTTTACGGGAAGGTTGATTTGGAGGGAAATCCTATCAAGCGTCCGGTGAAGTCGGTTTTGCTGGTTCAGGAAAACTAGTATTGAACAGTATCATTGCAGCGATTGTCCTTTGTTTGGGCTACACCTATCCACTGGTAGATTTTTGCCATAACAGCAATCCCGCGATCGCAATTGAGTCACAATGATAATAGGCAATCATTGAAGGTGCTATCATGCTTCGTCTACCTCAAATTATTCGGAACTTGTTCCTTCGTTTGGAAGGCTTGTTTGGTGTTTTATTCCAAAGTTTTTCTAATCTTATCGGAAATTTCTTTGGTTTTTTTGCCAAGCTTTTCGGATTTACTAGCTCTGGTTATTTCTTGGAATCTAATGAGCCACAAGCCATAAAGCAAGCTTCAGTGAAACAGCCAATTGAAAAAAATCAGGATAACACTGCTAAAATTCCCACCACTAACCGCCGTCATCCTAATACCAAAATTGACGACTATTACCTCAACATGGCTCGTGATGTGAAAAAGAACTAACAAAAACCATCAAATTGGAAGTTGATTTTAGTAATGCCTAGACGCAAAGCGGTGAAGCAGCGCAAGAACAGGGGAGCGACTGCTTTTAGCGAGTCAGACGCTTTGCGAACGCTATCGAGCGTCACCCGAAGGGCTTGTCGTTAAACATCGCCTACCGTGGATGCTTCGCACGATCGCACTCCAATTTTTTATCTCATAATTTTGTATATAATTTAGAAAATAAGCACAATTCTAGTTATATGCCTAGCTCTTGCATTTATTGGTAGCGCATGAGCATAGTATCAGTTTGTTCAAAAATTGCTGTCGCCTGCACTCGTATAATGTCAGGGCACTTTTGGGAAAAATCATCCAGCCACAATTAACGGATTTGGATGTGCGTAAGCGTAGCCCGCCGCAGGTATTAGCCTGAGCGTGCACCGTACCCCTGCGGGGAAGCAAGCTACGCCGAGCGTCTCGTAGAGAAGGGCATCGCAACTTTAATAAAATCAAATCCAGTTTGAGGCTAGAGAAGAGCTAGAGAGATTCTTGAGATTGAATATTTACTTGATTTTTAACTTACCAAATCAACCAAGGCATTGCTCCGAAAACGGACTATAGATGAAACTGAGCAGCCGCGATAATTCTCAGAGGTGAAGACTGATAGTGTGATATTAGCTTGACCAGGATCTAAAATGCGTTTTACCTTGCAGGTTTGCATTTTGTTGTTGCAGTAAGCAATAATGCGATCGCCAGCCTTGACATCCAACGCTTGAATTTTCAATTAATACCAACCTTGCCGGGAATTTGCTTAGTTAAAGGAAAAATATATTGCTACATTTCACTTGCTTAACATATAGCAATGTTATTTCAGTGTAACACAAAAAATCAGGTTTTTAATACTATCAATTTAATATTGATAATGTCAAGTTTATTTATGCTCAAAACACTATTAAATGCTGGATTTTCAGAAAAATAAGCATAAAATCCCGATCTTCGCGCAGCGTCTTGGTCGGAGCCTCTGTTGAACTAGGGACTAGTACCGCAAGGCGGAAGTCAAAAGTCACTTGTACTGAGCGTAGTCGGAGTAAAAGTCAAAAGAACTATATTCCAAGCTCTTGCACCATTTGAAATTGGTATGTTTATTTACGCCGTACTGTACTAGGGATTGGGAAGATTTGAAAAATCCAGACGGTGGGAAACCTCAGCTCCAACTTTTCTGGAGTTAAAGGAACATCTTCACTCTAAATTTTTTCGAGTCCAGATTTTTTCTGATGATGTTTTTGTTACAATTATTAAAATTTTTACTTAAAAATACCACTATGGCTTTATATGCTGAATTACATAGACACCTGGGCGGTTCCGTCGTACCGCGAGTTTTATGGCGATATTTTGAGCGGCATTCTTCGGAGTTGATTTCCCGATTTGCTGACTATTCAGAATTTGAAGATTTTTATACCCGCCCACGGAACACCCTAGACGAGTATCTAGAATTACACACTCTGGTAGAAAGTGTGCAAACTGTCGAGACTTTGCCTTACTTTATCTATCGCTTGGTGCGGGGTGCTTACATATTTGAAAATTTGGCTTATCTGGAACTGCGCTACACCCCCTATTTACGGACACCTGAGCATCTGAATCAATCACAGAGAATTGACAAAATGGCAGAAATTGTGCAAGTAGTAGGACTTGCCAGCCACCAGCCAGAATATCCGATTGTTAGTAGTCAAATTCTCTGTATGCACACGCGCCTACCCTATGAGGTGAACAAGGCGATTGTTGATTTAGCGGCCCAAAATAAACAGTATGTCTGTGCAGTAGATGTAGCCGGAGGTGATAGCTATTACGCCGATCGCTTAGAAGAATGGATTAGCTTATATGATTATGCGCGATCGCTGGGCATTAACACCACGGGACATCTATATGAAACCACTGCTGGTTGTTATCCAGAACTGTTACCCTACTTGATGCGGATTGGTCACGGCATTCAAATTCCCCTACTGTATCCAGAGTTACTTAATGATGTGGCTAAACGCGGACAATGTTTAGAGGTTTGTCCGACAACTTACCTAAAAACTGGTACTTTGCAAGATATACGTCAACTCCAATTAGTTTTTGATCGTTGTTTTGATGCTGGGGTCGATATCGCTATTTGTACTGACAATGCTGGATTACACAATGTGCGTCTACCGTTTGAGTATGAAAATCTCTTGACTTACAACATTATTAGTTTTGAACAACTACAAGCTTGTCAAGATGCGGCTTTCCGTCATGCTTTTGCTTGGCCTTACAGTCAACCTCCCGCATCGTTGTTAAACGGTTTGCTGAAACCTGAACCACCTAAAGTTTTGGCAATAAGGGATACTAATTAACGACCACCTTCCGACTGTGATTGTAGGTGTTGGCGATGCCCTTCTCTACGAGACGCTCGGCGTAGCTTGCTTCCCCGCAGGGGTACGGCACAGGCTCAGGGTAAGACCTACGGCGGGCTGCGCCTACGACGCGCACATCAACAATTGTAAAACCTGGTTAACCCCATTGCAAACGGGTCTTTAAGTCATGGACATCAGCAACTAAATTATTACTCATAAGCTTTTCCTGCTTATAACCCAATACAGTTCAGTTAAGCATTTCTTGCTTATCTTCCTTCTCTTCCTTTGCGTCCTTTGCAGTTCGTTAAAAAAATTGACTTTGACAAAGAGTTTTAGCCTTAACCCAAGCGTATTGGCTTATAACCTCACAAGCAATTTATCAAAAATCGGCTTTTAATTGAGTTTTCTTGACAATTAAGCAAAATTTCTCATAAATTCGCCTCCTCATCTCCCACCCGGCGGAAAGCTAAAGCTACATCTTCCCCAATCTTTTTTTTTCAATGCCTGAAGTTTGAATTTTGAATTGATTTCTCCCCTCCACTCCCCTGCCCCCAGAAGCTATAAACTATAATTTATGGCATCTACTATTCAAGCTCTACCAATAGAAGTCGTATATCTCATTACAGCTGGTGAGGTAATCGACTCTTTAGCTTCTGTGGTGCGGGAATTGGTAGAAAATTCCCTAGACGCAGGTGCAACGCGAATTGTGGTTTCTCTATGGCCGCAGCAATGGCGAATTCGTGTGGCAGATAATGGTTGTGGAATGAACCTAGATGATTTGCAACAAGCAGCCACAGCCCACAGTACCAGTAAAATTCGTTCTAGTGCCGATTTATGGAAAATTAACAGTTTAGGGTTTCGTGGTGAGGCGTTGCACAGTTTGACGACTCTGGCAGATTTGGAAATTTTGAGTCGTCCTGTGGGTGGAAAATTAGGATGGCGGATTAGCTATGGCGATGGCGGGGAAGTTGTGCAAGTTGAAGTAACTGCGATCGCACCTGGTACAGTGGTTACAGTTTCCCATCTTTTCGGCAATTGCTCATCTCGTCGTCAGGGATTACCCACAACAGCACAGCAAATGAAAGCGGTGCAAGCCACAATTCAACAAATTGCCCTATGTCATCCCCACGTCACCTGGCAGATTTGGCAAAATGACCGTCAATGGTTCACCATCTGTCCTGCCGCCACAACTGGGCAGCTGCTACCGCAGATTTTACGGCAAGTGCGACAAGGTGACTTGCAAGAAGTGAAATTAGAACTCTCCAACCCGCTAAACTCCTGTACAGACGCGATTAATCGGGTCTCTCCTCACTCCTCACTAAATTTAGTGGTAGGATTACCCGATCGCTGTCATCGTCATCGTCCAGATTGGGTACGTGTAGCCATTAACGGACGGATGGTTAAAACACCGGAACTAGAGCAAACGATATTATCAGCATTTCATAGAACATTACCACGCGATCGCTATCCAATTTGTTTCCTACATCTTGCCATTTCTCCCGATCAAATTAACTGGAATCGTAATCCAGCAAAAACAGAAATTTACCTGAACGAAATCATTTATTGGCAAGAGCAAATTACCCAAGCAATTAACCAAGCACTCAGCATCTCTTCTAGCAATCTCAAAGAAGCTGTCCACACAACACGAGTTAGTAAATTACTCAAAGCCGCAGAAGCCAAAGGCAGCTACAATTTCAATCCTCAAAATCCCAACGAAGATTACAAAACTCCTAATTCTTGTACAGACGCGATTAATCGCGTTTCCAACTCCTTGAAAGCTGTCGCTCAAGTTAGCAACACCTATATTGTGGCGGAACATTCAGGTGGGATGTGGTTAGTAGAACAGCACATTGCCCATGAGCGAGTTTTGTATGAGCAATTATGCGATGATTGGCAACTAGTTTCTGTTGAACCGCCAATCATTCTTTATCAATTGTCGCCAGCGCAAGTATCGCAATTACAACGTATTGGTCTAGAAATAGAACCCTTTGGCGAACAACTTTGGGCAGTCCGTAACATCCCCGCACCTTTGCAGCCGCGAGACGATTGTGCAGAAGCAATTTTAGAACTTAGTTGGGGAGGCGATTTACAAACAGCCCAAGTAGCCGTCGCCTGTCGCAGTGCCATTCGTAATGGTACACCGATGAATCAACAAGAAATGCAGACACTTTTAGATAATTGGCAACGCACTCGTAACCCCCGCACCTGTCCTCACGGACGCCCAATTTATCTATCCTTAGAAGAATCAGCTTTAGCCCGGTTTTTCCGACGTAATTGGGTAATTGGTAAAAGTCATGGAATTTGATGTTTTTGGTAACACATTATAATAGGTGTAAAGATGGAAACCACAACTAAAAAAGCAGCCTTATTGAAAGCAATCTATGAGCGAATAGAACAAGTTTCTGAAGATACTTTAGAAGATGTTTTAGAAATATTAGATATTCGTCAAAGCGAAGAAAAAGATATTAAAGATACACTTGCTGAGTTAAAAGATGCAAAAGTAAACGGCAAAGTATCTTGGGAACAGTACAAGCAAGAATTGAAATCGGAACTCTACCCTAACTCTTTCAGATTTTACGCCAATACTAAAACTCCACTAACTTTTAGGAAGTGGAGTAATTAATGTTAGACTATCAGCAACAATGAATCATCGCTAAAATTGCTATTTGACTGCACAAGCGAAATTAGTCTACAGCTTTCTTAATTTCGTCTTTAATGTTTTCTACAGTGTGAGTAACTTGGGCTTCAGCTTGCTTTGCTTGTCCTTCAGCTTTATCTTGTGGATTACCGGTTATTTCACCCACAACCTCTTGGATTTTTCCTTCAATATTTTTTGCAGTAGCTTCTACTCTTTTTTCGGCAGTCATGGTTTTTATTTCCACCTTGTAGTTGATTCAGCTATTAGACTTATCCGGAAATGAGAACTTTATTTGGCTGAAACCTAGCTCTGGAGAGGGTTTTAGAGGTTCCTGTTTTATATAAGCTAAAAAGCCAGCTATGTAAGGGTTTCAGCTATTTTGAGGTTTATTTGTGGATAAGTCTATTAGATAAACTAACAATAGTATATTGTTTTTTACTTCTATCAACCGACCGAATAATCGGGTAAATTATCTTAACCTAAGATAGATGCGGGATGCCATAGAAGGACGCGATATCAAAAAAGTATGAATACATCATAAATAAAATTAATTTATATTAAAAAAATAACTTTTCCCCAAATGAATGAACTATAAGTCAAAGCAAATTTTCAATAAAAGGAAAGTAAGGGAGTGCCAACAAAACGTCAAAAAAATGTCTGGAGGAGTGAGATTAATGACATCATTCGGGGTGCTTGTGGAGGTTTTTTATTTGGCATACCTTTGCTGTACACAATGGAGGTTTGGTGGATTGGATCACTGGCAAAACCACAATTGATGATGATGGCGATCGCATTGATGTTCACTGTGGTTTACTTTCTGAATCAGATAGAAGGCTTTCGGGAACGCAGATATACCTGGCTAGCTGATCAAGCCGCAATGGATACTGTAGAAGCGATCGCGATCGGACTAGCTTGCTCTACCTTTGTGCTGCTACTATTGCGAGAATTGACACCAGAAACTCCCCTAAAGGAATCTTTAGGTAAAATCATCTTTGAAAGTGTGCCCTTCGCTATCGGTGTAGCATTAGCTAACCAGTTGTTGGGAGATACTAGAAACAGCAATGCAGAAGGACAAGCAACCGATCAGGCAAACAACACAACCCAGAACCAAGGGGATGAGTTACAGGCCACCTTCGCCGATTTGAGTGCAACTCTGATTGGTGCAACTGTAATTGCATTTAACATTGCTCCAACAGATGAAATTCCGATGCTAGCAGCCGCAGCCTCGCCACCTTGGCAGTTGGCAATGATCGTTACATCTTTGCTGATTTCTTATGGCATTGTATTTCAGGCAGGCTTTTCTGACCAGCAAAAGCGTAAACAGCAAAAGGGAATTTTCCAACGACCATCGAGCGAAACCATTATATCCTACCTAGTATCACTGCTAGCAGGCGTTTTTATGCTGTGGTTCTTTCAAAAATTAACTTTTAGCGACCCCTGGACAATGTGGTTAGATCACACATTGATGCTGGGCTTACCTGCAACTATTGGCGGTGCAGCTGGCAGGTTAGCAATATGACTAAAACAGAACAACAACCAAAGCGCTCAATGGCTGAGTGGGTAACATTTAGCGTCGCCTCACTGATCCTAGCAATCATTGTGAGTCTGGTGGGCTACACTTGGCTGAATGAAAAAAATCAACCTCCCATGCTTTCTGTCACCAAAAAACAAACAATTCGGAAGATTGATGGACAATTTTATGTTCCCTTTGAAGTTGTGAATAGTGGAGGAGATACAGCTGAGTCAGTTCAGATAATGGCTGAGTTACTGATTAATGGCAAAGTTACAGAAACAGGAGAGCAACAGATCGACTTTTTATCTAGTGGCGAAAGTGAAGAAGGCGCATTTATATTCAGCCAGAACCCGCGCCAAGGTCAGTTAAATCTGCGTGTTAGTAGCTATAAATTGCCATAGAAAAAATTTAAAACTGCACACCAACGCGGACTAACATATATACATGTTGCAGGGAATATAGGTTATTTGTAGGGGCACACAGTTAGCTATGCGCCCCTAGAACGTAATTACTAGACATCTCCGAGAATGTAGAGACGCGAAATTTCACGTCTCTACAAGGGTTCTAGATAACGCATATTTAATTTCACCAGATGTCTACTAATTACCAACAACAGGCAAAGATATATAATTGCTGACACGCAGTAGTTTAAGCTTTAACTTTGGCTTTTGACCAGACACCATTTTCATCTTCATCATATTGCTGGTGAACAGTCTCCCAAGCAGCTTGTTCAGCCGTAAATTCGTCACTTTTCTGATCGAGTACAGCATTATAGCGCTCAATGAATGTACTCTGAGCTTCATCAGAAAGATGAGCGCGAACTTCAGGAGACAAGTCCTCTGGACTATTGCACTGTCCAGAACAAGAACGAGCCAGAGTTTTCTCAATCGTATGAATTTCTTCGCCACCAGCACTTTCGAGCAGCAATTGAAATTCGCCAGCGCGATCGCTCGGAACTTCTGCCATCACGAAAAATTCCCCAGCTTGTAAGCGGGTTTGGTAGATAGCCGCTTTATCTTCTGGCATCCCTAAAGTAGTTAGAACCGATACTAAACCGGCACCTGCACTACCTGCGATCGCTCCACTAGCAGCCCCCAACAGTACTGCACCTATGGGCCCTGCTGCCACTATTGGGCCGACAAACGGAATAAACAATACGCCTACACCCGTGAGCAAACTGAGAAAGGAACCAAACAAGGAACCAAAAACTGCCCCTGTTCTCAAACCTCCCAGAATCACATCTTTTTTACTAATAAAGCCAGCTATTCTCGTTTCTGACTGGAAGTTTCTGCCCATAACCGAAATATGATCTCTAGGCACACCCCTGTCTAATAAACGTCGAATCACATCATCAATTTGCTTCTGATCTTTGAATACAGCAGAAATAGTACGTTCTGCTTTATATACTTCTGGCACTTAACTAATCCTGGTATTATGTTCTTTTTGCAATGAATATCGTGAATAGGTAGATGCACGCAGATTAATCCTTTCACGCCAGTTGAGGGAGAAATCAATCCTCCCTCAACTGGTTTGACACTCAGCTATCCTCTACTCAGACGTTATTAGCTACACACCTACAGGTGTCTTAGCCTCTGATGCTGGCTTTCTACCATCGGGGTCTAGTGCTTCCCCTTCAATAAATGAACGCAGCATCCAAGCTATCTCTTCATGCTGTTCTAGCAGTCCAGTTAAAAAGTCAGCAGTTCCCTGATCGTGGAACTTTTCACCAGACTGATCCACATGGTCTCTTAAGTTACGAATAACTTGCTCGTGATCATCAACTAGATTAGCTACCATCCCTGTTGCTGTCGGAACACTACCAGCATGTTCCTTGAGGGTAGCAATCTTGAGAAATCCTTCCAATGAGCCAACTGGGAAACCGCCCAAAGCACGAACCCGCTCTGCCAAAGCATCAATATTTAGAGTCAGCTTTTGGTAGTGTTCTTCCCAAAGCTGGTGCAAAGAGCGGAACTGAGGGCCAACGACATCCCAGTGGTACTTTTTGGTTTTCACCAACAGTAGATAGGCATCTGCCAAATCTTGATTCAACAGATTAATTACACTTTGACGCTGTTCTTCTGTCAAACCAATGTTTATCGAACGCATTGTTTTCCATCCCTAAGCAAACTTATTTACTAATTTATCAAATTTCCCACATAATCCACATCAACCAAAGGAAATATTAAGAGTTTAAATTAATTATCACATTACATAATTATACCTATGCCATAATAGGTAGTATTAAGCCAATAATTTAGTAATTAGCGAACTTTATTAATTTTTTGAGCTACAAATATATATTAAATATAATTATCAATCAAGAAATCTGTAATCAAAACTACAGCAGATTTCAAGGAAGGTGAAGTACACAACGATTCGTCTCAAAGCCAAGTATAAAGCCTATTTTACTGGGAATATCCAAATTTTGCCACAACATGTTTGTCATTGCCAACGAGACGCTCTGCGAACGCTCCACTAGGTTGCGTACCCTGCGGCAACGCCAAGGGCGAACGCAATCACAATTTATTACCTGGGTTTGATATTACTTATACATTAGACATCTGGTGAAATTAAATATGCCTTATCTATAACCCTTGTAAAGACGCGAAATTTCGCATCTCTACATTCTTTTTCGGAGATGTCTATTTGAGATGCTCACGTTTTACTTCTGTTAGCGCAGCGGGGCGTAGCCCATTCTGACTCCTGAATTCTGAATTCTGCTGTATCTAAACGCAGTTTCATCAAAAATGCTCAGGGTCAACATAATTTTATACTTAAACCACATCTATTTTGAGAACCATAGTTTTAAAAGTAGTGGGAGCATCTTGCTGCCCGCACTACTCCAGGTATCAAAATAGACGAGGTTTAATTGAAGTTGCCAGCTTAAGATTACTAATCAGCAATGGGTCACTGCTTTTACGCAATCACCCATTACTACCGAAAAATTACCAAGGTATTAACTCTGTTATTTACCTGTAACTTTGTCCAAAAAATTCTTTAGATTTTCTTCCGTAGATGTTGCACTCTGTGAATTTTCAGGACGCTTTTGCTTGTCAATATCAGCATCTCCCTGAACCTCATTTAGTCCTTTGTTGGACTCGTCTTGAACCTGTTTCAATCCTTGTGGTGGTTCTTTCGCGGCTTCGTCAGTTTTGCGCTGAATGTCAAGCAGTTGTGTAGTACCTTCGGTAGGGTCACTTTGGTAGCTATCGATTGCAAAAGCAGGAAAAGCATTAGATAGCAATATTAAGGCACAAGTAAAAGCTACAACTAGAAAACGTACTGGACGGAAGATAGATAAAACCGAAGCAATAATCTTCATTTGAAATCCTCGATAACAGTTTTAACAACGCAGAACTTTCACTAAAAGGGCGGAAGCTCATAACTTTATTTGGCAAACTTGAGCAATAATAAAACTAACAAGCTGCGCTTAAATCTGGAAGTTCTTCAGAAACGAACCTGACGAAGAAATTGCCTTTGTATTTCTGCATCGAATTAGTCAGGTATAATAATCAAATACCACCTTAATTCTTTAGCAAAAGAACTACATCTTATACTGACATTTTTCTTTTCCGGTTCTCTGTTTCTACTTTTACTTTGAAAAGGCTAACGTCTGCATCAATCTCTAGAATGAACTTTCCTAAATCTTTAATTGCAATAAAATCAGTCTCTAGGTATATCGACTTAATATAGTCTTAGTAGATTAATAGCTCTATTATTTATGTTTAGTTCGCTCGACTTTATCCAATTAAATAGTTTTAATGACTATGCACATTAGAGGATATTTGTAAAGTATCACTTTCTCTAAATATCCCCTTTAACCCATTTTTAAGGGGAGGGGTAAATAAATCTTTCCTTTAAACTTGATAAGTCTGCTTTATTACCTCTTCGATTGAACTTAGGCGATGAAACATTTCTATTAGTTCATGGGATCTTGTTTTTCGCTTCGCCAGCAGCACTTTTAACGGCGTTAAATAATCAACATCTGGGTCATTTCCCAAGGCAACCTCGGCTGCTTGCAAGACTTTTGTCGCATTGCCAAAGATAGCCTCGTTGTCAAACCCTTCTTTTGCAGAAAGTTGATGTAATGCTGCATCGGGTACAGTTGCTCTACCTCGCAAGGTTTCATCTAACACCAAACCTTTGAATAATGTCAGCAAAGCTGCATAGATGAAAAAATCATCACAACTATCACAAGCTTTAAATTCAATGCGTCCCACTTCAGCCGGAATGCGGGCAATTTTTGTCAAGGAAGGTATGCTATTAATCAGTTGTTCCTGTTCCTGAATAAAAACCAGAACTGCTGGTCTTTTTCCGGTTCTGATAAACGTTCGTACCGATAGCCCATCCCATAAACCTCCGTTATAAAAAGGGGAACTATAACTAAAAGGGACGATATAGGGGCTGTAATAAGTTAACTTTCTGCCAATATCAATCACATCTTCAGTAGACATATTTGCCACTGAAATATTTAAATCTGGCCCGTATGTCACCATGTGAATATTAGCAGTTTGTTCGTCAGGATAAGCCTGTAGCTGTTTGATTTCATAATCGTTTAATGGGGGTTGAGGTTCAAAAACCGGATTGTAGGGATTAAAACTGACTAAAACTGGTGATAAATCAAAGTTAGCAGCAACCTCACGTAGCAAGTGAAAACTTTCTGATAATTCAGTAATAGCGCCTTGAATATCTGAATGTATAGTTGTTCTAATTTCAATACCTTTGGCATGACAATCTATCACCTTGTCGGAATCAGCAAATCTTTCAAATCCCTCAATATACCATCTCTTCATCTTAATACCCGCATCCCCGACTCGTAGTTGAGGATAGTCACTGGGGTATATAGGTAGCCTTTCAATAATTTGATTGAAATCAGCAAATTTTGTGTGGGTAAAATCAGCAAACTTTCCTTTTTTGTTGAGGAAAGCAACTTCATGCTCAATACCAAAGAAAAACATTATTTATACCTTAATTGTTTATTGAAGTATGTGCGTAGCCATTTATGGAGGATAAGTTTAATTAGAAAAATTCTCAAGATTACTCTCAGATGGATTTTACCCCAAGACCGACTGTTGCGATTTGAAAACCTCTCTAGTTTATTTTTCTCTGCTGCCCCCACTATCTTCATAGTCACTGGGTAGGGTAGCTTAGTAGTGACTGAGGAAAGCTTGAGACGTGAGTTTATGACAAGTACCGTTCAATCCCCCTACAGCAGCGAACAGATTGCCGCTTGGTTGCGTGGACTGCTCACCATTGCTTGGGCAGATGGTAATTTTGATGCTCAAGAACAGGAATTAATTGCCAGTATCACCAAAGATGAATTAGCTCCTAAGATTAAATGCGAGTCACTAGAGGTAATTACGCCAGAAGAATTAGCCGCAGTGTTGGGTAAAGGTACGCTAGCTGCGGAAAATTTCTTAAGGACAGCGATAATGGTAGCGATCGCAGATGGTACTTATTCTCCCAGTGAAGATCAGGTTTTGCAACAGTTCTGCCAAGTCTTGGAACAGCCGGAGAATTTACTCCAAGCCCTTCGCCACACCCTAGAACGCCCACAGCAAATTACCCCGACGATCCCCGGCTCTAGACTTACAAAGCGGCAAATTAATGCATTACACCCCCTGCGTGACTGGCTGGATAGGCTAGATATCCAAGACCCAAGAGTAGCCCGCTTTTTGTGTAAAATGATTCCCTCCCAGTGTCCCTTTGAGCGGGATGTCACCCTATTTGGACGCAAGATTGTCCACATCCCGCCGATGTGTAAAGTTAACCCGTTGTATGAGCAGCTGGTGGGCTTACGTTTCCGCGCCCTCTCCTATTTGGCAGATAAATGCGGTGAAGATGTTTCACCATATATTTAGTTAAAGTGATAGAGTGAGGAGTTATAGTTTTTAACTCCTAATTCCTAACTCCTCACTTTTGACTATTATTTAAGTATGCAATTTATCGACCAAGCAGAAATTGAAGTTGAAGCCGGTAAGGGCGGCGATGGTATTGTCGCCTTCCGGCGGGAGAAGTACGTGCCGACTGGTGGCCCCTCTGGTGGTAATGGGGGACGAGGCGGTTCGGTATTTTTCCTTGCCGATGAAAATCTGCAAACCTTGTTGGATTTCAGATACAATCATCGCTTTCAGGCAGAAAAAGGTACTCGTGGCGGCCCTAGTAACTGTACTGGGGCAGGAGGAAAGGATTTGATCATCGAAGTTCCCTGCGGTACGACCATTTATGATGCTGAAACTGGCGAATTGTTAGGGGATTTAATTGAGCCTAAGCAGACTTTGCGGATTGCCCAAGGTGGTAAAGGCGGATTGGGAAATCAGCATTTCTTGAGTAACCGTAACCGCGCCCCAGAATACGCCCTTCCAGGATTACCAGGAGAAATAAAGCAGCTGCGCCTGGAATTAAAACTTTTGGCAGAAGTGGGGATTATTGGCTTACCAAATGCTGGTAAATCCACTCTAATTTCTTCTTTATCAGCTGCACGTCCAAAAATCGCAGACTACCCCTTTACTACCCTGATCCCAAATTTGGGTGTAGTGCGGAAACCTACTGGCGATGGTACTGTTTTCGCCGATATTCCCGGACTAATTGAGGGAGCAGCCCACGGGGCAGGGCTGGGACATGATTTCTTGCGCCATATCGAGCGCACGCGAGTGCTACTTCACTTGATTGATGCTACTAGTGATGATGTGGTTAGAGACTATAGCATAATTAAGCAAGAATTACAAGCTTATGGACAGGGTTTAGCAGAACGTCCGCAAATTTTGGCGCTGAACAAAATTGACGCAGTTGATCGGGAAACAGTGGATTTGGAGGCGTTAGCTACCCAACTTAATCATCTCTCCTACGCCCCGGTTTTTGTGATTTCAGCCGTTACCCGCACCGGGTTAGAGCCGATGTTACAGGAAATTTGGGGAATTCTTGACCAAATGAAGGTTCCTGAAGAAGTGGAGGTATTTAGATAATTACTAATTCGTAATTCATAATGGCCCAAGTTTTCAATCTGGCGTTTTTAAACGTGGGTGACTGAAGATTATTGCCTGTTTTCTTTGAATCACGGTAGGAAAGCTCTTAAAATTACGAATTATGTTGACAGATGCTGAATCAGGGGAATGTTAATCACAAACTCAGCGCCTTGTCCTGGCTGCGAAATACATTCTAAGGAGCCACCATGTCTTTCTGTAATGATCTGGTAGCTGATGGCAAGTCCCATCCCCGTACCTTTGCCGATGGGCTTGGTGGTAAAGAAGGGGTCAAATAGTTGTTTTTTAACATCTTCTGGTATTCCCAATCCATTATCGATAATCCTAATTATTACCTGATTTGGCTTTAGTAGTTGGGTACAAATGCGAATTGTCGAAATTGGGCATTGGGCATTGGGCATTGGGCACTTGTACTCAGCGTTGCCGTTGGCGCAGCCCCTCGTAGAGAAGTATTGGGCATTGGGAATTGGGTATTGGGTATTGGGTATTGGGTATTGGTTATTCCCCTTATCTCCCTCTTCTAAAGCATCGATCGCATTTGACAAAATATTCATGAATACTTGGTTTAGCTGCCCAGCGTAACATTCAACCAGTGGTAATTGGCCGTATTCTTTGATTATTTCAATTGTCGAGCGCTGGTCATTAGCCTTGAGGCGGCTTTGCAAAATCATCAGAGTGCTGTCGATTCCTTCATGGATATCAACAGCTTTCATTTCGGCTTCATCTAAGCGCGAAAAAGTTCGCAGGGAAAGCACAATCTCCCGAATGCGGTCTGCCCCAACGTTCATCGAGTTTAGTATTTGTGGCAAGTCTGACTTCAGAAAGTCTAGTTCGATTAGTTCTGCAAAATCCTCAATTTCTGGCACAGGTTGAGGATAATGACTTTGGTAGAGTTGCAAAAGTGCAAGTAAATCTTGGGTGTATTCTTTGGCAGGGTTGAGGTTGCCATAGATAAAATTGACCGGGTTGTTGATTTCGTGTGCCACTCCTGCGACTAGTTGACCTAAGCTGGACATCTTTTCACTTTGAATTAACTGAGTCTGGGTGTGTTGAAGTTCGCGGAGTGTTTCTTTGAGGTCTTGGGCTTGTTGTCGAAGTTGGGCTTCCGACTTTAGCAGGGCTTCCTTGGCTTGTTTGCGTTCTGTAATGTCCCTAGCAACAGCTACCTGACAGAAAGGCTCTCCTGTTTCAGGATGTTTAACCATAAACAGGCTGCAATCAGTGGGAATTTCTATACCTGTTTGAAAATGTCTATGGCGAAACTCGCCTTGCCAAAAACCATGTTGAGATATTAAAGGAATAATTTGCTCTATCAACTCTGCAAAAGCTTCTGGCGAATGAAAATCATCCATAGACTTGGTTTTGGCTGCTTCCAGGCTACTAATTCCCACCATTTTGAGTCCGGCAGGGTTCACATGCAGAATTTGCCCTGACATTGAAGCAATGCCAATAAAGTCGCTGCTGTTTTCAATCAACGCTACAAATTTTTGCTGTTCCTCTTCAGCTCGTTTGCGTTCTGTGATTTCTAACACCATTGAGGCAACGCCAATAACTTGGCCATCAGGAGCTACTAACGGGTTGTTATACCACTCACAGACCATCGTCCTGCCATCTTTAGTGACATTCTCGTTGACACTAAAACTTCCTCCACGTTGGCTTAACAGGGCACTGATAATCTCATTTACGTGTTTTCTAGCGTTTTCAGGTACTATGATCTCAAAAGGATTTCCCAGCATTTCCTCTGTGGTGTATCCAAAGATTCTTTCTGCTGCCCGATTCCATGTCTCAACCTGAAAATTGGTATTCCATTCAATAATTGCTAAAGGTGTTTGTTCAATCACCAACGCCAGTCTTTGCTGTGAAGCCCTAAGTTCTGCCTCTGCTTGCTTGTATTCGCTAATGTCGCGAAAATACCAAATCCTACCGTAATAATCTCCTGAAGATGATATCTCACCACAAGCCCCTTGCTCTTTACACACGGGTGCAGAATAGCGCTCAAAAATCTTTCCAGATTTCAGGAAAATTTCATCACGGCTGCTTTCTTGTGGATGCTGGTAAAGATACTCCACCTTAGCCAGAAATTCGTCTGGATTGATTAGTTGGTCTAGTACCCATCCCAGGAGTTGGCGATCGTCGCGTGTTTGGAGCAGTGCCGCAGGAATTTGCCATAGCTGAGAGAATTTATGATTGGATGATTCAATCGTACGATTTTGATTAATAATCAGAATTCCGTCGATAGAAGCTTCTTGTTGAGCTTGCAGTAAAGCATTAATGCGGTGTAGGTCTGACTCTACTTGCTGGTCTGGTTTTTTCAGGGTTTCCCGAAGTGCCTCACTCTTTTGCATGAGTTCAGTAAAATCAGTAACTCTACCAGTCACACCCAGAACTTTCCCGGCTTCATTCTGTAAAATGATGTCTCGAATACTACCTACCAAAAATTTATTACCAGTCTCATCCTCAAAGCAAGACTTTTTTGTAGAGATGAGATGGGCTATACCCTGAGCATCGGTAAAAAGATCCTGGTTTTCATTAGTAATATTTGCGGTGAAAACCAGTTCATCTTTTTGTCGGAATACATCAGCTTCTGCTTGAAGAAAAAAATCATAGTCTGACTTGCCAATTAATTCTTCTCGGCTATGACCGACGAAATCACAGTAGGCATCGTTAAGTAATACCCAACGATGTTGACGGTCTTTGACAAAAATTGGATCACAGATGCTATTGATCATTTCATGCAGAAACGCTAGGGAGAAGTTTTGCTGCTCCGTGTTTTGTTTTTGCGCGGGGTTATCTAAGAATCTAGGATGGTTCATACCCGAATTTATCTCTAAAATTGAGCTAAACAGCTTTTATTTAGCTCCGTGTGGGTCAGCATGAATAATATTTATTATTCCCTGAATAAATACGGTTGCAACAACTAAAGCAATCTCTAACTTTTGGTGTTTCCAGGGGACTGGGGACTAGAAAGATTTTGTTCTCTGCGGGAACAAAGACGCACTAGCGATGCCTGCGGTGGTCACTGAGCTTGCCGTACCCCAGCTACGCGCAGGGTCTTGTAGAGAAGTGCGGGCTGTTCGGCGTCGCATTCATCAACTGTGGCGCGGCTTTTTTTGATTAGCATGATTGATACAAATGCTTAAAAGCCTTGCTTGCTCGTAAAAAAACGGAGTTAAACTAGAACCACAGGGTAACAATCAGAAGAATATTATGATGAGCGATCGCGACTATACATTAATCATTGACAAAAGCGGTAGTATGTCCACACCCGACCAAGTGGGTGGTAGAAGTAGATGGGAGATCGCCCAAGAGTCTACTCTCGCCTTGGCAAGAAAGGCCGAACAGTTTGACCCCGATGGGATCACTGTTTACTTGTTTTCCGGTAGATTTAAACGCTACGATGATGTCACTTCAGCCAAAGTCGCACAGATATTTCTCGAAAATGACCCTTCTGGGACGACAAACTTAGCAGGTGTACTTCAGGATGCCCTAAATAATTACTTTCAACGCAAAGCTGCCCGTAAAAGCAAGCCAAACGGAGAGACAATTTTAGTCATTACTGATGGTGAACCAGACGATCGCAAAGCTGTGTTTGAAGTGATCATTCATGCTACTCGCCAGATGGAACGTGATGAAGAATTAGGAATTTCGATCATTCAAGTCGGTTCAGATGCCCAAGCAACTAAGTTCCTCAAAGCTTTGGATGACCAGTTGCAAAGTGTCGGCGCTAAATTTGATATTTGCGATACCGTCACTTTAGACGACTTAGAAGAAATGAGCCTTGTAGATGTATTGACGAACGCAATCACTGACTAATGTGTTAATCACCCATAGTCCAATAAGCAATTTTAGATTTTAAATTTTGGATTGAAGGATTCAAAATTAAAACCTGGTTTAAGAGCAACTAGTTTCAACTAGGGAAAAATCCTAAATCCCAAATTCCTTTACCAATACCTACCTTTAGGTTAACGGTTAATCTTAAATCTCAAATCGTTCGACTGAGCGTAGCGTTCCGTAGGAAAGTCCAAAATCCAAAATTGATTGACTCTTAACTGGAGAATTGAATAATGCTAGAAAATCGTGACTATACCTTAATTATCGACAAAAGCGGTAGCATGGCCACCCAAGATCAAAAGGGTGGTAGAAGCAGATGGGTTGCAGCACAGGAATCTACTTTAGCTTTAGCTAGTAAGTGTGAGCAATTTGACCCAGATGGCATCACTATCTATGTATTTTCTGGTAAATTTAAGCGATACGAAAATGTGACATCCAACATAGTAGGCCAAATTTTTCGAGAAAATGATCCCTCTGGTACAACTGATTTAGCAGGTGTGTTAAAACACGCAACTGATGATTACTTACAACGGAAAGCAGCCGGTCAAACAAAGCCAAATGGTGAAACAATTTTAGTGGTTACTGATGGTGAACCGGACGATCGCAAAGCAGTAATGAAGGTGATTATTGAAGCTTCTCGCCGTATAGATCGGGATGAAGAATTAGCTATTTCCTTCATTCAAGTCGGTACAGATCCGCAAGCTACCCGCTTTCTCAAAGTTTTAGACGATGAACTCCAAAGTGCTGGTGCTAAGTTTGATATTTGTGACACAATTACTATGGAAGATATGGAAGATTTGAGTCTATCGGAAGTGCTACTCAATGCCATTAATGACTAGCTATACTATATTATTAGGAATTACAAAAATGGATTCCATTGATCAGCTGTTAGCTGAACTCCAAACTGAATACAAAGAAGTACAACCTCAACAGCAGCAGTCAAAATCAGCCACAGCCAAATCGTTTATTCCACCATCGCCCAAGTCGGCATCTTTAATAGATAACCTTTTGGCAGAAGTTCAGGCTGATTTTGCAGAACAGGATGCTGCTATTGAGTTAAAAAGACAGCAAGAACTAGAACAGGAACGAATTCGACAAGAACAACTCAAAGCCAAACGAGTAGAGGTTTTGAAAGTGCAGGCAAAAGAATGGTTAGTCAAACTAGATCCACTTTCATCCGAAGGACTTTGGTTTGAAAGGTTTGCTGAAAGTTACTCCTCCAAATTAGAGGCAGCGATTGAATATTTAAGAAGCAATGAATAAAATAATTCGTAATTCGTAATGACGCTCTCTACGAGACGCGCAAGGGACGCGGACACAAGAAAGCGTGACGAAGACAGTAATTCAGAATTCGGAGAAATCTGCTAGCTAAAATTTTAAGTTAGCAATTATTATTTATTACTTATAGCAATCCTAAATGAGTTACGAACAAAACGAACCCCGACTTCTTAAAGAAGTCAGGGATCTAAACCTCTCGGTGTCTGCAAATCAAATATGATTCCTATATCCTTAATATTGATGGTGATTTATTCTAGCTAAATGTTGAACAGCCCATTCATGCATAGCATAGAGAATTGGTTGCAAAGTTTCTCCTAAAGGTGTTAGAGAATATTCTACCTTGGGTGGAATTTGGGGATAAACTTCTCGATGAATAATACCGTCTTCCTCCATTTCTCTGAGTTGCTGGGTTAGCATCTTTTGCGTAACTCCAGGTAAAGCCCGTTGCAATTCACCAAACCGTTTGACACCAGTCATTAATTCTCTAATAATCAAAACTTTCCAGCGTCCGCCAATCACCTTTAGGGTAGTCTCTACTTCACAAGTCAGTCTGCGATGGTTTTCTGCTTCAGCTTTCATAGTTTTTTTGTAGTCAGAACCTGACTCAGGTTTACTAGGTAGTACCGCTAGTTATCTGATTATTACTTGTTTTAGGTAATTTATTTTTCGGAAATCACTTTAATAAAGATGAACTATCTGGGCAGATGTTTGATGATGAGTTAGACCTTGCTTACGCAGTAATTAAGGGTGTTGAAGCTCGGGTAGAAAGAGGAAGCTACAGTACAGAACGTGTAAAATTTAACTCTGCTTCTCTTGGTTAAATTTTCGTTACATAGTTAACGCGATGTGGAACTTATTCTTGGAATCCCTCTCCAAACCTCTTCCCGAAAGGTCGAGAGGCTTTGATTCTTGCTCCCCTTCCCTGGCAGGGAAGGGTCTGGGGGTTAGGTTTTAAAGAAAGTCGCACACGGCGCATAGTTATTATTTTTCATACCCACCTACTTAGTAATCAGGAGAGTGTTAAGCAGACGTAATGCCTGAAGTTGCAAGGGCAGAGCAAAGTAAGCGATCAATTTCTCCTATATCGGACTGAAGAGTTTGGTCGTTCATAGCTGATTGAGCAACGCCTCCAGGTTGACTAGTTGCCGACATTTGTTCTTGTATTGTGCGTAACTGGTGTAAACGATTAATTAGTGAAGAACAGCGATAAACCATAGCGGAACGACTATCTACTTTTAACTTAATAAAAATCCGGCGTAGGTGGGCAGAAACAGTCCACTCGCTAATTTGAAGTTGGTTAGCAACTTTTTTATTAGACCAACCTAAACCAACCAGAGCAGCAATTTGCAACTCTCGTCCTGTTAGAATACTAATTAGGCTAGGATCTATAACCTCTGGTGTGTTCTGAGTTTTTACAATTGCATAGCAATGTCCATCAGCTTCAAAATGCCCAACCACAGAAAATGAAATAGCGTCAATAATGATATCTGAAGTAAACTGTTGGTTATTTTCTGTAGGCGCTTCAACAGCAATAATAAGAAAACTAGAGTTGTTTATGAAAAACTTACTAATGACATAGGAATCTGAAACTAAGTTTGCAGCAAAAATACTAAAAGTTCGATCAATGTGTACTTGCATGATTTCCCTAACTCTAAATTTAGGTATTAAGGGCTTTAGCTTGATGTGTAGCTAGCAGGCTGAATGGTCTTTAGCCGAGAAAATATGCAGAAACTTTTATGATCAGGAACTTAATATTTTTAGAATCTAGATGAAATATGAAAAAAACCGTTTCAAGGATTTTCCAATCCCTGAGATTTTTGTGATTTATGTTTATCGAACAGAATAAAGGTGCCAGTCGTCAGAATACAGGAAAGGTATTCTGTACGACTGGTGGATGAATAATCGGGTTTAAGACCGCCACCAAATTTTCTTGTTTTGTGGTCAACAAGAAAGTCGCGGGTCTGAATCCCCGACTGATAGCGTCACGCTTTCTCGTGTCCGCGAGCGTCTTGATTCTGACTCCTGAATTCTGACTTGTGAATTCTTCTTCAATACTGCTATTTCAGGTTAATACGGCACGTTTTTGCTTTTTATTCACAGCCGTAAAGATGTACAGAAGAATCCAAGAGTGCGATCTAAAAACATGAAGACTGCGGTAACACAAATGTATTAATAATCAGGCTGTCTAAAAATTATACTGGATAGTCGCTTCAGGATAATGAGAATACTGACATTATACACTAGCCTCTAACAACTTGATCAAGCTCAAAAAATGATGTAATTAAAATTTAAGATTTTTAATTCAAAAGTTAAGAATTATATATATACAAGTTAAGTAATATTGCTGATAGAATAACTATACTAAGTACCAAAACCCTCTAGGGCCTATCCAAGACTTATTTTGCAAATTTGGATTGTCTACCCTATCTTGAGCTAAAGAAGATGGGCTAATCGGGAAGTTTTGGGTTAACGTATCAGTTTTTAGAGATTGTGGTACAAACAGATGCAAGACTGCTAAAAAGCTTAATTTATCGAACCGCCAACGCGCAGCGTCTCGCAGAGAAGAACGCCGAGAATTCGTAGATTATGCGTAAGTCCTAATAATTTTAATGTGTATTCCAGGCTGTATTTATTCTCTGAAAAGAAAGGTTGCCTAGTTCTAATGCCAACAAGATAAATTAGAAAGGTTTTAAATACAATGCGTAAAATTTTGCTCCCCTTCAACTGCTAGTTCAAATTAACTAAGTATAAAAACTTAGATAAAACAAGTGACTTGCAAAAATTCTAAAACAGCAATATCACTATAAACAAAGTATTTTTTCTGCACTCTCAAGAGAGTCAACAGATTTCTTAGTAAGTTAATCAATCTAGGATGATTGCTGTTTAAACAAAAAAAATATCTATGAAAAAGCACTATACTGCTCAATTTCAGGTAGTTGCAGAACAAGCCCTTGCCGATGCTGCTAAACTACCAGACAACCTAGTATCCATATTTCCTGTTAATCCTCAACTAAGTCAGATCTTTCAATTTATTGAGGCAAATTATAATCAACCAATTAGCTTGTCTGACGTAGCTATGGCAGTTGGTTACTGTGCGGCTTATTTAACCGATTTAGTACGACGTCATACGGGACATACGGTGAATGATTGGATTGCTGTGCGTCGAATGGTAGCAGCACGCACTTTACTTCTAGAGACTGATCAGTGTGTAAGCCAAATTGCTCAAATAGTGGGCTATCAGCATGAAGGTTATTTTTTCCGTCAGTTTCGCCAACATCATGGGATTACACCTCAAGCTTGGAGAAAGATCCAACGCAGCTAGAGTAGTAGCAGCCAGTAGTCTTAATTGGAGCAGAGCAATAATGCTGTAAATCTATTTTAATATTTGGCAGATATAACTTTCAGACCGTAAAGTCTAAATCAATTTTAAAGTATCAGAATGTTTCAGTTTTTTTGAGATTTATGTTAATGTTAAACCCCCAAACTTGCAAGCATCTTTAAAATGAAGCACTTCCATCGGTTTCTTTACGCACCTGCCTGGTCAATCGCTGCCAAAATTTCGGTAGCACTAGTTTGTGCTGTAGTGATACCGATGATCTTCACTGCCTACTACAACTTGCAACAGAGTTTAAACTTTGTTGAGGCTGGCGAATACCGCAAACTCGAACTATTAGCCAGCAGTAGTGCTGGTCGCTTTGACCAGCTAATTATTGATCATCATCGTGTTGTTGCCCAAGTCAGTAGCGATCGCCATGTGATAGATTTCCTCGCTGCTGATCCATCAGAAAAGCGAGAAGCCTACCGCCCCAACCTGCAACTAACACTAGAAAACATCCTCCGCTCTCATCCTGATATTGATGCTGTCTTGCTGATGGATAGAAAGGGTCAGTGCCTCGCGGCGACAGATTCCGAATTCATTGGTCTAAATTATTCCACCATCCAGGGTGACTTTTACGGGTTTAGCATCTTGGTGGGCGAAACAACCAGAAGTCCAGGAATGTTCTTCTCCCAGCCCGTGCGATCGCCCGATGGGGAAATTGTGGGAGCTACTCTACTCTTGATTCGAGGAGAAAATATCTGGACAACTATTAATGCATTAGACGTAGGCTTTCAGAGCAATGTCTTCCTAATAGACCAACACGGGGTAATCATTAGTCATCCCGATCCATCTCTTCTCTACCATAGCCTTCTGACCCTACCAACTAAAACGTTAAAGCAGGTTGTTGATCACAAACGCTACGGTGTGGATCAGGTTCAGAGTTTGGACATTCCCGACTTAAAGGTGATGGTGAGAGCTACACAGCCGGGACACGCCACCTATCAATTACCGCGATCGCAGATACAGCAGATAGTCGGATTTGCAACTTTAGCAACGCAACCTTGGGTATTGGGAGTCAGCCAATCCAAAGCGGAGTTTACCATTCCTTTGAATCGCCTGATTTGGCTCAATAGCAGCAGCGTGGTAATAGTCGGCGGAATTACAGCAATCATCGCGTTGCTCTTAGGGCTAAGTATTTCCCGACCGATTCGCGCCCTCACCGTCGCCACCCAAGCGTTGGAAGATGATGATTTTGATTCTCATGTACTGGAACTACATCACAACTTGGCTCAATTTGCTCACACCCAAGATGATATCGGTCAATTAATGCGTGTCTTTTTAGAGATGGCTGAGTCAGTCAGAATGCGAGATCAGCGTCTAAAAGTGCAAGTACAGGAACTTTGCATTGAGATTAACGAAACCAAAAGAGCTAGCCACGTTGCCGAAATTACTGAAAATGAACACTTTCAACAATTACAACAAAAAATCCAAAAGCTCAGAGAACAGCAAGTGACACAAACCGAAACTGAGACAGAGTACTACCAAAGATTGCAGAATCAGGTGCAATCCCTCAAAGAGCGATCGCACGATCCGTGAGCCATTGAATTTATCGATTAGCGTTGATGGCAAGACTGAAAATTGGAGAGATATTTAAAGGGAAAAATGATTCTTGATTAATGACTACGAGGTAAATTATGGCACAGATTATCGCAGTTCATTCATTCCGTGGTGGCACTGGCAAATCCAACTTGATTGCTAATATGGCGGCTACTATGGCCTTGCAAGGGCAACGTTTAGGCATTATTGATACTGATATTCAATCACCAGGAATTCACGTAATTTTTGGGATTAATGAAAACAAAATGGAACGCACCCTCAATGATTATTTGTGGGGATACTGTAATATTAAAGATACTGCCTATGATCTTACTGAAGCTTTAGCTGTAGAGCAGGGAAATACAAGTACAGTTAAGGGCAGTCTTCATTTAGTTCCTTGTAGTATTAAAGCTGGTGAAATCGCCAGGGTTCTCCGGGAAGGATATGATGTCGTTCGACTCAACGATGGTTTTCAAGAACTCATTCGTAGTCTGAAATTAGATTATTTGTTAATTGATACACATCCTGGTTTAAATGAAGAAACCTTACTTTCTATTGGGATTTCTAATGTTTTAGTAATTCTTTTACGTCCAGATAATCAAGACTTTCAAGGAACTGCCGTGACAGTCGATGTAGCTCGGAAGTTGAAAGTACCAAAAATGTTGTTAGTTATCAATAAGGTGCTGCCAAACTTAAATTTTCCTGACTTGCAGCAACAGGTAGAGAAAATCTATAACTCTCCTGTAGCTGGGATTTTGCCTCTTTCAGAAGATATGGTACAGCTAGCAAGCAAAGGTCTTTTCTCTCTACGCTATCCTCAACATCCCATCAGTCAAACTATCAAAGGAATTACGAATCAGATTGCTAGTTTAGTCGTTAGTCATTAGTTTTTTACTTTTATCCCTTTATGAGGGCGATGTCTACGCTTATGAGCGATCAAAAATCATTTCGTACTGATGTCCTTACCTACTTTGGAGCCACTGCTGCACAGGTAGAAGAACTATTGGTATACAATCAAAACATCTTTGATCACAACACATTAACCCATAAAGTCAACTTTCCTCTGACTTCTGAACCGCATATAGCTGCTTGGGAAGAATACGCTGTTTTAGCAAGAGTTATAGGAGTATTTGAGCTACTCAAACAGCGATTAGTACAATTCCAATTTCCCATAATAGAAGGTATTAGCCAGACTGAAGCGTATCAGTCTGCTACTCGTCGGGGTGTTGTGACAGATGGGATGACTCTTGCAACTGGCTTAGTCTTGCAAGAACCTGAGAAACTGCAATTAATACTACATCAAAGCTTGGCTGGAACCATCCCAGTATTATTAACTGGAAACCGAGAAGACTTTGTTTGTTTAGTTCAAGCTTTGACAAAGCGAAATGAACCGCAGCCAGTCCCAAACTCTATGGGAGCCTGTATAGTTAGCGGTTTTAATAACTGGGATAGAATTCGCCAATATCGCCAACAATGGTCGGCTGAAAATTCTGCTAATTGTTCTCAAAGCAGTTGGTTAGCAGAGTTTGGGCGGTTAATACCACAAAAACAGCTTTATCAGGATAAGTTTATTATTTTGAGTAATAGTTCTTATAGTAACGTTTCAGCCAAAGATATAGGACTTGAAGAAGCACAATGGCAGCGTTTATCCTTGACAATTCGGCTAGAACACGAATGTACTCACTACTTTACACGTCGGTTTTTTAATTCCATGCGAAACAATATATTCGACGAGCTAATTGCTGACTACAGAGGGATTGTAGCCGCTATTGGGACTTATCGAGCCGACTGGTTTTTGCACTTTTTAGGGTTGGAGTCTTTTCCTAATTATCGAGAGGGAGGTAGACTGCAAAATTACCTCGGTAATCCGTCACTTTCTGATGGGGCTTTTAAGATTTTACAGGCATTAGTGAAAGCTGCTGCTGAAAATTTGCAGTCTTTTCATGTTGAGTATGTGAGCCAGTTGAGAGATGCTAACATTCAACCCCTAATGTTAATGGCATTGATCCACTTGACGTTAGAAGAATTAGCTGATCAATCAGCTGACTTTCGTATTCAAAAAATATTAAATAATCTGCTGAATATTCAATCCTCAGACAGGATTCAAGTCAAGGTCATTTAATTCTAGATCTTGCCTATATTGACTGTTCTCCTTTATTTGTGTCCTTTGTAGTAACTTGTGACAAGCGTCTCAGCATCTACGTTTTTGACAATTACCATTAGTAAGACATAGGAAAATTGATTTATGACGGAAGTTTTACTTAAAGAATTAACTAATAGTGACATTGATTGGATGATTGCTACAGGTCATCAAAGAGAAATAACTGCTGGAAATTTACTTATCCAAGAAGGAAAAACTGCCGATTCTCTACATATATTACTGGATGGAATTTTAACAGTTAGCGTTTCTCAACCAGACAACAATCCTTTGACTCGTGCTTTTGCAGCAATCGAAGGTGGTGAAATCTCAGGTCGGGAAATTGCGAGATTATCCAGTGGTGAAGTAGTGGGAGAACTACCATTGATAGGTAATCGCCCAACCGCTACAACTATTAAAGCTGTAGAAAAATCGCTGGTGATGTCAATTCCTCAACAGAAATTGGCAGCAAAGTTGCAGCAAGACGTTGGTTTCGCTTCGCGCTTTTATCGGGCGATCGCCATTATGCTTTCAGATAGATTACAAAGTATCATCAATCAACTTGGTCGTAGCAACTTGGCGCAAGGTCAGCCACTGAGAGATGTGCTATTTATTTTGGGAGAATTACATGATAGTGACATTGATTGGCTGATGGTTTGTGGGACTGTGCAAAAAATTCCTGCTAATACCACACTCATTCGTGAAAGAGGGACTGTGGATGCACTATATATTCTTTTAGATGGAATAATGTCTCTGTCTATTACTGAAGATGAACGTAATCCTTTAGCACGTGCTTTTGCTGCGATCGAGGGTGATGAAATTTCTGGTAGAGAAATAGCAAAATTATCGAAAGGCGAAATCATCGGCGAAACACCCTTTATTGATGGTCGTTTACCTTCTGCAACTGTTAAGACTATTCAAGACTCGATTTTGTTGTCGATTCCCCGACAGGAAATGGCAGCAAAGTTACAGCAAGATGTAGGATTTGCATCTCGTTTTTATCGGGCGATCGCAACTTTGCTTTCTCAGAGATTGCAAGGAATGCTGAGTCAACTTGGTTATGGTAGGCGGGTTTATAGCCAAGGTTTACCGTTGGTTGAGAGTGCGGAATATGACGATGAGTTGAATGATAGCGTTTTAGATGGTGTGGCGATCGCGGGTAAAAGATTTGATTGGATGTTAGGACGGTTAAAAGTAAGTTGAATTGCTACCTAAAAATTGTGCATTGTATTTAAAAGTAGCTTTGTGGCAAAATTTTAGCGGAATATTATTTTTGCATCTCGTTTTTATCGGGCGATTGCAACTTTGCTTTCTCAGAGATTGCAAGGAATGCTGAGTCAGCTTGATTATGGTAGGCGGGTTTATAGCCAAGGTTTACCGTTGGCTCTTAGTGCAGAATATGACGATGAGTTGAATGATAGCGTTTTAGATGGTGTGGCGATCGCTGGTAAAAGATTTGATTGGATGTTGGGGAGGTTAACAGTAAGTTGAATTGCTGGGTATAGAGTCGAATTTACTCTGTATATTCCTTATAAGCATTTACAAACTATGCTACAAACAACAAACTCCCAAGTAGAAATTCGCAATAACTTTAAGGTAATAAAAGAATTAAAGCCTGCTGTTACCAAGGCAGGTCTGCAACAAAATTCTCAGAATACAGAATATTTTCCAAGAGCAATTAGTAAGCAACAGTTAGTTACGGGCATTGATAGCATTCTGAAGACGTGTGTTTATCAGAAAAAAGGCATGAACCCAAGAATTTTTTGTCGTCGGTGGTTTGGACTGGAAGACATGGATAATGATGGACGAGTTCGCTATACAGAAAACCTGATTTTAGCAATGGAGTCTGAACACGGTTACAGGGAGAAGTGCATCAACTTAATTGCAAGATTATTGAAAATTAAACCTAATACTATTCATCGTTGGGGGAAAGGAGTTGAATTTGACAAAATCCCTCCAGATAAGCGAGAACAATACGAAACTTATCTTGGTTATGTTGACACTATAAGGGTGATGACCTTAAGCATTGCTGGAATCAATGAAGATTTGTTACCAAAAATTTTACACCACTTATAGTTGAAGGGTTTTTTGATAATTGTTTATACAAATTTAACAATAACACCTAAACACTGTATGTCATACAGAAAAGGCTTTAGTCAGCTTAGATAAGGTTCTATATTGAACTGAATTACTAATAATAAACCAGTTTATGCTCGCTGGTTGATTAAGACGATCAAAAAGTCATATACAGGAGATGATATCCATAAAAAAGCAAAAACTTAAACTTTGAAAAAGTTTGCTGTTAGGAAGCACGAAGGCTCAAGCCCAAACCTATAGTTTTTTTATATATGTTCTCTACAATACAATACCAATTTTTGGGTCTTCTAGAAACTCCTGATTACGTGTTGGTTTAATATTCTCCATTGCTTCGTACTTATACTAAAAAACTTAGAAAAAATAGAGGTGAACTATGGAAATTCAAATGATTGGACATGCTTCGATATTTGTGGAAACACAAGATTGCAAAATTCTTATGGACCCTGTGCTATGGTCTCCCTATTGCCAAGGAATAGAAGATGTATTTCCCAAACGCGAAGTAATTCATGAACTACTTCCGGAATTTGATCTACTGATCATATCTCATTGGCACTCGGATCACTTTGATATTCGCTCTCTTGCCAATCTACCGAAAACAGTCGATGTCCTGATTCCTCAGGATAAAAAGTTAAAAACTTATCTGACTGAATTGGGATATTCACACATCTATACTTTGGGAGATTTTAGTGAAGTTAAGATTGGCTCTACCAATATACTCACTACCCGCTCAGAAAACCGTGTGCCTGAGTATGGGATAGTATTTGCTGATCCATCAGGGGTTTTCTGGAATCAAGTAGACTCGCACGCTAGCCTAGATACAATTCGTTTCGTAAAATCTCGCTATCCACAGGTTGACTTTTTATTAGCACCCTGGGAAACAATGTTAGAGACTAAATACCAATATAATAAAAGTTTGTCTTTTCCTTACTCTGCATACAACAAGCGTCTTGGGAACATCGGTGTGATTCAACCAAAAGCGATTTCCCCTGGCTCTTGCGGTTTTCAAAAAATAAATGGGTCATCTTGGCTAAACCAAATTTTATTTCCAGTAACACGAGAACAATTCTGTAAAGATGTAAAGATGGTTTGCCCAGAAATAGGAGAAAATGTATTTCCTCTCGATCCAGGCGATATCCTGATATTCAAAAATAGCGAATTTAGCTACACAAAAGAAATGTGTAAATTTGTCAAAAAATTAGAGGATGAGCGAGAGATATTAGATTTTTCACCTGTGAATATAGAGGGTAAGCTAATCGACGATAATCCAGATAACTATAATCTTAGTGATATGAGAGAGGCAATTGAACAAGAAGTCTACTTTAATCTCCCAAACTTTATTTTGGAAAACAAAAATTCCTTATTTTTAGAACATTGTCGATGGAATGTAATTTATCAACTTGAAATAGTTTTTCCTGACTCCTCTCGCAAATGGTCGTTTGATTTTTCAGAACAGAATATTCGACCACAATCAGGTCGCAATCCTTTTGCTAATTTGTTTACTATCATTACCGCCTCCAGTTTTTACAGTCTTTTAAAACAAGTCAAAGCGTGGGAATATATTTCTCTAAGCGGTTACCATCGCGGGTTTAAAAAAATTTATATACCAACTCCTCATGGAATTATTCAACCTGCTGATGAGGAAATAATAGACCCAATCCAACTCAGATTTCCTCTTCAGGAAATTTTTGAGAGTATTCAGCATCGAGAAGTAGAAAAATGGAAGCAACTCAATGGATCTACCTCAATCTTAAATGAAAAAAAGACTTTCATGATGAAGATAGGAAATACTCTTGTTAGATTAGGGAAGTAAGGTAGTAATTAATAATGTAAAGATGTAGATAAAATTAGTTTTTACCTTAGTTATAGAAATAGAATAAATGCTAATAAAGCCTCTTGCATGCAATTAAGCTTTGAAAGTGAAAAATGATTATTTCTACTCTGATCAATTTAGTACAGGCTTTCAATCAGTAATTTACTCTAAGTATTAATCTGCCCTCTCATAATTCTTAAAAAAGTCAGTAATATGAACAATAATAAATGGGCTTCTTTACTAACGCTTCGTGATGAAATTGGTTATATCTATGGAAGTGAAGATCTCGCAGTACTTTTTTACAGCTTGGCCAGGCGGGAACGCCCCAATCGAATCGTAGAATTGGGCACTGGACTCGGTGTCTGTTCATTCTGGATCGCTCACGCTTTACAAGAAAACGGCTCTGGCCATTTATGGACGTTTGATAATGGCTTGAATTTTGAAAGGAAGTTTACAGATTATTTTCACGAACGACTTAAGACGCTAGGGAAATTGTTGGGGCTTCAAGCTTTATCCAGTGAGCTTTTAAGTTATAGTGATTACTTTACTGAGATGACCAATTTCCTAGAGATCAAAAATCACGTCACACTTTTGCAAGAAAGCATTGATTTTCAGGATGAAATTATTAAGGCTCATTGGCCATTTTTGGATGAACCTATTGACTGGTTATTCAGTGACATTATGCATGGGCCTGAAGCTATACTCTTTCTGCTAGCAGAGTTTTTACCGTTTCTTTCTAGTTGTAGTTCTATTTTTATTGACTCAGCCTCAACATTGCTGACTTCTTATTTGACCCTTGAGCGAACTGTTGAGCAACTTAATCGTGGTTGTATTCCGCGTCAATTTCTAACAGTAGGTTGCGAAAAACGACGAGCCCGTTTGCTCGAACTTGTTCACCAAAGGAAATTCACACTTATTCATCTCACTGAGTGCAAGGATCGAGCTTAAAATAGTACTGCATGGATTCGGATTGAGCCTATCGACTTCATACCATATCCACAAACTAGAATGCGTTACTAAGTAAAACGTCATATAGCAGTCCTAAATGATTCGTAAACTTCTTTCCTTCTTGTCTTGGCGCTCTTCTCTACGAGACGCTACGTGAACGCGCAGCGTCTCGTAGAGAAGGCGGCTTGGCGGTTCGATAATCTTTACAACTCAAATAGGATTGCTATAGGACTCCTATTTGATTTCTGAACAAGACTAAGAGAGAATACGGAGAGGTTT
>NZ_JAQYWQ010000007.1 GCF_029379315.1 Nostoc sp. S13
GTCTTAAACCCGATTATTCATCCACCAGTCGTACAGAATTCATTCTGAATTCTGACTCCTGACTCCTGAATTCTGTTCGCTCATCATTTTAAGAAAAAAATCATCTTTTTAAGAAAAAAATCATCTTTTTAAGAAAAAAGTCATCTTTTTAAGAAAAAAATCATCTTTTTAAGAAAAAAATCGTCATTTTAAGAAAAAAATCATCTTTTTAAGGAGCAAAGAATGGCGTTAAGGAGTAACCCATCGCTTTAAGGAGTAAATTATCACTTTAACGAACAAATTACCAGTTTAAGGAATTACAACTTAAGAATTGACAGAAAACACTAAATAAATATGTGTGATGCAAAAAACCAAATCTGTCGTAGGGGTTTAGCAATGCTCATGCGTGTCAACTTAAGCTCAAACTCCTTTAAAACCTCGTTTCCAGCCAGAGGCTGGAAATGCACCTCATTGCGGTTCTGCCACAAATCTTGAGGCGGAGCCTCTTTGAATGCATTCCCAGTTGGAGACTGGGAACGAGACAATCTCTAAAAGCTATTTCTAGACTGGTTTTACCTTAAGTTGTCACTAATGAGCAATACTAAACCCCTACAGCGCGGATCTATTTACCATCATGCATTTATTAGCCAGAGGCTCTTAACGAGGTTTTAAATTCTATTTGCTTTGGTTCTAAGCTGACACTCCTGAGCAATGTTTCCTACGAGTTGTTTATACTCTATGCAATTGAGAACCGCTATATATTTAAGAGCGCGACCAAATTGTACTTGAGAGTACCTTTTTTTATGTGAGATATTTTTAATATTGATAAGAGTACCTTATTTAAGATTGGGCATTTATCATGTTTGTACTTATAGTAGTATTTCTACTTAAAATCAAATATCAGCATTGCTTTGTGCTAGATGAAACCTAGATATGAATAATCATCCGGAATGCTGCTAATTTAGTTAGTATTTTGAGTGAGATGTACTTAAATTAAGGGAGAAATTCCCTAACATTAATATATTTATTTAGCAGATTTTTTCATCCTTATTCTTCAGTGAACTCGATTAGTTATGCTCCTAGATTTAGAAAGATTTTATCAGGCTTGCAATCCGAGCAGACCTCTAATCATAGGAAATGCCAGCGATCGCAGATACTATATCGATTTTGCTGCGGTGCGGGGTGGCAAAATTATCGAAGCTTTGCAGCGCACGATCGTTCGCATATCGCCGGATGCTCCAACCTGTCAACTATTTACAGGACATCTCGGCTGTGGGAAATCAACGGAGTTGTTGCGCCTGAAAGCGGAGTTAGAAGTGCAGCAATTTCATGTAGTTTACTTTGAGTCTACCCATGTCTTAGAAATGGCAGATGTGGATGTGACTGATATTTTGTTAGCGATCGCCGGACAGGTGAGCGAAAGCCTAGAAGCGATGAAAATCAGGCTCAAACCTACCTACTTTACCAAGTTGTTTGGTGAAATTGTCGATTTCTTGCAAACGCCAATTGACATTGGGGTAGAAGCAGAGTTGTCTGTGGGAATTGCCAAAATTACAGCTAAAACTAAAGAAAGCCCCCAATTGCGGCGGCGGTTAAGGGATTATTTGGAACCGCGAACAGCAAATATTTTACAGTCAATTAATCAAGAATTATTACAACGTGCCACCAAGGAACTGAAAGCCAGGGGTAAAAAAGGATTGGTGGTGATTGTTGATAACTTGGATAGAGTCGCAATTCGACCTTTACCATCGGGGCGATCGCTGCCAGAATACTTATTTATTCAGCGTGGTGAACAGTTACGAAAACTTAATTGTCATGTAGTCTACACTATTCCCTTAGCTCTGACTTTTTCCAACGATAGCGCCGAACTTCAGCATCGTTTGGGGGGTGGAGTCGCGCCAAAAGTGTTACCGATGATACCTGTGCGTTTGCGCTCTGGGGAGATTTTCCCTCAAGGGTTAACAATGTTGCGGCAAATGGTGCTAGCTAGAGCTTTTCCAGACATTTTACCTAGCGATCGGTTAGGCTTAATTACAGAAGTGTTTAATAGTTTGGAAACCTTAGATCGATTGTGCCTGATTAGTGGTGGTCATGTACGCGACTTGCTAGGGTTACTATTTGACTGTCTGCGAGAACAAGATCCACCCTTTGATCGGGAGTGTGTCGAACTAGTAATTCAAAGACAACGGGATTACCGAACTAATGCTATCGACCCTCATGAGTGGGAATTAATCTTTCAGGTAGTGCAACAGCAGAGAGTTAGAGGTGATATAGAATACTACACTTTATTGCGAAGTTTATTTGTATTTGAATACCGCGATCATCAGGGAGCTTGGTTTGCCGTCAACCCAGTTTTAGCAGAGACGGAAAAATTTAAATCATGGTTGAACGACACCCACAAGTAGATATACAAGCAGCTAATGAGCGAGCTTTGCGGAGTTTGAGGAGAGCAATTGCCCTTTCTAGCGGTCAATTTTCCCTGGTTTTGGTGTGCTGCAATTATCGAGTTTTGCAAGAGCAAATGCTGCAACAACTCGAAGAATTCTCTTCAGGAGTACATCAAATTCAAAAGGTAGTTCTACCGCATAATGCCAGAAGTCTTTACACAAGTATTCATTTACAACTGCTAACCGAAAAAAATCCGCCATCAGCCTTGATGATTTTGGGTTTAGAGTCAGTAGATGGACTTGATGATCTACTTAGGTCGATTAATCATATTCGTGATGAATTTCGCAAACGTCACCCATTTCCAATGATTTTGTGGGTGAATGAAGAAGTGTTGCAAAAGGTAGTGCGTTTAGCACCAGATTTTGCTAGTTGGGCGGCGACACCGATTCAGTTTGAAATGACAACTGAATCACTGCTGCAATTTTTGCAACAGGAAACAGACTCTTTGTTTGCCACGGTGTTACCAAGCGATGCTGCACAACACCAACCTCCTCAAGTTGCAAAGCATTATTCCACAGTGGAGCAAGTCTGGAAACATAGCTATGAACTCCACTTTGCGATTAGAGAGTTACACAATCGTGGTATTACCTTAAAGCCAGAATTACACGCTAGTTTAGAATTTGTTTTTGGTCTAGATGATTATATTAGCGATCGCATTCATCCAGCTTTAAACCATTTTCAGCAAAGCTTGGAAGCTTGGCAAAAGTTGGCACAGAGAGAAGATGAGGAGGATGAGGGGCAGGGGGGCAGGGGAGCAGGGGAAGCAGGGGGAGCAGGGGAAGCAGGGGAAGCAGGGGGGGATGAAGAAGTATTTTCTTTGCCTACGCCTCCTAATCGCCCATCTCCCCTACTTTTGCGACAGGGAATTTTACTGTTTTATATTGGGCTGTGTTATTGCCGTTTTGCAGAGCAAAATCAAACAGAAAACCGCCGCCATTGGTACACAGCTAAATCTTATTTTCAGCAATGCTTGAATATCTTGCAGGTGGCTGGGCGTTTAGATATAGTTGCTGGATTTATTAATCAACTTGCAGAGGTTTTGCAATATCTGCAAGAGTGGGAAGAATTGCAGACGGTTGCTCAAAAGTCTCTGGAGTTACATCAAACTTATGGTACTCAAATCGAATTAGCTTGTGACTACGGTTTTCTGGCACAAGTGGCTGTGCAGCAGTCACGGTGGGTACAGGCGAGTATATTAGCACACGTATCACTGCTGAAATTAGGTGAGGCGCAAAAGCACAACGACCCTTACAACTGTCTATTTCCATTATTATTGGGGCAAATTTACTATTTAGTTTTAGCGAAAGCCCAGCGAAATTTAGGTGAGCTAGAAATAGCTCGTGAATACCTCGACAAGGCGACTAAAGAACTGCCAGCAGCCTTAGAAAGCAGTGCCCATCAATACGATGCCCATCGTTATATTCGCTTATTGCGGAGACTGCGATCGCTTTACTTTGAAGAAGGGCGCTATTTGGAAGCCTATTACATTCGACAGAAACGGCGTTCTGTTGAGCAGCAGTACGGTTTTCGGGCTTTTATCGGTGCGGGACGTTTGCAACCCCAAAGACAGGCGACAAATCCAGCATTGATGTCACCTTCGGGGAGTAGCAGCGTTGCTTTAGAAATTGCGGCTTCTGGTCGAGAGCGTGATATTAATAACTTAATTGGCAGAATCAGCCGCGCCGATCAAAAGCTGACGGTGATTCACGGTCAATCAGGGGTGGGTAAGAGTTCTACTGTCACGGCGGGTTTAGTTCCAGCACTGCAAAATCGAGCGATTGGCGATCAAATAGCCGTACCTGTGGTGTTGCAAGTTTACACCGATTGGGCGCGGGAATTAGGGAAATCTTTAAGTGAGGCGATGTCTAGTGACGCATCCCTCACGGTGTATGCTGATATCAAGTCAGAAGCAGCCATTGAAGCGGAGGCTTTGCCCTACTCTGGTACACCGTTCACCATCGTTAGTATTTTACAGCAACTAAAAGAAAATGCTGATCACCATTTGATCACAGTTTTAATTTTTGACCAGTTTGAGGAATTTTTCTTTGGTTATAGCGATCGCAATCAAAAGCAAGAATTTGATAAATTTATCAGCGATTGCCTGAATATACCCTTTGTCAAAGTTATCCTTTCCTTGCGAGAAGATTATTTACATCGTTTATTAGACTTTAAACATCTTTCGGCACTGGAAGCGATTAATAACAATATTCTCGACAAGCATATCCGCTACCAGTTAAATAATTTCACGCCAGAATATGCCAAAGCAATTATCCGAAAATTGACAGAGCGATCGCAGTTTAATTTAGAACCGGCTTTAATTGATGCCTTAATCGAAGATTTATCAACAGAATTTGGAGAAGTCCGCCCGATTGAATTGCAAGTTGTGGGAGCGCAAATCCAAGATGAACGCATTACTACACTAGAAGAATATCAGCCATATAGACCGAACAAACTCATCGAACGATATATTAAGGAACTGATTAAAGACTGCGGCCCAGAGAATGAACGAGCCGCGTTACTCGTCTTATACTTATTAACAGATGAAAGTAACAACCGACCTTTTAAAACTCGTGCTGAGTTAGCGGCGCAGCTAGGAGAATTAGAAGATGCTGGCAAATTAGAGTTAGTTTTAGACATTTTAGTACGCTCCGGTTTAGTGATTCTTTTTCCCGATGTTCCAGAACGCTATCAACTGATTCACGATTATTTAGTATACTTGATTCGCTACCTGCAACAACAAGAATCGAGCTTACAGGTACAACTGAACCAGCTACGCCAAAAAGTAGAACAAAGTCAAGCTGAGATTGAACGACTTAAAAGCGAACTTAGCCAAAAAAAGCAGGGTTCCAAATTAGTAGATTCTCATCTCCAACCGGGTTTGGACTTATTAACAGAATTGCGAGAGTTACACAAGCGCGAAGAATTGAGTCAGTTAGAAATTGAACACTTGCGAGCTGAACTTAAAGAAAAAGAGTTAACAGCTAAACTCGCAGAAAGTCAAAAGAAACAAAGGCTCAGTGAAGCTCAATTAAATCGTTCGCTAAAAATTGCCCTGACTGCTTGTGTTCTCGCCATATTAGGATTAAGTGTTTCCATAGTGACAGCAGTAGATAGCGAAATTAAAACCTTCAGTGCATCCAGTGAAGCCCTATTTGCCTCACAAAAAGGTATTGATGCTTTAAAAGAAGCTTTAAAAGCGGGAAGAAAATTACAACAAACAATCTGGGTAGATTCCTACACAAGACAACAAGTACAGACAGCACTCTATCAAGCAGTTTCTGGGTTAAGAGAGTATAACCGCTTAGAAGGGCATATCTCAGGAGTAAATAGTGTTATATTTAGCCCTGACCACTCTTTAATTGCCTCAGCCAGTGCAGATACAACAATTAAACTTTGGCGTCCCGATGGTAGCTTGGTTAAAACCTTGTCGGGGCATGAAGATGTAGTTAATAGCGTCAGTTTCAGCCCCGATAGTCAAATCCTTGCTTCCGCCAGTCAAGACAAGACAGTAAAACTGTGGAGTCGGGACGGTCAACTGCTTGCCACTCTCTTAGGGCATCAGGGTGTAGTGAATAGTGTTAGTTTCAGCCCAGATGGTCAAATTATTGCTTCGGCGAGTTCAGACAAGACGCTGAAACTGTGGAGTCGGGATGGTAAGCTGCTCAAAACTTCGCTCTTACATGATGGTGCAGTCTTAAGTGTCGCTTGGTCGCCTGATGGTCAAACTATTGCTTCCGGGAGTGCTGACAAGACGGTGAAATTGTGGAGTCGGGATGGTAAGCTGCTCAAAACCTTCCAAGGACATGAGGATGCAGTCAAAAGTATAGCTTGGTCGCCTGATGGGAAAGCGATCGCTTCTGCTAGTTTAGACCAGACAATCAAATTATGGAATCTGGAGGGTAAACTACTGCGAACCTTATCGGGGCATAGTGCTGGAGTTACCAGCGTCAGTTTTAGCCCTGATGGTAAGACCATCGCTTCCGCAAGTACCGACGAGACAATCAAACTCTGGAGTTTTGAAGGTGTGCTGTTGGGAACCCTGAAGGGACATAATAATTGGGTGAATAGCGTCAGTTTCAGCCCAGACGGTCGTACCCTCGCTTCTGCTAGTCGGGATAAAACTATTAAACTCTGGCATTGGGACGATGTGCTGCTGCGAAAGCCGAAAGCTGATAATGATGACTGGGTAACTAGCATCAGTTTTAGTCCAGACGATCGCACCTTAGCAGCAGCAAGTCGAGACAAAACTATAAAACTTTTTAGTCGAGAGGGGAAACTACTCCGTATTTTCACGGGGCATGAGGGTCAAGTTTGGGGCGTGAGTTTCAGCCCTGATGGTCAGGCGGTAAGCAAAGCCATGCCCAAAGGTCTTATCGCTTCCGCTAGTAAAGATAAAACAGTGAAGCTTTGGAGTCTCGACGGTAAACTACTCAACACTTTACAGGGACATAATGATGCCGTCTTGGGTGTAGCTTGGTCGCCTGATGGTAAAGTAATTGCCTCGGCTAGTAAAGATAAAACAGTGAAGCTTTGGAGTCGCGAGGGTAAACTACTCAACACCTTGCAGGGACATCAAGATGCGGTGAATTGGGTAAGCTTTAGCCCAGATGGCAAGTTGCTAGCCTCAGCTAGTGATGACAAAACAGTGAAAATCTGGAGTGTAGATGGTAAATTACTATATACCTTAACTGGTCATAGCCGCCGGGTAAATGGGGTTGCTTGGTCGCCAGATGGGAAAGCGATCGCTTCAGTTAGTATTGATAGCACGGTGAAGATTTGGAGTCGAGACGGTAATTTGCTAGATAATCTTGCTGGGGATGGCGATAGTTTCATCAGTGTCAGTTTTAGCCCTGATGGCAAGACTCTAGCAGCTAGCAGTGATGACAAAGTGAGGATTTGGAACCGAGAAGGGACATTGCTGATTGCTTTGAAAGGTGATAGGGATGAGTTAACCAGCGTCAGTTTCAGCCATGACGGCAAAACTTTGGCTGCGGGTAGTGGCAATGGCACAGTAATATTTCGAGATTTGGCAGATATCCAACTGGAAAAATTGCTTACGCGGGGTTGCCATTTGCTGCATGATTATTTGCAGACTAACCAGAAGGTAATGAAGGGCGATCGGGTCTTGTGTTCTGGTAGGTGATGAGGAAGAATTATGAAAGGCAATGTCGAGCAATAATCACAGGGAAAACGAAAATAACAATACACTTAAGATCAAAGGTTATCACTTAGAACACAACTTTGGACATTGTAAAAACATACCAGGGTAAGCGCATCTCAAACACTCTTGACACGGACGTTTTAGGGTTCACCCAAAGCACAAATAAGTTCAAACTTACTATACTGAGCCAAAGGGTGGGATTGAGATTTTCATCTTTATGTGGTTAAAAAACATAAAAAGCTATTTGACCCATGTTTTTTCAATCATTTACGACAATTCGTCCTATTTTGAATGAAAAATTGATATTTAGATAGAGTTTCAAGCTTTTTATCTGTATCAAGAGCTACAAAATTAGATGCGCTTACCCTGAAAAACATACCAGTATAGCCGAAATATTTAAAAGTAACAATTCGAGCTAACTATTATTAGCATAAATGCTTGAGGCTGAATATTGGGATATGTATCAGAGTAGTATTAAAGGAATAGCAAGAGCAAAGCATCAAATTGTAATTTATCCTGTTTATAATTAATGTCCTTATTATCTATCGCTTATAAAAAATACTTCTTAATTCTTGATTTATTTATTACTTATTATACTTTGGCTTAGTTCTATTTATAATTCTATTTGCCTTCTTCTGTGCTTCTTGAATAGTACTCATTCGTTCAATTTTAACCTTGTATCCTGGAACATAATTTTTACCAAGTTGTAAATGTTTTTGAAGAGTTATATAAACTTCTCCTTTTTTTGCCACTCCTGTATAATTATTCCTTCCTCCTTGAGTTAAAACTTTATAAACTATCGGTTTATCATTAGATAATTGACTAATTCCCTCAAAATTAAAATTTACGGTTTGAGTTGTTTGTTTTAATTTTATAATAGGCTTTGGATTATCCTTAGTAAGAATTGAGGTATTTAAGTTTGTATTATTTAACTTCTGAATAACAATCTTTGCAAAGTTTTCAGGTAAAACATTTTGTAAATCAATATAACCAATTGTTGGAATAAGACCTGGAATTTCTGTATTATCAAAACGCGCAGGAAGAAGATACTCTTCTTTTTCTTGGAATACACGAGCCTGAACACTTTCTCTTTCGTGATTAGTCCAAGTCTTTCTTAAATAATGTTTAGAAATAAACATTACACAAAAGTGTGCTTCATTGCGATAAATTTCATCTAAATGAACATACAAGTTCTTGCCCCAAAGATTAGCCTGTTCAAATTCGTCATAAAAAACTTTGATACCAGCAGCTTGGAGAGTAACTGCAACTGCTCGAACATATTCTCGATTTTCACTTGCAAAAGATAATACAACATCGTATTTTTTAGCCATAATTAGTGATTCACAATACCACACAGTGAAGAAACATATTTTTTACTGTCGTACAAAAAATACGCTACTACACTAAAATTATACTGAATTAAAAGAGAGGTATCAGCATTAGAGGTTGAGAAAAAAGGCAAGTAAAAAGTATTAACTTATCTACGTGTAAAGAATTAACCTTTAATAGTGCGACAAACTTATGCCTAAATTTGACCCAGCGAAAATCAAAAAAGTATCATTCAGCCTTCCTTTTGGAATTGGTTTTGTAGAATGGGAAGTTGACCCAACGGAGCGTAAAGCCGCTTGGTCACTGTACGTTGAACTTGTAACTCGCATTGCAGTTCAGCCATTGGAAGTTGATAACGGACTTTTGCAAGAGGCTTTGACATCTCTGTACAACTTGTTCCCTGTAACCTGGCAAGTCCTTAAAGAGGGTGGGCCAGATGTCGGAGCATCCCATGATTCCGTACGTGGAATTGCGATCGCCTTTTGTTACCCTACTTCAAACTGTTATTTCAGAACTATGGCAGGAAAATCAAGCAGGACTCATAGACAAAACTGTACATCTTGATAGCATTGAGTGAAGTACCCGTCAGCAATGGAGCGAGGGCGATGTACGCAACCGTCACACAACCACTGACTTTTGAAGAGTTTCTTGCCTGGGACGATGGTTCAGGCAGAGAGTTTGAGCTATTGGATGGGATTCCCGTGCCATTATCAGAACCAAATGCAAATCATGAGGATTTGATCGAGCGATTGTGTGCCTATTTAGAAAATCACTGCCAAGAAAATGACCTGCCTTACATCTCGCGCCAGTCCAAGCAGGTTCGGCTCAAAACAGCAACAGGAGAAAAAGAAAAAAGCCGGAAAGCAGATATTGTCATATTTGCTAGACAAGAATGGCAGAGGATGAAAACTAGCTCTAGCTCTGCTGCTGCATATATTCCACCACCCGGAATCATTGAGGTCGTTAGCAACAACTGGAAGGACGACTATCTGACAAAACTTGCTGAATATGTTCGCGTAGCGTCTCGTAGAGAGGAATTAGGCGTTTTCGAGTACATCATTGTGGACTATGCTGCTTTTGGTGGCATTCGGTTCATTGGCTCTCCCAAGCAGCCAACCATTACAATCTACCAACTTGAAGATGGAGAGTATTTACCCCCAAAGGTGTTTCGAGGGCAAGATCGAATTGATTTTAGATTGTTTCCGAACATTCCCTTAACGGCTGAACAGATTTTTGCAATGAGTCGCTGATTAGCATTTCTGTCTCAAATAATCTTAAAACCGCCAGTTTCACTTCTGGCGGCTCCACATTCTCTATTATTGGAATTTCTGGAGGACTTTCTGACATTGCTCAAATTCAGGCAACACTCTGAGCAGACGGCTTAATTAATGCTACTTCATCAGTCTTGTCATTAAAAGCTGCTGCCAATTCAGGACTGGTAAAAATAAAATCCCTATGACCTGCTATTAGTCAAGGTCTTAGGGATTTTTTGGCTTACGGGACTGGTGCGGCTCGAACGCACGACCTGACGCTTAGGAGGCGTCCGCTCTATCCAACTGAGCTACAACCCCAATTACGAAGCATATATAATTATAGCAGTACTTTTACCGAGACTGCCAACAATTATCCCAAGAACCCCCGCCTACTTCTAAACCACAAAGAAAACTTTCTGCTTTCAGGATTATTTGAGATTTTGTCCCATTTAATTCTCGTAACTCTAAATTTAACTTTCCTTGCATGGTGTCTCGGCAACAGTATCTTAAACCTTCTGCTGTGGGCGCACGTAGAGGTGTACCAGGTAGATCAGTGGTTCCTGTCAATTCAATTTCATAATTAGAGTTACTAGCTTTCATTTGCCATCTGCCCCAAGGCTGAATTTCCCAGTCTACTTGGGAATTCCAGGGAACGAATTCATAAAACTTGCCTTGATAGTGCAAGCCAATCATCGCTACAGATTCCATCCACCACAGCACACCCCGCCGTCCACCGCCAGCAGTTAATGCTAAGTCGGGTTCGTTCTCAAATAAATTACAATTTATCCAAAACCACTTTTGGGGAAAAGCACCGCCCCAATTTTTCTCGCCGTAGGCTGGGGCATTGGTGAATTCGTAGATTTTGCCATTCCAGTCAATCTTCCCACTAGCTAAACCGTGAGCCATCAAAATTTGCCATCCAGGTTCAAAAATCTGCAAGAATGAGACCCAGCCTGCGGTTGATTGCTGAATGCTATTTTGATTACCCCAACCGTATACTGGTTGAATTTCATACTGCCAACGGCAATAATTATTGGCGGAGCCATCGCAAATTATTCCCTGATTTAAAGTGGCTGTGGCTTGATAACCCTCTTGAACATGATGCTCAAACTCGGCTGGCAGAAGGTATAAAGGAGAAACTTGCAAATCCGTTTTACCCCAATGACCTAAACCCAGCACATCTCGACTACCCCAAAATTTCTTCACATCAGGAAAAGTACGGCATAAATATCCATCATCGGGGCCAAGGATTTGGGCTGCACCACCGCTATAAGGTTTACCGCCGATGGGGTCTTCAATTGAATACATAAAGGCGAATGTTTGCCCAATTTCCGGCAAAGTGACGCGGTAATACCAGCCTTCAAAGAAGCGGCGACTACTATTATCCCAGTGATAACCAGAATGGGGCGTTTGGGTTGATTGGAGAAGATTTAGGGGAATAGTTAACATAGATTTATATAGTTGCCGATTTTTCCAGTATGCGCGATGACCTTGATATCAATCATGCTTATGAAGTTCTTGGGCTGGAACCCCGTGCATCGCCAGCACAAGTAAAGCGAGCTTACCGTAAACTGGTGAAAATTTGGCATCCCGATCGCTTTCTTGATCAAGAGCAAAAACAGGAAGCTGAGGAAAAAATCAAATCAATCAACGCAGCTTACAACAAGCTAAAATCTGAAAGTTTATCCGAGCCTCCCACTAGTGAAAATCCATCTTCATCTTCGCCTACAAATACCACAAAAATATCTGTCAATCGTTGGGATGCAGAAACTTTCTATACTTGGGGAGTAGAGAATGCTACAGAAGGAAGATATGAGGATGCGATCGCAGATTTTACCCATGCAATTCGTCTCAATCCTCACTATATTGACGCATATAAATATCGTGGGCTAGTTTGTTCCCAACTGGGATACGAATATAGAGCCAGTTCAGATTTAAATAAAGCTGCACAAATAGAACAAGAGGTAAGAAATCCCGGCGCTGCGCGTACATCACGATCAGCTAGACATACATCTAAACCTAGACCTCTGGTAAAAAGATTTTGTCAGGGGATAAAAAGTTTACTGCGGCTAAATCGACGTTGAAGATGAGAAGCGGAATACATATCATTCGTAGGGGCACAGCAATGCTGTACCCCTACTGCGTGTTGCTTCAGACGGCGACACCATACTTTGAGTTAGATAATATCTACACTTGGGAATACTAAGTATAGGAAGATTTGCTGGTGATTTTTTAGTATTCCTAAATAGACTTATCCACAAATAAACCTCAAAATAGCTGAAACCCTTACATAGCTGGCTTTTTAGCTTATATAAAACAGGAACCTCTAAAACCCTCTCCAGAGCTAGGTTTCAGCCAAATAAAGTTCTCATTTCCGGATAAGTCTAATATGCAAGATTTAATATCTGTACGCACTCTCAAAGGGCATTCAAATAAGGTAATGTCTGTCGTCTTCAGTCCTGATGGGCAAACTTTAGCCAGTGATAGTTAAGCATAATCTATTCTTGATTTATTAAAAATTTAGATGATTTCAGTAAATTACTAGATTTTTTATCTATGTATGACCTGACAATTTAATAACATCTATCTTTGGAGGTACTCTTTCTTTTGATTAAGTATTAACTCCCTAGAGATAGAGCCACTTGCTGATCACAGAGGTTATACTGAAAACTCCCAACATCTGAGTAGCAAATAAAACTCAATATTTATCAGCAACATACATTTTTCGGCTGATTAAAACCTCTTGTTTTTACAAAGCTTTAGTTTGTCAATCTCGTATCGAGGAGTTAAATCAACAACTATGCCTATTCCTACCAATCAAGGCGAAAGCGAAAACACTGAAGTCAAGAAAGAGACTTACACCGATAGTAATGGTAATATTCACACCAACCTGACACAAAGCACTGAAAGATCTAAAAACAACACACATGATCCCAACTCTTACCAAAAAGGTTACGTACAAGGTCGAAATACTGAGCATATCAATCAGCAAGCTGATTTAGCCGAGCGCGACAATAACAATGCTAGTGGTGGTTTGCTGTTGGGTATTATCATTACTTCCCTGCTTGGTTTGGTTATAGGTGGGGTCTGGTACTTCAACCAGCAGAATAACGCACCGGTTAACAATATTGTGCCAGTCGCAGTTCCTGTACCGAGTAAGAGTAGTGCAACTCCTAGTGCATCTCCTCAACCACGAACGACAATCATCGAAAGAACCAGGGAAATACCTGTTGCTATTCCTGTTCCTGTTCCACAACAGCAGGTTACACCTCCATCTACACCTCGCCAACCGAATATTAACATTACTATTCCACCCCAGCAGCCTGCGGCAGAAAAAGCACCTGTAACCCAGCCAACCCCGAAAGCGGCACAAACTCCGACGACCAGTCCAACCAATACTCCGACTTCGGAGAACAAGGACGATACTTCTACTAATAGTGTCGCTCCAGGTGCGAAAAGTGATACCTCTAAAACCACTCCACCTCAATGAGTAGGTCAGTCAAACAGTACATCTAATAGCGGTTCTTCTACCGCAGGTGATGCTACTACAGGCGATTCTGCTCAATAACAGCTTCTGAACTTTCAGCCCACTTGATAATGCTGGCATTAACGCCAACGTCTAACAAGTGGGACAATTTTTTTATCAATATTTCTGAATTGTTGCGATGAATTAATGGTATTTAAGTTTAGTAAATATATGGTGTACCTGAATAAACATAGGCTAGATTAAGAGCAAGGTACAAACAGGTTAAAAGTTAAACAAAAACTTTCAAGTTAGAGCCTGTGCCTCCTGCTCTAATGTTCTTGCGCTCGCTCTGAAGTTGTGGCATCCATTGAATGTATTTTTAGATTGAGTTCAATGAGTTGTTTTGGAGGAATGAGAACGCACAGCCAGAAAATGCCTGTCTAATTGAAATCTAAGGATGTGCAATTCTGAGTATAGCGATGTCTACGACGGGTTACACCTACGCGAATGCTGTCCACCTTAATTAGTTGAGTTAGTTACTTCTGAATTCTCCAATCTTCAAGAAACCGCCGCAAGCTGTTGATATTTATCCATCGCAGCTTCCGGCGGTTTCTGCGTTGAGTTAATTAAAAAGTTCAGAATTGTTAATGACTAATTAAGGTAATCACAGTTACTTCTGGCGGACAAAATAGGCGTCCTGGTTTATAAGTTCCTAAACCCCGATTGACATATAGTTGATTTTTTTCCACCTTGTGAAACCCTTGCGCCCACTCCCAATATCGCACTACTTTAGAACAGTCTCCCAGGAAAAATGTTACCCAACGCCGTAATTTTTTGGGAATTTGTTTGAGTAGCTTTTTATAATAGAGTACTAAAGGCCCAATCCCCGGAATTACGATGTGACCACCGTGGGTATGACCAGATAGTTGCAAATCTACGCGCCATTGTTGCAATATCTTAGCTGTATCTGGGTTATGGGATAAAACGATGCGGGGTGTAGCCGAGTCTAGTTGATTCATGACTGGTGCGGGGTGGAATTCCCGTGACCAATAATCAGCTAGTCCTACTAGTGGTAATTCTTTTCCTAGTGGATAGGCGATTTCATTCCAAAGCACATGCACCCCAATGCTAGTTAACGCCTGGGTAACTTCTGCTTTTGAGTGGCTGTAATAGATATCGTGATTACCAAGTACGGCGTAGATACCATAGCGACTTTGCAGATGTTTGAGTCGAAGCACCAATTGGTGAATTGGCGTGGGATCGTCAGTTACGTAGTCACCAGTTAATAGAATTAAATCTGGTTCAGCTTCGTTAGTAAGTGCGATCGCTTTTTCTAACATATCTTCTGATAGCCGCAAACCATCGTAGTGAAAATCTGACAACTGCACTAGCGTTGTACCTTGTAAAGATGCTGGAAGTTCCGCAATCTTAACCCTGATTTTATCTACTCTTAAATGTCCTGTAAACAACCAATGCATAACGCAACCGATACTCCTCATACCAGCGCTTACAGCTTACCAAAAATCAAAATGTAACTTGAGAAACTGCAATAATTTATGTCATATACTCCAGATATAATTAACTAATTGATTTATTTGAAATAGCTGAATTTAGTTATGGGGTTTTTCTTATACTTCCTGTCTTCTCATTCACCTTGTAGGGTGATTATAGTAACTTCTGGGCGGCAAAATAAGCGTCCTGGGAGGTAAGTTCCCAAACCACGGTTGACATATAGCTGATTTTTTCCTAGTCGATGGAAACCCTGTGCCCATTCCCAATGGCTGACTACAGAAACATTTATTTGCAAAAATGGGACTAGACGCCGCACTTTTCTGGGTATTTTTTTTACAAGCTTTTCGTAAAAGAACGCCGCAGGGCCAATTCCCGGAATCACGATTTGCCCACCGTGAGTATGACCCGATAATTGTAAATCGACTCGCCAGGATTGTAATATTTCCGCACTATCTGGGTTGTGGGATAAAACGATGCAGGGTGTGTTGGGGTTTAGCTGGTTCATGACTGGTGCGGGGTGGAATTCTCGTGACCAACTATCCGCCAGTCCAACGAGTGGCAATTCTTTTCCTAGTGGATAGGCAATTTCGTTCCAAAGGACGTGAATCCCAATGCTAGTAAGGGCATCTGTAATTTCTGCTTTTGCGTGTCTGTAATATATATCGTGATTGCCAAGAACAGCATATATACCACTGCGACTTTGCAGATGTTTGAGTCGAAGTACCAGTTGGTGAATCGGTGTCGGCTCATCAGTTACGTAGTCACCAGTTAATAGAATTAAATCTGGTTCAGCTTCGTTAGTAACTGCGATCGTTTTTTCTAACATGTCTTCCGACAGCCGCAAACCATCGTAGTGAAAATCTGACAGCTGCACCAGTTTCTTACCTTGTAACGATGCAGGCAATCCTGCAATGTTAACCGTCAATTTCTCTATACTCAACGGCCCAGATAATAACCAATGCATAAGACGTTCAATAAAGCTCAATCATAGCGCTTACAGCTTAACTGAACATTGTCAGATTGTGTGTACCGACCAGTGCAACTTATTGAAAATTTTATAAAACTTCTAGATTTTAGTGTATTTATACTTATTTAAATCAGACGTAACTTTGCAGTTAATTTATCTTAGAGTATGGTGCATTTCTTTGAAAGAGGAGAATAGTGATTCATGTTACGTATATAAATCAACTATACGGACAGGGTTTATTTTGATAAAGTATACTGTATTACATACTATCTCATTGAAGCAAAACACTTAAAGTTGTTTATGTCATCACCATTAGAGCCACAATTCAGCGAGGATTTTACCCACTTTGAGCAGCACGTAGCAAAACTGCTCCATAAAGCAGATTGGACAGTTGAAACTGCAAAGACCAATCAACCTGGCTATGATCTAGTGGTCAAAAAAGGAAACCTAGTTGGTGTTGTTCAGGTTAAATGGTTAAAAGGTAACGTAACAGCGCCGCAGCTTTTAAAGTTTGCTGACTTTTTAGATTCTGACGAAGGCAAAAAATTTAATTTTGGTTGGTTCATAACCACAAAAGGATTTGGTGGCCCAGCATTGGCATTAATCAGAACCTGGCGTAAAGATACTAAAGTTCGCTGTGGGATTGCCCATGAAAATAAGCTGGTTGCGATTGATGGCAGTTTCGACGATAAGGACGGATATAATCGGAATCCTAACGGAGAAACTATGCCAAAAAAAGTTTATTTTGGAGTTTTTACCTGTAAAGGCGGAGTAGGAAAAACAACTGTAGCAGGGCATTTAGCAGGAGCATTAGCGCTGCAAGGATTTAATGTGGCACTTGTGGACTTAGACCCAGAACAAAATCTGCAAAAATTAGTAGGTGATGGTGTTTTTGTTCCCAATCCTAAAGGGGTAGGTACAACTATTCAAGTGTTTGATGGAAAGGATTGGAATGAAGATGCTGCCCGTGACTGTCAAATCGTAATTTGCGATTGCTCACCAGCACTAGAACGTAATCCCTCAGAGCTAGTTAAGCGATTAGATTATTGTATTATCCCAACTACCTTCAACCCACTGGGAATAAGCAAACATGGTAAAGTTATTCAATCAACTGTTGTAGATATACGTAAAGTCAATAATGAAGCTCATTTATTTGTGCTAGTTAACAATTTTAAAGATCCTGGAATTAAGCGTTTAAGGCTTTTAAAAGAAGTGTATTCTAATGCTTATAAGGAAATTAGCAAGATAGATAATAAATTTCATTGTATAGATCCAGAAGAAGTTTGTATTCGGGCTAGCGACCTCCTTTATTACTGGGGTATACATATACTCGAAAACCCAGAAAATCCTGCCAGTAGATTAGCGTTTGATCTGGTTGGCGGAAGATGCTACCCGCGTGAAGATTTTATCAACTTAGCAGATTACATTGAAAGAAAAGCTGGTATAGGAATTCTTAGAGCTAATTAAGACTCTTAATAAAATTCATAATCGGGGGCGATCGCTAATTTCCCTATAAAATTTTTAGTAATATCTGTGCTAACATTGAGGGCTTCTCTGAGACTTTTCAAATATTCTCTAAGCCGTAACACGCCCTAATGGCGCTAATTTTGACTATTCTGTTGCAAAATAATCAAAAAAAATAACACCTACCTGCAATTAAGGTGGCGTTATTTTTTTTATTTAATTGACAGTTAAAAATAGTTCGATAAACCTGTTAAATCTTTCTCGTTAATTCACCGCGATCTTATTACTATACAGCACTGCGGTTGGTTAATAAATTCCACACGAAAACTGCAATAATTGCACCAAGAACTGCTAGCGCAATACCAGGAATGCTAAGAGTAGGAGCTGCTAGAGCTAAGGTTCGTGTAGTGAAGAATACACCTAAACTCCCGCCAACAAAAGCACCGATGATTCCTAGCAAGATTGTTCCCAGAATTCCGCCGCCTTGATGACCTGGGTAGATAGCTTTTGCGATCGCACCAGCAATTAGACCTAAAACAATCCAAGCAAGAATATTCATTGTTCTTAATTCGGTAAACGTTTTTCACTCACAAATATATATTAGCAATCTTAATCTTTTGATTCCATCTATCATCAGAATTAATTATTTATATCCATAAGGAATAGTTTTATCGATCCTAAGTTTTTTAATACATAACCTAATTGAAGTAGATAATCAATTAAACCAATTGGCAATTCGCAATACTTCTTTACCAGAGGCTGCGCCAACGGCTGCGCTCAGTACAAGTTCGCAATTACGTTTTGTGACGGGGATTTTAATTAGGCGTTCAATTCCTGCTGCCACAAGAAGCAGGGGAATTAAACTGAACATACTTTGTTAAAAAAAGCTCCTAGTAGGTCTTTAACTAGGGGCTTATCAAACTATTGCTTGGTAATTGCAGTATATGCCTTTTAATTAGCTCTCTCCTCTACTAGAAGAATTAAGCTGAGTTTTCAAAGACTGTCTCTAAAGTAATGTAAAGGAAGCAAAATCAGGCGATATCTACGACGGGTGTAGTTGTAGCAACTTTTTTACCAGCATTTCCCACTTGGACATCGCCAGGATACCTGTCACATCGCATTTATTCTCTACGAGACGCTACGCGAACATTTCTAACTTTTAATTTTTAATTGCTTATCCCAATTACTCTCAATGACTCGATGGCTGAGAAATGGGAACAGTCTGCGGTAAGACCAATGCATACTTAAGAAAATCAAACTCACCAATGTCAGCAGCATGACACCCAAAATCGTTCCATATGCCTTAGTATGCCACCAAAATCCTGCACCTAGTCGCACAAGCTTCCACAAGCTGCTTATATCGACGCTTTCGGAATCGTGAATGCTAATTGCTAAGGATGCTGCTGTGTTTTGTCGCGCAATTGTCATTTTAATTACTCCTTTAGACCTAAACGCTGAGGCATTTAATTTTAAACTACGGTAATTCGATAGGTTTTACGATGTTTGTATGCAATATCTCATAGCTTGATACAAGAAGCAAGTTTTAAGGGCATTGGGGATGGAGTATTGGGCATTAGTATTGAAAATTAGGTATTAGGTATTAGAAATCCCCAGTCTCCAATCCCTAGTCCCCAACCCCTAATTCCCAGTCAAAATGCCTAATCAAATTTGGTTATCACAATTGGAAAAACATCGAGCGATCGCAGTCATCCGCGCCCCTAAAATCGAAGTGGGACAGCAAATGGCAATGGCTGTAGTATCTGGGGGAATGCAGTTAATTGAGATAACCTGGAATAGCGATCGCGCTGGGGAATTAATCAGTCAACTACGCTCACAATTACCAGCCTGTACCATTGGTACTGGTACGCTATTCAATGTGCAACAGCTAGAAGATGCGATCGCATCTGGGGCGCAATTCCTCTTTACACCCCACGTTGACCCCGCAATGATTCAGGCGGCACAAGAAAAAAATGTACCTATTATACCAGGAGCGCTGACTCCTACAGAAATTGTTACCGCCTGGAGTCAGGGCGCTAGTTGTGTAAAAGTATTTCCTGTACAAGCAGTGGGAGGGGCTGATTATATCAAAAGTTTGCAAGGGCCGCTGGGTCAGATTCCCTTAATTCCGACTGGCGGCGTTACCCTGGAAAATGCTAAAGAATTTTTACAAGCGGGAGCGATCGCTGTAGGTTTGAGTGGTGAATTATTTCCCCAAAAGCTTGTCACAGAGGGAAATTGGGAAGCGATCGCATCTGGGGCAAAAAAGCTAATGCGACAGTTAACTTAACTTTGAATCCAATCATCAAAAATTCACATCTATTAAAGTAATAGATATGGAAATAAAGGTGAAAACTGATAAGTTTCCCAAGACCCGATGATTTGAGTGTGAGTGTATCTAAAATGAAAAGACTGATTTATCCTGACTGGGTGCGTCGCTTACAAATACTCCTCACTGGTACAGCACTGTCCTTAAGTGTTTTTACTACTACTGGAACGAGTGAAGTTTGGGCGAATTCCCAAAATCAAGTGATTGCACAAACAATCCAGACATTACAACAATCGGATCAGCGCTGGATTCAAATTAATCTTTCAAAGCAACGGTTAATAGCTTGGCAAGGTGACAGAGTTGTTTATGGAAGTGCTATTTCCTCTGGCAAAAAATCTACTCCTACTCTTGTTGGTAGTTTTAAGATTCAATCCAAGTTCAAAACTACACAGATGCAGGGAGAAGACTACAATGTTCCCAACGTTCCTTATGCAATGTTTTACCAAGGTAATTACGCTATTCACGGAGCTTACTGGCATAAGAGATTTGGCACTCCAGTAAGCCACGGCTGTGTCAATATCGCACCTAAACATGCTAAATGGCTATTCGAGTGGGCATCAGTAGGGACACCAGTAGTCATCCAGAAATAGTCGGTGAAGCAGCCAGAACGCAATTTAGGTAAAATCATAAATAACAATAAATCAAGACAATTAAGTAATTCCCAGCATAAAATCTTGCTGGGAATCTTCGGAGTCGGAATTACTGAACTTGAAATAAAATAGAAAAGAGGGCATTCAACAATTTGCCCAAAAAAATAAGCGTAAATCCTGATAATTCCTGTGTGAAATTACAAATGCAAATATGAATTCGGGGAAAGTTTGCATTTAGGCATTTAAATGACAGATTTTTTGTAAAGGTTGTCCTTTGTAATTAGTCATTAGGAATGTGGATTCAACAAAATGTAAAACTTCTATTTTGTAAGGTGCGTTAGTCAAGGGTATAACGCACCATTGCTATATTTTCGGTGCGTTACGGCTTCTGTAACACACGCGACGAATAAATCTGTGTTCCTTTGTCAATAACAAATGACAAATATGCAAATTGGACGCAGATTAGCTTAGAACTTGTCTTGAGAAGCATTAGCGGATGAATTGCGTAAATCCTCCACAGTAAGCGAGTAGTCGCTCTGGAAATTTGTAATGTTCCAGAAAATTACTTCACTTCATGATTTTTACGTAGTTTAGAAGATGAGACATAATGCAAACCTGGATTCGCAGTGGTGGGATTCGTTCCCCAGGAATTTTTTGTACAGGCGTAGCACTCATGGTGGTGACTTTATTTTCTTGGTCATCACCGTTAGCAGGTACACCCAATTCGACTACAGCAACAGCCACATCAGTCGATGAAAACGGCATCACTCTATCTAATATCAGGCAAAGATCCCAACCTCGCTGGATTGAAATTGACCTGTCACAGCAACGCTTACGTGCATGGGAAGGTAATAAAGTTATTCATTCATACCGCATTTCCACAGGTAAGCAATCGACCCCTACACCCATAGGTAGATTTCGGATTAATTCTAAGTATCGCACTCACCGAATGCGAGGCAGTGGCTACAACATTCCTGACGTTCCTTACACAATGTATTTCTACAGAGGCTATGCCATCCACGGTGCTTATTGGCATAACCGTTTTGGAACTCCAGTCAGCCACGGTTGCGTAAATTTACCTGTTAAGCAAGCTCGTAATCTTTACAACTGGGCTTCAATGGGAACTTTAGTAGTCGTGCGGAAATAATTCGTAATTAAGAGTTTCAATTACGAATTATCGTGATGATGAATTGATCGTTGCTGCAATTCTTATCTTGATGTATGGACAGGTGCGTTCCGTGAAAGCACCTGTCCATATATACTGCTAGACTAAAAACACATTTTCCAGGAATTCAGGAGCTATGAGCGCCACAACTACTGAACCTCTCACCCTGGAAGAGTTTCTGAACCTCCCAGAAACAAAGCCTGCAAGCGAATATATTAACAAAGAGATTATTCAAAAACCAATGCCGAAAGGGAGACACAGCCGCTTACAAGGTAAACTTTGTGCTGTTGTCAATCAAGTCACGGAGAATCAAAAGATTGCCTATGCGTTTCCCGAATTACGGTGTACTTTTGGGAAACGCTCAACTGTAACGGATGTGGCTGTATTTCAGTGGGAACGCATACCGTTCACCGTTGATGAGCAAGTACCTGATAATTTTGAACTTCCACCAGACTGGACGATTGAAATTTTCTCGCCAGAACAAAAACCCAACAAAGTAATTGGGAATATTCTTCACTGTCTGAATTATGGCAGCCGCCTGGGATGGTTTCTTGACCCTGATGACCTGAGTATCTTGGTATTTCTAGCAGAGCAACAGCCAGTGCTACTCTAGGGAGAAGATTTTTTGCCTGTATTACCAGAAATTCAACTTGCACTAACCGTCAATCAAGTTTTTGGATGGTTAAAGATGGGTGGCTAGAAATACACATTCGCCGTTAGGTGTAGCCTCAGCCTAGCGTCTGCACTTTTTTTATGAGAATATAGACATTAATTATCAAGAAAAGAGGTTTTAGATAAACTGGAGAATTGCAGAAGCGAAACAGAGGTTCTCCGAACTGATTCATGCTGTCACTAAAGAACCGCAACTCATCTATAAGCGAAATCAACTGGTGGCTGTTGTTGTTGAAGCTGAGATGTTTGAAGAATTTTTGACGTGGCGCAAGCAGCACGAAAAAATTTCTCTAGCTGATGTTTTCAAAGAACTACGTCAGATAGCTGCTGAAGAAGATTATATCCTCGAAGTACCCTGCCGCCAAGACCGTCCTAACCTTTTCGCTGATGCCATCGATGACTTTTCTCTGTGACACTAACATTATCAGCGAATTATTAAGACTCCAACCTAAGAGGTTGTTTGAAAAGTGTTTCGCTGTGACTTTAGGCACTTTTAGATCCCCCCTAACCCCCCTTTTTAAGGGGGGAACCGGAATCAAAGTCCCCCTTTTTAAGGGAAATTTAGGGGGATCTAAAACTAGTTGATACCGACAATAGGACATTTCAAACATCCTCTAACTCTGGTGTACTGAAATGGGCAGAAAGAGTTTCCTCAATAGTTCTGAGTGCAATTACCGTTGAAGAAATATTTTATAGACTGACATTCAAGCCCAACGTTAGAATTAAAATATGGTTGGAGAGCTTTTTGGAAAATAACTCCCAAGTATTACCCATCACCATTGAAATTGCCAAGCGCTCTGGTGAATTGCGAGGTCAACTAAGATTAAGTGGGAAAACACACAGCCAAGCAGATATGATGATTGCTGCTACTGGTCAAATTCATCAATTGACTTTAGTAAGGCGCAACATCCGAGATTTCGACGGTTGCGGTATCCCACTTTTAAATCCTTTTAGTTAATTAACTCAACTGTGCCACAAGTTGATTTTCCAAAAGTGTATCATTAGTTAACAAGTCTTCAACAGTAATTCGCAAAAAGCGTTGTTGATCAACTTCAAAGAGGATTTTTATCCGATCGCTTCCGGGATATCCGGCTGGTGTCAGTTGGGCAATTGTCCTCGCGCCTTCTTGATCGTTGAGGGGTTTGACCCTGGTTTCACTACTGTCCAGACGGCGAGTAATCAGGCGATCGCCATCAAAATAAACTTCGGTATTGCCTGTATCTGCTCCCAATTCTCCCATAATTAATTCAATACTAGGTTGATTTTCCAGAGAAGCGCCTAAGACTAATTCCACTGGCTGACTCATTGGATATGCCTGTCCAGCTTTAATCAGAGAATGCCATTTGTGACGCTGATTGCGGCGATCCCAGTAGCGGATACCATAACTATGATACAGAAAGTCTTTTATTTGTACCCCTTGTGCTAGATGTAATGCACCTTGAGCGATCGCTTCAAAGGGACGTTCGCAACGGATTTTTTCTGGCTGAAAATACTGTTTGATCCATGTCTGCACTGCCGGTAATTGCACTGTTCCACCAACTAACAAAACTGCATTAATATCTGGAAGTTCTATCCCTTGGCGTCTTGCTTGCTGCAACAGTGTTGTCATTGACTCATCGAGTAACTCAAAAAATGCGTGTTCTTTGAGGATATTTTCAAAAGTGTCGCGGTTTAATTCCAGTTCATAGCTTTCAAATGTCTCATCATCAAAATAAACTTCACTAGCTTGGTTTTGGGTTGATAGCTGAATTTTCACCCGTTCTGCCAATCGTGTTGTCAAGGGACTTATCGTCAGTTGTTGAGTTTTGGCAAAGTAATCTACCAACCAATTATCAATATCAGTACCGCCCAAATTTTGCCCAGCTTTCGCCAGGACACGGGCAGTTTTGACTTTTTGTTTTGAGTCTTCAGCCAAGGACTTATTGCCCCACTTAAGGATAAATCCCAAGGGCTTTGTGCTTGCTTGCACACCTTGATCTAACCGCACAAGGGACAAATCCAAAGTACCGCCACCAAAGTCAATCACCAAGAGAATTTCTTGATCTGCCAAGCCATAACCCAAGGCGGCGGCTGTGGGTTCATCTAGCATTCGCACCTGTTCGACGGGAAGGGATTGACAAACTTTCCCCAACCAGTGACGATAGGCTTCAAAGCTGTCTACGGGTACAGTTAAAACTAGAGAATCTAACCCACCTTGCAGAGGCGCTAGTTGTTCAATTACTTGGGTGAGGAACCATTGCCCTACTCGTTCAAAGGTGACAACTTGCCCATCTAGTTCGGGTAAGAAACCTTGGATATTTGCACCGATACCGCGCTTGAAGCTGCGGAAAAATCGCGTTTCGCCTTTGAGGTCAAGACCGCGATCGCGTACTTGCTGCCCTACTAAAACTTTATTTTGTCTTGCGTCTTCAACATAAACCAAACTGGGAATCAGTGGCGGATTGAGACTTTGTTTAATTGATAAACCTGGTAGATTCAGGGTTTCTGGCTGCTGGGTTACGGGGTTCCAACGAGCAATGACTGTGTTGCTAGTACCAAAATCGATTGCGATCGCCATATTTTATATTTATTATCTCGCACGAAGATGCCAAAGCGACTTTATTTGTGATTATTCTCTATAAGCCACCAAGAATGCAAATGCGCCTAGACGCTTGCTTCTTTGTATCCTAACCCAGATATCGATTCAGTCCGTTGCAGCCAAGTGTTAGCATTAGACAATTGGCTTGTCAGAAAGCATGGAAATCATTGGCTGTAAATGTATAAAAGGAGCAATAAACTCAACAGCAGGCTTTATCATAGTTGCAGTCTTTTTCTTATTAGACTTATCCACAAATAAACCTCAAAATAGCTGAAACCCTTACATAGCTGGCTTTTTAGCTTATATAAAACAGGAACCTCTAAAACCCTCTCCAGAGCTAGGTTTCAGCCAAATAAAGTTCTCATTTCCGGATAAGTCTATTGGCATAACGTGCTTAAACTCACTTCACACGCAGATGCTGAAATGTCATAAATCGCCCCAATCAAAAGAGATCGCACCTCAGTTGGTGTCAGGTATTCTCTATATATGTAATGCTTGTTGGGTAGACGAGTTGGGGGTGGCAACCTCATTGACCTTTCTTTAATGTCTAAGATTAAAATTTGTAGGCTCACAGTTCTTCTGGCATAATCACAGAAATTAATTGATTACGATTTTTCCGATAAATTCTAAAATCACTATCAAATGTGAGTAATTCACGAGTAGGATACAGTTCTGCCATCCTCACCAAACAGGCATCCGCTAACGACATCGGTACAGACTGATAACGCAGCATCAACTCATAAACCGCCCCAGCTTCTTCACTCAAGCTCAACGGGAGATGGATAATTCCCTTTTGCACAAAAGAAATTACTGCTGCTTCTCCTCCAGAAACATTCTGTAAGAGAAAACAAGCCTCTGTAACTACCGCTTCACAAGTTAACAAAGGTGGTTCAATCTGTCTAAACTGATTTGTCACCCATTTATGAAACTGCTCTCTCCGATTGACTAAAGCTACTAATGGGCCTGTATCTAGCAGTACCGCTTGCTTCATTCTGCTAATGGTCTTTTAAGGTACTCCTTGTTTGTCGAGAGATCCCCAGGCCCAGAATCCACACAGCCAACTAAGTCTCCCGCTGCTTCTAAAGCAGACATTGGCGTGCCATCATGGTGCTTAAACTCCACTGTTAGTGATTTCAATTGCAGAAATTCTACAAAGTCAAGTACTTGCTGCTGTTGTTCTTTTGATAAGGTAAGAACCTTTTGGGTAATAATTTGATCTATACCAATTGCTCTGGTCACCAGTCTTTCCTCCAGTCCCATCACTTCAAGTCTAAATCCAACTGCTTCAGTCACACAGAAACCAACAGAGCGTTGAAAATTTTGAGATGACTAGCTTTTGTCAATTTGATAGCGTAGGTGGCGAAAAAGCTGATTATTTCGTTCATCAATCCAGGCGATTAACCCAGACTTATGAATAAGACACATAGCAAACCTACTTACATAGATTATATTGTTAAACTTCCTGAGCGATCGCTGGAGGAGTTTTGTCGCTGGGTGTACCGCTTCATGGGCAATGCTCAGTTCATCTATCCTCAACATCTCGCCGAACAACACCAGAAATTTGCTCATGCATTAATAAATCGGTATTCTTCCAAAGCCACATAAATCAGGATTTTAGTACAGAAACTGGGTCTAACCCGAAAATCCGGGTTAGTGGTAGTTCACGCTCAATCTTCATGCCGTAACTGCCATACTGCACCGAAAGCGGCCCCAGCCCCAGCTAACAATCCGGTACTCATTCCTTGGATAGTTCTTTGGATTGGATTTTGAGTTAGACACTCACTTGTAACCTTACTGTCATCCAAGCAGAGACTACTTTCTGCCCAAGCAGCAGTACCTCCTAAAATTACACCAGTTATACTACAGCAAACAACTAACAGCAAAAGACGTTGATTTTTTCTAGCCATAGATAGATGTTTCAAAGATTGAATATAGTAACGGGCACTCACTTACTTTACACATTCTTGCTAGCAAATGTCATCTGGTTTCAAGAGAACTGGCTGTTATTCCAAACATAGACAAGTATTAAAAAATCTGATTAGATATCGCATCTTATAAAAATAACCTCTGCGGAAGGAATATCACCAGAGGTTTTTAATAAAGACATTACAATAGGGAACTATTATAAAAATAAATTTATCTTTTTGCCAACACTCTTTTCTCCTTCTCAAAAACAGGTCAAAGTTTATTTTATTTGTAATTAAGGATACAAATTGGACTGATATTACCTTTTTTGAGGCACTAATACAGGCAGTTGACGGGCACCGGCTACGAATTTGGCGTGTTGTCCAACAGTCAAAACATTGAACTGACTGGATATAAGTTCTAAGCTTTTATTCACTATTGCCAGCTTTTTGTAGGTGGGGACACTCATACCAGGAAAGAATGATAGTTCTGGCACATCCTCTTGACTTAAAAAGTCTGTAGGATGGAGTAGCAAAGAAGGCTGGACGCGTGTAAGTTTACACAGCCACAGGGCAATTCGCAGGTAGAGTAACGCCACTTCCGAAGAAAATGTACTCAGATACATTATGTAACTGAAGTGAATTGGCACCTTGAAAATTGGCATGGTGGTAACGGGAATCTCAATCAGTTTATCCTTACCCATGTGCCACTGGTAAGCTTTTAGAGGCTGCAAACCGTCTTTGAAACCGCCAAATAAGGCTTTGCGTTTCTTGCGTTCTTCCTTGCTCAGTTTACAAGTCATTAAATAATAAGCTCGTGCTATTGGCCCCAAAAATGTGGGAAAAGTCGAAGCATCATATTCATATCCCCGTCGTGCTAAGACTTTCAATACCGCAGGAGAAAAACTGTATCCAGGCCCCCGGAAGCCGATAGGATGTTGATGAGTGACGCGCTTGATATGTTCTTCGGCGATCGCTACCTCTTGTTCAATCTCATCCTCTGAATACAGATGTAGCCAAGGATCATGGTAAAATGAATGATTGCCTATTTCGTGACCAGCCCTAGCGATCGCTTGTAATGCGTTGGTGTTCTTTTCCAGCGCTGCATCCTGACCGACAATGAATACTGTGATTGTCAAATCCCATTGCTGAAGAATATCTAAGAAACGAGGTACTGCGATATCCAGGTAAGAAGGGAAAGTCTCCCAACCCGGAGCGCCCTGATTTTTTAGATAAGACCAAATATTATCCAAATCTAAAGAAAGACTGGCTATTGGTTTGTTTAATGTTCGCTTGGTTTGCATTATTAGTTTGAATCTTTGGACAATTTTAAGCGTAAATTATTATAATGTTATGGGCTTGAGCAACTCGTTAAAGGTAGGTAAACTTACGCCACAGTTTACTAAATATTTATTTGCTGCTTCTGAGTCAAACACATTGCAATTCCCTTTTCATAGTAAGCTGCCTCATTAATAAAAATAGGCCAAACGGTAGATTTTCCCTCATAAATAATTGTTTTATCATCAAATGTGATAAAAATTGGATCTCCTGGGTTTAAGGCTTGATAATCCTTGTCTTGAAGCTCTGGATGAATCATTCCAAAGATTGTCCCATCCTGTTTTTTTGGATAGTCTACAACTGATAAATGGTCATAAAGAATCAACGTTTGATTAATTGATGAAGTTTGACCCTGATTAAATTGTTCTAGATAGTCCAGAACCGCATAAACAAGTTCCTCTGTTTCTTGGAACAGCGTCGCTTTTAATATACCTTGGGCAATGGGGCCAACCTCGATCGCAAAGCCTAATTCGCACAGGGAATTTACAAATGGGTTTTCTTCAATTGATTTAAAAGAGCAGCGATAAATCCTCACCAAAGGGCTAACATGGCTCAGATAAGCAGCCAATTTCAAGTTTAAGGGATGACTGTTTACCAAAATAATTGTCAGACCCATATTAGCTGTACTGCTGTGCAAATCTAAGATGAAATCTACTTGTTTATCCGCATTTGATGCTAGGGTGTTCTGGATTGATTTAGCTTGCAATTCTTCGTAACTGTTCAGAGTCGGATCTTGTAAATCTTGCTTGATAAAACAGCGATTTAAATCCTTCTCTACATATCGCCTCCCCGCCGCAAAAGCGTTAGGATTTGCTAACAGAGTGACTGTTTCAAAACTTGGTCTAATAATTAAATCGGGAAACTGGGCAAATTTTTGGATTAGGTAGGCCCCTGTAAACTCATTGCCATGAGTTCCACCAACAATTGCAACTCGATTAATCTGGTTCACATTACACCAACTCCCGAATGCAGCCATCAAGGTATCAGTTTTCAATGTACCTTATGAAGCATTCACTTTGCCGATGCGATCGCGACCATGTGGTTGATAAAGATCAGACATATCAGGGCCATCGGGAATAATCCCGCCCGGATTAAGTGGGAATAGGTTGCCGTAGTAGTCCCGCTTCACACTTTCTACATCGCAGGTGTCAGCAACACCTGGAAGCTGATATAGATCACGTAGATAAGGTCCCAGATTCTGATAGTCTCGAATTCGCCGCCGATTACACTTAAACAACCCGTAGTAGGCACTATCAAACCGAAATAACGTTGTGAATAAACGAACATCTGCGAGTGTGAGATTATCCCCACACAGATATCGACTATTTTGCAATGCAATCTCAATCTCATCAAGAGTTGCGAACAGTTCATTACAAGCTTGATTGTATGCTTCTTGACTCTGGGCAAAGCCGCAGCGATACACACCGTTATTTACCGCGTGATAAATCTTCTCATTCCACCAGTCAATTTTTTCTTTGAGTTCTTCTGGGTAAAGATTTAGCGTCGGATTGTTGGCGAACTCGTTAAACTGAGAGTTCAGCATCACGATAATCTCTGAACTCTCGTTATTGACAATAGTTTTTGTTTGGTTATCCCATAAAATTGGAACTGTGACGCGTCCACTATAGCCAGGTTCTGCGAGCTGATAAAATTCTGCTAGTGTGCGACAACCCTGTTCTTCTTGGTTGAATATCCAACCGCCTTCAATGGGAGAAGGAGAGACGATACACACTGATATTACCGCTTCGAGTTTTTTGAGCGATCGCACAACCAGGGTTCGGTGCGCCCAAGGACAGCCCAGCCCAACATAGAGTTTGTAGCGCCCCGTTGCTGGTGGGTAAGGATTCCCTGACTCTGTACCAATGAACTTCCGAAACTGGCTATTAGGACGAATATACGCGCCCGACTGATTGCTGGGAGCAAGCTTTGACATCATGAGCTGCCACATAGTTGTCCAGACATACTTTCCCAGCCAAATGATCAGCTTGGGAGGGAGTGTCTTGCCCTTTTTCTTTGAGAGATTTTTCTCGTCATCCATCGGAGTTGAGTTGCTCATGGCGACAATCTGGCTTTGGGAGGGATTGACGTTACCACTGTTTCTACTGAGTAGGTTTCCCTGCTTACAACCCACTCTGAGTTTTACTACTTTACTTTACTACGCTTTGCCTGTATTTTGTCTCATGTTGATTACAAAACATCTCTCAGCTTTAAGCTAATTGTCGTTCAAGTTACATCTTTGTGTCTATGTAGCCTTTCTTACATTAGAATATTAGTAATAAGTTAAAGTTATCAACTATTTGTTAATAAGTAATAGTGTTTCAAACCTAGTCAAAAACCGAGGTCAGAAACACAACTTTTCAGCCTGCGATGCCCAATGGCAAGCAGCTTTCAAAGTTATGAGTTAAAGAAAACTGACCCTCAAAATTATCTTTGCGTCTACAGATCATATTTAAAAGCATCGTTCATCCTTACCCCAAAAAACTAACTTAAGGCGTAATTAAATGCTCAGACTTATTAAGAATTAACAGTGTAATTACTATTGACAAAACTAATTTTACATTACCTTTTTATAAAAAACATCACATCTTAACACTAACTAAACGGAAAAAAGTTATAAGTTTAGGAATAAATTACATAAAAGTTACATAGGAATATTGTAAATAAAGTGACTCAGCCAAATAACAAGACTAACTTTCGAGAAGAAACGGATTTAGGAACTTTCATAGCTCAGGCTACTACCACAGACAAATGGGAAGTATTGCCGTACAGTGCTCCAATCCTACCTATACATGCCGCTCTACTTCGTACTGGTAAGGTATTCTTTTTCTGTGGCTCAGGTAATGATCCCAATCGGTCAAATACTCCCTATGACAGTGTGGTCTGGGATGTAAACAAGGGAACCTTTTCCAATCAAGCGCCTCCATTGGATAGTAATAATCAACCTATTGACCTTTTTTGCTCCGGTCACTCGTTCACCCCTGATGGTCTTTTGATGGTTGCGGGTGGAACTCTGCGCTACGATCCATTTTGTGGTTCATTCTCTGCTCTGACGTTTGATCCGATTACCGAGACATGGGTCAAGAAGCCATCAATGAATAATGGCCGCTGGTATCCTACTTTGTTAACACTAGGCAGTGGTCGGATATTTGCAGTGACTGGATCAGATAAAGATGGCAATCTCAACAAACAACCAGAAATTTATTCTTCTACATTTGCAAATGGTTGGAACGCTTTTCCAATAACTAGTAACTTCCAGTCATACGCACATCTGTTTCTACTAAGTAGTGGAAACCTCTTTTATTCAGGTGGTCATATGGGCAACAGTGGATTGATGCCAAGGATACTAACCCTGCCAGGGACATTTACACAATCCATTACAGAAAAAGCGGTGCTAGGGCTGCAAGACCCAGGTTTCGGTGATCAAGCTGCGAGTGTGCTTTTACCACCGGCACAAGACCAAAGGGTGATGATTATTGGTGGGGGTAATTTAGGTAATACGGCAACATCCAGAGTGAATATTGTAAATCTAAAAGCTACTAATCCAACTTACGTAGGATCAAGGTATCTAAAATATGCTCGCAAGCATCACAGCGCAGTTTTGTTGCCCGATCGGACAGTGTTTGTTTGCAATGGTAGCACAATAAATGAGGACATAACACGATCAATGCTGCCAGCAGAAATCTATAATCCAGCCACAAATACCTGGACACCAGTAGCTAAACAAAATGTCCCCCGCGTATATCACTCGGTAGCCTTGCTCCTGCCAGATGGTAGGGTAGCCACAGCTGGAGGTAATCCCAAGCGCAGGGTCAATGAACTGCGATTAGAAATCTACAGTCCTGCGTATATGTCGCGGTCACGACCAATCATTAACAGCGCTCCTCAAACATTGAGCTACGGGCTGCAATTTACGATTCAGACACCCCAGGCTGCGAATATTAAATGGGTTAGTCTGATTAGACCAATGGCAACCACCCATTCCTGCGATACAGAACAAAGGTTAGTGGATGTACCGATTAGTTCTAGAACCGCTACTTCTCTGAGTGTCACCCTAACAGATAATCGAAACATAGCACCACCAGGCTGGTACATGCTTTTTATTAGTGACAACAATGGGACACCCTCAGTAGCAACCTGGACACAATTATCTTAGCTTTAGGGATTTCCAACAAATAAATTATTCAATCTTGTGGGGTGGGCCGAAAAGCCCGCCTTGGGCTAAGAGATTCGAGACATCCACCCCACAATCAGTAGTTGAATATTTTTTTTGTCAGTTCCTAACGCGTTTATGTTCAATACACTGCACTTTACCTAAATTCTAGGAGTGGAAATATGAGTTACAAGCTATCACGTCGAAAATTTGCCCAGTTGGCAGTTGCTGGAACTGTAGTATCTGGAATTACTTATCTAACTAACAAAGCTTTGGCGCAAACACCAAGTTTAAAAATTATTGGTATAGATTCTGGGTCTATCATCAGCAGTGACCAAACCGTTATTCCAGAGGTAAACACCACTGAATTAGACAGCACTGACTCAAACACAAACACTGTACTCACAGATATTAAGCCTGTAGGACTAGGACTTGTTTTGCAATCCTTAGTTTCAGGAAAAACTCAACTTCTAACTCCACTAGCCTCTCAGATATTTGCTGAGCGCGATGCAGCTTTAGTAGAGTCTAATGAGGCATTGAGTGTCTTCAGTTCTTTAAGTGATGGCACACTTGCCGATCGCATTACAGCTTTAGTAGAGCCTAATCAGATATTGAGTGACTTGACTTCTTTAAGGAATAGCAAACCTGCCGATCACCTTACACCTTTAGTAGATTCTGATGAGATATTGAGTGGCTTCACTAGTTTAAGCGATGGCACACTTGTCGTAGCCGTTACTCCTGTTAGCACTACTAAGAAACAGGCGACACCTACTCGCATTACATTTTTGGGTACACCTGTCAAAACTTTGATAGTCTCAGGACTTAAAAAGAATCAACAGCTTGGGAGCTTGCTAGGCACTAATGATGGGCGACTCATCGGTTTAGTAGGTAAGAAGAACGGTACACCACCAATCAGATTGGTAGATATTAACCTTCAAACAGGAGAGATCAGTTTGATTACTAAGGTTAAATTCCCGGAGGATGAGCGAGTCAGTAATCTAGCTGAGTGCCCAGATGGAAAACTCTATACCTCTTTAGTTGGATTCGATGGTAGTACAACTCTGGTACAGCTAGATTCAAATCAAAAAAACCCGATCAAACTGGGACAATTGAAAGTTAATGGTGAAGCATGGAATAATGGCTTACAAAGCTTGGTTTGCTCTGCAACAGGTCAACTCCTCGCCTTTGGAGGGATGAGGTATCAAACACCTAATGCTGTGTATAGCATAGATAAGAACAGTGGAAACATGACTCGGCTACAAGACTTTGACGCTGCCCAGATTACGCTTGCTCGTGGGTAGAAGGGATTGAGCCGATATCTAGCAAAAAAATGCCAAGCCCTCGTCTGGATTTGAGGGCTGCATTTTAGGCATCTAATTTGTTGGAGGATCAACAATATGCCTCAAGCTAAAGTCTTTATCACTCGTCGCCTGCCCATCGAATTGGAGCAACTGCGCTCGCTCGCTAATGTGGAAGTTTGGCCAGAACGCCAACCCCCTCCCTACGAAATTTTACTAGAAAAAGTCAAGGAAATAGATGGATTGCTCTGCTTGCTGACTGACCAAATTGATCGGCAACTGATAGAGTCTGGGAAACTCAAAGTTATCAGTCAAATGGCGGTGGGTTACGATAACATTGACATTCGTGCCGCTACTGCACAGCAGATTCCCGTGGGTCATACTCCCGGTGTGTTAACTGATGCTACCGCAGACTTTACTTGGGCATTATTGATGGCAGCTGCGCGGCGAGTCGTGGAGGCAGATCGGTTTACTCGTGCAGGGTTATGGCAGACTTGGGAACCAGACTTGTTATTGGGGTCAAATGTTACAGGTGCTACTTTAGGGATTGTGGGTTTTGGGCGCATTGGTCAGGCGATAGCTCGTCGTGCCAAAGGATTTGAAATGCAGATTTTGTATACGAGTAGGCAACGATGCAAGCCAGAATTAGAACAATCTCTAGGTGTGGAGTTTGCTACGTTGGAACACATACTTAAAGAGTCAGACTTTGTGACACTGCATACACCATCTGCTGATGATACTTATCATCTGATTAGCGATCGCCAATTTGAGTTGATGAAGCGATCGGCTATTTTGATTAATACAGCGCGGGGAACTATTGTAGATCCAGATTCTCTGTATCGTGCCCTTGCAAGTGGTGAAATTGCCGGTGCGGCTGTGGATGTCACCGAACCAGAACCGATTCCCACCGATAGCCTGTTGTTGACCTTAGATAATCTAATTATTGCACCTCATATTAGTAGTGCCAGCCGCCAGACGCGCTCAAAAATGGCAACAATGGCGATCGCTAACTTAATCGCTGGACTGACAGGCGATCGTCTAGTTTATTGTATTAACCCTGAAATTTATAATTCATAATTCGCTAATTAATATCTTTTTTAAATACCTACCTTGAAAGCCTCATTTCCCCCAGTCCCTAGTACAGACGCGATTAATCGCGTCTCTCCTCACTCCCCACTTCCCTTTCCCTAAGAAATGCATCAAATGTAAACCTATCCGGTAGCGAAGTTTGTGCGCCTGATTTTGTTGTCGCCAAAGCACCGGCGGCGGCACCCCAAACAACCGCCTGATGTAAACAAAGTCCTTCAAAAAGTGCCGCTGTTAAGCCGCCATTAAAAGCATCACCAGCAGCTACTGTGTCAACTGCATGAACTGGAAACGCTGGTATAAAAAAATTTTCCTCAGCAGTGGCACAAAAAACACCTTTAGCACCCAGTTTGACGATCGCACATTTCACACCCCGTTGTAATAAAACTCCAGCTGCTTTGGCTGCTTGTTCTTCTCCATCCACAGGAAAACCGACTAACTGCGCTGCTTCAACTTCATTCGGTGTGATAATATCCACCAACGGGTAAAGTTCATCTGGGAAATCAGATTGTGCGGGTGCAGGGTCGAGAATTACGGTTATTTTGGTTTTTCTGGCGGCTTTAGCGGCTGCAATCACGGCAGTAATCGGAATTTCTAATTGTAAAAGCAGTGCTGTAGCATCTGGTAATAAATGGGACAATCGTTCTACATCTTCTTGATTGACACACCCATTTGCACCAGGAATTACAATAATTTGATTTTCACCAGCATGATTGACGGCGATGATGGCGACTCCAGAACTAACAGTTTCATCCACAAAAATATTGTCAATCTGCACACCGGATGCTTGCAAATTGTTGACAAGCTGTACACCAAAACTGTCTGCACCCACACGCCCCACCATTTGGGTAGGAATTCTCAATCTTGCTAATGCTACGGCTTGATTAGCTCCTTTACCTCCCGAAACTTGAAAAAAGTCTTCTCCTAGCAACGTTTCTCCTGGGACTGGCAACCGAGGTGCTGTTGCTACCAAGTCTATATTTATGCTGCCGAAGCTGATAATGCCCATGATGCTTATTTTTGTTGATCGTCAAGTCATTCAACCTAATATTAGAGGATGCGATCGCAATGGTTGAAACAACCAAATATCAGGCGATGTGCGATTTATATTATATCCGCTTGATTAGTTCTTAAACCCGAAGAACCCCAAAGAGCCAAAGCTGCGCGTTGTCTCCCCTAAGAGCCTGCCTACAGTGTACACACAAGTCTAAAATAGCTGATTAACCAAGGTTTTACCCTTCATTTAATTCCATTAATTCTTTTGTTTTCAAATCAGCCGCTACAGGTAGAGAACATTCTGCAATCTGAGGAGAGATAGAGCAAATCGCATCTGTCGTTGTTTCAAAACAATTTGATAATCCAATTGTTTTTAACAATCCTGAACGTTCTAGTAGTTGTTTGACTCCGGGTTGTAAACCTGTGAGAATTAAGCGGCAATTGTGCCGTTCCATGTCGTGATAAATATCCTCTAAGGCTACTAACCCAGTTGTGTCCATATTTGGCACAAACCGCAACCGTAAAATTAAATACTTCACTTCCGGTTCATGGCGGAGGAAGGTAGCAAACCGTTCAGCAGCACCAAAAAATACGGGCCCATCTACCCGATAAACGGCAATTTCCTTACCTAATTCTAGAGGAGTACCAGGGGGAAATACTTCGGTTTCAGGTATTTTGACTAGGCTTAAATCGCTCATCCGTTTGATGAACAAGGCTCCAGCTGCAATCAATCCCACTTCTACAGCCAGAACTAAGTCAAACAAGATTGTCACTAGCCAGGTGAGAATCATCACAGCAAAGTCGGAGTAGGTAGCACGCATTAATAAACCAATCGCTTTCCATTCAATCATCCGCGTGCTAACTACCATCAAAATGCCAGCAAGTGCTGCTAAAGGAATCTGTGCTGCTAGGGGTGCTAAAGTTAAAACAATAATCGCTAAGGCAACGCCGTGAATTACCCCAGATAGTCGGGTTTTAGCGCCAGAACGGACATTGATAACAGTCCGAGCGATCGCACCTGTTGCAGGAATGCCACCAAAAAATGGCACAATGATATTTGCCAATCCTTGACCAATTAATTCGCGATCACTATTGTGTTTTTCGCTCACCGTCATCCCATCAGCCACCACCGCCGATAGCAACGATTCAATACTTCCCAGTGCTGCTAAAGCCAAAGCGGGATTAATCAGTTCCCGAATCAAGCCAAAATTATTCCAGTGGGGAATGCCTTGGGGCATCGGTAAAGATTGTGGAATGCTGCCAATTGTGGGTACATGCACATGGAAATAAGTAGCGATCGCTGTTGCCAACACCAACCCCATTAAAGAACCTGGTATTGTAGAATTAATCTTGGGCCACAAAACCGTGGTTGCAATCACTACCATTGCCAACCCAACAGCAGCCCAGTTTAAAGCTTCTACATGACTTACACTTTGCCAAAGTCCCGGCAGAAAATGTTCACTACGCGGTAGTTGTAAACCAAAGAAATTATTTAATTGACCACAAAATATAATCACGGCAATACCATTGGTAAAGCCTGCCGTCACTGGATAGGGAATAAACTTAACTAGCTGTCCAAGTTTGGCAACCCCCAAGGCAATCTGGATAATTCCAGCCATCACCCCAGCAATCCAAACTTTTTCAATGCCGTACTTGCCGACAATTGCCACCAAAATCACAGCCATTGCACCTGTTGGCCCTGTAATCTGGACTGAGGAACCACCAAAAATTGCCGCGACTATTCCTGCTACAATCGCCGTGTAAAGTCCAGCTTTTGGTTCTACTCCACTTGCCACCGCAAAAGCTAAAGCTAAAGGCAAGGCTACCACTGCTGCTGTCAATCCTCCCGTCAAATCGCCACGCAGTCCACTAAATAAGCGTCCCAGACGTTGTGGTTCTTCGAGAATATCTGAGATTGCCATATTCGGTTTCAACTCTCATACACAATTTGTTGATACATACATTGATGTGATATGATATCCGGGCAATTAAGCATAATACCCGGAACCTCAAAGAGCCTGAGGGGAAAAGCCCTTTTATTATAGATATCTCTAAAAAAAGTCAAAATTATATTGTTATTAATTTGTAGCGTGCAGTCTTGAAAAATCCGCCCATTTAGGTTTTAAATGAAGCGACCTCAGCGATGGATAATAGACCTCTTGCAAAAGTCCCAAAATCAGGCATGTCATTCTGAGCAGAACGCGGTGGAGAGAAGAATCTCACTAGATGTATCACTCGGCTCAATATGACAATTTAAGCATTTATGCAAGAGGTCTCTTAAATTGCATATAGTACTTATGTACGATGCCTAAGTCCTAATAATACGACCTTTTGGGTGATAAGGGTAACACTTTTATCTCACTACCGTCTTCAGGAACGACTTTTAATGGAAGTGAATCCTGATGCTCTTGTCTAGATAATTGAATATATTGAAGACCTTTTTTTGTAGGCTTAACTACCATAAGATAGTGATTGCCTACCCACTTAATACTTATTACTCTGTACAGCAAAACCCAGACTTCAGCTATCTCTCCAGTGTTAATTTTATTCCTTGAGGATTCACCACATTGCCATTCAAGATTACCGCTGGGTGTCCATAAACCCGCAAGATAATGATAATCAAAAAACGAACTACCACCAAAAGTTGTAAACGAATAAATATTATAGCTCAACCATCTTTCATAACGCTCAGGGTTCTGAGTCAGATCATTATATCTTGCGTTCATCGACGACAGCAGAAACTTCATTTGTTCTGCTTTAGTAGGACGCACCCATGTTTCGGATGAGTTGCAAATTTTAAATGGTACTTCAATCGCTTTACTGCGATTAGTGGACTGTGAGGCAGCAGGCTGTGAAAAAGTTATGCTGATAATAGTCTGAGCGCTTACAAATGCTCCTGTTAACAGGAACATATTTACTAATTTAAGAAGTTTCATGATTTTGCTTGTTTATTTATATGAAGAGTATTTGTAAAGAAACCCCGTTTAAGGATAGCGGAGTATATGCGTGCCATCATTATTTAGTTAGGAATGAGTGAAATTAGCTTATGCATTAGACTTATCCGGAAATGAGAACTTTATTTGGCTGAAACCTAGCTCTGGAGAGGGTTTTAGAGGTTCCTGTTTTATATAAGCTAAAAAGTCAGCTATGTAAGGGTTTCAGCTATTTTGAGGTTTATTTGTGGATAGGTCTATTAGACTCAGCCGCAACCCAGAAGCAAGAATAGACCAATTCCACTGCAATCAGCCGCCATATGACCTTGAAATAGTTCACACTATCGAAGTTGAGGAAATAACCCGATATTTTTTTATCATTATTGACTTATGCTTAGAAATTTCAACGCTATAACGTTGTTCACAATTAACAATATATAAAATTTAGTAAGATATGGATGAAGACATTGTGTCACTACCTGAATCTAACTATTAAATATTGGATAGTGTATAGCTTATCAGTTTTATTTAAAAGTAATCTGAAGCGTTGTTGTAGATAAACTTATTCTTTAATACGTAAGCGACTCTCATGATTTTGAGTATGACAATTCTCCAATTGGACTAGTTAGTACGAATTATTTTAAAAATATCATTACTTAAACTAGAAAAATTCATATCTCGCCATTTACCATATAACAGGGTTTTAACTCTAAAAAAGTCGGCAAATGTGTAGTTAAACGACATCTCTGAATGGGAGCAGCCCGCAGCGCGATGGCGTACCCGCCCGCAAGAGCGCGATCGCCGCATGTTAGACTGTTCACTGGACACTATTATGACAGTAGAAAGTGATATAAGTCCCGTAGTCGGATTCGTAAATATCGTTGCCACCTGCACCAGTCAAAGTGTCGGTGTTACTGCCGAATAGGATATCGTTACCCTTAGTTCCAATGATATTTGCCAGAATTTTTACCTACCTAAATCTGATTTTTTGAGCAACTTTCAGTTTTCAATCTACTATTGGTGCTGTTTCAGGCAGAAACCAGGGCAAACGCATCTAAATTATACTTGCTCACCACCGAGGTTAAGAATCAATGAAAAAATCAGTATTTCTTGTTTGATTTGTTTTCTAACCCTCAAAGCGATGCCTGCGGCGGGCTACGCCAACGCTTAATTCTTTGTGAATAAACAAAGCTTAATGAGATTGCTTTTGGATTTATTGAGAATATAGTAGTCTTCTTGACATGATGCGTTCGCCCTGGGGTAAGAGTATTTCGCCGCCACCCATCCCTGCTGCTTTTTAAGAGGCTTGTCGAGAGGGGGAGATGTGAATCATTACCATTCTGCTATAGGATTTGTTTTGTAGAAGGCTTTAGGACCGCTTGACCAGTAGTCAAGCGGTAGGTATATGTAAGGAACTGCAGACAGAAACGCTTCAAACTGCAAACAAGGCGATTTTGAAACCACATTAAGGTTCTTGTCAGATTTTGGTGATCAACACAGAAAAGGGTTTTAAGGCGAATGGCACTAAGAAAAGCGCAAATGTATTATTTACAAGGGTTTCATCTCTTTGGAAAAATGTAGACTAATGAAGCAGCGATCGCAAACTGAGAGTTGCAGATTATTCTGATTCCCGACCTGAAAACTATTAGTTTTATAAACTCCTTATCCTGCAACTATTTCAGCTTTTCTTAGTGCCATTCGAGTCAGTAGACCTCTTGCAAAAGTCTCATGAGCGTGGGACAAGTAGGTTAGAACTTTCTTTACATCTATGACCTACGAAAAGGTAAAAAATCTCAAACCGGAAGAATTCAAACGCTTGTGTGGTGTGCATCCTGAGACTTTTATTCAGATGACAGAGGTAGTGCGATAAGCCTAACAGGATGGCTTCGCTTACCGCGTTCAAAAACAAAGCTGAAAACAGGGCGACCAGGTAAACTGAGCTTAGAAAACCAATTGTTGATGACATTGGAGTATTGGAGGGAGTACCGCACCTATTTTAATATTGGCCAATCTTGGGGAGTCAACGAGTCAACAGCATATCGTATCATTAGAAAAATCGAAGATATTCTCATCAGTTCAAGAGAATTTTCGCTTCCTGGGAAGAAAAAGCTTTCCTACCAAAATTATCAGATAGAAGTAGTGGTAGTGGATGTTACGGAAAGTCCGATAGAACGTCCTAAAAAAAACAGAAACAGTTTTATAGTGGTAAAAAGAAAAGACATACATTAAAATCTCAAGTTGTCGTAGACCGAAGTACTGGAGAAATCCTCTGTACCGCACATGGTAAGGGAAAAGAGCATGATTTTCGTATCTTCAAAAATAGTAAAGTTAGGTTAAGAAAAGATATCGAATGCTTGGGTGATAAAGGATATCAAGGAATTCATAAACTTCATGCCAAGAGCCGAATACCAAAAAAGAAACCGCTTAGGTGGTGAACTCAACCGTGAAGATAAAAAAAGTAATCAAGAGTTAGCCAAAGTCCGAGTTGTGGGTGAGCATATCAATCGAAAACTGAAAATATTTAAAATTTTGTCTGACCGTTATCGCAATCGTCGAAAAAGATTTGCTTTGAGATTTAATCTCATAGCTGGTTTGTACAACTATGAGCTTCGTCTCCCCAAAACTCAATCTGCTTAAATGACTTTTGCAAAAGGTCTAATGAAACTGCATTATTTAGGGTACTTGTCAAAACTACAGGTATCTTAAGCAACTTTGCCACTTTCGCAAGTGTAAGAGTATTCTTTTCTACCTCGGTCAGAGGGAAGTTTTTAATCAGCTTTATCGTGCCAACTTCATGATCAATCAGAAGCATGGCCGAACTTTCTTGAATGAAATCAGAATATTTCATTGTGCTGTTTGACTATATCCTCTCAAATCAGCTTACAAGTCAGATGTATCTAAACACAACTTTGGTATTCTAGCTTAGAAAACCGTAGCGAACGCCCCTACCTCACCTCAGCCAAAACAAAATTTTATTTGTCAAATATGCATAATGTCGTCGAGTTTAAGTTTTAAATTTGGCAATATCTCAGAATAAGTAGTATCTCCTAAGCGATATTGTTGCTGCTGGTACACACCGTTCACTAACTGACAAACTGTGAAGGTAGGTTGTTTGGGATTGCCGATAAATTGCAAACCACCTAAGCCCCGAAAGTCTACAATCCAATATTCTGGGATGTTAAGAAAAGCGTATTCTTCTACTTTTCTTGCATAATCATCTTGCCAATTACATTAAGTCTTTAATCTTCAGACTCAGGACTCAGGAGTGTGTTCTGTGTTAATATCAACTGCACGAAACCGCAAAAAGCCGTGACTACAGTATTAAAATCTCATCGGGTATCAAGAAGGCGTAAACATTCAACGCATCCTCTCCAGCGTTTGCTTGAGTATGGACACCAGTATCGTAAACAAATTTGGCTGGCGACTACTTATTCTACCCTGAATAAATTTTTCGACTTGGCACCACCCGGCTTAATTGGCGTCGCGGTGGATGTGGTAGTCAAACAGCAGGATTCCATAATTGCACAGTTAGGGGTACGCGATGTCTTTCAACAATTTTTGATTATTTCCTTCCTGACTGTGATCATTTGGATACTAGAATCTGTTTTTGAGTACGCCTACGCTCGACTTTGGCGTAATTTGGCTCAGAATATTCAGCATGACTTGCGTTTGGATGCATACAAACATTTGCAAGAGTTGGAATTGGCTTATTTTGAAGAACGCAGCACTGGCGGTTTAATGTCTATTCTCAGTGATGATATTAACCAATTAGAGCGATTTTTGGATGGAGGAGCGAATGATATTATCCAAGTTTCCGCAACTGTTGTAATTATTGGCGCTGCTTTCTTTATTTTGGCTCCTAGTGTAGCGTGGATGGCTTTGTCACCGATGCCATTTATTCTCTGGGGTTCCTTTGCCTATCAACGATTACTTGCGCCTCGCTATGCTGATGTCCGGGAAAAGGTGGGTTTCCTCAATTCGCGTTTGTCAAACAATATCAGCGGAATTACTACTATTAAAAGTTTCACCTCCGAAGCTTATGAAGCCTCCCGTTTGGAATTAGATAGTGATGCTTATCGTCGTAGTAACTCTAAAGCAATTCTTCTTTCTGCTGCTTTTGTCCCATTAATTCGGATGCTAATTTTGGTGGGTTTCACGGCATTACTGTTGTATGGCGGGATGGCAGCAGTTTCTGGAGCAATGTCTGTAGGTACTTACAGCGTATTAGTGTTTTTAATCCAGCGCTTGCTGTGGCCTTTAACAAGATTAGGCGAAACTTTTGACCAATATCAAAGGGCAATGGCTTCTACTAATCGAGTCATGAATTTGTTAGATACTCCCATCGCTATTCATACAGGTAATGTATCCTTACCTGTGGATGAAGTGCGCGGTGAAGTGCAATTTAAAAATGTTTATTTTGCCTATCAAGATAGATTTCCAGTTATTAAAAATCTGTCTTTGGATATTCCGGCGGGAAAAACCATTGCAATTGTCGGTTCAACGGGTTCTGGTAAAAGCACTTTAGTCAAACTTTTATTGCGGTTATACGAAGTGCAAACGGGAAGTATTACTCTCGATGGCATTGATTTACAAAGTTTGAATTTGCAAGATTTACGCCGTTGCATTGGTTTGGTGAGTCAGGATGTCTTTCTATTTCATGGCACTGTAGGGGAAAATATTGCCTATGGTAGCTTTGAGACTACAGAGCAAGAAATCATCAGGGCGGCGAAGGTAGCCGAGGCGCACGAATTTATTATTGAATTGCCCCAAGGTTATCAGACAATTGTCGGGGAAAGAGGACAAAAGTTATCTGGTGGACAAAGACAACGGATTGCGATCGCCCGTGCAGTTCTCAAAAATCCCCCGATTCTGATTTTAGATGAAGCGACCTCGGCGGTGGATAATGAGACAGAAGCAGCAATCCAGCGATCGCTCGAACGGATTACTGTCGATAGAACTACAATTGCGATCGCTCATCGTCTTTCCACCATTCGCAATGCCGATTGCATTTATGTCATGGAACATGGGAAATTAGTAGAGTCGGGAACCCATGAGCAATTGCTGGAGAAAGATGGGATTTATTCTAGTCTCTGGCGTGTACAGTCAGGTTTGAGATAACTTTCGCGCAAAGTTTTGTGTCTTCATTACAAATTATTTATGTTTTTTGGTAATAGTCAACCAGAATCAGGTGATAACAAGTGGCGTCGCCAGTTGGATAAGTTTGTGAAAGCAAATCAGCAAGAATTGGCGGCGCTTTTTTGGGGATTGTGGTTAGCAAATGGCGACAGTCAGGGTACTGTTGGTATTGATTTGCAACCAACGCCACATTTTGTTTATTGTCCGAAAGAGCAGATAGATAAGTTAAATAATCAAGTTGATAATCGGCTTCAGGAAATTTTGGGAATTGTTGAGAATCATCAGCCGGATGTGGAAGTTGTGATGATTGGGATTGGGAAGGGGGAAATTAAGTTAATTCAGTTTGCACCGTCACCAGCACCACCGATTTGTTTTGAGGAAGTTGGGAAGGATGTGGATGGGTTATTGGATGTGCTGGAAGAGAGGATGAGGGAGGAGATTGTTTTTTAACGCAGAGGGACGCGGAGGGACGCGGAGGGAAGCGCAGAAGAACGCGGAGGAAGATAAGAACTCTGCGCTTATTGTTTAGTTGATTGCTTTGTAGAAATATTGATAAGTTAGATTTTTCGCACAGTGCCAGATGATGTTAAACGCAGCCTCATAGCGAGATGAGTATCTATAAATTTTGCTAGACTTCAGAGTTGTATCTCAAGCATTGAAGAATCGATATCTAAAAGCCAACTTTCATCAATAAACTCTAAATTTTCATTGTAAATAAGAACCAACTCGCCTAGCTTTTGAGCGTTATTATTTGCCGTCTGTGTGCCATCAACAGCAGAAGCTATAAGGAAAAACTTTAGTTGTAGAAAGCGTTCTTTGTGGGTAACGCCAATACAGCTACTAACTAATTCAGCTTCTAGGGTACGAGGCAAAGTAATTGTTTCATAATATTTATCTTGTTCATCCCAGTAGCCGTATATTTTATAATCAGATAGTTCCAAATGTTGTTTAACAAGCGTATTCGCATCTAAAGTTTCTAATATTTCACTTAAATCTCGCCAAACTTGATGATTTTTTAATTCGAGTTTTGTCATAGTTCTGCGGGTTTAATGTTCTGTTACCAAACCGGGGAAGTGTAATATACCATCAATAAATTTTGCATGAAATCGGCGCTCGCCAGTTTTACCTAATACTTTAGATTTCAAATCGTAGTCCGATTCTTGGGAAGTCACTAACCCCAGATTACCGCGAGGAGGTACTTGCCCTTTCTCAATAGCTTTTTAATGTTTGCCATTCCGATCGGATTTTAATGCAAACTTTATTTGTTCACTTCCAAATGAGACTAGTAGTCCACCGGTTGAAAATATACAGTATTAGGTTGAATATCTTCCCAATTATTGGGTAAAGCTTCCATTTAATTTACTACTGATATATAAGATTAATATTTGATTTCTGAAAAAGCTCGGTACAACTCGAAAAGCCTAATTCCCTATTCCCTACTCCCTACTCTCCACTCCCCGCCTACGTAGATAATTTCAAAAATCAAATACGATTCCTATAGTAGTCAAATTTAATTCGTAATTATTACCCCATAGTAGGGTGGGCATTTTGATACCCACCCTAGTTGCCTAAACTAACGCTGGTGTATTTGCACGCTTTACTTGAGGTGTTGCAATCATCCGCATTCCGGCGGGTGCGGCTATAGTTAACCCACGGCGCACAGGACGCACAGGACGCTTATTCACCTGCCATACTTGAAATTCAGACAAAACAGTTGCCAAGACGATTTTCATTTCATACTGGGCAAATGCCATGCCAATACAGCGACGATTACCGCCACCAAAAGGTAAATATTCATAAGGTGAATATTGTCTTTCTAAAAAGCGTTCTGGTTTGAACTGCTTGGATTGTGGGTAAACTTCTTCCCGATGATGCGCTAAATAAATACTGGGGACAATTGCCGTTCCCTCTCGCAGTTCGTAGCCCATAATTGTAATTGGGGTCTTCACAATCCGGGGGAAAGCAGTCATGGCGATTGGGTAAATTCGCAATGTTTCTTGGCAAACTGCTGTCAAATAGGGCAATTTAGCCACACTACTCAAATCGGGGTTAACTCCAATGGTGTTAAGTTCTTGTAGCAACTTCTCACGCACCTCTGGTAAATAGTCAATCCAGTAAAAAGCCCATGTCAATGCCGAAGCGGTAGTTTCATGTCCCGCAACTAGCAATGTCATTAACTCATCGTGTAATTCTTCATCTGACAGCCCTTGACCATCGTCGTAACGAGCCGCCATCATCAAACTTAGGATATCTTGGCGATTTTGCTCAGATTCAGCCCGACGTTCTCGAAGCAAAGCATAAATAAGTTGATCAATTTTTTGCCGTTGTTGCAGAATCCAACCCCACGGACTCCACGCACCGAAATCTTTTTGCATGAACCGGAAAAAGAAGGCGCTGGACATTACGGGCGAACTGATGAAGTTTAGTAAGTCACTTAGCGATCGCCTCAGTTCCTTAAAAAGCTGTCCTTCACTCAAACCAAATACAACCCGTAGAATAACACGCAAGGTGATTTCTTGCATCGACTCACGGATATTGAAAGGCTTGCCAATTTGCCATTCATGACTCACCTGTCGGGTTATTTTACAGATATCCTGACCATAAGCTCGCATTCTTTCGCCATGAAAAGGAGGAGTTAATAGTTGCCGTTGGCGCTGGTGGCGATCGCCATCTGATAACATAAAGGAGCGATCGCCCAGCAAAAATCTTAGTCCCATGTTCCCCCCCCCAACCTCAAAATGGCTGGAATCAGCAGTAAAAATCTGCTCAAGTGCTTGGGGTTGACTAAAGTACACAAGATGGTTATCAGAGCGACGACTCCTGATCGTGAAAGTGTCACCATAGATTTTGGCAAAATCATCCACATATTTCACAGGCTGACTAATAAACTTGATCATCCTTAGCCAGCGCGGTATTTGAGGCCCATCAGGCAGATGGTAAGTTGCTGTCATAGAATTTTGGGGAATTAATGGCTGATGAATTTTATTGTTACGAGTTTTCATGTTCTTTAGGGTTACAGAAAGCGGTATATTCAATCAATGGGGAGTGGGGAGTAGAGAGTGGTGAGTAGAAAGTGGGAGAAAAGAAAAGGATAATAACTAATAACTGCTAATGACTAACTCAGTACTCAACACTCTTTCAAGTCAGTCCATCGTCAAAAAATCCCACAACCAAACATGAAAAAGATTTCTTCGGCTACTCCCCGCTCCCCATTGCCCCTAATCCCTAGAGGGAACCCTGAGTTCCCCACTCCCTTTTCCTAGCTAAAGCAGTGCCAAAAATCATCGCTATTCTCAACGGTAAAGGAGGAGTCGGTAAAACGACTACCGCAGTCAATCTGGCTGCAAACTTTGCGAATAAAAAAAAGGTGCTTTTGATTGACGCAGATATTCAAGGTTCTGCCAGCTGGTGGTTTGGGCGCAGTCAGCAAGGAATGGGATTTGATTTATCTCAAGAAACCGATCCGACACTTTTAGGTGATTTAGGAAAGATAACAGGTTACGATTTAGTAGTGGTGGATACGCCTCCCGCACTGCGCTCTGAAGCATTAGTGGCGGTAATTGCGATCGCAGATTATCTAGTTTTGCCTACACCCCCAGCCGCAATGGATTTAGCTATCCTCGTGGAAACAGTCAAGGAAGCCGTCATCCCCTTGGGAACCCCCCATCGGGTATTGCTTACCAAAGTCGATACGCGCAGTCTGGGGGAAGCACTAGAAGCAAAAAACACTCTTACTCGCTTAGGTATTCCTACTTTTAATACTTTCATCCGTGCCTATAAAGCTCATGAACGAGCAGCACTTGAAGGTGTAGCAATTACTCAATGGCGAGGAAGTAACGCACGGGAGGCGGAATTAGATTACCGTCGTGCAGCTGATGAATTACAGCGTGATTGGAGAAAATAATAATGGCTAGGAAACAAAGTCTCTCTGACTTATTACAAGAAGAGGCGCAAAAATTTACACCCTCAGAAGGTGAATCTGCGATCGAAGTTACATCTGAAAAAATTGCCGAAGAAGAGGCTTCATCTGATGAGGAATCCTCAGCAGAAACACTTGAGCCAACTTCTACTAAGCGCACAAGTTCCACTAAGGCTGATTTAGAAACAACTGTCAAAGAATTGACAACTAATTTAGAAACAAGCCACAAAAAAGAAGCATCTCTTGCACAAGACATTGCTGATTTGCAATCAAAATTATCTAAACAAAAAACGTTTGCATCAGAACAAAAATCATTACTAGAACAGCTAACAAAAGAACTTGATGAAACCAAAAAAACAGCACTGCAACTTGCAGAAGCAAATTCCCAGCTTATAGAAGAAATTAATTCTTTAAAACAAACAGCAGAAGATAAATCTAAACTTGCTGTAGCTGTAAAGGAAACTAGTGCTATAAAACCCGTAAAAGAACACTACAATCCACTTAACTACAAGAAATCACATCGGTCATCGGAAACACTAGCTCAAAATCAACCTCAAAATCAACCAAATGAGTATCCTGATAGTTCTAATGAGATGTGGTTACTTGACTAAAGTCAGTTAATCTTGGCTCCCCCTTCCCTAGTAAGGAAGGGGCTGGAGGTTGGTTTTTGATTGTTGAATCGATGCTCTAGATAACAAACTGTTTTAAACGAGTTAACTTTAATAAATAAATTGATAACATAGTAAAAAATACAACAAAAAATCCTTCAATTAGAAAGATTGTACTCAAAGGAGTTCCAACAAATCCTATATCTATGCCAATTTTATAATTATTAATTAACAAAAAGAACAAGTATTGCCAGTATTTATGTAATGAAAACAAACCAAGAGAGTATTGAGATAATTTTTGTACCAAGAAATTCTCTTTTATTTCTTTTTGGGAATGAACATAACAGAAAATAGTTATTGCTCCGCAAATAATGGCAATTCTTCCATAGATACTTGAGTAATAGCCATATGTACGTAGATAAATGTCATGAAATGAAAAAAGTATAAATGCTATCAGGTAGTAAAATTTGAAATTTAATAATTTATCAGGAAACTTAACTAAGTAAAAAGCTATGGGAATATAAATAACAAAATTTATTAGCCAATGATAAGGAATACTGAAATTTAGTATACAACAGGCTTCAAAATAAAATAAACAAAATAATATTATTCTACAAGATATAATTCTTCTGAAAGAATCTGATTTTATGATTTGATATAAAAAGGCCAAAATTGTCAAACAAATTAGATTAAAGAGAAAATAGAAAACTGAATCACCAACAATTGGTAAGCTTGGTTCTAAGCCTGTAATGACTTCCCATGAAAAATTAGGAATTTTTCTCGTAGCTATAATAAAAAATATATTCTGAACAATCACCCAAAATAAATAAATTTTAATTAACTTAGTAATTCTTTTTTGGAAGTATGTAATGTCGCCAGATTTCTGAAAAAATAAGTAAAGAGAAACAAGATAAAAAATCGGAACGGCTGTTAAATATAATTGCAGTTCCAAATTCCTCAGAATTTTAGCAATAAGAAGTACAGTCATATGAGCAGAATCATTTATAATAAATTGAAATGGTCGTAAATGCCAGATGAAAACAAAAGCAATGCTTAATGCTTTCAAGGCATCCAGACTATTATTTCTTTCTATTCTCATCGCTATTTATCTATAAACTGACTTTCTAGTAAATTTCCAAATCAACTCTAATGAACTACTGTCTATTTGAAAGACAGGTTTGCGATCGCTCTAGCTACAGAGTTCCCTAAAATTCTATGAAAGTAACACTATTAAAAAGAAAAATAGTAGCTCTGACAGAAGCCATTAGCAATAGATGAAAAACTTTACAATTCAGCCTTACATAAAAATTATTAATAGTTGTGCTACCTTGATACGTTCTCCCCAAGTACACCCAAGAAGTTGCAATAGATGCATCAGATTTCTTGGGTTTAAACTACAATTATCGAAAGTTTAAAATATTAGGACTTACGCAAAACTACACGCTGTAAGGGCAATTCATGAATTGCCCCTACCTAAAAATCAGGGTTTCAGCTATTGTTTGCCTAAGTCCTGAATATGCTGCGCGGTGATTTGTAGTTGTTCCAGGTGTGGGAGATGACCACAATTTTGAATCCAGACGAGAGTACTGTGTGGAATTGTCCTTTTAAATCTCATGCCATCCTTAGTACCCAAAATTTTATCGGAATCGCCCCATAAGATTAGCGTTAGGTGCACAATTTGTGATAGTATTTCAAATCTAAAAGCACTGTAACGACCACTTTTAGTGAAAGCAATCAGAGCTTGATGCCAAACTCTCCACTCCCCACTCCCCCAAAAATTATGGTATCAAAGAAAGTTTTCCAAAATGTCAAAATTGGGACTAAAGCCACGTACAATTGAAGTCGCATATCCCTTAATCCAGGAGCTAATGCCATGCCAATGGCGGTTGGCGTAATTGAAACTTTAGGTTTTCCTAGTGTCTTAGCAGCAGCAGATGCAATGGTCAAAGCTGCCGCAGTCACAATTGTCTATTATGGTCAAGCGGAAAGTGCTCGCTTGTTAGTCGCCGTCCGGGGACACGTTTCTGAAGTAAATAGAGCTGTTGAAGCCGGAATTGCAGCTGGAGAGGAAGTCAAGGTTGGTACAGTAATTACCTACTACATCGTTCCTAATCCCCCGGAAAATGTGGAAACCATATTACCAATCCATTTCACAGAAGAATCAGAACCTTTCCGCATGTTCTAAGCAATTTTGCGATCAGAATCTGTAGTGAAACTTCGTACAATTAACTTGTAGCCCCCATATCGTTTATTCATACAGGAGATTAATAATGTCATTACAGGCAGTTGGAGCACTTGAAACGAAGGGTTTTCCTGCGGTGCTAGCAGCAGCAGATGCTATGTTAAAAGCTGGTCGAGTCACCCTCGTTGGTTATATCAGAGTAGGTAGTGCTCGCTTTACAGTTAATATTCGTGGCGATGTTTCTGAAGTGAAAGCTGCTATGGCTGCTGGTATTGAAGCCGCAGAAAATGTTTATGGCGGTACTCTAGAATCTTGGGTGATTATTGCTCGTCCCCATGAAAACGTTGAAGCTGTTCTACCAATTGGTTACACAGCAGAAGTCCAACAGTATCGAGAATCTGTAGAAAATCCCGTTGTTAGATCATCGAACGGTCGATAGAGTCAACCCCCTGCGGGGGAATTCAAAATTTCAAAGGAAGAATCCTCATAAATGAATTTAAAGAGAAGTCTCTTGTAAGACTTCTGACCATTAAAACTATTGAGGGTTGCATTCTTTCTGTTTTTAGATTTTGCATAAGTTAAATTTTGAAGCAGACGCAAAGCAACAGTCAAAGTCAATAGTCAAAATCAATATTGACTGTTGACTATTCATTTTTAGGAATGTAAAAGTTTTAAGAAAAACTTGCTAATGATTAGAGGCGCAGTCGTGGGTGAAGCTAGTTTAAAAAGGATAAATTTGCCTATTAATCCCAACTATCCAGAATAGCATAAGCGTAGCCCGCACTTCTCTACGAGAAGCTGCGCGTAGCTTGCTTAAGAGTAGGGGTACGACAAAGACTCAGTGACCATCGTAGACATCGCCATGTGGCATACTGGGGCTGATTCTACACTGTAGCAATAGTATTTATCTAAGAATCTATTTAAACCAATTCGCAATTCGCAATTCGCAATTACGTTTTGTGACGGGGATTTTAATTAGGCGTTCAATTCCTGTTGCCACAAGAGGCAGGGGAATTAAACTGAACATACTTTGTTAAATCTCATATGCAGTGTAATGAATTCTCTATCCCCCAATGACTGCGAACAAAGTTGGCAAACGTTTGAGCATTTTATTCAAGACTACGATTATAATTTCGATAAACGGGGATATTTAATTTTCTGAAAGCCCTATATAGTTGTGCTATTGTTGTAGTGTTAGCGTATTTCACTCTTTTTGAGGCTCGTCAATATTTAGATGCGTTTGCCCTGAAGCCAGATTCCGTTCTCTTTAGATTTTATTTACGAATCAGCTTTTAGTTTCAATCATTTTTGCTCCTTTCCTCAGTATTTTCTCACAACTCATTTAGGATTGCTATAGATGTGAGGCTTGAACTTAGTTGATGATGAGTTTTTATATGAAGTTTATCTGAAAAATATATTAGTTTTATAGATTTTCTATACATAAAATTCAAACTATTATCGTTTATAGAAAAGCAAAAAACCAGAAAAACAAGAAGCTTGAGATTCAATGATTTTTTTGGTTCTTCCTCAAATGGGAGTAGAATCAGGGTGAACACATTATGTCAATAACACTCGTATATTATCAATAGACTTGCAGCTAATCTCATTAACGCTTGTTTATTGTTCAAGATTTAAGCGTAGGCGTAGCCCGTCGTAGCGAAAAGTCGGAGCGGTGGCTTCCGCCGATCTGAACTTTTCAAGACAGACATCGCTTTGAGTGTTAGAAACTAAACCAAACGAGAAATGCTTATTTTTTCGTTGGTTCTTAATGTTGGTTGTGATCAAGAGTGATTTAGATGCGTTTGCCCTGGTATTTTACTACGTAAGGGGTTGTAGAGGGTTGAAACTTATACTGGTGAAATAACGTCTAGTATTGAGTTAAATTAAATTCGTTCCTCGATTCGGTTACAAAATGTCAGATTTTCTCAATCTATCTCGTGCAAAGCTGTCTCTTAACCATTCTAAGCAGATTTATGTTCTCAGTTAAAAAACACAACTTTACAAAAAGTTTAAATAAATAGAATTGACCTAAACGCTTCATAGGCATGGGTTTAGGGCATTTTGAAATTGAAAAGAAAACATCAATATAGAAATTTCTGCATAATTTCAGTGAATTAAGACGTAATAAAAGTGGAATCACTGAACTATTTTCATGAGACTCATGAAATCCGGGGCAACTGCCAGTTAAACAATTAGGTGGGACGAATGGGGGTTGTGATGCAAACTTCAAAATTGAGTTTCGAGGAACGCAATCTCACTATGACAAGGGATGTGGAACAACTAGCTCTAGATTGGCAAAAGCGCTTGGTTGCGGAATGTCCAGACCAAAATGAAGCCGCGAAGCAAAGTATTATTCTCTGGCTATTTGGATCTGACTCAAAACGGTTTGATCTGTCTAACCCGAAGGAATTTGATATTGCCAAGCAAGCGATGGAATATCGCTGGAGAATTTTATCTCAACGCTACTTGGGGCTAGGGCGAGAACGTGCTTATCGCAACTTGATAACGCGATTGGGGAGTTTAGTGACATTACGGAATAAGATTCAGACTTGGGTTTCCCTCAGCCGCGATCGCCAGCGCAGTGTAATCGATGTGTTACAAGAAGTACTCCAAGAATTACTACAAAGCGATAGCCACATGCAACAGCAAATGGCTGATATTGCTAAATATACAAGTGATAGACGATTAAGGGATGCTCTGCTATTTGCCAGTGTAGAAGAATATTCTCTGCGGCCAGTACGCAATCAACCACTATTAGCTTACCGATTTGTGAATTACTTGCGTCGGACTCAGCGCGGTGGCTTAACCCAAGTGCCAGGACGTGACTTGATTAGACTGGTGTCGGAAGAGGTTCTCACAGACGACAGTGATAATCGAGTTAACTTAGTGGATAGTCAGGCGATCGCAGAATATCAAGAAGCACAACAACTAGAGGAACAACAAGCACTGCGCCAGTCAGTACAAAAAGAATTTGAAAATTATTTACAAGAAAATCTCGGGGCAGAGGCAGTAGAATGGCTACGACTGTATCTGCAAGGTAAGTCCCAGGAAGATATTGCCCAGAGAATGAATAAGCAGACTAAGGAAGTATACCGTCTGCGAGAAAAAATTAGTTACCATGCTGTGCGTGTTTTTGCCCTCAAAGGTAAACCAGAACTCGTAGACGGTTGGCTCTCAATTTCCTTGCAAGAACATAACTTGGGGTTAACGCCAAACCAATGGCAGCAACTTGATGAAAAATTGACTCCTCTGGGGCGGCAAATTCTAGATTTGCGGAAAGCAGGTAACTCAATAGAAGCAATAGCCGAACACTTAAAACTCAAAACCCATCAAGTGCTAGGCGAATGGACAAAAGTCTATCTTGCAGCCCAAGCTTTAAGAACTCAGGAGTAAGTTATGAAGCATCTAGTTGATTTACTGAGGTCGTGGGGAAGAGTAGGAGATGGAGAAGACAGGTGAGTAGGGGAATATAGCAAGTTCCTCCCCTCTGCCTCTTCATCTCCTCATCCCGAACTCAGTATTATCACTAAACTACAATCCAAAATTGATCATTTACTTACGTCTATTTATATAGATAATTTAATTTTTAATAATTTAACAAAGGATCTTGATTAGATGTTTACTAAATTAGAGGAAAGATAGTATAAAAGCAAACACAAAGTAAATCAAACCTATGTTGTCTTCAAAAGGCAAACTAACAGATACCGCAGTAAGTAGTAAGCAAGTGCTAATTGCTACACAAAGTTACTGGGATCGAGTAGACATTCCTAAGCAAATATTCCAGCTGATTGATAGTCTTTTGTCTTTTGAAGCTTGCCTCTATCACCAGATTGTGCCTTTGGAATTAGAAGACAACAACCTCTTGCTAGGTATGGTTCATCTACAAGACCGCAACGCACTAGATTACGTTAGTCGCATCTTGTCTTATATCAATTGCACAACGGTAACTGAGACGATCGCAGCCGACGCTTACCGCAGAATACTCTCAGCCTACCTCAACTATAAGAATACATCTCAGCTAGATGCCAAACAAGTGCATCAGTCAAGAAAGGACTTTCCCCCAACAAATAGTGCAGCTACCATTACTGACAAACCTATTCCCTCCCTAGATCCAGAATCGGAATCAAATCAGCAACCAATATTGATGCTGTTTCAGACACAAAAGCGTCAACATTCTTGGCAGCGCGTAGACTTGCCTCCTATTCCAGAGCTAGATAAATTATCTCAAACTACGACGTTCTTAACCCCTATTTCCAGAGGTCAAGAGGGAGAGACTTCCAAAGCAGCAGCACCAAACAATTTACCTATTTTGTCTACACAAGTTCCCGAACTATTTAGTCCTATTGAGGTGCTACCAACACTACCACCCAAGAAATTACTAGAAGAATTGCTAGGGCGAATTCTGGCTGGGGGAATTGGTCGGCTGTATTTAGAAAGACAAGCTTATGAAGGCAGGATATTATGGAGTGACAATGGAGTCTTGCAGTCTGTATTAGACAAATTACCGCTCTCTGTTTTCCAAGGAGTACTGAATGAATTAAAGCGCTTTGCTTCTCTGCCTGTCACCACGGTTACAGAACCAAAACAGGTAGAGAAGGAATACGTATATCAAAAAAATCACTTGTTATTACGCTTGCGAGTCATGCCAGGAATCTACGGCGAAGAGGCAACACTCCAAGTGTTGCGGGGAGCAGCATTAAAGTTCTATCAACAACAACAGTTGGCGCATTTGAGCCGCGATGCCTTCGGAATTTCTCAGCAACTAAGCTTCAAGCTGGATGAACTACAAGAACGGTTTTTACTGAATTCCAGCCTTGACTCTCAGCAATCAGAGGCTTTGGTTGCCCTGAATCAATTAGTGAAAAATTTAGACCAACAGATCAAAATACTAGCACTGGAAAGCAATCTACCAACAACCAGCTAATCATCAATCTGTCAGTGAAACCCCTGATTTCGATCGCATACATAATTGTTATGTTTTAATGGAACCTCAGACCGATCAACCTTAGAGGTTTATCTCAAATAAATACAAATTTCGTGATCGTATTCTGAGTAAGATTACGGTTTAAACAAACTTAATAGTAGCAAAGTTAATTTCCCGCTTTTGAATCCATCTCTTGCAAATATTTCATGCTAACTGAGGTTTTTAGTGAACTTTTCCCCTTAATGAGTACAGCCACCCCCCAGACTTTGGAATGGCTACTCAACGTTGCAATTGAACATGAATACCCATCTGGGCGAGCTGTTGTGATGGAAGATGCTTGGGGGAACGCCGTTTACTTCGTTGTCTCTGGTTGGGTCAAAGTCCGACGTACCGTCGGTGAAGATTCAGTAGCTCTGGCAATTTTTGGGCGTGGCGATTTTTTTGGAGAAATGGCAATTTTGGATGAATCTCCACGTTCAACCGATGTCATTGCCCTTTCACCGGTGAAGTTGCTTAGTATCTCCAGAGAGCGTTTTATACAAATATTGTTTAAAGACCCGCAGTTACATCACCGGATGTTGCAATTAATGGTGCGGCGATTGCGGCAAATTAACCTGCGCTTGCAAATGCGGTCTTCACCACCAGCAGTCAAACTCGCCCATACCCTAGTGACTTTAGGGGAAAGTTATGGTCAGGAATCAAATTTGGGGAAGGAAATTTTTAACATTCCCTTCAAAGATTTAGCAGAGGTGACAGAAATTGGCGTTGAAGAAACCACCAAAATTATGGAAAAGCTGCATGAGAAAGGGTGGATCAAAATTGACAGCGCCAACAACATCATTTATCTTGTGAACTTCAAACAGTTGATCAACTTAGCTGGCAAACTGTGATTCGGGTATAAGTATCATCGGAACAGAAAACTGAGTTAAGGTTAAAAGCATTATTAGATAAGGATTATACTGATAACGAAGGTCATTGACTAATAGACTTATCCACAAATAAACCTCAAAATAGCTGAAACCCTTACATAGCTGGCTTTTTAGCTTATATAAAACAGGAACCTCTAAAACCCTCTCCAGAGCTAGGTTTCAGCCAAATAAAGTTCTCATTTCCGGATAAGTCTAATGCTGATCATCGAGTCACTAGTCAACGATAAAATAAGGGTTTCAGCTTCTGAAAATACTTGTATTACTCATGTAATATCTCTTAAGCCGTTTTCGCGCGAATGCTACTCATACCGCGGAATACTAAAAATTAAATTCCTTCCAACCATGAATCAACCAGAGTTATTAGAATTAGCAAAACAGGGCGATCCACAAGCAATTGCTACGCTTATAAATAAACAATTAAACCCTAAAGGCATTTTGGCAAAAGCTAATATTATAAAAGGGTGTCTACAAATCATTTTTGAGGCAACAGAAGTACCTCCGCAACAAGTAATTTTTAATTACATTTACAACGCTATAAATAAATTAAAACCACAATCTATAAATAAAGTAATAATTTATGGTAAGCAAACTGGTAATGATTTTCCAGTTTGGCAGCAAGAATTTGACTTTTTGAATACTCAATCTTTAAATAAACAGCCAAAAGCTTTGTCTGCCGAAGCAACAAAGCCAAGAGTATCTAAGGATTTTGAGTGTTATGGGGATGCAACAATTCTGGCTCTTAAAAATGACGGTGTACTTATAAAAAGATTAGGTAAACTCTTTTCCTCTCATACCAAAGGAGAGCGCTTCATTGCCTACAGAAATATTCTTAACATTCAATTTCACAATTCTGGCTCTCTTTCGTATGGCTTTATTTATTTTCAAATAGCAGGCTCCTCTGGAAACCTAAAATACTTGGAAGCTGCATCTAATCATGATACGGTAATTTTTTTTCATGATAAATTTAGCGAGTTTGATAAAGCAAGATTTTTGATTTTAGAAAAAATTAATTTACCAGGGACACAAGCATACACAGAGACTCAACCTGTTGTTCACCAAACCCACGTAGTCGTCCAGCCTGTTATACAACACGAAATACCAATTAGCTGCCCCAAATGTGGTTCTACCCAAATCACTTCAAACAAAAAAGGCTTCAACGTTGGTCATGCTCTGGTTGGAGGTTTAGTAACTGGCGGGGTCGGGCTTGTTGCTGGTTTGTGGGGAAGTAATGAAATACGCCTCAATTGTTTAAGATGCGGAAATCGCTGGAAACCAAAAATGTAAAACAGTTTTAGATTGTTTTCTCTGCGCCGATGATTGCCACTGCCCGATACCATCCCAGCAGATGTTAATTTCTGTGCTCTCGTAATCGGGAAAGATTTTCATGAGGTTGAAACTCCAAAAAATGGGGGTCACTCAGCTACAGATTTTCTGACTCACTTCCAGCTATGAACTTTATCCCAAGAGGATTTAAAATCCTCTTGAGCGTATTCGGGGAGCTTGGAACAGCAGAGAGCTAGTCCTTTCTGCCCCCTGCTATCTTAATTAATCTTCCTAATGGGACTTAAACAAAAATTAAGGTGTTTTGGCTTAAATTGACACCAATGTTATTACAGAACCTGCAACAGTTGTTTAATTTTGGTGTCTTGGCGTTCCTTGAATTTTTCTGGAAAAATTAACTCGATCGCAATCTTGCCATTTGCTTGTTCTTCTACTGCATAAATTTCGGCAACAAATCGGTTAGATGAGAAATTCTCGGCATCCTGATTTAACAGTAAACCAACCAGTGGTTTAACAGTTCGCATCGTATGCAAGTCCTGTTGTCCGATCATTTTGTGAGAAGACACGGCTTTTTTATCCTCTATTTCCAAGCGCAAACCCGTTGTTCCTAGTTCTGTGGCTACTCCAAAGAAGAAGTTACCATCCCAGTAGAGTTGACTATTGGTGTTTACCTGCTTGCGTACCTTTTTACGGCTAGTTTGGTTGAGGTCACGCAAGGCCCGAGTCAGACTCGTGGCTAGAAATCCCAGAGAAGCTAGGGGCTGGTCTACGTACTGGGCTTTCTGAGAATACCACTCCCGGACATCAGAATATAAAACTAGAGTTAAAGCATCGCGTTGGGCATTGTTGAGTTTCACAAAATCAACACCCAAAAGCGTTTCTGTGTCATTTATCGGAGAGAGTCGGACAATCTGCGCCGTTAAAGAGGCGCTAGCAGTATAATCTCCCATCACCTCAACTTCTACTTCATCCAGTAAATTGGGCCAGGTTTCCAAAGAAATTAAGGCGCCAGTTTCGGAAATATTCACGGTTTTGCCCATGATTGTTTGACCGTTATTGGTAATTAAAATGGGCAGACGACGCTGTAAACGGTGGGCAGTACGTACTTGCGGTTGTTCAAAGCCAACCAGCAAAGCAGCTGAGAGCAAAACTAGATTAAAAATAGACCACATGGTGTTGACTAAGACCGCCTGCCAATCTTCAGGACGTAGCAGCAGCCAATAGGGAACAGCCAGTAAGGAAGAGACTACAAATGCTGTCACCACCAAAAGACCACGCATTGATTCCCAATCAAAGATGCGTTTGCTAATAGATGTCCCCTTATCGGTAACGTTAAATGAACCTAGTTTGGGGTTAAACAGCGCCAACATCGTCACCCACCCAGCCTGGAAAGCCATCGCAAATTCAAAAATTTCGTTCCAGAAGGAGAAGCGGACGTTTTTGTAAATGATGTAGTTAGTAAAAAGGGAAAGGAGAATATGGGGTAGGGCATAAGCTAGAGTTTCTAAACCCAAACCTTGAACAGAGTTAACGCCAAATAATAAAAATAGCGGCGGTGCGATCGCATATGTTAGTCGAGGATAGCCATACAAAAAGTGCGAAGTCGCGCTAAAGTAACAAATCCTCTGGGCAAATGTCAGGTTCAGCTTCCGATTAAAAACGGGGTTTTCCAATCGCAGAATCTGCGCCATCCCCCTTGCCCAGCGAACTTGTTGCCCCACATAAGAAGAAAACGTTTCTGGTGCTAAACCAGCCACCATAATTTTGTCATAGTAGACAGACTTGTAACCCAGCGAATGCAATCGCAAGGCAGTATGACAATCTTCTGTCACTGTTTCCACCGCAATTCCCCCAACTTCTAAAGCGTGGGATTTACGGATTAATGCTGCCGAACCGCAGAAAAAGGCAGCATTCCAAAAATCGTTACCCTTTTGCAGCACCTTATAAAACAGTTCATTGCCTGCGGGGATTCTACCTTTTGTGACCAAATTACGCTCGAAGGGATCGGGGTTATAGAACCAGTGGGGAGTTTGGACAAAGGATACTTTGGGATCGAAGAAAAAACCCATTGTATGCAGGAGAATTTGCCGCGATGGAATGTGGTCACAGTCCAAAATCAACACTAAATCGCCGTCGGTTTTCTCAAAGGCGGTATTGATATTACCAGCTTTAGCGTGGTCATTACTGTCCCGCGTCATGTGTATACAGCCGAGTTCTTCGCACATTTGCCGTAGCTGTTCCCGTCTGGCGCTAAACTGTTCTCGGCGGGGGTCGTTTTCTTTATACTTTTCTGGACGACCATCATCAAGAACATAAACCTTTTTTTTATCGGCAGCATAATCACAAGCCAAGGCTGCCACGGCAGTCTTACGAACAATCTCCACGTCTTCGTTGTAAGTGGGGATGTAAATATCGACTTTGAACCATTCGTGTTGAGGAATAGTTGTGAGATTAACTGGTTGGCGTTCTTGAATTTTCAGAGTTTGAAAGTATGCCAGTACCAAGGTGAGGATGGCATAGAGTTCGGCGAGGAACAACAATACACAAGCGATGCTGTTGAGCCAACCATCAAAGTTGAGGGTATAACTGGTGCGGTAGAATAAATAACGCAGCGTTGTGATCATACTCAGCCACAGCAGAAACAAGTGGTAATACTGGCTGATTTCTGGAGAGGACTCTTGAAACTCTGCGTGGATCACCAGTTGACCGAGTAGCACCAGAAATACTGCTACCAATCCTTGCTGCCAAACTTCTATCGGGGTAATAATCAGTGGGACTGAGAGCACCAATAGCAGTAGGATAAGCCACTTAAACTGTTTCACACCCACCCTTTGGAGAGTGCGGTCAAAAAATCGGGGGGTAATATCAATCAGCCAATGGCTCAATTTTAAGCGCTGGCGATCGCGTGATTTTTGGGGCAATGTGTCGGGGGAAGAAGACATTTTGATCTCAATTTTGAAATTTAAATTTAAGTTAGCGATACCTGACGGAAAGTCTCTACTTTTTGTCAGCAGTTAGCCGTTTGAGATACAACTGAACAATCCCGTAAAGAATTAGAGAAATACTCAAAATACCTACAGGTAGCAACAGCCAATTTTCTTGTAAAAAGCGTGATGCTTTACTGAGGGGAGTGGTATTTTCCCAGCGACGACTATTCGGGGCGCTTTGGAAAAACTGTAGTTGATAGGCATCAGCATCGTAAGTAACTGAGTCTTTTTGATCGCTACTAATTAGCACCGTATCCTTTTTGAGTTGGAAGAACCACGAGTCTTGATTAAGGACTTGCCGCACTCGCTCTAAACCAGTTTCGGTTTGAGATGTTAAAGCTAGAACGACGCGATCGCTATTCCAAGGAGAGATAATTTGCTTAATCATCCCTTGTGTGTCCTGCGGGGTCTGAATCGCAGCATAGGCAGAGGAGCGGGAAAATGCTTGATTCAAGTTAAAGCCACTGGAATTAAACACTTCCGGGAAAGGAAACTCCTCCCGCGTTCCAATTCCTACCAAATGGTCATTTTTGCGGACTTTTGTTGGTAAAGCATCCGGTGTATAAACTTCTAGTTTGACTGTATCGGCTTGACTGAGCCTGCCTAAGCGTTCGCTAAAAGCTAACAAGGTCAAAATATCTGTCTTCGAGGGGATTTGGGGCACGACAATCGCCGTCTGGGACAAATCCTGTGGTGCAGCAAAGGGAAAACCAAATTTCAGCAGGTTCAAGTCTGGTAATTGTGTAGATATCTCCCGCTTCAGATCGAAGCTAGTATCAGAATGCACCGTACCTGTTAATTGTTGATCTGGTGGCTGAAGACAGTTCTGTTTATCAAACGGTTCTCTGGGACTCATCCGAAAGAAAACTTGCAGTTTTGAGTTAGGTTTGATCAAGTTTTCCGGCAAATTGACTTTGAGGTTTTTGCGAGTTTCTCCCGACTCAGAATCAAGACGTACTCCACCGATGAAAACTCCATCCAGTAAAACTTCGAGCGCAGAAGTTCGAGGATTAAGCTGCGGCCCATAGCTGTAGATCAAATTCATCGAACTACCCCGGAGAAATCTATCATCCGGCAAAGCGCGAAAATCGACTTCGATTGGTGGTGCTGCCATTCCACGTACAGTGACATCATTAAACGGCTCACCATTTACCTGGGTTTTGATGTCGCTGAGTTTAAAAGAATTTTGCTCTGGCAAATAACGAGGCCATTGGCGCAGTCCTAGTGTCGAGCTTTCTTTGAGGGTATTGACAAAAACTACCTGACCAGTCCCCATTTTCCGTAAGTCTGGCTGTGATAAAAATTGGATAGCCTTTTCCACAGCTTTTGTGCTGTTGCCAGTGGCAATTAAAACCGGAACCCCGCTCTTTTCAGTTTTAGTGATCATCAACACCCCTGTTTCATCAGGTACGGGGTTGTTATCACGATCCAGAATTTGATTGCTGACGACTTTCAGGGGCAAATTCTTCCAAGTATTTAGGGCTGGTTGCTCGGTGGGAGTGCCAATGATCACCAAGCGATCGCTTGCCTTCACATTTACCACATTAGACACCAAACTCGTCTGAATCGGGCGAAAATCTGCGATTCTCCCCAATCCTGCTTGTAAACGAGCTGCTGCTGTCAGCCAGGATTGATCAACTTGACTCGGTTGCAAGTAAGCAATTTGGTTAGTTTCTAAGCCGAGTTCGTCAAAGAAAGGATAAGGATAGCGGCTAAAATTTAGGGGAATCGACTGCTGTTCATAGTTTAAGATTAATTTGGAATCTGGCAGAATCTCTGTCCACAAGTCGGGACTACTGGGGTCGCTACATTCGAGAGTGTTATTCTGCTGTGCCACCAATACGAGTTCGTTGTAGTCTTGAACCAGCTTTGGTGGAATATTGAACAGTACTTGACCTACTTGGGAATCTTTGCGATTGAGCGGTACGCTACCAACACTGGTGCCATTGACTAGCACGGTCAGGTTGGAGCGATTGGCATACAGTGCTGGTGAGTGTTGAAAGCGGATTAAGGCTTGTATTTTACCCCGATCTAGTTTCCAGCCACGGGGACGGGTAAAAGCAAGACGACCTTCTGAGTAAACCCCGCGCAAGCGCATCCGGTTGCCCACAATCGGACTACGATTAAATTCTAGGATGTAAGTTGCCAGTTTTTTAGCGCTAGCAGTTTCTAAGTCTGCTTTAGTACTATTTTCTGATGTCGTTGCTTGAGCTAATAAGGTTACTTGCTGTCGTAGTTCCCCTTTGGTTTGAGCTTGGGCGCTCAATAATGAACTAGGGAACAAAAAAAAGCAAGAAGTAACAATAATTGCTTTTTTACTAATTTGGGAAAGGTGAAACAACTGCTTCATGGTAGAGCGTAATTTTAGTGTTAATTTACTCAGGGTTTTTACGTAAAAACTACAACTAATTCGGTGCTTTTAGAACTTAAAAATCAATCCGGTTTAGTTAAGGTTTAACTCTTTGTCAAAGTCAATTTTTTCAACGAACCGCAAAGGAGAGGCAGCGCGGTCTTGGGGGTCTCCCCCATGAGCGACTGCCGTCGCAAAGGACGCAAAGGAAGAAATGCTTAACTGAAGTGTGTTGACTTAAAAATCATCTCCTCGTATTTTCTAAAGGAAATCAATCGGAGTCAGTCTGCTGGGAATAAAAGGCAAATACTCAATCATGAGTTTGGGAAGCCCGTACTCTAATTCAGCATCGGAGGATGTCATTTGCCGATAAGCAGTCGCTGGGGTATTGTCTTTGGAGGTAGCAATCCTAACCAAGCCAAATTCTGGGTATAATAAGCCGACTGATCTCCCCAAACTCCTTGCTTGTATTGAGGCAGTATTTTTTTCACAAGCAGTTCTTGAGCAGTTACTGGTTCCACCAATTGCATAGCGGCATATAACATAGCGTATTGGGATGTAGCTTCGTAATTCACTAATGCTTTCCCTTGGAGATCAATGCGTGCTGGTAGACTCGATTGTTTAGTCCACAGTTTTCGCAGGTGCTGAGTGGATGTCACTAGATAGCGCTGCGCTTGGGGTGAATTAAACCAGGCAGCATCCAACGACAAACGCCACCAGACTCGATAGGCATCAAAGCCATACAAACTCTTCAGGGTGCTAGATGCTGGTAGGGTTTGGCATTGTCCTGTTTTGGTATTTAGAGCTACCCAGTCACTGGGTAAACCCACGCTAGAAAGCTTTGCTGAATTTTCTAGCACTTGATAGCTGCTGTCTACCAAACTCAACCAATCATGTTGGGGATCAACTTGTGCAAAGATGCGAAAAGCATAGGGAGCAAAATAAGAGGGATTGAGGTAAAAGGTAGATGCATTCGGGACAAATGCAGTTGTAGACCCTGGTAACAGGTAGCGCTTACCTTGGGCTTCTGAGATGGTGGACAGGTTCCATAAATCTTGCAATTTAAGTTTTGCTAGTTCCAAGTATTCGGGTCGATTCCAACGGCGTGATCCTAAAATCAGGGCAGTAATCGCATCTATATCTGCATCGCTGGCAAAGTTGGTATCGATGATACCCCAGTTACCATCTTCCTTTCGTCCCCATTTCCAAGCCCACAAACTATCTGTGCGTTTACCGTCCGCTTGGCGCTGGAGGTTATTTTCCGACCAGTGTAAGGTTAGGGCAAAAGTTGCCGGATCATTAATCAGTACTGCTCGTAGTAAAGCATAAGCTTGACCTTCACTAGTTGAGCGATCGCTTGCTTCATAATCAATCACCCGCCCATCTGACTGAATAAATCTTTGGCGGTAGCTGTCCCAGCTTTGGGCTAGTAATTCCCGGTTAGGGGTGGATTCAGGAAGATCAGCGAAAAATCTAGTCAGATTTTGACTACTACCTTCAGTGGGGAGGTTTGCCACCGGAGTTAGGTTATCCGATGTTTTGGGTTTTGCTGCCGAGTAACTAGAGATACAGGCAGATAAACCAATCAGGCTGGCAATAGCTGCCACTCTTGGGAAGTGCCACATCCTAAGAACAGTTTGATTTATAAAACATTAGCCGAGTAGTTGTTGAAAATTAACTTTCATAAAGAAATTTAAGCGATCGCTAATTCCCGTTTCGACGTTGATAGTCTTCCCAAGGGGGTTGAAATCCTCGTCGTTGCAGAAAGTCTGTTTGGATTTGCTGTATTTGCCGAGATGTATCAATATCAATTCCTCCTTCGGCGGCGGCTTCTAGTTGCAATTTTTCTAGCTGCGCCAGCGCCGTCAAAGGCTGATCTAAAATCGCATTCAATCCAGCGAGGGCGTGGCGTGCGCCTTTGTCTTCTGGTTTTTGTGCCAACACTTGAGCATAAATCTCCTGTGCCGATTCAAAGCGGCGCTGTTCAAAGCGAATTCCGCCCAAAGCCGCTAGGGCATCGATGTTATCCGGTTGTTGTGCCAAAATATTCTCATAAGTACTGCTAGCCAAATTAAAATCACCTACAGATCGAGCCAACTCTGCCTGCAACTGGTATGAGTCAGAATTCTTGGGAATGCGAGCAATCAACTGCTTCATCCGCGCTTGTGCTTGGGCTGGATTACGTTTTGCAATCACCTGTAATAGGCGCAGTTGTAATGGTATGGAACTAGGGTCAGCTTCTAGCAGGTAACTATATAAAGCTTCTCTTTGCGGATCTGTAGGCAGCGTTCCTAGCAAACTGTATAGTTCTGGAGGAGTATTGGTTGCAGGTTGTGTAGCTAACCAATTGTTTAAAACTGCCTCTGCTTCTGGTTGGGAGATCCGCTTGGCTTGATAGGCGATACTAGCACGCCCTAGTTGAATCGATAAATTTTGAGGATTACGAGCTATTAGCTGGTCATAAACTGTTACAGCCTCATCAAAACGCTTTTGTTGCAGTCGCACTCCAGCCAGTCCGCCCAAAGCAGCATCAATAATATCGCTACTATTTGGCTTGCTAGCAAGCACAGCTTGGTAACGCTGGGCACTAGCTTCGAGACTACCCTCACGACGCTCAATTTCTGCTGCTAGTAACTGGGGTGCGAGGTCTTTAGTACCTGCGGGGGTAGCTGTGTAAGCTACCAAGGCTTGCCTTGCGCCATTCAAGTCTTGGCGTTGCACATACATTTGCGCCACCCGGAAATTCAAAAATGGTGCGTTGACCCCTGTTTGCAAAATATTTTGGTATATAGGTAAAAATTCTGGATCTGGAGCATCAATGTTGACTAAGGCATTAGCTAGCTGTTGTAACTGCACGTGATCGCTCGGCAGTGATTGGATTGCAGTCGTCAAACGCTGTTTCAAGTCATTTTTACCGAGTAAACCTAGCTGATTTTCCAAAGCTAATTGCTGCACTAACAAACTTTGATCGTTGGGAAATTCTAATGCTACCCGTCGATACAGTTGCAGTGCTGTTTGCCGTCCTTCGGGGAACCCAGTAAAGACATCAGCGACTTCGCGCAGCAATTTCGGAGAAGGGTTGGGATCAGTTTGGAGGGCTTGACCATAGAGATTGAAAACTTGCTGGGTGAGGGTGGGGTTATTGGTGTACTTGCGAATTTCATTGAGCGATCGCGCTAAGGGCAAAATCGCATCTGGTCTTCCCTGTAATACATCTAAGACCGCCAATGCTTGGGCTTGTTGTTGATTGACAAGGTATGCCACAGCTAGTTCTTTGCGAGTTTCAATTGCTATCGGGTCAAGGCTCTTGGAGCGCTGCAACTGCGCTTCTAACACCTGTACTGCCCCCGTCGGATTGCCTGTTTCTCGTAAGGTGTGACCGTAGGCTACTGCTGCATACCCTGTAATCGCTTTGCCATTAGAGCGGTAGCGGTTAAACAACTCCAGTGCTTTCGGGAAATCCCCACTGTAACTATAAGTTTGAGCTGCACCAAGGACTGCATCCGGCGTCGGGTTGTTGTTCAACGCGATTTGGTAGTCTGCTAAGGACTCGCTTAATTGTCCTTGATAGGAGTAGAGTCTAGCCCGGTAATTGCGAGCTTCTGAGTCATTGGGATTCAACTCTAATAAAGTTGTCAGAGCCTCAATTCCTTTTAAATTCCACTCAGGACGATAAGTAGCTAATAGACCAACCGTTTTTAAAGCTAGTTGGTTGTTGGAGTCTACCGCCAGTACTTGTTGATAAGCATTCCAAGCTTCGGGAATACGTCCGGCTTTGCGAAAAGCGATCGCTAATCCTAACCTAACTGGCGAAGATTGCGGTTGACTTTTGAGGGCTTGCTGAAAGGCTGCGATCGCATCATTAATTAAGCCCTTTTTTAAGAATGCAAAACCCTTTTGTGCCGATGCAGGTATGTTCTGCCCTTGAGCAGGGGCAATGCTGCCCAAAGGCGGCACAGTTACTAAATAAGTAAAAAGCAAAAATGAACAAGTAAAAAGAGAACAATATTTAATTCTTTTAGCTTTTACTTTTTGGCTTTTATGTATGTTGTTTTGACTCATTGACTAATTCCCCGTCTTGGAGTCACATCAAATTCTGATTTCACCCTGATACCGAAGACTGTATCGGAGAAATTATCACGTTCCTGAACCGAAAAGCCTAGCCGCAGATTATCAAGAAACTTAAAATCATAATACACTTCCAATACATCTGGACGGTCTCCACGACGCAGACTCTCGTTAGAGAGAGGGCGTCCATAAGCTATACCTAATCGGTCATCTGGGGTAAACGTATCTAATAAACTGGCTCCCAAGACGTAAGTATTTGCACCCTCTCCTAAAGTACTATTTTCGTAGTGACCATAGCGCCCAAACAAACCTAATTTCAGATTGGGAATAAAGACTTCGGCGTTGAGGCCATATGATTCTTCGCGATCGTCTTTCTGAGGGCCAAATTGATTGTTACCTCTGGGAATGCTGTAGCTTTCAAGGAAGCTATCACCAACACCAGCATCGCGATCGCTGGCATAAGTACCACGAATAATCGCATTGCCGTAACGGATGCCAATTTCTCCGGCAAATCCATCTAAGGAAAAGTCACCGATTTTGTTCGCTGATGAAAAGACAGCAGCTTTCGCTTCAATATTGTCGGTGACACTCCAATTGACTAATAAACTAGTGCGTGAACTAATCCCCGTCGCCGCCAGTGCTGGGTTAGTTTGAAACACCGGATTAAAGAATTGACTTGCCCCATCTTTAGCAAAGCTGTTGCGATCAAAGTAAGATGTTAAATCTATTTGACCGATCACAAACCGTAGATTAGGCACTCCTGGCAGAGAAGTCGCCAAATAAAGCTCGTTGACGTTTAAACCGTCGTTTCGAGAGTCATCCAATTTGCTACCTTGGCTGGTTAAATCCAAAGTTGCCCCAACCAAAGTTTGGGGAGAAAGTGGATAGAATCCCGTCAGTCTCGCCCGTGCTGTGGTGTCACCGTCTTGGTTGATATAAACTCCTTGGAATTGTAAAGAGGGTTCTCTTAAACTATTGCTAGTAAGCTGAGGGCGTTGTTGAGTAGTTACTGATTGCGTAACTGGTAGTACTGTGATTGGAGTGGGAGTAGTACTAGGGACTGATGGTTTTGTCTGTGGACTGAGTAATTGTTGATTAAAAGTTGGTGCTGGTGGTGCAGTCAATTCTGGCGTTGCAGGCAAGTTGGGAAGTGGCGGCAAGGGAGCTGCTTGAGAACTGAGTACTTGATTAAAAGTTGGTGCTGGTGCACTTGATTTTGGCGTTGCAGACGAGTTAGCCAGTGGTGGCGAGGGAGCTGCTTGAGAACTGAGTACTTGATTAAAAGTTGGTGCTGCTGGTGCAGTGAATTCTTGGGTTGCAGATGAGTTGTCTAGTGGTGGCAGTGGGGCTACTACTGAGCTAATTGGCGGCTCCAAGGCGTTCATCTGTCCCTGGAATCCTAAATTAAGGTCAGAAGTGTCCCCACCTGCTGTCACTCTTGGTGCAACAGAACTGCGTGGTACTGGCGGGGCTTTTCCAGTCACCTGCTGTTGAATGAAGACACTCTCCAGTTGTTGGAGATCGTTGGCTGGTTTCTGCTGTACAAATTTTGGATTGGCGATCGGTGCAGCTGCTACACCAGTCGTCGCGGGTAAAGCAGGCAATGTTTGCGATCTTGACTGCGATTGACGGTTATTCACAAGCAATTGAGGCACTGGTAGCGGTTCTGCTAAACCCAATTGGTAGTCGCTAGTTTGTAGCTGAGATGGGTTGACTTGAGCTGAAGACTTTTCGCTCACTGTCAGTACCCAGCAAATCGAAACGGCGACAGTGCAAAGCAGTGGATAAACCTTGTGGTACTGGCTTGGAAAAGTAAATTTATAACAATCGAGTACTGTTTGCCTCATCAGCCTAGTTGAGTAACAACTACATATTTAGGTTATTCAATGTCGCAACTTTAGCAAACCTAATGAGTATTAGCCACTAGATTACATAAACTTTGCAATTTTCAATTAATTAGATTAAGAGTCATAAAACTTGTTATTTATAAGAATAAATTGGGCATAATAGGTAAAAAGCTGAGTTAATTACAAAAAAGCCAAAAATATTGCCTTTTATCATGAAAAATCTTGATTTAAAGACTATTATTCCCAAATTTAAAGCTTTAACTACTGCTAATCTCCAGGTAGCCATTTGCTTAATGCTTTTAGCTACCAGTTATGGCTGTGTTCAAAAAGCACAAGAAAAGGTGGAGATGCAAATTGAAAATGTACAACCTATATCAGGTAAAGGCGTATACAACGTCGTCGGTAGTAGTAATCTGCCTGAGTCTAGCAAGATTACAGTGGTGGCTGTGCGTTATTTGCGTCCAGTATCAGGACAAGCAGAAGCTTTGCTGAACTCAGACACAAATACTAACCGTTCAATTCTGGCTCGTCAAATTGTGGAAGTGAAACAGGGACAATGGGAGGCCGCGCTGAATCTGTGGCAAGTTTCACCCAATGGTAGTTTTCAGGAAGCCTGGCAAGGAAATCTAGCACAAATACGACTGTTTCCAGAAGATGCCGTTACATTTGTCGCTATTTTCGATCCTGCTAGTCAGTGGGAACAGTCAGATAATCAAAACCCTCAAAAGTTAAAGTCAGAAAATCAACAGCTTGAAAAGCTTGAAAGCAAGTTGATTCGCTTTACTAACGAAGGTGAAAAGTATTTACAAGTTAGCCAAAGCTTAACAATACCCCTACCTACGGGGAAAACAATATCACCTCGTCCGCAACCGGAAGACTTGAATGGTGGTTGGGGAAACCGATATCAAATCCCGCCGCAATCCATAGCTTCTAAAACGACCTTACTTGCACCGGCTAAAAATAGGCAGACGAATGCCTATGTGACTCCTTCAGAGTTTCTTAGGTGAGAATTAATATTGGTATTAACAATTCAAAATTGTTTGCATGGTCACTGAGCCTTGCCGAAGTGCATCGTCTCCTAGAGAAGAGAGTTTCAAACGGAGCGAAAAGTGTGGTCTTCTCCCTAACTCTTGGAGACGCTTTAGCGCATAGCGCCACGGAGAGCGAGTCAGACGCTAACGCTTCTCTACCAGACGCAGTGTAGAGAAGCAATCCCAGTCTTGATGAGATTGCTTCTCTACCAGAGGCTGCACCAACGTTCGCAATGACGCAAATACGTTACCTTTACCCCTTTAAAACCTCGTTTCCAGCCTCTGGCTGGAAATGCTCTTCAATTGCGGCTCTGCCGCGAGTCAGGAAGGCGGCAGCCCCCCAATAGGCATTCCCAGTCTCCGACTGGGAACGAGATAATGAGATAATCTGCTAAAAGCTGGTTATAGGCCAATACAGTTCAGTTAAGCATTTCTTGCTTCTCTTCCTTCTCTTCCTTTGCGACGGCAGTCGCTACAACTCTTAGCCACCCCCTTGCGGAGGTTCCCTCCGTTGGGGGGAGTGGCGTGGGAACCCCCCTTCGGGTTCACCAGTCGCCTACGGCGGGAAACCCCCCTATAGCGCTGGATTCACCGCAACGCGCTGCCTCTCCTTTGCGGTTCGTTAAAAAAATTGACTTTGACAAAGAGTTTTAGCCTTAACCCAAGCGTATTGGGTTATAGGCTGGTTTTCACCTTAAGTCGCTATAAACCTGTTTATCTTCAGCTTTTGCTCTTTGATAAACAGATTTAAGTAGATTTCAAATAACCGTATTGTAGTAAATCTGAAATTTAGCTGTGGATTCCACCTCAGCATTTGTTGCTTGGGGCGTTAGTTGCAAATTGTTCTGCATTGCCTGCATCTGTAACATCATCTCTTTAATTTGTTTTTGCAACTCTTCAAATTCTGATGACATGATTGCTGTTTGATTCACTTCACCCGCAAGAGTTTGTTTGATGCTGTTCGGATTTTCTTGAGCATAGCTAAGGAAAGCTTCAGCAGATGCAAATGCAGAAGTAGCAGCAACATTTGTCATAGTCGTAGTGCTATTTTTTTGAGTTGCAACCTTTGGTACAGGATTTATTGGCTGTGTGTACATTGATGTCGGGGTTTGCGCTCCAATAGGTTGAGATGCAGTTATTGCAGAGCTTTTTGAACTGAGAGCTTGGTCAAAAGGCATCTCGTCATCTAAAAAAGCGCTCAATCCAGAAATTTGCAGCCGAGGCTCGGACACTTGCCATTCTTTTAGTAATGTTTCTTTTTGTAGTAGGTGTTGCTCTAGATTAGATAATTCCTCACGAATTTTCGCTGATTTGTCAGAAGAATTTCGCCAACCACAGAAAGCGAGTGCTGAAATTCCAGACCCGATACTCAGTGCAGTTGCAAAAACTACGTAAGGAATAGCAATATCTCTAAGTTTGCCGGAAAAAATAGGTTCTTCCTGGAATTTGATGGCAATTTGTTTATCGCCTAGTGTCGCAAGGGGCAATGACATTAAAGAAAATACACTTAGAGAAGCGATCGCAGGTGGTAGTAAAAATTTTTGCAGTGCAGAAAGTGTCATATCAGAAAACTTTTGTAAAATAAAAGACTATGGATAGATTGCAGCAGATATATTTACCGCTTGTAACATCTAACTTATTTAGAGTTTTCACGGTCACTCAATATGTGTACTGCCTTAATATCTAAGTTATTCTCTCTACAAGATTTTTTCAATAGCTAACTCATGAAGAACTCAGTAAATTACGTAAACTTTCTGTAAATTAAGTAACTAACGCAGGTTGTATAAAGGGAAATACAAAATATAGACAGAAGTTTATAGGTATTACCAGTCAAAGATTTTAGCGCTCTTGACTTCCACTAGCCAATTTTTGCGGATACAGAAACAATAGTAGCTAAATATTGCTCTAAGATTACTAGAGGGTTAGATATATGGAATGTTAATTTAATAACTAAAAAGCTGCCAAATAAATGCATTGTAATCAGAGTCTAAAAATTTATGCTCGATGAAATAGTTATATATCTAAAAACAGTTTTTAAGTAAAGATACTTAAAATGTATATTGTTTATCATAAAAGTTACATATTTATTTAAATAATTAAACGTAGAAAAGATCTCCAGGAAAAGTAATAAAATTATGCGAGTGATCTCTAAAAGTAAACCAAGAACATTCAGGTTACACAAGCAATTCCTGATATTTTCCTTAAGCTTAGTGGTATTTTTAGTAATAATTTTGACTAAACTACCTGCTAGTATCCAGCTAAATGCTTCTAGGGCTGCGACACCCATAGAGCTACCGCTTTCAACGATTGGTAGAACAATTGTGGATGCGAAAGGCAAGGTTGTATTGCTCAGAGGTGTTAACTGGTTTGGTATGGAAACTGATACGCACGCCCCTCATGGTTTATGGAAACGAGATTATAAAGAAATATTGGTACAAATTAAAAGCTTGGGATATAACGTGATCCGGCTACCTTATTCTGTGGCAGCATTGCGATCGCCTAATGTAAGTAACATTGAGTTTGGAATTGGCAGCAACATAGAACTCCAAGGTAAAACCCCCTTAGAGGTAATGGACTTAATCATTCAAGAAGCAGGACGCCAAGGATTACTAATCCTACTTGACAACCACCGTCTCAACGACCAGCAAATTCCAGAATTATGGTATGGAGATGGATTTACGGAAACAGACTGGATCGATACCTGGAAAATGTTAGCCATCCGATACAAAAATCAAGCTAATGTTATCGGCGCAGACTTAAAAAACGAACCTCACGGCAAAGCGAGCTGGGGTGATAACAACATCAATACCGACTGGCGACTAGCAGCAGAACGCGCAGGCAATGCTATTCTCAGTGTCAACCCTAATTGGCTGATTGTCGTTGAAGGAGTAGAAAAGAATGTCCCTGGTCAAAAACTGCTAGAGCATTGGCATGGTGGGAATTTAGAAGGTGTAAAGAGCTACCCAGTACGTTTATCTCCTTCTCACAAACTAGTCTATTCTCCTCATGAGTACGGCGCTGGGGTGTACAATCAGCCCTACTTTTCTGCCTCTAACTTTCCTAAAAATCTAATTGAACGCTGGCAAATAGGATTTAACTATATCGCTAGTGAGAATATTGCTCCCATCTTAATTGGCGAGTTTGGCGGACGGAAAGTAGACTTAAATTCCAAAGAAGGAATTTGGCAAAATGAGTTGGTGAAATACATTCAAAAAAATAACTTGAGCTTTACTTACTGGAGTTGGAATCCTGATAGTAGTGATACAGGCGGAATTTTACTAGATGATTGGCAAAGTATTGATCTACCCAAGCAGCAATTACTGTCTCAACTGCTCTCACCTGTACAAGTTCAACCGCCAGACCAACCGAGTAATCCTTCTATTTCCCCAACTCCAAGTGCTTCTGTCTCGCCATCTCCGACTAGCACTGCCCAACTAAAAGTAACTACTGACATCAATTCCAACTGGAAAACTGGTTTTTGTGTCAGTTTCAAAATTACAAATCAGGGAAATACCAAGGTTAGCAATTGGCAACTGGGATTTAAGATGAATCAAGCTAAGATTAATAACTCTTGGAACGCAGATTTTAAGCAGCAAGGAGCGATACAGTATGTAGTAACTCCTTTGGACTGGGGAAAAACAATTGAACCAAATCAAGTACGGGATACCGGCTTTTGTGCCAATAAACTTGGTTCTGACTACCAGCCGCAGCAAATAGCCGCCGTTTCCATTTAAAGCCAAAGCCAAAAGTTAAAAGGCGAATTTGTCATGATGGGAGATATTACCTATCGACTATTAACTCAGCACACAAGATGACTGAAGCAACAGCAACTCGTCCCAATATCTACGTCCAGGAAACCGGGCCAAGGATTCATTACCTGGTGGCAATGTCCCAACCAGAAACCCATCTGTTTGAGGTGACTTTACACCTTGTCGATTACCCCTCGCCGATTCTCGATTTAAAATTGCCGGTATGGACACCGGGTTCCTACTTAGTCCGGGAATACGCCAAGAATTTACAGGATTTTGTGGCTTTTGCAGAGGATAAGCCTTTACCTTGGCGGAAGATCAGTAAAAATCACTGGCAGATAGACAAAATAGATGTTTCAGAATTAACTGTACGTTACCGCATTTTTGCGAATGAGTTATCGGTACGGACAAATCACTTAGATCCAAGCCACGGTTATTTTAACGGTGCGGCACTCTTTTTTAGAATACCGGGTTGCGAGAACCGACCCATTCGCATCACCATCGTACCACCACGCCGGGAATGGCAGGTAACTACTGCCTTGCCACCCATTGCTGAGGAAACGAATACTTTCTTGGCTGGCGACTTTGATACTCTTGTTGATACTCCGTTTGAGATTGGTCTGCACCAATTGTATAAATTTGAGGTTTTGGGAAAACCCCATGAACTGGCAATCTGGGGACAGGGTAATTTCCAAACCCAGCGATTGATTGCTGATATCCAAAAAATTGTTCAAGTAGAAGCAAAGATGTTCGGCGGTTTGCCCTATGAACGATACGTGTTTCTGCTACATTTATTTAGTCAAGCTTTTGGCGGTTTGGAGCATAAAAATTCTTGCTCTTTAATTTACCACCGTTTTGGGTTTCGCGCTCAGGATAAGTACGATCGCTTTATCCAGTTGGTAGCACACGAGTTCTTTCACTTGTGGAATGTCAAGCGAATTCGCCCAAAAGCATTAGAGGTTTTTGATTACGACCAGGAAAACTACACACCATCATTGTGGTTTTGTGAAGGCACTACTAGTTACTATGACTTGTTAATTCCTTTGCGGGCGGAAATTTACGATGTTAAGTCGTATTTGAATAACTTGGGTAAAGAAATTACCAGATATGAAATGACACCGGGGCGCAAGGTACAACCTGCTTCCGAGTCGAGTTTTGATGCTTGGATTAAACTCTATCGCCCGGATGCCAATAGCGGTAATTCCCAAATTTCCTACTATTTAAAAGGAGAAATGGTATCGTTGTTGCTGGATTTACTGATTCGCTCTACTCACGACAATCAGCGCTCCCTTGATGACGTGATGCTGAAAATGTGGCAGCAATTTGGACAAGCTGAAATTGGCTATACTCCAGAACAGTTGCAGGAAGTTATAGAATCTGTTGCCGGAATCAATTTGACTGATTTCTTTAAACGCTACATTGATGGCATTGACGATTTGCCTTGGAATCAGTACCTGAAACCCTTTGGTTTGCAGTTAGTAGCTGATCAGCAGGAAGAACCTTACCTGGGTGTGAGAATAAATACAGAGAATGGGCGGGAGATTATTAAGTTTGTGGAGACTGGTTCACCAGCACAAATAAAGGGAATTGATGCAGGTGATGAGTTGCTAGCAATTGATGGGATTAAGGTAATGGGGAATAGTTTAAGCGATCGCCTCAAAGATTACCAACCAAACGATACAATCGAGGTTACAGTTTTCCACCAAGACGAACTGCGTACCTATTCCATTACTTTAGCGTCACCACATCCCACTCGATATCAGGTAAAGCCTCTTGAGCATCCTGATTCTACACAGCAGCAAAACTTTGCTGGATGGCTTGGGGTTGCGATCGCAACTGTTTCATAAAGGGATTGGGCATAGGGCATGGGGCATGGGGCATTGGGCATTGGGCATGGGGCATGGGGCATTGGGCATTGGGCATTGGGCATTGGGCATTGGGCATTGGGCATTGGGCATTGGTTATTAATTCTTATCCCCACTCCCCACTCCCCACTCCCCACTCCCTCCTACTAAGCCGTTCTCACTGCCCCAGAGTAAATCAAACCCCGTTGTAGATCCAGGGTTATAATTGCCCCATCCCGAATCGCCTGCGTTGCCTGCTTTACGCCGACAATCACTGGCACACCGAGACGTAAACCAATCACTGCTGCGTGACTTGTGAGACTTTCCTCTTCTGTAATAATCCCAGCAGCTTTCCGAATTGCCTCAACAAAATCGGCACTAGTGCGGGGTGCAACTAATATGTCTCCAGGATTAAAGTTACTAACATCCATGCCAGTATTAGCCACCCGTGCGCGACCACTCACTGAACCTTGTCCCAGTCCAATTCCGTGACCTAGTATTGCCGTCACCACCTCTACCTTAATCAAATCTGTGGAGCCGGAAATTCCCTGGAGTGTGCCAGCAGTCATCACTACTAAATCTCCCTGAGACAGTAACTTAAGTTCCTGAGCTACGTTGATCGCAGCTTGAAATGTCTGACCAGTGGAAGGTAATCCTAACACCAACAGCGGTTTTACTCCCCACACCATTTGTAGCTGTCGCGCCACATTCACATGGGGTGTCACTGCCAAAATCGGTGTCTGGGGACGGAACTTAGAGACATTGCGAGCTGTTGCCCCGGTTTGCGTTAGGGTCATGATTGCTGCTGCGCCTAGTTGTTCGGCAATTTGACCTACAGCTTGACTAATAGCATTGGGAATGGATCGCCGGGTATCTCTCAAAGAACGTAAGTTTAAGTGTTGGACTTCCTCCTGCTCCATGCGCTCGGCAATCCGTGCCATCGTCGCCACTGCTTCTACAGGGAAGCTACCCACTGCGGTTTCATTGGAGAGCATCACCGCATCCGTGCCATCTAAAATCGCATTTGCCACATCCGACACTTCAGCGCGAGTGGGACGGGGATTGCTCACCATGCTGTCTAACATCTGGGTGGCGGTGATGATCGGAATCCCCAAGCGATTTGCTGTGGCAATTAGCCGCTTTTGGAGTACGGGGACATCCTCTGCTGGCAATTCTACCCCTAAGTCGCCTCTGGCAACCATCACGCCATCACACAAAGACAGAATCGCCTCCATTTGTTCGATGGCCTCGTGCTTTTCAATTTTGGCCACGACTGGCACTTGCTTGCCTGTACTGGAAATTAGCTCTTTAATTTCGATCATGTCCTGGGGATTGCGGACAAAGGAAAGTGCCACCCAATCTACACCCTGATCCAGACCAAACATCAGATCCTCTCTGTCTTTGTCGGTCATTGCCTTAATTGACAGATAAACGCCGGGAAAGTTTACGCCTTTGTTATTAGAAAGTTTTCCAGGCACGGTGATCCGACAATGCAAATCACCTTTGTCCCGATTAATCTCCTCCACCAGCATTTCTACTCGTCCATCATCGAGGAGGATTTTTGCACCAACCGGAACTTCTTCGGCTAAATAATCGTAGGTGACACAGCTAATTTCCTGCGTACCGACCACTGGACGATTTGTCAAGGTGAAGCGATCGCCTTTTGCCAAAACTATAGACCCGTTGTCAAACTTCCCCAAGCGAATTTTTGGGCCCTGCAAGTCTTGGAGAATAGCCACTGGCTGATTTAGTTCAAAGGCAGTTTGCCGAATTAAGCGAATACTACGCTGATGGTCGGCATGAGTTCCATGAGAGAAGTTTAGCCGCAGCGTCGTGGCTCCCGCTTCAATAATCGCCTTGAGCATTTCAGGACTGCTAGTGGCGGGGCCAATAGTAGCGACAATTTTTGTCCGGCGCAGAGAATCTCTTAATTGCATAGGGGCTGAAGTTAGGGAGCTATCTGGGAAGTCATCGTAACTTAAGTCGCATCTCCTTTTCAGTCACTGCTATATCAATAGATAAGCAGTTAGAGAGGATTTATGAGAAAGTGGAGGCTGTGGGATAGACTAGATATCGTACATCAATCTTGTATCCATACCTCTCCACCAAGGAATTTATCCCATCAATTTATTGCCGATTGTTATACCCCACTTATCAGTAAAGACTAGTCCTCGTCTGGAATCATAGCGTTATTCATCTGCTGATATGCAAAGCTGTAGATAAATATTGCTATACAATACTTTGTAAAACTTTATTATTTGATAATCTTTATCGTATATTTGTAATAAATATTTGCTCAAGAAGGAGTCAATGTTAGAAATGATCACATCGGAGGCAAAAAAGCCACTGACGATCCCACCCAAGGAATTTTTAGCGCCTCCTGGTGATTTCAATCCCACACTACTGCTGTTTTTGGTAGCTGTGGCAATGTTGGTGTTATCTAGCTTTGGTTACTGGCTTTGGGAATGGCCGCACTGGCTGTGCTTTAGCGTTAACACTATTGCATTGCATTGTGCTGGAACGGTAATTCATGACGCGTGTCACCAATCTGCCCATCGCAACCGGATGATTAATGCGATGTTAGGGCATGGCAGTGCTTTAATGCTAGCTTTTGCTTTTCCAGTGTTTACGCGGGTGCATTTACAGCATCATGGCCATGTTAATGATCCCGAAAACGATCCAGATCATTATGTTTCTACGGGTGGGCCGCTATGGTTGATTGCAGTGCGGTTTTTATACCACGAGGTATTTTTCTTTCAACGGCAACTGTGGCGTAAATATGAGCTATTAGAATGGTTCATCAGCCGTTTAATTGTCGGCGTAATTGTTTATATATCAGTGCAATACCACTTTTTGGGTTACATTCTCAATTTTTGGTTTATACCGGCTTTTGTGGTGGGGATAGCACTAGGATTATTTTTTGATTATTTGCCCCATCGTCCTTTTGCGGAGCGCGATCGCTGGAAAAATGCTCGCGTTTATCCTAACCCAGTTCTCAATATCCTGATTATGGGACAAAATTACCACTTAATTCATCATTTGTGGCCTTCTATTCCTTGGTACAATTATCAGCCCAGCTATTATCTGATGAAGCCCCTATTAGATGAAAAAGGATGTTATCAAACTTCAGGATTGTTACAGAAAAAGGACTTTTTTGAGTTTGTTTATGACATCTTTCTCGGAATTCGGTTTGATCATCACAAAGAATAGATACAGCAGTCTGCTTTGATTTTTGTTCGCCCAGCGTGGCGTAGCCATAATTATTTGCGTGGACAGGGAGTGGGGAAGAAGCCTTTTCGGGGTGTACTGATTTTTTTCAAAAATCAAATACGAGTCCTATATAGCAATTCTAAATCATTCGTGAAAAGTTAGATCCCCGACAACTTTTACTAAGTCGGGGATCTGGACACCGAGAATTTTCACAAATCAGATAGGATTGCTATATTATGAAAGCTGCTATAAAACTAGATTTATTCACTTCTTAATATCTTCTAATTTTAGTTTTTATTATTCAGGGCTTAAATATTCATTGTCAACCAAAAATTTTAAAGATTAAAGTATGGTTTTAAAACATTAACCTATTGAAATTTTAGAGATTTTTTTCATTTTCCAACATTTTATCTCTATTGACGAATTCTTCAAATAAAACAAAAAATTTATTGAAAGCTTTCACATCATCGTCAGAATACAACAGAATTATTTTCTCCCATGATTGACTTAATTCAACCATAGATTTCCATTTTATCCACTCTGGAAATTTTTCAAATTCTTTTTCTTGTTCTGTTTTAGGTAATTGAAGTTCCCGTTTAGAAACATTATATCCATGTAAAAAAGCATGAAAGAGCAATAAGAGAACGCCTTCCTAAATAAAAAATTGGCTCATCTTTTATTTGTGTTATGATATCGTATAAATCAGTCATTTTTTATATCCTTATTATTATCAGAGTATTGATTTTCTAAATGTTTTTTATGAGCAAAAAACTCATCAGACAATTCAAAAAACTTATCTAGAGCATCTCTTTCATCTTCTGAATAAAAAAGTATTACACTAGACCATGCGCGATTTTTACCCGCGCTATATTTGTTGCAAATCCATCTAATCAACTCACTAAATTCTTGTCGAAATTTCTTGTATGATGGTGATTGAGTGTTATGCATTGCATAATCATATCCCAAGAAAAAAGCTTCTAAATTAAATATAGAGTGCTTTCCTAGACGATATGGCTCTTTTTTTAGAGTCTCTAAAATATTGTATAAATCTTCCATAGTTTTCTATTCTCAAGTTTTAAATAGTAATTATATATGCTACAAATTTATGTAAAAGATTATTTTTGCTTGTTGTAATATTCAAACTGTTATTTTGGTTTAAGGAAAAGAGGTTCAAAAATTACTTAAATGCTGAGTATTTGAGAGAACTAGGAAGTGACTCTCTTCGTTTATTTTTTAACCACTATTATGGGGTAACTTTCAGCAAGCTTGGTTTTTCAAAAATCAAAACAGACTGCTATAGTAAATTTATGGAAAATTCCAGCAACTTCAATCGAACAGGCGATCGCTATGAGCGAAATAGCTCAACCACTGTTGGCTTAATCACTTTCCCCATAGCGTTGCGAGGTAACTCTTCAACCGTCAGAATTTGGGTTGGCACCTTATAGACAGCCAATCGCTCTTTTGCCCAACTCCTGAAAGATTCTAATGTTAAAGATTGTGACCGTTGCAATACTAATGCGGCACAAACCCGTTCACCCCACTCTATATCTGCAACCCCAACTACTGCACATTCCTGAATATCTGGATGCGATCGCAGCACTTCTTCAATTTCTAAAGCTGAAACTTTATACCCTCCTGTTTTGATAATATCCACACTCATCCGTCCCAGAATACGGTAGTTGCCGTTCTCAACTACGGCGATATCTCCAGTACAGAACCAGCCATCTTGGAAAGCTTTGGCGGTTGCTTGGGGGTTTTGCCAATATTCTAGAAACACCCCGGGGCCTTTAACTTGGATTTCTCCTGGTGTTCCTGCTGGGACTAACTGTCTACTTTCATTCACTAACCTGACTTCAACATCAGGCAGAGGCTTTCCCACATATCCTGATCGCCGTTCACCGTGTAAAGGGTTCGATAGCGCCATGCCAATTTCCGTCATCCCATATCGCTCAAGCAGAAAATGGCCGCTGATGGTCTGCCACTTTTCTAAAACTTCAACTGGTAACGCCGCCGAGCCAGAAACCATCAAGCGCATCTTAGCACAGCCTTCTGACATACTTTTTTGGCTTTGCTTAGAGGCAGTTTCCCAAGCCGCAATTAGCTTTACATAAATCGTCGGTACTGCCATAAATAGGGTTAAGTCACCCTGACAAATTCGGTTCCAAACGGTTTTGGCATCAAAGCTCAACATATGACACTCCGCCCCAGCCCATAAAGCACAGGTCAGTATGTTAACAATCCCATGAATATGATGTAGTGGCAGTATATGCAAAATGCGATCGCTAGATGTCCATTCCCAAGCGGTGATTAAGCTAGTCACTTGCGCTTGAATATTTTGATGAGTTGTAACCACACCCTTCGGTTTACCTGTTGTGCCGCTCGTGTAGAGAATTAAGGCGCGTCTAGTGATATCTACCTCTGGGAGGCGACCAACATTAGATGGCAGCGTTTCTGAGGTGAGGATAAATCGCAAATTTTGTTCATTAGCGAGCGATCGCAGTATACTTTCAAAATTGGGATGAGCAACAATAATCGATGCTCCACAATTGGTAATGACATACTCTAATTCTGGTCGCGGGTGGGAAATACACAGAGGTACAGCTATGCCACCAGCCCGCCAAATCCCCCATTGAGTGGCTACATACTCAAACCCCGGCGGGATCAGAAAAGCAACTCGCTGCTCTTGTAAATCTTCTACATTTTTAAGAAGACCTGTTGCTATTTGACTGGAAGTATGCAGCAAATCCCGATAGGTAAATGCTTCGTCCGTTGTAGCAATCGCCGTTTTCTCGTTGTGTTCTTCAGCACGAATAATCAATGGGAGATTCACGTTTCTTTACTGATTTAGGATTGATTCAATCTACTTACTAAAAGCATATATAACAATTCTATTTGATTTGCCAACACGACAGGCTCAGATCCCCGACTTCTTCAAGAAGTCGGGGATCTTTTTGTTTGTAACTTGTATAGATGCTACAACCAACTTTCTATAGTTGCCCGGAATATTGCGCCAAAAGTTGTAGCTACTTCTAGGAATATTTCCAACCGCAGATTTGTGTAGCCTTCCTTAACATAGGCAGAAGTCGCTCCACTAGACGTAGCAATTACAGAGACTGGCGATCGCCGATAAGCTTTTTAGCTGACTGAATTTACCTCTGATTGTTGGCGCTGTTACAACTCGTAATTTTAAAACCGTTTACTATACCTGAAGACTTTCAAAAAACAAAGGTAGTTCGTCAGGAACATAAGTCTCTGAATAATGGAGAGTGACTTGTTGTTATCCGATCCGGCTAAATCGCAGTCGGTTGGTAAATTATCAACAACTTCCATTTTTTATGGACTCTAAACCAATAAATGAACAATAACTAACAAGTTAAGGAGAAAAGCTTAATCTATTTAGTTTTTTCTGCGCCACTAGTTAAGAGGTAATCTATGGTGCGAAACTCAAAGCTAGGGTACAGAACGTTCCCTAAGTCTATTCTGCGTCCATCCGTTGCTATAGGTATAATTGCATCTTTATTGGTTGGCGGAATAAGTTTTTATATAGTAAAACGCTGGCAAAATTATGCCAATTCAGAGGCACAAATGCCAGCAACACAATTGCCACAGTTAAAAACGGTAACAGCTTTAGGGCGGATTGAACCACAGGGAAAGGTAATAAAACTCTCTGCTGCGGTGTCTGCGGAAGGAAGTCAGGTAGAAAAGTTGTTAGTGAAGGAGGGGGATAGGGTAAAAGCAGGACAGGTGATTGCAATTTTGAACAGCCGCGATCGCTTGCAAGCAGCATTAAAAGAGGCGCAAGAACAAGTAAAAGTCGCCCAAGCAAACCTAAATCGCACCCAAGCAGGTGCTAAACACGGTGAAATTGCCGCCCAAAAAGCCGCGATCGCCCGCCTAGAAGCAGAACGCCAAGGTGATATTAATGCCCAAGCAGCGACAATTGAGCGATTCCAAGCCGAAATGCGTAATGCCCAAGCAGAAGACGAACGCTATCAGCAACTAGATCAACAGGGCGCAATTTCCGCTTCCCAACGGGATAGCAAGCGTTTAAACTTGGAAACCGCCCAAAAAAGCCTACAAGAATCACAGGCACAATTAAATCGTACGCAATCAACTAGCCAGCAACAAGTCAAAGAAGCCACAGCAAGACTTGATGAAATTGCCGAAGTGCGGGGAGTAGATGTAGAAGTTGCCCAAGCAGAAGTCAATCGTGCCGTAGCAGCGATGAATCTGGCAAAAGTCAATCTCAAACAGGCCGAAGTGCGATCGCCTGAAAATGGACAGGTATTTGAGATCCATACCCATCCAGGGGAATTGGTATCAAATGATGGCATTGCAGATATTGGACAAACCAGCCAGATGTATGTCATAGCCGAAGTCTACGAAAGCGATATTGGCAAAGTGCATTCAGGGCAGCAAGTGCAAGTATTTGGTGATTACCTCCCGATTGAATTGCAGGGAATCGTAGATCGCAAAGGCTTGCAAGTGCGACGGCAGAATGTGATCAACACAGATCCCGTCAGCAATATCGACAACAGAGTCGTGGAAGTTCATATCCGACTAGATGAAGCCTCCAGCCGAAAAGCTGCCACCTTAACTAATATGCAAGTTAAGGCAGTAATTGAATTGTGAAAAGGGCATTGGGCATTGGGAAAGAGGAGGCAGAAATTCTTCAATTTTGAATTTTGAATTTTGAATTTTGAATTTTGAATTGATTTCTCCCCACTTATTATGATGCAATTAATCAAACAACTACTACGGCGAACTCCTCTAGGATGGCTGCAACTGAATCATGAAAAAAGCCGTCTCTTGGTAGCATTGTCAGGTATTGCCTTTGCTGATCTTCTCATGTTCATGCAGCTAGGCTTTCAGACTGCGCTGTATGACAGTAACACTAGACTGCATCGCAGTTTGCAAGCAGACATTGTTTTAACCAGTCCCCAAGCCCGTAACTTGCCAAGCTTGTCTACATTTTCTCGTCGGCGACTTTACCAAGCAATGGATATACCAGGGGTGAAGTCGGCCCAACCAATGTATTTCAACAACACAATCTGGAAAAATCCCCAAACACACCGTGAGACTGGGGTGTTAGTTATCGGGTTCAACCCAGACAAGCCAGCCTTTGACTTACCGGATGTTAACCAGCAATTGCAAGCGATTAAGCTGCCAGGCGCTGTCTTATTCGATCGTGGTGCTAGAGGAGATTATCAAAAAGCGATCGCTCAAATTGACCAAGGTAAAACTCTAACTACCGAAATAGAACGGCACACAATTACCATTAGTGGCTTATTCCAAATCGGGGCTTCCTTTGGCTCTGATGGTAATCTAATTACCAGCGATGAAAACTTTTTACGGCTATTTTCTGGGCGACAGTCTAGCAGTGTCAGTCTAGGTTTGATTCTTCTTAAACCAGGCTATGACCCAAAAAAGGTAGCAGCAACATTGAAAGCTTACCTCAGAGATGATGTCAGAGTATTAACCCATGCCGAATTTATTGAATTTGAGAACAACTTCTGGAGAAAAAACTCCCCAATTGGATTTATTTTCAGCCTGGGTGTATCGATGGGCTTTGTGGTGGGCGTGATTATCGTCTATCAAGTCCTTTCCACAGATGTTAATGCCCACGTTCGGGAATACGCCACCTTCAAAGCAATGGGATATCGCAATTACTACCTGCTAGGTGTGGTGCTTGAAGAATCCTTGATATTGGCAGCACTGGGCTTCTTCCCCGGATTGGGAGCGTCCTTAGCACTTTACCAACTGACTCGCACAGCCACAAATTTACCCATGTACATGACTGCGATTCGAGCATTGCAGGTATTAGTGCTGACTATAATTATGTGTGCAATTTCCGGTGCGATCGCCACCCGCAAACTCCAAGCCACCGATCCTGCTGATATGTTTTAAATTTGTCATTTGTCATTGGTCATTAGCAAAGGACAAAGGACAAATGACCAATGACGAGCATCACGAGTAATCGATCTATTTATGACTAGTCAATCCATCATCTCCATCCAGAATCTCGACCACCATTTTGGTCACGGCTCACTGCGTAAGCAAATTTTATGTAATATCAACTTGGAGATTAACGCCGGTGAAATTATTATTATGACTGGGCCTTCTGGTTCTGGAAAGACTACCTTGCTCACCTTAGTCGGTGGGTTGCGTTCTACCCAATCTGGTAGTTTGCGGGTGTTGGGACGAGAACTTTGTGGTGCTAGTGCTGAAAAACTAGTGCAGTCGCGACGCCATAACGGTTATATTTTCCAAGCACATAACTTGCATGGTAGTTTGACGGCACTCCAAAACGTCAAAATGGCTTTAGAATTGCACAAACATCTTGGGTTAAAAAAGATGCGAGCTAGGTCAGCCCAGATGTTAGAGCAGGTAGGATTAGGAAATCATTTGCATTACTATCCTGATAAACTGTCTGGAGGACAAAAACAAAGAGTCGCGATCGCTCGCGCCTTAGTCAGTCAGCCTCAAATAATCCTAGCGGATGAACCCACCGCCGCCCTTGACAGTCAATCGGGACGAGATGTAGTCAATCTGATCCAAAAACTGGCAAAAGAACAAGGTTGTACCATCTTGATGGTTACTCATGACAACCGCATCCTAGACATTGCCGATCGCATCGTTCACATGGAAGATGGTAAACTCAAGTCAAAAGTAATACTATCAGTCTAAAGTTCCTCAGATATTCCATAATTCAGAGTTAATTTTTGACACTCTGCGAGCTAAAGGTGCGGAGATTCTACATTCATAGACTCGCCGTTAGACAGCAGGTTTGCACCAACTGCCCTCTTAGCAAATCTCCTGTAGGTAAATTCCGGTATGCCCTACCGTACTCAGTCCTAATCTCAATTCGCGGAGCATCTCCTTAGTGCAGCCTCTCTTGTCTACGAAACCCTCCGCGTAGCTTGCTTCCCTAAAGGGGTACACTAGGAGCAAATTTTAAGATATTTACATTATTTAATATAATTTAATTTATCTTCGCCGACTTCCTGACATAGTTTAGGTGATTTCCCTATAGCAATTTCAACCTAACAATGTGATATTAGTGTCCAGTTGAAAAACTGTCCAGTTGATTCCAAGATTTCCTTCAAGTATTCTTATGTAATGGCTGTAACCACAACGAGTTTCCTTTGTTGCCTAACAAGTGACACCTATGGCAAGCCACGAGAGCATTTTTGCTATCAATCTAGTTAAATTTTATGCTCATTGTCAATGTCATATACCTTGGTTATTTAGACTTAAGACCAATTCACTAAAATTACAGATAAAATCATTCACCTTCCAATCAATAAGCACTTGGAGAATTTCCTAACATTTATGGTTTTCAACAACATCTGCTTCAAACAGGAAACACTGGTGATAATAAGCTAGTCTATTTTCTAACACAAGCAAGGTTTTTTTGTAGTTCTATGATTACTGAGAATAGCGCTAGTAGTTCAAACAAAAAGTTGCTCGGTTTTAATGTCAAAAGTTTGACAACCAATCGCCATGCAATAAATGTGTTAAAGGGAATATTTGCTGTTCTCCCTGTCACTTTCGCATTGCCTGTAAATGCTTTGCAAGTAAAGGTAACTCCAACTAATCCTAAATTAGGGGATACACTATCGGTAGAGGTTAATTTAAATAATTCCGAAAATAGTACAAATCCAACAGTCGCTAGTGGTAATAATACATACCCAGCGTTTGAAATGGCGCCCAATCAGTATCGGGCTTTTGTTCCCACAACTCCACTAGAAAAAGCTGGAACTAGAACACTCCGGGTCGCGGGAGATGGTCAGGTGCAAAACTTGGCAGTGAATGTGCTTAATCGCAAGTTCCCCGTACAACACATTACTTTGCCACCTGGCAAAGCCGGAGTGGATGCCACAGAGTTTGAACTTAAGCGTGTGGCAGCTTTTAAGGCGTTACAAACACCAAAAAAGTATTGGAATGGAGTATTCCTGAAGCCAAATGCCGGACGGATCAGTACAAACTATGGTGTACGTCGCTACTATAATGGTACATTTGCAAATGACTACTATCATCGTGGTCTTGACTACGCAGGTGCTGCCGGTTCACCGGTAATTGCCCCAGCTGCTGGGCGAGTTGCTTTGGTAGGTAGGGTATCCCAAGGGTTTCGGGTACACGGTAACGTAGTTGGCATTGACCACGGTCAAGGAGTAACCAGTATTTTCATGCACCTGAGTCGTATTAACGTTAAAGAAGGTGATTTTGTGAAAGCTGGTCAATTAATTGGCGCAGTAGGTTCAACAGGTGCTGCCACCGGCCCGCATTTACACTGGGGTCTGTATGTCAACGGACAATCTGTTGATCCAACACCTTGGCGAACTAAAGTCGTTAACTAGTAGAGCCGAAATTGATTGTCTCTGTGCATAATTTGTATTTTTTTTTGCTGAGAATTAGACAAAATTAATTGGATTGATACCGTCCCTACCTTGCTTGGCTAAAATAAATGATGATAAGTGTTATGAGTATCGAAAAAATTGTAGAACAAGCTCTCCAGGATGGTTATTTGACACCAGCAATGGAAGCAGAAGTCGGTAGAATCTGTGATAATGCCTCGGAACTGTCAATTGAAGAGTATATGGCGCTGGATCGGCTGATGGGTGCGCTATTGACTGGTGAGGTAGTGGCGGTGCCTCGCAAACAATTCATTAACGTCATGGAAGAATTGGTACTGACGGAAGCGATCGCACGAGTCGCAGAAATTGAAGCCACCAGCGAAAGTTCTCTTGATGTCGGGGATATTGCTGCTTACGCTCTCAATCGGCTACCACCTTTGTATGCTACTACAGAAGAAGGTGCTCACTTCCAGCGCCAAACGGCTCAGGCACAACTGCAAGAATTAATTTCTCAGCAAGTAAGTGAGGCGATTAACCGTTACCTCGATCAACCCAACTTCTTCCCAGAACGGCAAGCTTTAGGCAAAAACACTGGCAATGAAGTTGTACGCCAAGTTAGTGCTTTACTCCAGACATACGCACCTAACTTCGAGCAAAAATTATAATTTTAATAGTCATTAGTCATTGGTCATTTATTTTAGACGAAGCACAAAGGACTAATGACTAATGACTCTATAAATTAATTACGTACTACCACTGTTGTCCCTAAACTCACTTGCTCATACAACAATCGGACATCAGAATTACGCATTCTTAAGCAGCCGTGGGATACAGCCGTTCCTACCAGGTCAACATCTGGCGTGCCATGAAAGCCAATTTCATTCCGTCCATCTGACCAAAAACCAATCCATCTGTCTCCCAAAGGACTATCCGTACCAGCTTGAAATATTTTGCCCGTAATCGGGTGACGCCAGATTGGATAGTGTCGCATATGGATCACCTGGAAAGAACCTGTGGGCGTTTCCCAACCTTTCTTACCGACAGCAATCGGGTAGCTGGCTATCACCTCATCTCCTGCGTATACATAGGTGCGGCGATCGCTTAAAACAACTACTACTTGCGTCTTGGTATCTGCCAGCCTACTAGATGGTACTTGTTGGGCTGAAGCCTGAGACCATAGAGTTTTTGGCCAACTATCCGCAACGGGATTTTGACTTTGTGCTTGCGCCACCAGGCGCGTCTTAGTTGGTAGTTCGCTTGCTTTAGTTAGATTATTCTTAATGATTTGGGGCTGAGGTAGAGGTTTAATACCAAAAGACCTGAGTGTAGAAGCCCTCCGAGTAGTTGCTTTGGCTATATTCTTCTTAATTATTTTCGACTTAGTTTGAGGCTTAATAGCAGAGTACTTTGGTGTAAACGCCTTCTGGGCAGTTGAGTCTTGGGTAACTTCACTAGGAAGCACAGATCCACCCAGCGCAATTTCCCCTAAACTCACTTGGGAAAGATTCTTGTAGACTCCCTCTGGGCGGTTTCCCTTGGGATTGGTTAGGGTGGAGTCTCGCCGCATCGAAGTAGATGCAGACTGCTCAGACTGTCGTTCCGCCGTAGTAATGCGCCAATGGACAGCTAAAGATAAAAATGCTGTACCAAAACAGAGCAACATTATCATCCGCCCTAGAGATTCGTTTCTTACCATTGCCATCGCCTATTGTTTATCCCTGACATATCCAGCCGAGCAATTGGATGCGTTGATCATCCGATTATCAAAAATTTATCAATACTTATCATTTCCGATATAAATTTGCCAACACCTCTGGGCAAACGTAAGACTATGCAAATTGTCCCAGCAGCAAAACTCCAAGAGTTCTGGTGGTTGTAAGTTAATACTTAGACTTTCTGGTGGAACCTTTGAAATATAGCAATCAATGATTAATGGTGTCGGTGGGAGAAAAACCATGTTTGAAAAACTATTGCTAGCAGTCACAATTACATTTTCCCTCAGTTTCTTTTTTTAAGTTCGCGTACCAGAGCAAAAGAACTCTGGTGCTACCTACAGGTCACAAGTAGAACAATCAGCAACTATTCTGGTGACAAAATCAAAAAAATAAATCACCCTTATCGTAACTACAGCAACCCAACTTCCAGAAATTATTACCTGAATTTTAAAGGTATCAAGAAGCTAGAATTACAAAATTTTGATTTTCATCCTTATAACCAGATTTAATTATTTTTATCAAGCGTATATACCCAGTTGTTAAAAGTACCAAAATGTGCATATAACTGCGTCTTTGTTAGTTGATGGGTACAAAGGCAACTATGCGAACAGTATAAGGAAAAAATCGCTCTCGTTATTGCTATAAATGTATCCAAAATTGTATGGCTCAGTGTTCCAGTCATAAATCCGTCACCTTAGCATGGAACTTCTGTCCCATTAGCAGGTCTAATAGATAGGGATGATTTAGAGCCAGTACGATCTATGAGTCAGTCGATTACTGTATCCTGGTCAACCATTGATGCAAAGTATCCAGAAGCATCAGTGCAAGTTGACAAACTCCCTAACCACGATTTAATTTTGCGCTGTCAAGCGGGACTGCGACCAGATCGTGTTGCGTTTGCAGAACTATTACGCCGCTATCAAAGTCAAGTTGATAGAGTTCTATACCACCTGGCTCCAGATTGGGCTGACAGAGCCGATTTGGCTCAAGAAGTTTGGATTCGAGTGTATCGGAATATTAACCGATTACAAGATCCTGCTAAATTTCGGGGCTGGTTAAGCCGTATTGCCACCAACTTGTTTTACGACGAGTTGCGGAAACGCAAGCGGGTTATGAGTCCTTTGTCACTGGATGCCCCCCGCTCGGTAGAGGACGGCGAAATGGATTGGGAAATCGCCGGCGATACCCCAGGTCCTGAGGAAGAACTGACAACTAGAGAATTTTACGAGCAACTGCGGGAAGCGATCGCGGATTTGCCAGAAGTCTTTCGTACTACTATTGTCCTTAGAGAAATCGAAGGCTTGGCATACGAAGAAATTGCCGAAATCACTGGAGTTTCCTTAGGAACTGTCAAGTCAAGAATAGCCAGAGCGAGAACGAGGCTGCAAGCTCACTTGCAGACTTATCTAGACTCCTAATTTACAGTATCTTGCCTCTGCCCAACGACAGAATTTAAGCATTGATTAAGAATTACACCAAAGATGTAGATCGCTTCTCCCGTTAGGAGGAAAATTGGCTAATTTTTCCAAATTTCCCGCCCCATTTACCGGTATATGAATTGGTAATAATGTTAAGATGACTACTGATTCTCAGTTTTACGACCGTTCACCTTTGCAACTTCGTCAAGATTTGCCAGATGGAATGGGCAAGCATACCAATGAATCAACGGGTCTTATGGATATGGTGAAGCGCGATCGCTTCGAGTTATTGAGTGCTTACCTCGATGGTGAAGTCACGGCTATAGAACGCAGGCAAGTAGAAGAATGGTTGGCAAATGATGCCTCAGTTCAATGCTTGTATGCCCGACTGTTAAAGCTGCGCCAAGGCTTGCGGACTCTCCCAGTGCCAACAGCCCAACAGTCACCAGAAGCAACAGTTCAGCAAGTATTGAAACGTTTGCGCCGCCGTTCCCGTTTCAACTGGATGGTGGGAGTTGCAGCAGTCGCTGCTTGTGCGATCGGTGCAATATCTGGCTTAGTATCTGGTGGTTCGAGGACGGCGCAACTGGCACAACGACCACAAATAGAACCGATACAAACATACTCAGCGTCTATGGTTCCCCCTTCCCCGCTGATGGTCGGACTAAATAACCCGGTAATTGAAATTCCGAAAGCAGCAGTAGCCTCTCCAGAAAATTTAATCTATCAGGTAGAGCCGCAACGGCACGACTCCAAACAGGACATAAACTAATCCTAAAGTTCACAGATTATAACTGTACTTTGGGATTAAACCACAGCCTTTGTACCAGTCGTCAGCTTGGAGCAAAACTAAATAGTCCAATATTTTATATAGTCGAAGTTAACAGCGAATTTTGACAACGCTAGCTATTTTACGACTATCTGAGGAGGCGAAAAGATATAAAGCTTTAAAACGCGATTTTGCGGCAAGTTTTTGGAGCGATCGCGAGGCTTATACTAATGGTAAAAATGACTATATCCGGGCTGTAATGTCAAAAGCACGGTGCAGTTGAGATATCGTAGTTTTTTGTTGCAAATTCATTTTAACACTAGGTGTCAATTCTCCATCACGCATAGTAGGATCAAAAATAATTACTTTGTTATTATTTATTGGCATATTCCGAGATCAAGCGATCGCTTAGATCAAATGCAATTTTAAGGAATATCCTCACTTAAGAAAACTGTCTCTAAATCCCGATAACCACTGACAATACGTGCAACTTCCACACCGCCATCAATGGGAGGATAAAATACTAAGTAATCTGCTACTAGCAAACTCCGTAAACCGTTGCCAAAATTATCGCAACTTTACCCCATATTAGGAAAATCAGCCAACACTTTACACTGCTGTATAATTTTTTTTGTTGAGTCTTCGAGCCGCACCAGGATTAAAGCGGTTAATATAGCTGGTAATTTATTTCAAATCTAATCTAGCTGAAGGCGCTAAAATACACCTACTCATTATTTAGCAGCCTCAGCTTGTTGCATTTGAGCTTCAGCGCGTCGAATGTCTTCCTCTATTTCTGCAAATACCTCATCACCATCAACTACTTCACCACGTTCGAGTTCTTCAATACCTTCTTAGATTTTAGCTTTCAATTCTGCTAGACGTTGTTCTTGAAGGCGTTGGCGTAGCCCGCCGCAGGCATCGCGTTCATCTAGCAATCTTAATGCTTCACCCATCACCTCACTAACTGAGTGGTATCGACCACTATTAAGCTTATCCTTAACCAACTGCTCTAGTTCTGGAGTTAAAGATATATTCACAACTATTACCTCATTCCATTTATTCTATATGCTAACTGAAAGAGGTTGGAGCAAGGTTAATTCGTGGCTGTTTGGGCTTCTTGATAAATTATTTCTTGAAACTGGATCATATCTTTTTGGGGATCGGCGTGGCTAACTTTCACCAATATCTGTTCACCCAAGTTCACAGAACGTTTGAAAACCATTGGTAACTGCAAGCCTAAATCTTCTAACAAAATTAGGGCCAAGTTGCTATCTTCGCGCAGCCACATCAACACTGTCACATCCCAAGTTTCCTCTGGATGACGGCGTAAATACTCTAGAGCATAATATCTATTAGTTTGCCGTTCTACCATCGTCACCTCTTGGGTGATGCTGGTGACAGTTATCATTACTTCTTTTAGTTGTTCTGCGGAAAATGGTAAAACTTCACCCCGCAAATGGGCCTTAAGTTGAAAGTGGGTGAGTAAGTCACTGTAGCGGCGGATGGGAGACGTTGCTTGGGTATATGTATCCAAACCTAAACCAGCATGACGCAAAGGCGTAATGCTCATTTCACTCTTGGGCATACAACGACGCATAGCGCAAGCGCGAACGAATCCGGCTGGTAACTGAAGTAATTCCTCATCTGGAGGTAATTCTGGTTGCGGCTGACCACGAAAGGGCAAAGGTATGTTATTGGCTTTACCATAACGAGCTGCAACTTCACCGGCAAGAATCATCATTTCTGCTACCACTTGCCGCGACGGGGAATCGTCCAAAATGTCAATGTTGATCTCGTCATCTTTGACTTTGATCATCGCTTCGGGCATAGTGATGCTAATTGCCCCTTGGGCGTAACGCCAAGCTTTGCGCCTCTGTGCCCAAGTGGCGATCGCGGCAATTTCCGGTTCTGCTTGTACCCGTAATTGCAGCATTTCATCTACATCTTCGTAGGTGAGGCGATAAGTCGGCTTAATCAAGCTGGTATGAATGCTATAGTCTTCTACTACCCCAGTTGTACCTAAAACAATCCCGAAACTGAGGGCGCAACAAACCTGTCCCTGTATTAGACTCATTGGCCCAGTTGCTAATACCTCTGGGAACATGGGAATCATCCCCGTAGGTAAATAAACTGTGCTACCCCGCTTTCTGGCTTCCAAATCTAATTCATCTTCTGGTACTAACCATCGAGTCGGATCGGCGATATGCACCCACAGGCGTTCCCGTCCATCGGGGAGTACTTCCCAACTTAGACCATCGTCGATCTCTGTGGTAGTTTCATCATCAATGGTGTAGACCTTCAGGTGAGTCAGATCCAGGCGGTTTGTATCTGAGTCAATCGGCGGGAAATCCAAACGCTGTTGCGCCACTTCTAATACCTTATTAGGAAATTGAATCGGAATTGAAGAACGACGCAGGAACAAGTTTTCATAAGGACTCCAGCAACCCAAATCCACCAACAGTTGAAAGGCTCCTTGCGGTGTTGTGGGCCGTCCCAGCATGGTCATAGTTTCTAATACTGGAGCGCTTGGCGGATAAGCACGAGCCAAGGAGTCATAATTGACCCCCGTCCGCACAGTGTCAGCAAGCAGCGCTGCGTATTTTTCTAGTCCTTCTAAGCGCTGGCGATCGTGGCGCCGCCACTCTACTGCTTCACCTTTGAGTGCCTGCTCTACGCGAGTTAAAAATTCCTGCTGTCCCTTAGCTTTTAGTGCCTCTACTTCCAGTTGGTGCTTGCGTTCTGCCACTTGAGCCGCAGTTCGCGGCTCGTAAGCGTCTCCTTTTTGCTTGAAATAGAGTTTGTCGTCTGATAACAAGCAATAGGCGGCGTAACAATGAGGCGCGGCTGATTCTGAAAATAGCAGATTCGCCATTTGGTCTGGGGTGATTGTTTCCCCATCTTCAACCAGTAATTCCCAAGCTACTTCCAAGCTGGATGGATCTAAATAAGCCTTGACCTGCTCCAAAAAGCTGGCAATTTCAGAGGGCTTGTAAGTCTCTTTGGTAACTGTATAGGTAATTTGTCTAGGCGCGAGGCTGTGGGATTGACCACGTTCATCTACCACAAACCAGCGGGTTTTACCGTCTGGACGTTCTACGATGCCCAGACGGCGATCGCCTTGAACCCTAAATTCAACTAGCGTCCCCTTCTCCACAACTCTCGCACTTTAATTTGGTGAACAGTTTAAATAGTTTTAAGTTAGGAGTTAGGAGTTAGGAGTTTTGATTCTTAACTCATCACTCATCACTCATAACTCATCACTCTTTTTAGCCTTCCGCATTGATGAATGGCAACAAAGCCACAATCCGCGAACGTTTAATTGCTAATGTCAACTCTCGCTGTTGCTGAGACGTCAGCCCAGTAATCCGACGTGGCAGTATTTTACCCCGCTCTGTGACAAACTTACGCAATAAATCTACATCTTTATAATCGATTGGTTCTCCGGGCTTGATTGGAGAAAGGCGACGACGGAAATAACTCATCTTTACTTAATTTCCTTGTGAACGGTATGTTTATTGCAGTGGGTGCAGAACTTTTTCAGTTCTAGCCGGTTAGTAGTGTTACGACGATTCTTTGTACTGGTATAACGGGAAACACCAGCAGAACGCTTGTTTGAATTTGTCCGACACTCGGTACACTCTAGTGTCACAATTATGCGGGCACCTTTACTCTTAGCCATAATCTTACAAACAGTGAAGCCTGAAGAGAATTAACACAAATGACTATCGTCTCACATTTCGCCGCATATTTTCAACTAATCTTTTGATTTTTATATCGAGCGAGTAGCCACGACGCGACGAAACGATGAAAGTTCCGCAATAGCGATCGTGTAAAGCCTGCCGCATCTGGGCATCAGAGAAGGCAGTGCCACAATCAATTGCTAGAGGAATTACTAGCAGTATAGCAGTGGGATTGGCTCTAATATTGCTCAGGGCAATTGACACGAAAAGGGCACCCAAGCCGATAATCGCCTCTCGCTTCAGCAGTGAGGGCAAATCTGGAATTCTGCCCATTACTTGCCCATCTTCGACTGACAACACCTTTAAATCGAACGCCCAACGCCCTAAACTTTGCCCTTGATTGTTATATACCACCAGCACCCGCAAAACTAGCCAAAGTATTACAAAAACTAGGATTTCAACAAATTGAATACCGATATCGCCGCTTCCCAGTAGGGAACTGACTAACCAGACACCAAGAAAATCTAGTCCTAATGCCATACCTCGCCGCCCAATTTCAGCTTTGGGATAGTGTTTTTGGGGAACTCGTTCGATTGTCATACAAAACAAGTATTTTTATTTAGGGTTGGGAAATAATGATTGCTCCTGTTTTTAATATTAAGGTGATGACTTGGCTACTTGCTGCGCTGTAAACAAACAAAAACCAGCTAACATAAATTTATACAACTGCCTGCCAACTGCACGACTTAAGAATAGGATTAAGCGTTCTTATACCCTGCCTTAAGCCATTACACGTCATGGATGCAACATACAGCAGGGGCTAGGGTGTCCGTTCGCGCAGCCTGCCCAAAGGGCTTAGGATGAGAGTATAGTGCCGCAATCTCTCTCAATTTCCTTCTTTGATCCATTGAGTACTCTCATAAATAGTTTCACTCCAGTGCTTAATGGTGTCTCTAACTACAGCTTTTTGAGATTCAACTTTGATAACACTACCCAGCAAATCTTTGGCCGCTTTGATGTTGGCAAGGATGATGAACTTCCTGGCGACACATGGCTTAATAATAATCTCGCACTCATAAACGAAGGTTTTAGTAATGAGGTTCTAGCTAAAGAATTTGGTTTTAACAATAGAGATGCAGCAGGCACAAAGCAAATACTATATTTAAGTAACAATTTGGTTCAGGTATCCAAAGTCTCCGAAGGAAGCATAATTATAGGTTTACTAGTAGCGTGTAGTTTGGGATTTACCGCTCATAGAAATCTAGACAAAGCTACCCAAGAGTAGACTCAGTGTTACTTTACAGGGATAAAAGAAAAAGTCGGAGGCGATCGCTATGTTATCAGTCGGCGATGCAGAAGCAATTATTTTAAATTTAGTACAACCGTTGGATGATCAACGGGATATAGAAGTTGTCGATTTATTGGCAGCCGCTAGTCGGATTTTGGCAGTGCCTGTCACCAGTCCGCTAGATTTTCCTCATTGGGATAATTCGGCAATGGATGGCTACGCAGTTCGCTACGAAGATGTACAGGACTCTAGCGCCGAACAACCAGCCATTTTAGAAATTGTTGAAGAGATTCCGGCTGGGTATCAGCCCAAGTCTACGATTCAACCAGGGCAAGCAGCGCGGATTTTCACAGGTGCGGTGATGCCAGCAGGGGCAGATACTGTAGTTATGCAAGAGAAGACACGCCAAGAGGAAAACCGCGTATTTATCCTAGATACGCCAAAACCGCAAGAATTTGTCAGACATAAAGCATCTTTTTATCAAGCTGGAACACAACTACTACCAGCAGGAATTAAGTTAAATGCCCCAGAAATTGCCGTATTGGCAGCAGCACAATGTCAGCAATTAAGTGTTTATCGTCGTCCGCGTGTAGCAATTTTTTCTACTGGTGATGAGTTGGTATCAGTTGATAAACTACTGCAACCAGGACAGATAGTGGATTCTAATCAGTATGCGATCGCAGCTTTGGTAAAGGAGAGTGGGGCAGAACCGTTAATTTTAGGTATTGTTAAGGATGATCCAGTTGCTCTGGAGAAAGTCATTACCCATGCCGTGGCGATCGCTGATATAGTTCTCTCTTCTGGTGGTGTCTCAGTGGGAGATTATGATTATGTTGACAAAATTCTAGAGTCACTAAGAGCAAAAATCCATATTCGGGCTGTACAGATAAAGCCCGGAAAACCCCTCACCGTCGCCACACTCCCCAGTACAGACGCGATTAATCGCGTCTGTACCCACTCCCCACTCTATTTTGGTTTACCAGGAAACCCTGGTGCTGTGTTAGTGACATTTTGGCGGTTTGTGCTACCAGCAATCAAGAAACTTTCGGGAATTACTGAAGCTTGGGAGCCAGTATTTTTGAAAGTGCGATCGCATGATGAATTGCGATCGGACGGCAAGAATGAAACTTACCTTTGGGGTAAATTGCATTTAATTGATGGGATTTACGAATTTCACAAAGCTGGTGGTAGTCACAGTTCTGGCAATTTAATTAATTTAGCTCAAACCAATGCCTTAGCTGTTCTACCGATGGGTAAAACATTAATTTCCCCACAAGAAGAGGTGCAAGTTTTGCAGCTTTTTAACGGGTAATAGGGAGTAGGGGGGATGAGGGAGTAGGGGGAGCAGGGGGAGCAGGGGAAGCTGAGGGAGACGATGGGGACAAGGGGGACAAGGGAGAATTATTGAACAAGTTTCTTCCTTATGCCCAATGCCCAATGCCCAATGCCCAATGCCCAATGCCCAATGCCCAATGCCCAGTATTAAAATATCTGATCAAAAGCCTCAATCAAGCTGTTAACTTCCTCAAGTGTGTTGTAATGCACCATACTTACCCGGACTATTCCGCCTTGCGATGCTAACCCCAGGTATTCAATCAGCCGTTTAGCATAAAAGTCCCCATAGCGAATTCCAATGTAATGTTGATCAATTTTTACCGGAATGGTTGAGCTATTTATTTCATCTACCACAAAACATATAGTTGGCACACGAAATTGACGGTCAGCCTTTGATTGACCAATCACTCGCACATTAGATTTGCTGTTGAGGTAATTTAGTAGGCGATCGCTAATCTTTTCTTCATGTATGCTAATTAAATCAAACGCCTGCACCATTTGATTTCTCAAATCAGGTGCAGTTTGATTGCCGTAGTGCAGTTGTGCTAATTCACTGAGATAATCACATAAACCCAACATTCCATAACTTAATTCAAAATTGACGTTCCCTAACTGAAATTTATAAGGTATATCTGTCTGTTCAATAAAATAATGGTTAAGACCAGGCAATTTTAATAAATGTTCTTCTTTACCATAAAGTAAGGCATGATGTGGACCATAAACTTTATAAAAACTCAAAGTATAGAAATCAACATCTAAATCTTGGACATCAACTAATCTGTGAGGTGCATAAGCTACACCATCTACACAAATCATCGCGTTGCGCTCGTGTACAAATGCAGCAATTTCTTTGATCGGGTTGATCGTTCCCAGAACATTAGAAGCATGAGTCAAGGCTACTAGTTTGGTGCGCTGACTCATCAATGGTTCTAAATCTGCTAAATGAAGTTCCAAGGTATCTGGGCGAATTTGCCACACTTTAACCTTCATTCCTTGTTTTTCAAGAGCCACCCAAGCACCAATATTTGACTCATGGTCACAATTAGTAACAATAATCTCATCACCAGGTGTGAAGGTTTGACCCAGACAAATGGAGAGAACTTTCAACATCATTGTAGTAGATGGGCCCATAACCACTTCTTTAAAAGAATTGGCATTAATGAAAGTCGCCATTCCCCTAGTTGCTAAAGCCAATCTTTCTCCTGCAAGTTGAGACACTGCATAAGAAGCTCCCAACTGGACATCAGAACTCAGGAGATATTCGCTAATTCTATCTACTACTTTTTTCAGGGTTTGTGACCCGCCAGCATTATCGAAAAAAGTCCATTCACCAGCTAGGGCAGGAAAATATTGACGAACTTTATCAAGATTCAGGAGCATAGTATAAGTTTTCTAGAGAATGTTCTTTACCCTAGCTTACCTTTTGGCAAGTCCCTCCCAGAGCATCTACATCCTCTTTTGGTGTTTATAGCTTGTTGTACTAGCCTTTTGGCTGTGTAAGAATCTCTCTAAAGGAGGTATACTTGGAGACCCAAATAGTAGCTTAATGACATATCTAACTTACAGCAAAGGTTAATGTCTTGATTCTTCACAATTCTCGCCAATTTTATTTGATAAGTTTAAGGGAGAGTCAAAGCAACTATTGTTTAGATTCTTAATTCCTTGATTGGAAACAAAGGAACGACCTATGAACATTACGGTTAAATACGACATTGAGGTGATCAAGGAAGAAGCACTTCAACTTGTTAAAAAGAGACTTGTTAACCGTCAACAGCCAATTTATACCATCTGTAAATATATTCCTCATAGTGACTGGGTTAATTTTGAGCTTGAGTTAGAAAAAAATGAATTTCTACTCAGAGATAGAATTATCGACCTACTCAATCACGAATCTTGGGAAGACGATTGAGGCTGCATCTAAAAGCTGAACCCCATTAGCAGCATCCGAATAAAATTAAAATTAAAAATTAATTTTTCAGCACTAAAAACCCTCGACTTAAGTCGGGGGTTAGAAACTAGCTATGGTGAGAAAAAATTATCTCTATTACTCTCACAACGAATATTTAACCGTGAACATTGCAGTTTTAAGTCTGACTTAAGTTCAGATGCGGCTAAATTAGTCATATTAGCCTGTGGACTGGATAGTGCCGACACTTTCAGGAAGACGAACTGGCAATTGTTAATAATTGTTAGTATTTTTGTATCGGTTATTATGGTTATTTACCATTATGGGGGAAATGTACCTCACAGAACTGGAGACCGGAAAGAAAAATGAGGTCGTGACCTAGCTAAATTTCTGGAATTCGTCATCATGTATGAACTAGTTCAAGGTGTCTTCAACGGTGATGAAAAAACTGATATGCATCAGTTTATTTATGCGTTGAGTGCTTCAGGTAAGCGTTACTTCCTGAGAAATGAGATTTTGCAAGCTTTTGGCGACTACTGTCATCAATCCCAAAAGCCAGCCTATTTTTACTACTCTTCTTCTGTTGGCAAACTGATACATTACACTCACGAAATAATTCTTGAAGAGGAAAGTATTTGGTTCGTGATTCGGACTCGAATTGCTAATCAAGAAGTTTGGCAACTGACAGCCGACTTTAGCAAGTTCGAGCAGATGACACTTCAAGCGCTACTAGATGTGAGAGATCGCCTAGTCAACCGCTACCAAAACCACATCCTCGAAATCGACCTCCACCCCTTCTATGAGAGTTCCTTAAGAATCGACGATGCCAGAAATATCGGTCAAGGTTTAGCCTTTCTCAACCGTTACCTGTGTAATCAATTGTTGACTGACCCGGAATATTGGTTAGAAAAGTTATTTCAAGCATTACATGGGCAGCAATATGATGGTATTCCCCTGCTGTTGAGCGATCGCATTACCTCCAGTATTCACTTAGGCAAACAAATTAAGCAAGCGCTGAAATTCCTAAGTCAGCTTGAGCCTGATGAACCCTATGAAAAATTTAGCTTTGACTTCCGAGAACTAGGCTTTGAGCCGGGTTGGGGTAACACTGCGGCGCGAGTCAAGGGAACCCTAGAACTCCTCGACCGACTTATTTACTCCCCAGAACCTGGCATCTTAGAAACATTTGTCGCCCGTGTCCCCGTTGTCTTTCGCGTCGTTCTCATTTCCATTCACGGTTGGGTGGGACAGGAAGATGTTTTGGGAAGAAATGAAACACTCGGTCAAGTTATCTATGTCCTCGAACAAGCTCGCAGCTTAGAAAACGAACTGCGTGAACAAATCAAACTCGCTGGTCTCGACCTGCTGGGCATTAAACCCCATGTAATTATTCTCACTCGGCTAATCCCTAACTGTGAAGGGACATTTTGCAACCTGCGCTTAGAAAAAGTCCAAGATACTGAAAATGCTTGGATTTTGCGGGTTCCTTTTGGTGAATTCAATCCAGAAATCACCAACAATTGGATTTCTAAATTTGAGATTTGGCCTTATTTAGAACAATTTGCTCTAGATGCAGAAAAAGAATTACTAGCTGAATTCCAGCGCAAACCTAATCTGCTTATTGGTAATTACAGCGACGGTAACTTAGTAGCCTTTCTCTTATCTCGCCGGATGAAAGTTACGCAGTGCAACATTGCCCATTCTTTGGAAAAGCCGAAATATCTATTTAGTAATTTATATTGGCAAGATTTAGAAGACCAATATCATTTCTCAGTACAATTCACTGCCGATTTGATTAGCATGAATGCAGCCGAGTTCATCATCACATCGTCCTATCAAGAAATTGTCGGCACACCCGACACCATAGGTCAATATGAGTCGTACAAGTGCTTTACGATGCCGCAGTTGTATCATGTAGTTGATGGCATTGATTTGTTTAGCCCTAAATTCAACTTAGTGCCGCCGGGAATAAATGAGAATATTTTCTTTCCCTATAGCCAAAAAGAAGAACGAGATTCTAACCTTCGCGCCCAAGTCCACGACCTACTTTTTAGCCGCGAAGACCCCGAAATATTTGGTAACATAGATCACCATAACAAGCGACCAATCTTTGTGGTTGATACCATCACCTCAATCAATAATCTGACTGGTTTAGCTGAATGCTTTGGTAAAAGTCAAGCGTTGCAAGAGCGTTGTAACCTGATTCTCTTAAGTAGTAAACTGCATCCAGATGAAGCTATAAACCGAGACGAAGCAGAAGAAATTCAAAAACTATACGATATTATTGATCAATATCATCTCAATGGCAAGATTCGCTGGCTGGGGATGCGTATCCCCAGCAATGAACTCGCCGAAGCCTACCGAGTAGTTGCAGATTCTCAAGGAATTTATATCCATTTTGCCCGCTTTGAATCCTTCGCACGGAGTATTTTAGAAGCGATGATTTCCGGCTTGCCTACTTTCGCTACTGAATTTGGCGGTTCTTTAGAAATTATCGAGAACGAAGAAAACGAGTTTAATGTTAATCCTACAGACTTAGAAGGCACAGCAAAGAAAATTTTAGACTTCCTTGAAAAATGCGATACTCATGCTCAATACTGGCAGGAAGTATCAGAACGGATGAGTCAGCGAATTCATCACAAATATAATTGGCATTTACATAGCAATCAATTACTACTGCTTGCTAAAATGTTTAGTTTTTGGAACTTTGTTGCTCCCGAAAATAACGAAGCCAGAGATCGGTACATGGAAGCCTTATTTCATCTCATTTATAAACCCAGAGCCGAAAAAATTTTGGAAAAGCATATGGGGGGTGAGGGAGTGGGGAGTGGGGAGTGCGGGATGAGGGGACAAGAGGACAAGGAGAATTAGACACTCCGTTCATCCACCTCGGAACTCGGTTCATTCACCTCGGAACTCCGTTCATCCACCTCGGAACTCCGTTTATCCACCTCGGAACTCCGTTTATCCACCTCGGAACTCCGTTCATCTACCTCGGAACTCCGTTCATCCACCTCAAAATCCCGACTCCCTAATTTATGGACACAAAAGGTCGTTCTCGCCATTTTATCTACACAGACTGGATATTAATTGAAACCCAGTTTGACCCTGAGCAATTGCACTCTAAAGAAACCGTTTTTACAATCGGCAATGGATACCTGGGAACAAGAGGCAGTTTTGAGGAAGGTTATCCTCATGGCTCGCCAGCTACTTTTATCCACGGTGTCTACGATGATGTGCCGGTGGTGTACACTGAACTGGTAAATTGCCCTGACTGGCTACCCTTAGTGGTGATTGTGAATGGCGATCGCTTCCGTCTTGATCAAGGTGAGATATTGCGCTATGATCGGCAGCTTGATTTACGCTACGGACTTATCAGCCGTTCCTTGCGTTGGCGCTCTCCCAGTGGAAACACCATAGACATCAGCTTTGAACGCTTTGCTAGTCTTGCAGATCCCCATGTGTTGGCGCTACGCTGCCATTTAACGCCAGTAAATTTTGATGGGTTTATCGAAGTTCAAGCTAGTATTAATGGCTATCCAGAAAATCAGGGTTTGAATCACTGGGAAGGACTAGACCAGGGCAAGACTAATCAAGGAATCTGGTTGCAACGTTCCACCCGCAATTCCCAAATTGAACTCGGTATGGCGGCTAAGGTAAGAATATTAGGCACTGAAGCATCTTTACAAGTCAATACCGCACCTGGTTATCCGAGCTTGAGCACAACGTTCTTCGCGAAAGCGCAACAGACCGTAACTGTGGATAAATTAGTGACGGTTTTTACCTCGCGGGAGACTGAAACACCAGTTTCAGCAGCTCAAGAAAAACTCGCGCACTTGTCAGACTACGCAACATTACTAAAAGCCAATGAACAGGCATGGCATGAGGTTTGGCAGCAAAGTGACATCCTCATTGAAGGGGATAGCACAGCTGCGTTTGCTGTTCGCTACAATCTGTTTCAGCTGCTGATTGCTGCTCCAAAGCATGATGATAGGGTGAGCATTCCGGCGAAAACTCTTTCAGGGTTTGGCTATCGCGGTCATATCTTTTGGGATACAGAAATTTTTATGCAGCCCTTGTTTGTGTTTACCCAACCAGCGATCGCCCGCAACTTACTTAGTTACCGTTGGCATACTTTAGATGGAGCTAGACGCAAGGCAGCCCATTACGGCTATAAAGGGGCAATGTTTGCCTGGGAAAGTGCTGTTACCGGAGATGAAGTGACACCACGTTGGGCTATAGGCAGTGATTTTTATGGTGAAGACGTGCGGATTTGGTGCCGGGATCAGGAAATCCATATCAATGCAGATATCCCCTACGCTATTTGGAACTACTGGCAAGCTACTGGTGATGATGACTGGATGCAAAAGCGCGGTGCAGAGGTAATCTTGGATGCCGCTATCTTTTGGAGTAGCCGGGTAGAATTCAATCCTGAGCGCCAAAAGTATGAAATTCGGGGAGTGATTGGAGCGGATGAATACCATGAATTTGTCCACAACAACGCCTTTACAAACCGCATGGCACAATGGCATTTAGAGAAAGCGATCGCAGTTTATGATTGGTTGGTTGACAATTTCCCCGAACAAGCCAGCGAACTAGAACAGAAACTAAAGCTGACCTCAGAGGAGCGATCACACTGGCAAGATATCATCGCCAAAATATTATTTCTCTATGACCCATCAACAGAACTAATTGAGCAGTTCGAGGGATTTTTCCAATTAGAAGATATTAACTTAGCAGACTATGAACCACGCGATCGCTCCATGCAACCGCTCTTGGGTATTGAGAAAATCAACAAATGTCAAGTACTCAAGCAGCCAGATGTATTAATGCTCCTATATTTAATGCGAGAATCAGCAGATTTTCCCTACAACCAAAAAGCATTGCAGACAAGCTGGGACTACTACGCACCCCGCACCGATATTACCTATGGTTCGTCCCTTGGCCCAGCAGTTGAAGCCATTTTAGCTTCAGATTTGGGCAAATTAACCGAAGCTTACGAACTGTTTATGCGGGCGTTAATGGTGGATCTTGAAGATAACCGAGGTAATACCAACGATGGAATTCACGGCGCTAGTGCTGGTGGCATTTGGCAAGCTGTAATTTTTGGGTTCGGCGGCATCCAACTAACCGAAAATGGCCCTGTAGCCAACCCCCACCTCCCCCCAGGCTGGACGCGCCTGAAGTTTAAACTGCACTGGCGCGGGAAATGGCACGACTTCGATCTGCATCAGGGACAAGTCGCCCAAGATATCACTCGTCAACTAGAATATCTCCAACTTTCCCTCTCCCCAAATCCCCCCTCATCTTCCTCTGCTTCCCCATTACCCCTTATCCCCAAAGCCCAATCCCCAATACTTGGACAAGGCTACTTCGACCCCGCTCAGTACAAGTCAGTACAAATGCCCAATCCCCCATACCCAATGCCCAACATCCAAGGATTCATCTTCGACCTAGATGGTGTGTTAACAGATACAGCAGAACTTCACTATCTAGCTTGGAAAAAGCTAGCAGATGAAGAGGATATACCATTTAATCGTGAGTCTAACGACGCGCTGCGGGGTGTATCCCGTCGTGCTTCCCTAATGCTGATTCTTGGGGATAGACGGTATTCGGAAGCACAAATCCAGGAGATGATGGAGCGGAAAAATCGCTATTATCTGGAATTGCTCCAAAAGATGACAGCCAAGGATTTGTTACCAGGTGCGATCGCCCTCTTGGATGAACTGCGCCAAGCTGGGATTAAGATTGGTATTGGTTCGGCTAGCAAAAATGCCCAGACAGTGATCGAGCGGTTGGGCATTGCTGATAAAGTAGATGCGATCGCTGACGGTTATAGTGTAGATCAACCTAAGCCAGCACCCGACCTATTTCTGTACGCAGCCAAGCAGTTAGGACTCGAACCAGGGCAATCTGTAGTTGTGGAAGATGCCGCAGCAGGTGTTGAGGCGGCTCTAGCTGCTGGTATGTGGGTAGTAGGACTTGGCCCGGCTGAACGAGTTGGAGCGGCTCATCTTGTTTTGCCCAGCCTAGAAGGCATCAAATGGGCAGATTTAAGAGCCAAATTAAGCAACATTGTCAGACAAAAATAGTGAAGTAGCCACCACTGCAATATGCATATAGTATTAAACTCCAAAAGCTAAGATCATCCAAGTAGGGAATCTCAAATAAAACCCAACTTTAGATATCCAAATTAGGAGTAAGAGAGTGAATGTGGACGATTTAGCTTTACAGTTAGAGAATATGCGTAAGCGCGTCGCCCTTTTGCAACGCCAAAGTGAACAGCAAAAAGCACAAAAAGATATTGAACTCCTCACCGCAGTATTCCAAGAAATCCACCTAGCTTTGGAAGAACTGCAAATAGCTAATGAAGACCTACAGGAACAGAATGAAGAATTATTTAACACTCAACAGGATTTGGTGGCACAACGTCAACGCTACCAAGAACTGTTTGAAGAAGTACCAGACGCTTATTTGGTAACTGATACCAAAGGGGTAATTCAGGAAGCTAATTCTGCCGCCACTACCCTCCTAAACATTTCCAAGAGTTTCCTTTTAGGCGAACTCCTGGAGATTTATGTGCTTGAGAAAGAATTGGTTGCTTTTGATTTGAAACTGGCTAATCTGCGCGATCATGCCGAAATTCCAGACTGGAAAATCCAAGAGTGGGAAGTAAACCTGCGACCACGTAATAGAACGCCGATTATTGCTGCCGTGAAGATGGTTGCTATCCGTAATCAATATAGTAAGTTAGTCGGTCTGCGCTGGCTATTCCGGGACATTAGCGAAAGCAAGCGAACCCAAGCCAAGCTGCAATGTGCAGAAGAGGCGATGCGACAAGCGCTTGCCAAAGAAAGGCAGTTTAGTGAACTTAAATCTCGTTTGCTCACCATCACCTCCCATGAGTTTCGCACCCCTTTGGCAACCATCCACTCTTCTGCGGAACTACTAGAACATTATCGCCATCTATGGAGCGACGAACGACAAAATACCCACCTGCGTCGCATTCAAACATCAGTTATGCACATGACCCAGTTGTTAAATGATGTATTGATGCTGAGTCAGGATGAAACAGGCAAGTTAGAATTGAATCCAACACCCCTGAATCTGGTGGAATTTTGCCGCGATCTCTTAGAAGAATTACAACAGAGCGATCGCTCACAACATGCGATCGTTTTTAGCGGCGAGTGCCAATGCACATCAGCTAACTTAGACGCTAAACTACTGCGGCAAATTTTGAGTAATTTATTCTCGAATTGTCTAAAATACTCTCCCGTTGGCAGTATAATTAGATTTTCTGTCACCACTGCCAACGATCAAGCTATATTCCAGACTCAAGACTCTGGTATTGGCATTCCCCCTTCTGACATCGAACACATCTTTGAACCCTTTCATCGCGCCAGTAATGCCAGCAATATCTCAGGAATGGGATTGGGGATGTCCATCGTCAAGCAGGCTGTAGATTTACATCAGGGCGAGATTATTGTCGAAAGTGCGATCAGTGCGGGAACTACCTTTACAGTCATTCTGCCATTTTCCAGAAATTTGCCTGTATAACGACTTCCACTAAGAATTTTGCTGCCCTCCAATTCGATAGTCCAAAGTTGCAGAATAATAAAGTCGAAAATAATTAATCATTTTTTTTTATTGAATTAAAAAGGAAATATAATTGCTTTTATGCATTAAGGTCTTTAAAGTAAAGTTAACCGGTCAACAATAAGTTGATTGTAAAGTTTTTCTTAACAGTAGCTTAGGGAAACGAACTCAAAGACTTTTTATCTTTAAATGTGAGTTGAAAATATTACGCCTGTGGTAATCTCTAACAAATCAGAATACGCACTTCTAGCCCTGTTAGAGTTGGCAGCCTGCTACCCTAAGGGTGAAGCCCTGCAAATTCGAGAGATAGCGGCATTGCAAGACATACCAAACCGTTATTTGGAACAACTCCTAGCAACATTAAGGCGTGGAGGTTTAATTAACAGTATACGCGGAGCCAAAGGTGGCTATGTTCTGGCACGAGACCCCCAGAAGATTACAGTATTGGATGCTTTTAGCTGCATGGAAGGGTCAGATATTGTTGTCTCTACTTGTGAGCCGACTCCCAACACGGTAGAAGGTGAGCTAATTCAGGAAGTCTGGCAGGAAGCACGTCAGGCTGCCAACTCCGTTTTGGAAAAATATACACTGCAAGACCTTTGTGAACGAAGAGCAATCCGAAAACAGAAGGAACTCATGTATTACATTTAGGTAAGAGTCTTTTTGTTTTTAGTATGAATAGGTTATGCAAAAAAAAGTTAAGGTTAAACCTAATTCAAAACACCAAAAGATTGAAGAACAACCTGATGGCAGTCTGACTGTGTATTTAAAATCGCCCCCAGTCGATGGTAAGGCGAATGAAGAGTTAATTAAACTACTAGCAGATAAATTTGATCTAAACAAATCTCATATCAGAATTAAGTCAGGTTTGTCCGCCCGGCAAAAGTTGATAGAAATTGATACAGATATCTAGTAGAATGTGGCCCAAATAAACCAACGATTTCAAATTAATAAAACGCTTACACTGTATTCATTTTGGCTTTGGAATTAGGAATTGTTTAAGCTTGTGTAATACTGATATACCTGGGTTGAGCTTTGACGAGTTCTATCCAAGCTTGGATAGCAGGAAATTGTGCTAAATCGAACCCACCTTCATCAGCTACATGAGTGTAAGCAAATAAGGCAATATCAGCAATCGTGTAACGCTCTGCCACAAAAAAAGTGTGAGAACTTAAGTGTTTTTCCATCAAGTTAAGTGCTGCATAACCTGATTCACGTTTTTGCTTGATAGCTTCACTATATTCTTCAGTTTTATCTAAAATAGAAATCCAAAATCTTAATGTAGCAATAAAAGGTTCATGGCTATACTGTTCAAAGCATAACCATTGCAGCACCTGCGATCGTAAAAATCGGTCATAGGGTAAAAATTCTGTGCATTCACTCAGATACACCAATATGGCATTTGATTCTGCCAAGTATTTCCCTGGCTTAATTTCCAGAAGAGGTATCTTACCGTTAGGATTTTTACTTAAAAATTCTGGTGTTCGAGTCTCCCCTTTCAAGATGTTAAGCTCTACCCTCTCAAAAGGTATACCTAGTTGTGTCAATAAAAGACGTATCTTATAACCATTACCAGAAGGTAAAAAATCGTACAAACGCAGTAGTTCCATGCTAAAATCCAGTTAGGAATATGTTGATAAGTGAAGGTTCAAAATACAATATTTTACCAAAATATTTTGCCAAAACCGGATAATTGTTTTGATATTTGGCTTCTGAGTACTAGATAAAATTATTCAAGAAAATCAAAAAAGTATTATTTATTTCTAGATTGAGATGTTTAATTTAGTCAGTGGTCGAGAATAAAAGTATGTGTGGAAGATTTACTCTAAACCAGTCGGCAGCAAGTTTAGCTCAACTTTTCCGTGTTGAGGCAGTTCCAGATTTAGCAGCAGAATATAACATTGCACCTACGCAAATGGTGGCAACAGTGTTACAAAATCCCGAAAGTGAAAAGCGTGAATTTAAGCAGTTGCATTGGGGCTTAATTCCGTCATGGGCGAAAGATGCAGGAATGGGGGCAAAGCTGATTAACGCTAGGGCAGAAACTGTTGCCGAAAAACCCGCTTTTCGTTCGGCTTTTAAGCACAGACGCTGTTTAGTGCTAGCTGATGGCTTTTATGAGTGGCAACGGCAACAAGGTAAGAAGCAGCCATTCTATTTTCGCCTTCAAGATGGACAACCCTTCGGCTTTGCAGGTTTGTGGGAGAAATGGCGATCGCCTGCTGACGAGGAAATAATCTCTTGTACAATTTTGACAACGGCAGCTAACGAATTACTCCAACCTATCCACGAGCGGATGCCAGTGATTCTAGACCCGCAAGATTACGATTTATGGCTAGATTCACAAGTACAAACACCCCAAACCTTACAGCAACTATTGCGTCCTTATCCAGCGCCAGCAATGACTGCCTATCCAGTTAGCACCTTGGTCAATAACGCCCGGCATAATAGTTCGGAATGCATCATACCCCTCAGTGATCAGAATGCACCCGCAAATCAGTTAAATTAGCTATTGAGTGTGCTAGGGGATTGGCGAGATGAGGGAGATGGGGAACAGGGAAAAAAACTATTGATTATTGCCCAATGCCCCATGCCCAATGCCCAATGCCCAATGCCCAATGCCCAATGCCCCAATGCCCAATATCCAGAGAAAAATATGCCAAGAACACAAAAAAACGATAATTTTGTTGACAAATCTTTTACAGTTATGGCAGATATCATCCTGAAGATCCTGCCAACCAACAAAAAAGCTAAAGAAGCGTTTGTTTATTATCGAGATGGCATGTCGGCCCAAGCAGAAGGGGAATATGCTGAAGCATTGGAATATTATGAAGAAGCTTTAACACTAGAAGAAGACACCAACGATCGCGGCTATATTCTCTACAATATGGGGCTAATCTATGCCAGCAATGGCGACCACAACAAAGCTTTAGAACTGTATCACCAGGCAATTGAGTTAAACCCACGTATGCCCCAAGCCTTGAACAACATCGCCGTGATTTATCACTACCAAGGCGAAAAAGAGAAAGAAGCTGGAGATAACGAGGCTGGCGAAGCACTCTTTGACCAAGCCGCAGACTATTGGATTCGAGCTATTCGCATGGCTCCCAATAACTACATCGAAGCCCAAAATTGGCTAAAAACCAGTGGGCGATCGCAAATTGACGTATTCTTCTAAAAGTGAAGAGTTAGGAATCATGAATCATTCACTCCTAACTCCTCCCTGCTGTACAGACGCGATTAATCGCGTCTCTCCTCCCTGCTGTACAGACGCGATTAATCGCGTCTCTCCTCACTGCTGTACAGACGCGATTAATCGCGTCTCTAACTAAAAAAATATGATTGACCAAGAACAAGTTCATAAAGTAGCTAATCTTGCTCGTTTAGAATTGACTCCAGAAGAAGAGGAACAATTCACTATCCAGTTAGGAAATATTCTGGATTATATTGAACAGTTGAATGAACTTGATGTCAGTAATGTGTCTCCAACAACACGGGCAATTGATGTCAGCAATATCACACGAGAGGATGAATTGCAACCCTATCCAGACCGGGAAAGCATCCTCAACAATGCGCCTGAACAAGAACGCGAATTTTTCAAAGTACCAAAAATCCTCAACGCTGAATAGTCAAAAGTCAAAAGTCCAGAGTTTTAGATTCTTGACTGTTGACTAATAACTAAGGAGATAATTATGGGTTTGGGAATTCTTAAGGATGGTCAGTGGGTATCTCAAAGGGATCAAGAAGACTCAGAAGGTAAATTTATCCGTCCATCAACAACTTTCCGCAACCACATTACATCTGATGGTTCTAGTGGTTTGAAAGCTGAAGCGGGGCGCTATCATCTGTATATTTCTTGGGCTTGCCCTTGGGCGTGTCGCACCGCCATTATCCGCCAATTGAAAGGACTCCAAGATGTCATTGGTTTATCGGTCGTTGCAGCAGAAATTGATCAAAATAGCTGGGAATTTGGCGATGAACCGGGGTGCATTCCCGATACAGTCAACGGTACTCAGTATCTTTGGCAACTTTATCTAAAGGCTGACCCTAACTATAGCGGCCGGGTGACAGTTCCAGTTTTATGGGATATCCAAAATGCGACAATTGTCAATAATGAATCCCGCGAAATCATCCGAATGTTTGATACAGAATTCAATGCTTTCGCTAAACAAAATATTAACTTTTATCCACAACATTTACAAAAAGTAATTGACGAGACGATTGATACAATTTATCAACCAATAAATAACGGTGTCTACCGGGCGGGATTTCTCTGACATTAGTGACGAAGAAGCGATCGCTTAATGCACGGTTGGTAAAGTAACTGCCACACTCGCAGATTATAGTAGGTACTCAAAGATAGTAACTCAAGCATGGGCAGGATGACAAGAATGTTACTGTTACTCCTTTATCTTACTAATTAATTTTATCCCAAAACGCGAGGTAAAACTCTTGGTTTTTGGTGATTTATGACTCTCCAAAGAAACTTATTTGGGCGAGGGCATTATTGTGTCCTGTCTGGCAATACATTTAGCTAGTGAACAAGACGGTAATCTGAATCAAACAGTGGTGTTATGTATTTTTTGTGAGGAGTTAGGTGTGAATTACCATCAATTAATCAATATTAGAAAAGTCAGTTGGCTGTACTTGTTTACAGCTTTAATTTTGCTGGGAGCATATCCTGCGGCTGCGAATACTTCTGATGAGCAAGAGTTAAAGCTATTTGATAAAGTAAGAAGTTTTCATAATGTCACCGGAGCAAATTTCGCAATTGACCCAACTAAATATACAACAGAGAACACTGCTAATCCTCAAGTAGAAACTCTGCTTAGTCAAAGTCAGTATGCCTCTGATTCTAGTATTGCTAGCCCTAACTTTGATGCAACGTCTGACGACAAACCACAACTCTTGGAAACCCTCCGCGAACGTGTCTACGCTCAGGTCAATTCTGTATCTCAATTATCTGATGTCAAACCAACAGACTGGGCGTTCCAAGCACTACAATCTGTAGTAGAACGCTATGGTTGCATTACTGGATATCCTGATAGCACATACAGAGGGAACCGTACCTTAACCCGTTACGAGTTTGCGGCTGGCTTAAATGCTTGCCTTGACCGAATCAACGAGCGGATTGCTTCCAGCACTGGTGATTTAGTCAGGAAAGAAGATTTAGTTACTCTCCAAAAACTTCAAGAAGAATTCGCATCTAAACTGGCCACATTGCGTGGTCGAATAGATGCCTTAGAAGGTCGCACAGCTACCTTAGAAAAGCAACAATTCTCTACCACCACTAAACTTAATGCTGAAGTGATTTTTTCTTTGGCAACAGGCACGGGTGGAGAACCAGGTAGTCAAGATGCCAATGTTGTCTTCAATAATCGTGTCAGGCTAAATCTCACCAGCAGCTTTAATGGCACAGACTTGTTAATTGTGGGCCTCCAAGCTTACAACTTCAGAGCAACTGATTCACTCTATAGTCGAGGAACCATTCAAGGCCAATTATTCCCAAATTCCAGTGCTCTTAGCGCCGGTTCAACCAAGTTAAGCTTTGAACCTCAATTTCCTGGTTTTAACCCCCAGACATTACAACCTGATGGCGGAGCGAATTCAGTTAGTCTCTACAAGCTAGCGTATGTTTTACCCTTGTCCCAGCAATTTGCCGTATTTGCTGCAACAAATGCAGAGATTACAGATGTGTTTCCTGCCATCACTCCCTACGCCAGCGATAGCCAGGGAGCAATTTCTCGATTTGCAGGCTATAACGCTGCTGTACGAATCACAGGTGGTACTTCTGGCACAGGTTTACTTGCAGGCGTTGGTTTTTTGTGGAATCCTTCACAACAAGTGGGACTCGGAGTCATATATGGCAACGGTACATCATCTTTACCAGAAGATCGTAGTCTGTTGAATACACCTTTGGGGGGAGGTTTCTTTAACGGCACAGGAGCGCTTGCAGCCCAACTTACCTTAAAACCAATTTCAAATCTTGATATTGGGATCAACTATGCACACAGTTACCACAAAATCAACATTCTGGGTACAGGTTTGAGTAGCGCTGATGTTGGCTCTATTCGATTTGCTCCCAATGTCGCACAGTTGGGGAACGTGGGTGGTAACTCCACACTGGCAATTCTCAATGAGCCAATCAATGTGGATTCCGTTGGTGCAACAGTAACGTGGCGGTTTACTCCTCAAACATCCTTCTCAGTATCGGGTGCTTTACTCTTCGCCGATTTGTTGAATGTGGATGCTTCCACAACATTTAGTAGCTGGTCAGCCGGGTTGTATTTTAGAGATGTATTCTGTAAAGGAAACGCAGCAGCAGTGATTTTTGGACAGCCGCTTTACCGACAGTCTACAGGGGGAATTGCTACTCGTCCTGAAGACACGACTCCCTACCATTTAGAAACATTTTTTAATTACAGGGTTAATGACAATATCAGCGTTACCCCTGGTGTATATTTTCTCCTCAACCCCGAAGGATTTAGCGCCAATGATACAGCGATTGTAGGTGTACTTCGTACTACTTTCATCTTCTAGTAAAAGTAGTCAGGGGTCAGCCCCAACTCTTGGAGACGCACTCGCGTTCGGGGAAGTCAAAAGTCACTCATTCAAAAGTTAAAATTTTGAACCCCATACTTCGACAAGCTCAGTAACCATAAATAAATTTAGTTGCTTTGAGTCAGCGTCCGCCGTATTTCTTGCGTTGCATGTCTTGAAATACATTTTTTATTTTTCCATAAATAAATTTAGCGCCAAGTCTGAGCGGAGGTTTCCGACGCTCGCGGACTCGCTCTCCGTGGCGCTATCCGTTGGCACAGCCCGCCGCAGGCATCAGAACTTTATAACAGAGGTGCTCTGTACCTTTTTATTTCTGGTCAGGGGGCAGAAGGGCAGGAGATTCAACCAGACTACTCCTTACTCCCTGTCCTAACCGTGGTCTATAAACCTGAAAATGCTGTAAATGCAAAATTTGAATTGCCAAGGGCGCTAAAGAATTATCCTTGGCAATTCAAATTTTGGTTCTCATTTCCGAAATTTGAACATCTATAGCTTGAAAACAACTACCAGTGCTGCGGAGTTCTTCTCCTAAGAGAAGTTACTGAATTTCAGTTTCACCTTCGGCTAGAGCGCCCAACATTAAAGCACGGTGAGAGATAGATTTATCCGCAGATAACCGGATGCGACCCCGTAAAAAGAGCCAAAAGGGGGCCGCGGAATAATTAACTTGTGAGAAAAGTCTTCGTGAGTTTCTACGGTTCTAACAGAAGCCGACATTAGGATACACTGGCTTTTGAATACACCAGAAGTTCAGCAGCAATAAATAAAGTTGCTGCTGGTGACTTGCTGCCTAGTATCCTATCGCTTTTTGTTGTATGAAACTTACTCCAATCTACAGGAAGTCTCCCTCAAGAAGGTTTCTTAGCATCTACAACGACTCGCACTGTTTTGAGGCTATAGCCTTAGAATATTTACAAGCTTTACTTACAAATTAGCTCTCTCTAGAAAAAGTATCGTTTTTGCTGTCTAGGCTGACATTTTACCTGTTTATATCCGCATTTGTGTAGCTTAACAAATTAGCGGATTCATTAATATTAAGCCTGTTTTACTATTTAGTTTCTTACCCTGACCTATTAGACAGCTAGAGTGTTCATTTGACTTTGTTCAATAGCTATTAGCCCTTATCGCTCCCATGCTCACCCATCACCGCAAGCCCGTGTGCTTATCACTTATTTCCACTGACCTACCAATCTGGTCTGTTGTCGAAACCGCCGGGACATTGTATCAAAAAGACACTGACCGGTTCCATTTGCTATTGACTGCACCGCCCCTAATTAACTGCGAAGTTGAGAGTGTCCTAAGTCCAGAGGACACACTTCCCCAAAGTAAGAGCAAAGCTTACGCTCCTAGTAGTCCCAGAATTTTGTGGCTGGAAATTTCCCCATACCGAGTAATTATGACTATGCAAGGTAACGCTCAAGTGAGTTACCGTCACTTTTGGGAACAAGGTGTTTATGGAATTAGTCGTTATTGGTTGCCAACTGAATCATTGCAACCAAACGATCCTATTCGTTTACGAAATTTTACTAGTAGCCTAACTCTCAACGGACATCCTTTGCCAGAGCATTTGCGTCTGGAATATGAATTGTGGGCAGAAAAAGTCCAACTAGGATGCTACATACTTAATTTGGAAATTAAACACTGATAGTTGTGGGGAGTGGGAAGTGGGGAGTGGGGGATGAGGGGACAAGGGAGACAAGGAAAATTAAAGACTCATTCATTCACCTCAGAACTTCAAGTTTCCCAATGCCCAATCCCTTTCAACCAAAATAACTGGGTTGGTTTCCAGGTTTCCATTTAATATTGCAACCAACACTCGGCTTTTGCTCACTCGTAACACGTTTACCCGCTAGCACTGCTTCAATGGCTGCGCGTAAATCTGCGCCCGTAACAGGTTTACCATTACTGGGACGGCTATCATCTAATTGTCCCCGATAAACAAGTTGTCGTTGTTCATCAAATACAAAAAAATCTGGTGTGCAAGCTGCTGTGTAAGCTTTTGCCGTTTCCTGGCTTTCGTCATAGCATAACGTAAAATTAAACCCTAGTTCTGTGGCAAATGCTTGTAATGACTCTGGGGCATCATCTGGGTAATTCTTTGCATCATTAGCACTAATGGCAACGATCGCTAAATCACTTGTAAAATAATCTTTTCCTAACTGCGCTAATTCTTTTTGAACGTGCTTGACAAATGGGCAATGCCGACAAATGAACATTACCAACAGCGCTTTTTTATCTGCAAAGGTGGAAAGTGAAGTTGCCTTTCCAGATACCACTTCCGGTAGATCAAAATCTGGTGCTTTTGTGCCTAGCGGCAACATAGTTGAAGCAGTTAAAGCCATAATTTACCTGATAACTTTATGCTGATAACTAACGGCTTTTGCTATCAGTATATTTTACTTTACCACTAAGTTTTCCATAAATTAAGAGACGGTAAATTTACCGTCTCTTAATTTTTGTTGAGAGTTATGTTACAGGAATCAGTTTTTACAGACTTGTCAAAACACCAACGACACCGTGTCCTGTGAATACTTCTAATGCTATCAGAGAGACAAAACCAATCATTGCTAAACGACCGTTGAGCAGTTCTGCAAAAGGCGTGAAGCCTGTGCGATCGCCTTGCTCATCTATATAAACCCTTGGCTCGATCGCAAAGTTGTTCAGTTTGCCTTGGTCGTCAATTATAGCAGTGTTTGTACGCATGGATTTTTCCCTGTCTTCTCTGTTATGTAAATAAGTGTAACAAAGTTGTTAATATTTGTAAAGTATCTTAATCTAGTCAAGTAGAAGTCTAAGCCAGAGATATGATGGATCGAGTTCAAAGCTATGTCTAACCAACAGGCTGCGCTCCTTCTTCGTAAGCACTTTCAGTCATGGTAGTTTCTGATGGCGGAAACCCCCTTGGCGATAGTCTCTCCCTTTGGGAGAAGATCGAACTACCTCACAAATCCATTCTCCAACAGCTAATGCATCGATTTCGAGTAGAGGTTATTGCCAAAACACCAAACCCGCAGCAGGTGATTTATGCCGCGATGCACCAGGATTATACTGATGGGTTCGTATTTGATGAGCGCGACTCCTGGCCCTCAGAGTCACAAAGCGGCGAAGTTATTGTTAAGCGACTTTTGGCAGGTGAGAGGGGACACTATGGGCCTCTAGAGCATCCCCAGATTGTTTTCAACTGTGGCTACTTTCCCCACAGTGTCATGCAGCAGGCTCGTACTCATCGTGTTGGAGTATCATTTGACGTTCAGTCTTTTAGGTACACAGGCAACCAATTTATTGATGTATTAGAAGGTAAGAAAGACATAGAAGATGTTTTTTACCTACGTCCAGTTGGTTATTACACTGATAGACAGGGTAAAAAGTACCACTATTCACCAGAGCAACGAACAGAAGATTTGGAGTGGTGTCTAGAAGCAGCTAAACGGTATAAAGCTGATTTTGAGGCTGGAATGTCTGAAGAACATAGCCGTGGTAAAGTACCTTTTGATTATCGTCAGCATTTTGTAGTTAGTTTCAATTTAAGGTCTTTCTTACATTTTTGTGACCTGAGAAATAAGAAAGATGCTCAACTTGAAATTCAAAAGTTGTGTGAAATGATGTGGCCTCATTTTGAAGATTGGACACCTGCGATCGCACAATGGTATGAAAAGCAGCGTTTAGGTAAGGCAAGGTTAGCACCTTAAATATTCGCTTATGAGCCTCCTTATACTGTTATCTTTTCGCGCTTAGGCGTTCCGAAATTTGGGTTTGATTTAGGGCGGTTGCACAATGGTATGAAAAGTAGCGTCTGGGTAGAGTGATATTAGATCCCTACTGGCTACGTTACAATTCAAAACTCAAACTTTTATTTTGAATTGCTTAAACTTTAGCCAGCGTAACAAGTTCTAAGTAATTCTAATATTTACACTAATAAATTAGGTAGTTTTTGACACAATATTTTCCTCCAAAATACTGTTTTATAGAATAAGGTTACTAAATATAACAGTATAAGAGATGACAGGTTTTTAAGCTCGACAAAAAGATGAGTGTTATCCCGTTTATATTGGATGGTAGTAACAGAACAGTCGTAGAGACTACGGAAGAGTATGAGAAAGCTGGTGGTCTTGAAGGAAACGTAATTTTTATACTGAATCTTGACACCAAACAAATTCGTAATACAGAGTCTAGCAATGCAACTTATGATTTAAAAGTTGGTGATGAATATAGAGATCACAGAGACTTTGGTAAAACTGATTTGTTAGATAACGGCAAAATATCTCTTCAACCAGGATCTACTGTCATTATTGAGACAGCTGAAGAAGTTAAATTCCCCAAATCTAGATTTGGTCATGTAGTTCCAAAAGTATCTCTTTTGCAATATGGTTTATCTAATACATCATCCAAGATAGATCCTGGATACCAAGGAAAACTTTCCATCACAGTTTTCAATTTAGGTAAAAGAAATATTGAACTTAAGAAAGGACAAGTTTTTTGTACACTTTATGTAATTGATGTCCAAAAAGGAGTTATTCCTTATCAGAAAGGGTCTAAAAAAATTGCCGGAAACTCTAGAAAGCATGTATTAAGTAGACTTAAAGATTTTATTGAGACAAATCAAATTTATTTTACTATTCTTCTAACTATCGCAACTATATTTTTAACAGGAGTTCAAATTGTACAGATTTTACAGTCTGTACAGCAACAGGACATACAAAAATTTCCCAAAGAAAGCAGAGAGAAAACTAAATAATTCTTTTGAGCTTAAACCCTAGCCAGAGTTACACCCTTTAGCTGGTCTTGATATTTACCCTGGCGTGCTTCATAATTTACAGCACATGCTTCTCCCTCCAAAAACATCAACTGTACTATTCCTTCACTGGCGTAAATGCGGCAGTCAGCACTAGAAGCATTGGATAATTCTAGTGTCAAGTAACCACGCCAAGCAGCTTCGGCTGGAGTTACATTTGCAATTATTCCGCAACGAGCATAAGTACTCTTACCTATACAAATTACCGTAATATTATCTGGTATTTCCAGCCTTTCGAAGGCAACCCCAAGCCCATATGAGTGGGCAGGCAGAATGAAGTATTTGCCATTAACATCTGTATGGAGTTCTGTTCGCTCTAGGTTTTCAGGATTAAAATTCTTTGGATCTACGACAGTGCCTGGAATATGCCTAAAAATGCGAAAATCATCTGGTGATAGTCTGATGTCATAACCAAAGCTGCTAAGACCAAATGAAATTACAGGTAAATTCTCAAGCTGACGTATTAGGCTTGGCTCAAAGGGCGAAATCAAACCCTGTTGAGCCATTTTAGTAATCCAGATATCGTTCTTAATCACAAGTTGGCTGCTAACGTTAATTCAAACCGAATTACTAGAATACCGTGAATTGAGTATTTTGTTTAGGGTCGATAACTCCGGCGGATCTCTGTAATTTGATCTGCTACATCCAAGAGAGATTTGGGCATCTCTGGCCCTGTGAGAATGATATCGACGTGGGGAGGACGTTTTGCCAGAAACGCTAAAACTTCCGTTTCAGGAATTAAACCAAAGTTAATCGCTAAACTTAACTCATCTAAGACAACGAGAGAATACTTACCCTCACATACTACTAGTTGTGTATACTGCCACAGCTTTTGTAAGGCTTGGTTTTCCGTATCATCTAAATGTGGCGTATCGATACAACGAGGCAAATCGCACCGAATCCAATCTAAACTTTGTCCTAATTGTATGGGTCGATCCTGTCCTTGGCGAATACCTCCTTTGAGAAACTGCACTATTAATACTGGCGTTCCTTGTCCTGCTATTCTCAGTGCTTGAGCCATAACGCTCGTAAAAAAGTTACGATGGGAGCTAGTGAAAACTTGCACTAGTCCTTCAACTGGATATGGTAAGGTAAGGGTTGAATTTATACTCTGAGTTTCTAGCTGGGCAACCATAGGGTTAAGTTCAAAAAGATACAATAAATTAACTTTTTTGCTGGCGGTAATTCTGACAAATCTGCCTGTATAATAAATCTGTTTTTCACAGGTGTGGTGGATTTGGCAAATTGCACTCTTAGTCAAACACTACGTTTGTATTGAAGTCAAGAGTTATTTTAATTTAAATTTTCGTCTTTTCTCTGAAAGGAGTTGTAAAAATGAAAACACATGAGTTACAGTTCCAATGATTTAAAAAAGCTGGGCATAACCTCTGAAAATCGCTAAATGTTAGATTTCTCGGTTGTTTGGGCAAAACAGACTTAGAAAGTAGTGAATTTGACAGGATGAGGAGTAAATTGTTGTGAGATTGGTGATTCTGGGAGGTTCAGGATCGGGGAAAAGCACTCAAGCACAAAGGCTTTGCAGATACTTTGATATTCCTTTGATTTCTACAGGTGAGATTTTACGGTTAGCGATATCTGGGGATCAGCCCCTGCCGGAATTTCGATGGTCAAAAGCCGATCCCCGAATTTCTCTTTCGGTTTACGCTAGCCTGAGTGAACTAGGCTACCACGCACAGCCCTACATGCAAAAAGGGGAGTTAGTTCCAGACGAAATGATCATTGAATTGATCCGAATACGCCTTAGACAACCAGATATTAACTGCGATTGGGTGTTAGAAGGTTATCCCCGTACTGCCTTCCAAGCTGAAGAATTAGATTTTTTATTGGATGATTTAGGGCAAAAGCTAGATTGGGCAATTTATCTCCAAGTCCCGGAAGCAGTCATGGTTAGCCGATCCTTGGGGCGATCGCTACCAGATGACCAACCGGAAATCGTGCAACGCCGTGTAGAATTATTCTACGATCGCACCATTCCCATCCTTGAATATTACGACCGTCGTCGCTGCTTGTTAAACATCAACGGCGACCAGTCACCAGATATGGTGCAGCAAAATATTTTGACTCTGCTTTCAGTTCCTTAGAAAAGAAGCAGAGGAGACAAATCAATTAAAAATTAAAAATTAAAAATTAAAAATTAAAGAACTTCTGCCTCCTCTTTCCCAATGCCCAATGCCCCATGCCCAATGCCCAATGCCCAATGCCCAATGCCCAAT